>CAZBBO010000022.1:0-45420 GCA_964490345.1 uncultured Ferruginibacter sp.
ATTGGCAGGAAGGGTTTGGTGCTTTTTCATACAGCCATTCTCAAATAGATACCGTTGTAAAATATGTTCTGAACCAAAAGGAACACCATAAAAAGAAAACGTTCAAAGAAGAATACATGGATTTTTTGAAGAAATATGAAATTGAATACAATGAAAAATATTTGTTTGAATGGTTGGAATAGTACGACCCCTCTGGGGTCGTAGGTTTGTAGCTTGATTCCAAGCTACAAACCTCAGGACTCCTCTGGAGTCCAACAATTATTAATGTACCGAAATATTGAAGAATAAAAATGTTACAAAACAACGCACAATTAAAATCGCTCATTGCCAATCTCTGGCAAAACTTTTGGGAGGGCGGAATTGCCAACCCTTTAACCGCCATTGAGCAAATTACCTACCTCATTTTTATGAAGCGTTTGGACGATTTGGAAGCCAAACGTGAACGGGATGCAGAGTGGACAGGTGAAAAATATGTTTCCCGATTTGCGGGCAAATTTAATATTCCGGGCAGCAACGAAAGTATTGACAAGAACGAATTGCGTTGGAGTGTTTTTAAACACAAGCCCGCTGACGAAATGCTTGTGCATGTACAAATGAAAGTGTTTCCGTTTTTGAAAGAACTGAACGGAGGAACATCACCGTTTACCAAACACATGGCAAACGCTGTGTTCATTATGCCCAAAGCCAGTTTGCTGGTTTCTGCCATCAATATTGTAGAAGATATTTTTAAGGAAATAGAAAAAGATGCCACCGAAGGCAGACATGCTTTTCAGGATATACAGGGCGATGTGTATGAAATGCTGTTGAGCGAAATTGCCACGGCAGGCAAAAACGGACAGTTCCGCACACCACGACACATCATTAAACTGATGGCTGAATTAGTTGCTCCGCAATTGGGACAGCGAATTGCCGACCCTGCTTGCGGCACAGGCGGTTTCTTGTTGGGTGCTTATCAATACATTCTTACTGATTTGGTGCGCACTTCGACTTCCTTCGACTTCGCTCAGGACAATTCGCTCAGTGCCCAGGACAAACCGAAGTTGCAGAAAGACGAAGATGGTTTTGAACGTGCCGCCATTAGTGCGGTGCTTACACAAAAAGTAAAAAGCATTTTGGATAAAAGCTTTGTGGGTTACGACATTGATACCACCATGGTGCGTTTGGGTTTGATGAACCTGATGATGCACGGTATTGACGAACCCAAGATTGACTACAAAGACACCCTGAGCAAAAGCTACAATGAAGACAGCCAGTTTGATGTGATAATGGCAAACCCGCCCTTTACAGGCAACATTGACAAAGGCGATATTAACGAAGGGCTAAAACTGCCCACCACCAAAACCGAACTACTTTTTGTTGAACGGGTTTTTAACATGCTGAAAATGGGCGGAACGGCTGCTGTGATTGTGCCAAGCGGTGTAATTCAAAACAGCGGCAAAGCCTTTGAAGCGGTAAGAAAACTGATAATTGAAAAAGCCGAACTGAAAGCCGTGATTGCCGTGCCAAGCGGAGCATTTAAACCCTATGCCGGAGTAAGCACCGCCATTTTGATTTTTACCAAAGGTGGAGAAACCAATCATGTTTGGTTTTACGACATGCAGGCAGATGGTTATACCTTAGACGATAAGCGAAATAAAATTGCCGAAAGCGACCTGCCCGACATTGTGCAACGCTACAAAGCAAGAGACGCCAAAAAAGACAGCGACCGAAAGCTGAAATACTTTATGGTGCCGAAAAAGGAAATTGTAGAAAACAACTACGACCTGAACCTGAGCACCTACAAAGAAGAAGTGTATGAAGAAGTGGTGTATGAAAAACCCAATGTGATTTTCGGAAAATTGGAAAGCATGGAAGCAGAAATTCAAAAAGGATTGGCGGAATTAAAATCGTTGGTTCATGGATAGAATAAATCATTTTCTATTGGATATAAATATTTCGGGATGGTTTGTACGACCCCATAGGGGTCCCAGGTTTGTAACTATGGATATAGCTACAAACATTGGACTCCTTCGGAGTCCAACAGATAATTCAACCAACATAGAAAACAGGAGATCGGATATACAAAAAGGTATTAAGGTATTAACGAATTATAACAAATGATATAAAGAAGTACGACCCCATGGGGGTCGAATGTTTGTAGCTAAATATTTAGCTACAAACATTGGACTCCTTCGGAGTCCAACAGAACGAAAAAGAAACATTGTAGCCACAAAAAGGATATTAAAAAAGAATTAAAAGAGTTGATTTAATGACATTATTAAAAGACATAGTTCAAATAGAGAAAGGCAGAAAATACAACTTGCTTGAAGAAAATCAGGAAGGTGCAATTCGTGTGTTTCAAGCAAACGATTTCCGAAATGAAAACAAACCGCTTTACACAATAGATACTGATGGAGTTTTAGCTAGTGAAAATGATATTATGTTGGTTTGGGACGGTTCCGTTGGGCAAATGGGATTTGGCAGAAGTGGTTATGTAGGTAGTACTATGGTAAAATTGAAAGTGAATAACACAAAACAGTTTTTCCCAGAATTTATTTACAGGTTTCTTCAAACTAAATCGGAATATCTAAAACGAAAAGCCACTGGTGCAACCATTATGCACATAAACAGGAAATCATTGGAGCAACTTGAAATTCCTGATTTAGAAATTGATGACCAACTCCACATAGCCAACCTATTAAGCAAAGCAGAAAACCTAATAGCCCAACGCAAAGAAAGCATACGCCTGCTGGAGGAATTTTTGAAAAGTGCGTTTTTGGGGATGTTTGGAGACCCTGTGAGGAATGAGAAGGGATGGAAAATTGATTCTCTTAAAAATTATGGTTCTTTAAAAAATGGACTAAACTATACACGAAATGAATCGGGATTAAATATTCGTTGTTTAGGTGTTGGTGACTTTAAAGATTTATCAAAACTCACAGACATTGATTCATTACCAATTTTGAATTTATCATCAGCACCAAGCGATGAATATTATTTACAAGACGGAGATTTAGTTTTTGTGCGTTCAAATGGCAATAGAGAATTAGTAGGAAGATGCCTTGTAGTTTTCCCTAAAAAAGATAAGGTAACTTATAGCGGTTTCTGCATTAGATACAGAATTGAAAAAGCACAAATCACTTCAATCTATCTCTCACACTTGTTTAGAGTTTCAGTGTTTAGAAAATCAATGTTGCAAAATGGTAGAGGAGCAAACATTCAGAATATTAATCAGCAGATTCTTGAGAGTTTAAAAATTCCTGTTCCACCCATCTCACTCCAAACCCAATTTGCCCAAATTGTAGAAAAAACAGAAGCCCTCAAAAGTCAATACCAACAAAGCTTAGCCGAACTTGAAAACCTTTACGGTTCACTAAGCCAGAAAGCTTTTAAAGGAGAATTACCAAAAACAAACCATGTTAATCCGCAAATCCTATAAATCATGGTTCAGACAATTGGCAAATGAAAGAGCAACTCAAAATATCCATCCGTTTTTTTAACGACCGTGAAGTTCGTGCCGTTTGGGATGATGCCAACACCAAGTGGTGGTTTAGTGTATTGGATGTTGTGGGTATTTTGAATGAAGAAGAAGATTACAATAAAACCCGCAACTATTGGAAGTATCTAAAAGCAAAGTTGAAAAAAGAAAACAGCGAAGTGGTTAGTGCCACTACCCAGTTGAAATTTTTAGCTCCTGATGGTAAAAAGCGGTTGGCTGATATGTTGGACAGCGATGGTGTAACAGCATTAGCCAAAAATTTTCCCAACAACAGGGCCATGAAGTTTTTAGACTGGTTTCTTTATAGCGACACCAGTATTGACGGGCAAAGCAAAAAGATAGCTTACACCCTTTTTGAAAGTAATCTTATCAACGAATTTGAAGTAGGTACTACAAAAGGTCTGCAACAAATACACGCTTATTTGTTTGGCGGCTTGTATGATTTTGCAGGGCAAATCAGAGAAAAAAGCATCTCAAAAGGAGGATACCAATTCGTTTATGCCCAGCATTTAAAAAACACCTTACAGCAAATAGATGCCATGCCCCAAAAGACTTTTAATGAGATTATTCAAAAATATGCAGCCATGAACAAGGCACATCCTTTTATGGAAGGCAACGGCAGAAGTACGAGAGTATGGCTTGATTTGATGCTAAAAAAATATCTGAAAAAATGTGTGGACTGGAGCAAAATCAGCAAAGAGAACTACATGAATGCAATGATTATCAGCACAGTTGATTACAGTGTCATGGCTCAACTTATTGCTAAGGCACTTACCAATAAAATATACGACCGTGAAATGTTTATGAAAGGTATCGATTACTCTTATTACTACGAAGAATGATAAAAGAAAGTCTTGGAAATACAAACCTTTTAAAGCTACCTAAAACAGCTTTTTTGTGCAGCCGGGTTTCGACTACGCTCAACCAACGGCTGGTGGTGTGCATAGTCGTATCAAGTCGAGGCGAGAAATTAATAAAACGATGAAAGGCTATATGTACATATTAAAATGTTCGGATGATAGTTACTATGTAGGTAGCACTATTAATCTTGAACAACGTATAGCCCAGCATCAAGCTGGTGAAGGAGCTAACCACACAAAAAAACGATTGCCTGTTGAGTTAGTTTATTATGAAGAATACCCAAGAATTGATGAAGCATTTTATAGGGAAAAACAAGTGCAAGGTTGGAGCAGGAAGAAAAAAGAAGCTCTAATTGCAAATAAACCTGAAAATCTGCATCTATTAGCAGAGTGTAAAAATGAAACACACCATTCCAATAGGTGGTTGAGCGGAGCCGAAACCACAATTATTAAAGGGAACCGTGGCAATACCAACCTTTTAAAGCTACCCAAAACAGCTTTTTTATGCAGCCGGCAAGTACCTGCTTCGGCAGTATTGAAATGTTATGACTGGGCAATAGAGCAAAGAGAACTGGATAATTGCGTAATCAGTGGTTTCCATAGCCAAATAGAAAAAGATGTGTTGCATTATTTGCTCAAAGGCAAACAGCCCATTATTTTGGCATTAGCAAGAGGACTAAAAGAAAAATTAGAACCCGAATTTTCAACACCATTAGAACAAGGCAGACTGTTAATCATTACACCTTTTGACAAATCAGTAAAACGAGTAAGCAGCCAAAACGCACAGACACGCAACCTACTAATGACAAGCCTTGCAGACGACATCACCATCGGTTACTCAAGCCCAGGCGGACAGTTGGAAGAACTACTAAAAGGAATTGATAAACCAATAAACAAAATCGTATGAGCCAACGCATTTTGCAAGCACCCCGAAAGCTTTCGGAACCTAAGCTCCACAACCTGTCCCACTCCTACGGGAAGCCCACGCTGAAATCCAAGCTTTGTGAAAGAGCTTGCAAAGCTGACCCAAAGAAAAATTGAAACCGTTTTCGGTTCACGAACACCTTTAAAAATGAATAATGAAGTGAGTAACTAAAAAAATCTCCTACCCTTCTGAAATGCGAAGCATTCACGAACGCCATTAAAAAATAAATTAACTTGTGAGTAATAGGGAAAATATACAACCGCACAACCCGCCACGACAATGGTTTGCAAAGACGGACGACAAGAACCACTGCCTTTAACGTGGTATTGCCTCAATGGGGGCTGACGGAAGTAATTGAACAGTTGTGCTACTATCAACTTTTTTAGTTACATTCGGTACGGTATTCTTAAAGCGCTCTATTATAAAGAGGGTTTGTTTTGAGCATCTTAAAGTCTTTTAGCCACCTTATACACCAATTCATGGAATATAACATTCCTCAACAATTAAAAGGCTTATCTGAAAGTGAGGTTATTTTAGCACAAAAAGAATTTGGTGCTAATCAAATTACCAACAATGAAAGTTATTCCACAGTGATGTTACTATGGAATATCATAAAAGAGCCTATGCTCATTTTGCTTATTGCCACGGTTATTATCTATTTAATAGTTGGAGAATATGGGGATGCTGCTTTTATGTTTTTTGCACTCATTGCTGTTTCGGGAATTTCACTGTATCAAGACAACCGGAGTAAAAAGGCATTAAAAGAGCTTGAAAAGTTGAACGAGCCACTAAGTACAGTTATAAGAAACGGTGAAGCACGAAAGATTCCCACGCACGAAATTGTGGTTGGAGATTTGTGTATTGCAGAAGAAGGGAAAATGATTAATGCTGATGGTGCAATAGTACACAGCAATGATTTTTCAGTAAACGAATCTTCTCTTACCGGAGAGAGTTTCTCCATTTTTAAAGACAGTCAACCATCAAACAATAAAGTGTATAGTGGTACTATTGTCGTTTCGGGCCTGGCTATTTTTAGTGTTACTAATATTGGAAAGGAAACAGAGCTGGGAAAAATTGGATCCTCTTTATCAAAAATAAAAGAGGAAAGATCTCCTCTTCAAATTCAGATTGAGCGTTTCGTTAAAGTAATGGCTGTTATTGGCTTTATTATCTTTTCTCTGGTTTGTGTTACTGCATATATTGAAAACCAAAATATCGTTACCAGCCTTCTTAGTGGTCTTACACTTGCTATGTCCATATTACCAGAAGAAATTCCAGTTGCCTTTACCACCTTCATGGCTTTGGGATCTTGGCGATTGATGCAAGAAGGGATTATTGTTAAGCGTAGTTCAATTGTTGAAACATTGGGAAGCACAACGGTTGTTTGTTCTGATAAAACAGGTACTATCACACAAAATACAATGGAGCTAAAACATCTTTATGATTACAGTTCCGCAAGTGTATATAATGCAGATATGTTTAATGATAGTACATTAAATGATTTGATTTCTTATGCGATGTGGGGAAGCGAGCCGGTACCCTTTAATCCAATGGAAATAACCATTCATGATATTTATGAAAATACACAAAGTAAAGACTTAAGGAAAGAATACAATCTTTTTCACGAATATCCATTAAGTGGCACACCGCCTATGATGACTCATATATTTGAAAATGAGAAGAAGGAGCGGATTATAGCTGCCAAAGGTGCCCCTGAAGCTATTTTAGATGTAAGTACATTATCAGAAATTGAGAAAGATAAAATCAGGGATATGATTTCAGATTTTGGAAAAAGAGGCTTCCGTCTTTTGGGAGTTGCAAAAGCTTCTTTTGAAGGTAACCTTTTTCCAAAAAAGCAACAGGATTTTTCATTTACATTTCTAGGATTACTCATTTTTTATGACCCGCCTAAAGAGGGAATTGCTGAAGTTTTTAAACAAATTTATGATGCAGGTGTTAAGGTAAAAATAATAACCGGTGACAACTTGGAAACTACTAAAGCGATAGCCAAACAAGCCGGGATACACCATACTGATGCTGCCATAATGGGAGTTGATATTAATGGAAAAACAGATAAGGAGCTTTCAAAAATTGCTGAAAATACGGTCTTGTTTACTCGTATGTTTCCAGAAGCAAAACTCTCTATAGTAAATACATTAAAAAAGAACGGAGAAGTAGTTGCTATGCTGGGTGATGGTGTTAATGACGGGCCGGCGCTAAAGGCTGCTCATATTGGTGTAGCTATGGGTCACAAAGGAACAGAAATAGCTAAAGCCGCTGCCGCACTGGTTATCACCAATGACAATTTAGAAAAATTGATTACAGGTATTGCGGCCGGTAGAAGAATTTATTCAAATATTAAAAAAGCAATTCAATACATTATCTCCATACATATTCCCATTATACTCACTGTATCATTGCCTCTTTTTCTTGGTTGGATTTATCCTCAAATTTTTTCACCGGCCCATGTAATTTTTCTTGAATTAGTAATGGGCCCCACATGTTCTATTGTGTATGAAAGAGAGCCCATGGATAAAAATGCAATGCAACAGCCCCCTCGTTTAATTGCAGAAACATTTCTTAACTGGAAGGAAATGGCAATAAGCATCATTCAGGGGCTTGCGATAACGGTTGGTGTTTTACTGGTGTATCAACTTGCGGTGTATAATGGGGGTAATGAAGAAAAAACAAGAGCCATGGTATTTTCTACGATGTTGTTTGCTAATATCTTTCTTAGTTATACCAACAGGTCTTTTTACCATAGTATTTTTGAAACACTTAAAAATCCCAATGCATTACTTACAGGGATCACTATTACGGTGCTCATTTTATTGCTTATTATTTTATATGCTACTCCTGTATCTGATTTTTTCCACGTAACAGGCCTTCATATAATAGAGTTATTCACCACCATGATTATTGGAGGCGCCTCGGTTTTATGGTTTGAGATTTATAAATTTAGAAAAAGGAAAAGGTCACCCCTCCCATAACCCATCTTCCCGGCATTTGTGCGCCAAGTAAATCAGTATAAAAAGTATTTCCAACATTATCTACCTGCATAAACAAATTCATTTTGTGGGTTATTAAAAATCCAATTCGTGTATTCAGTAAAAAATAGTCTTTATTTAAAATAGTATTTAACCCCGGGGCTTCTTGTGATGGCCTCTTTTTATACAACGCAGACACGCTTATACTCAATTTTTTTAACTGAACAGCGGTCATAAGATTTCCTAAAAAGTTTGCATGGTTACTTAAATACAACCCCGGTTTTGAACCATCCGGTAATTTACTATTCAGGCCTGTAGCTCCGGCTTGCAACACCAGGCTATGGTTTTGTGAAAAGTTTCTTTTCCATTGCACAAATAATTCCCAACCGCTATTAGTTACTGAAGAAATATTTAATGCAAGTGCATAACTTCCTGTTGGTGATAAATTATGTTGATTAGGCATCTCACTATATGGTGTAGGAACATAATCAATCATCTTCGATTGATTTCGCTGAAATACGGTACCGGAGATTTTCAAATGGTTTATGGGAATCACATCAACCCCAAGTTCATACGTCCAGGCTGTTTCTGCATGTAAATCGGGATTGCCTATGCGCCCACCCGTAACTAAAAGTTTAGCATAATTATTATATCTCTCGGTAAAATCTGCATCCCTAATTGTGCGTCCAACCGTTCCTCGAAGTTGGGCTTTTGAAAAATGTAGAGATGCATTTAATTGCGGTAAAAAATTCAAGTTTTCTTTACTATCATATTCAACACGTAAGGCGGGATGCAGTGTAAAATGTTTACTTAGTTCACTATTTAAAATAGTATAAAATCCCACCTGCGTTAAATGGTGGTTCCCTCTGTCATTGCTTTTAATCCCTTTGTTTACAATCTGCATTCCGGCTGTTAAACCAAGTGATGTATTAAATGTATAATGCAAATAGCTTTGCGCCTGTATCAATGATGACTTATTATTATTGGCAATACTCATTTTATTAAACAGGTAATTATCGTGTGTACTTTTATACCCTGCTGATGAAACCCACAATAATTTTCTCCTGCTCCATCTTGCCTGCGCCTGGCTCCAAAAAGTATTTACTTTTTCGATTGCAGAATCTGAAGCAAAGGAGGTGTAAAAATTTTGAGCGCCAAAATCTCTGCTATCATAAGCAAGCCGAAATCCCAGATTCCAATTATTATTAGTCTTTACAGCAGCAGAAAAACTTGTTGTATAATTATGGAAGAAACCCCTCATTCCTCTTTGTTGTACACCACTACTGTTATTACCCATAGCCCCCCCAGCAAAATTCCATTTTCCTATTTTATGTTGTAAACCAATATCAGTATTGAGATAATTGTATTCACCCAGGGAAAGCGTAGCACTTCCACTTTTATTTTCATTTGTGCCGGCAAAAGTTTTTGTAATTATTTGCACCACGCCACCTACTGCATCACTTCCATATAAAGCGGAGGAGGCTCCTCGCAAAATTTCAATTCGTTCAATTTCAGCAGTTGCAATTGGGAAATAGCCATTAAAATGTCCTGTTACCGGATCATTTACACGAACACCATCTATAATGATCAACACCTGTTGAAATGTTCCACCTCGTATTAATATATCTGATTGTGAACCCTTAGGTCCTCGTGCCTGAACCTCCACACCCGGAAGGTACCGTAGCAATTCATCAATCGTTTGAACCGGTAATTTCCTTATCTCTTCTGCTGAAACGGTGGTAATGCTCCTTCCTGTTTGGGCGGCCTTTACAGGCACTATTGTTGCTGAAACAGTAATGCTATCCATTTCCTGAATCTTTTCAGTTTGAGAGAATCCCTTTTCCATTAGGAAAATCAGAAATAGCAGAATTGGAAATTTTTTCATTTCGTAAAAATATACTTTAACATTATCCCTATTAAAATTAAGCGCAGCAGCCATGTTAAAAATAAATTTTAATAAATAATCCGGCAGAGTTAACTGCTAAAAGAAGAACTCTGCCTTATACGGATAGCGCACCCTGTACAGATCTCTAACCTTATTTAAAATGCTTTGGCGCAGGATGTCTATATTAATTTTTTCGGTAGCCGAGATAAAAACACAATTTCCTCCGGTTTCAGTCTGCCATCGTTTTTTTAAATCACTTAAAATTTCTTGCTTTACATCATCCTCTAGCCATTGATCAAATGTTTGCTTTTCATATTTATCCATCTTGTTAAAGATGGTAATTGTTGGCTTATCTTTTATTCCAATATCAATAAGGGTTTTATTTACCACGCTCCATTGACTTTCATATCCGGGGTGTGAAATATCCACCACATGCAGCAGCACATCAGCTTCTCTCACCTCGTCTAATGTACTTTTAAAACTCTCCACAAGGTGATGAGGCAATTTGCGAATAAACCCAACAGTATCACTCAGCAAAAAAGGGGTTTTTTCAAAAACCACTTTCCGTGTAGTGGTATCCAAAGTAGCGAATAGTTTATTCTCAGCAAATACGTCACTCTTACTTAACACGTTCATCAAGGTTGATTTACCTACATTAGTATAGCCCACGAGGGCAACGCGCATAAATTCGCCACGTTCCTTTCTTTGAGTAAAGGATTGTTTATCAATTTCGGCTAACCGTTTCCGTAATAAAGAAATTTTATCTTTTACCAACCTACGGTCTGTTTCAATCTCTGTTTCGCCCGGACCTCTTGTTCCTACACCACCTCCTTGTCTTTCAAGGTGTTTCCACATTCCTTTAAGCCGCGGGAGCAAATATTGATATTGTGCAAGTTCTACTTGTGTTTTTGCTCTGGCCGTTTTTGCTCTACTGGCAAATATATCCAGGATTAAATCTGAGCGATCAATAGTCTTTTTGCCTAATGCTTTTTCGATATTAGTAATTTGCGATCCGGTTAGTTCATCGTCAAAAATGATGAGGTCAATATTTCCTTTGGAAACAATAAAACTTTTAATCTCCTCTAATTTTCCTTTACCTAAAAAAGTTTTACTATCGGGGTTTTGCATTTTTTGTGTAACTCTTTTCTCTGCTACTGCTCCGGCTGTTTCTGCTAAAAAATGCAATTCATCCAGGTATTCGTTTACCTGCTGTTCCGTTTCATCCTTTTTAATTAAACCAATTAAAATGGCACGTTCTTCATTTTTATTATTTATTTTCTTCTCTATCAATCACAAATTATTTAAGTATAAAAAATAAAACGTTCCGGGCTATCCGGAACGAAAATTAAATATGGTTACTTCATTCAGTGTTTTTATTAGTTATAATTTATTGGGCATCCATCGTTTAATGGATTCACAATTTTTAAACTCATCATCAACGGCAATGTGATATGTTTTTACCTTTTTTTCAAACCATTCTTCTAATGTTTCTTCTTTCTTTTCTTCTAAAGCACGTGCAGAAATCCTATTAAAATCATCCTTCAAATTTTCCCTATGAGGTTCCGTTTTTGCTTTTAAATAAATAATTCTCACACCTTTCTTGCCGCGCTCATCGGTAAAATCTGTGGGTTGGGAATAATGCCCTACCTCCATATTTTTCAAAACCGGGATCATAGACTTATCCATTTCTTGGATAGTGAGCAGGTTACCATCCCGTCCTTGTAACATTCCTCCGGTAAATTTACTGTATTCATCTTCACTGTATTTTGCCACTGCTGTACCAAAGTCCATTGTTCCAGCAATAAGTTTAGCCCGAACGGAGTCAAGTTGGGCGATACCTTCGCGCAGTTCATATTGGGTAACAACCGGAATTTTTAAAATATGTCTTACCACAGCATCGTCACCAAAACGACTTACCATTTGAATAATATGATAACCAAATCTGGACTTGAATGGATTACTTATTTGGCCGTCTTTTAGTGTAAAGGCTTTAGCCATCCACACCGGATCCATATCTCGCTGGTTTCTGTTAATTTCATACTGGCCACCACGGTCGCGGCTCCCTTCATCATCGGTATAATAACGAGCAAGGGCTCCAAAATCTTTTCCCGCTTCTACTTGTTTTTTAATATCACTTAGCTGTTCAATAGCATAAAGTTCTGCATCTCTACTTGCTTTAGGATACACCACAATTTGTCCAACCTCCAATTCCGATTCATATAATGCGAGACTATCTGTAGGGATTTTATCAAAATAAGCTTTTACTTCTATGGGTGTTATTTTTACATCTTCTACAATTTTATTGCGCATTGCTTCCGATAATTTCCGGTCACGAAATGTTTCTTTAAAATCTTCTTTAAGTTGATAGATAGATCTGCCGGCTACGCGTTCTACTTCATCCTTAGAGCCGTAAGCGTTGATGAATCCCCGGATTTGATTATCAATAGCAAGTTCTATTTCTTCATCAGTAACGGGTAAAGAATCCTTTTCTGCTTGTAGCACCAATGCTTTAATGCCCATACTTTGTTCAAGAATAAGGCATCTCGCTTCCGGTGGAACAGGAATACCCTGACGCTGCATATCTAAGATTGCATTATCAATATCACTTCTTAAAACAATCTTATCTCCAACCACTGCGGCAATTTTATCAGCTACTAGATTTTGTTGAGGTTGGGCTTTAGCTCCTATAACTGATAATAAAATCAGGGAGGTTAAAAATAATTTCATCATTATGTAATTATCAGCAGCGATATTACCAATACATCTGTTAATAAAATGCTTTTTTTAAAACAGCACTTATAGTGTTCTTTTAACTTCTATTTCTTCAAATGCCTCAACAATATCGCCAACTTTTATATCGTTGTAATTTTTAATTACCAAACCACATTCCATATTGGAACTCACTTCCTTAGCATCATCTTTAAAACGTTTAAGGCTGGCTAATTCACCGGTATAAATTACAATACCATCACGGATAAGTCGCACGCGGCTGTTACGGGTAATTTTTCCATCCAGTACGAAACAACCGGCCACAGTAGCTTTATCAAAGCGATATGTTTCTCTTATCTCTACATTTCCAATAATCTTGTCTTCAACGCTGGGTTCCAGCATACCTTCCATCGCACTTCTAATTTCTTCAATGGCATTATAAATAATAGAATAGGTTTTTATTTCAATGCTTTCTTGTTCAGCCAGTTTTGCTGCATGTACAGATGGGCGAACATTAAACCCAATAATAATAGCGTCTGAGGCATTAGCCAGGGTAACATCACTTTCTGTAATTGCGCCAACTGCTTTATGAATTACGTTTACAACAATTTCCTCAGTACTTAATTTTTGCAATGAATCGCTTAATGCTTCCACTGAGCCATCCACATCACCTTTAATAATTACATTCAGTTCTTTAAAATTACCCAATGCAAGACGACGGCTAATTTCATCCAGTGTAATATGCTTACGAGACCGTATTCCTTGTTCACGTAGAATTTGTCCTCGTTGTGTTGCCACAGCACGCGCACTTGATTCATTTTCAAATACCTTAAATGTTTCACCGGCTTGCGGAGCACCATTTAAACCTAAAATTAAAGTAGGTGAAGAAGGCGGAACAGCATCTATTCTTTGGTTACGTTCATTGTACATTGCTTTTACTTTTCCGAAATACTGTCCGGAAACAATCATATCTCCTGCTTTAAGTGTTCCGTTTTGAACCAACACAGTAGCCACATAGCCTCTTCCCTTATCTAAAGATGCTTCAACAACGGTACCATTTGCCAATCGGTTAGGATTAGCCTTCAGTTCGAGCAAGTCGGCTTCTAACAAAATCTTTTCCAATAATTGGTCAACATTAATTCCTTTCTTAGCACTTATTTCCTGACTTTGATATTTACCTCCCCAGCTTTCAACAAGGATATTCATTCCTGCAAGTTGTTCCTTAATTTTTTCGGGATTTGCATTTTCCTTATCCATTTTATTAATGGCAAAAATCATAGGAACTGAAGCTGCCTGTGCATGTGAAATAGCCTCTCGGGTTTGGGGCATTACTGCATCATCAGCAGCAACTACAATAACTGCAATATCTGTTAGTTTGGCACCACGGGCACGCATAGCCGTAAACGCTTCATGACCCGGTGTATCCAAGAATGTTATTTTTCTCCCTCCGGCAGTAGTTACCTCATAGGCTCCAATATGCTGGGTAATTCCACCAGCTTCACCGGAGCTCACATTGGCATTTCGTATGTAATCAAGTAATGATGTTTTTCCGTGATCAACGTGTCCCATGATAGTTACAATTGGGGCACGTGGTTTAACATCATTAGGGTCATCGTCTTCTTCTTCTCCTTCTCCATGGGATGCATCTTCAACTCCAATAAATTCTACTTTATAATTGTATTCATCTGCTACTAATTCTATAATATCCGCTTCTAAGCGTTGGTTAATAGACACCATAACCCCCAACGACATACACTTACTGATGATATCTGTAAAGCTCACATCCATCAAACCGGCCAATTCACTAACAGTAACAAATTCTGTTACCTGCAACACATTACCCAACCCATCTTGTTTTTCAACTTCCGCAAGTTCTTCTCTTTTATCTCTACGTCTTTTACTTCGTGAGCTTTTACCACGGCCTCCGATACCAGCCAGCTTCGCCTGGGTTTGTTTTAGTTTATCTTGAATCTCTTTTTCATCAATAACAGTTTCTTTCTTTTTGGGTCCTCCGGCGGCTGTTCTGGGATCCATCTTTGATTTTCCCCCACGGTGTCCGCCATGTGAATCGTGTCCGGGGTGTGTTCCGGGGCGTTTGATAGGAATTCTTTTCCGCTTTCCTTTTTCTTCTTCACGTTTAGGCCGTGTTTCTCCGGCAGAGGGCAATTCAATTTTACCAATCACCTTAGGTCCGGTTAATTTTTCTGCAGAGATTTTAGTAATTACAGGAGGCTCGTCTTTTGCTTGTTCTTCGGGCTTAACATCCTCTATGGGTTTTGTTACTTCTTCTGCAGGAGGAGTTACTTCTGATTTCTTACGAGAGGTTTTCTTTTCAGGTTTATTTTCTTCAGGTAACGTTTTAGCAGATTTCTTTGCTCGTTTTCCTGTGTCTAAGGCGTCAAGGTCTATTTTTGCGATAACCTTTGGCTTTTCAATTTCCGGAGCCTCAATTTTTGTAACTTCCACCACATCCTTTTTTTCGGCCTGTTTAGGCTCTTCCTTCTTAGCTTCCACTTCTACCACAGGAGTTTCTTCTACCGGAGGTTGAGTGGGTGGAGTGGGAGTAACCGCTTTCGCCTTTTCTTCTTTTTTCTTAAAGGACAGGTCTTCTTCGTCTTTTTTCTTTTTAACTTCTCCAAGTCCTTTCGGCAGGTCAATTTGCTCAGCCTTTTGCTTAGCTGCTTTATCTTGTTGAAACTCTTGTTGCAACACACGATACATTTCTTCGGTCAACCTTGAGTTTGGCTTTAAATCATCAGCACTAAAATTCTTCGACACAAGAAAGTCAACCAGGGTTTGGCTCCCGATATTAAACTCCTTGGCCGCAGCCATTAATCTAGGTAGGTTTGTTACTTCTGCCATTCTTTTGTTTACGAAAAGTTTTACCTCTTTTCTTTTTATTTTGTTTTATCTGCTAAAATCAACAGATAATTATTCTTCATCAAATTCAGCTTGTAATATCCGGCGCACGTTTTCAACAGTTTCTTTTTCCCAATCAGTTCGTCTTTCCAACTCTTCTGATGAAAGGCTGAGCACTGCGCGTGCGGTATCACAGCCTATTCTCTTTAAATCATCCAATAAATAATCTTCTATTTCATTTGCAAACTCGTCCAATTCAATATCAAACCCATCTTCATCGCCTTCATTATCACGGCGCACATCAATATCATAGCCCGTAAGTTCACAGGCTAATTTAATATTTACTCCTCTACGTCCAATAGCCAGTGATACTTGGTCTGCAGCCATATATACCTTTGCTCTCCTATTTTCAGAATCCAATTCAATACTTGAAATTTTAGCCGGAGTAAGTGCACGTTGAATGAGCAACTGTGTATTAGTAGTGTAATTAATTACGTCAATATTTTCACCTTTTAATTCGCGTACCACACCATGAATACGTGCACCCTTCATACCAACACAAGCGCCAACCGGGTCAATACGATCATCAAAACTTTCTACAGCAACCTTTGCTCTTTCACCCGGTTCACGAACAATCTTTTTTACAACAATTAAGCCGTCAAAGATTTCAGGCACTTCAATTTCGAGTAGCTTTTCTAAAAAAATCGGGCTTGTACGAGAAAGAATAATAACCGGCTGTCCGTTTTTTAATTCCACTCGCTTTACAACCGCACGAATGGTTTCCCCCTTCTTTAAAAAGTCAGACGGAATTTGTTCTGTTTTTGGCATAATCATTTCGTTTCCATCTTCATCTAACAGCAAAGCTTCTTTCTTCCAAAATTGATAAATCTCCCCATTAACAATTTCATCTACCCTATCTTCATATTTTTTAATCAGAATATTCTTCTTTAAATCATTGATACGAGCAGCCAGTGTTTGTTTTCCGGCTAAGATAGCTCTACGACCAAACTCCTTTTGAATATCAATCTCCTCATACAATTCTTCTCCTACCTGATAATCCGGCTCAATCTTAATAGCATCTTTATACTCAATTTCCGTTAGGGTATTATACAAATCATCATCATCTACGATAGTACGGCGTCTAAAAATCTCCAAATCACCTTTTTGATCATTTACAATTACATCAAAATTTTCATCACTACCATACTTTTTTCTGATTAAAGTTTTAAATACATCTTCCATCACCTTCATCAGTGTAGGGCGATCAATATTTTCGGCCTCTTTAAACTCCTGAAATGAATCAATTAAATTTATGCTTGCCATATAATTGCCGGTAACTCATACCCTAACCGGCCCGGGGTTTTGTTTTAATAATTAAAATTTAATTAGCACTTTTGTTTTTTTTATTTCTGAAAACAGCAACTCTATCTCGTGAGTCTTTGCTTTACTATTTTTCCCTTCGGTATAAACCAATTTAATACCTGCATCATTTACCTCTTCCAGCCTTCCCATTTTAATACTATCATCCAAAAAAGTAACCTCTATATCTCTACCCACATTCTTATAATATTGACGTAGCTTTTTTAAAGGTTCATCTACGCCCGGACTGGAAACTTCAAGTGAGAAATCTCCGTCGGTAAAAACTGCATTTGTATCAATTTCTTTATATAAGGCTCTATTTATCCGAATACATTTCTCAATACCCAATCCGCTATCTGCATCCAAATAAACTTTTACATTATTGGTTGGTTTTATTTTCATATCTACCAAAAAGATATCATCCGTTAACAACGGATTCAATAATCTCTCAATGATTGCAATTTTTTCTTCCACGGCATCAGTTGATTAAATAGCAGAAGGGAACGCCTCCGTTCCCTCCTTTTGATTCTTTTTCCGAATGCAAATATACGAAAATTTACAACATCTAACAAAATAATACCCGGCTAAAACAGATGATAATGAGGGGCTTCGTCAAAAATTTCTTAAAACAATCACTATAACCTGTAGGCTTATTACCTTTGAATAATGAAGATTTTTAAGCTGATATTTGAATTACTGGCACTATATATATTATATAAAGTGGTTTTTGACTTTATCATACCGGTTTACCGTGCCACAAAACAAATGAAGGGGAAAATGAAAGATATGCAGGATCACATGGATGAGCAGGTTAAAAAACAGCAACAATCTAACAATAATACTACCGTAAAAAGTACAATTTCAGAAAGCGACTATATTGATTTTGAAGAGATTAAATAATTTAATTTATTTTCAATTAACTCCTTTGGCTCTAACAACAATCCTTTAAATCCAAGTTGCATTGCGCTTTCAAGATTTGGAAGCGTATCTTCAACAAACAGCGTTTCATCGGGCAGAATCCCCGCATCTCCTATTACGTACTTAAACACCTCTTGATGTGGTTTTCTTTTTCCAATAAGATGAGAATAATAGGCTTTTTCAAACAGGGCATCCATGCTACTGAGGCCTGTAGAATGAAATAATTCATCATCAAATCTTCTTTTATGGATGATATTGGTATTACTTAAAAGGTAAAGTTTATACTTTGAGGAAAGTGTTTTTAAAAAAGCCAGGCTATTCATCCTAAAGCCAAGCATCATAGCATTCCAAGCCTTTTTAATTTGCGGAATGGAAGGTGGAACTGCAGGGATGGCCTGCAAGGCTGAATAAAAGGTAGATTCATCAATACGCCCGGTTTCAAAATCTTCAAAAAACCTATTTGCCTTATATTGACTAAAAGCATTTTCAAAACCGGAGTATCCGAGCGCATCAAAAGCATCAATGGTAAGATGATAATCTAAATCATACAAAACACCACCAAAGTCAAAAAGTATATTTTTCACATTTTCCATAATTGCAAAATAGGTTTTTCTAAAAATATTATTTGCTTATTTTTGCTGCCCGCTGTAACAACCAACAAATATTTGTAACAGCCCCGGGCCTATAGCTCAGTTGGTTAGAGCACCTGACTCATAATCAGGTGGTCCCAGGTTCAAATCCTGGTGGGCCCACAAAATAAAAGGCTTTAAACTAAAATAGTTTGAGGCCTTTTTTATTTCTCAATTACAATCTAAAAAGTTAAAGCGCTTGGGCAATATTCTACAATTAGAATTTTAAAATGGATTTATTAAGGGCTGAATATCAGGCTAGTCAAACTCTGTTAAAGTTATCAAATACGGGATAATATAAAAGGGGCTCGTTTGGTGGGATACAAAGTTAATATTTTGAAAAGCGAATTGATAGTAATAATTTAGACAATCAGGCGGGCAATATTATCGTTATAGGCTTTCAACAATAAACGTGTTCAATATGCAATACGATGATGTGAAAAAAGTTATTTTAAAAAAATTAAAAAACGAATTACCAAAACATCTTTCTTATTATAGTGTTGCCCACGCTAAGGATGTATTAAAAGCCGTCATCAATTTAGGAAAGAGAGAAAAGGTTAATGGTGATAATTTAATAATGCTTAAAACAGCTGCACTATTCCACGACTCAGGGTTCTTGTTTGGAGCAAAGGGTCATGAAGAAAATTCGTGTAAAATTGCGAAAGAGTTGCTTCCGAATTTTAAATATTCCAACAACCAGATAGAGAGAATTTGCGAAATGATAATGGCAACAAAAATTCCGCAATCGCCTAAAAATCATTTAGAGGAAATTTTGGCAGATGCGGATTTGGATTATTTAGGCAGAGACGATTTTTTTGAAATATCCAATCGATTTTTTGAAGAGCTTACAACGGTGGGTATAATAACCAATGAGAATGATTGGAACATGCTACAGGTAAATTTTATTGAAAAACACAACTATTTTACAAAAGCAGCAAATAAACTTCGTAAACAAAAGAAGGAAGGGCACTTAGCAATTATAAAATCAAAATTATCCGGCAATGATTAAAAAGCAAACCAAAGCCACCGTTGCCCAGGATGTTATTTTCTTATTATTTGGAATCCTTTCAGCAAGTATTGGTTTAAAAAGTTTTCTTGTTCCAAACCACTTCCTTGATGGCGGCATAACCGGTCTTTCTCTTTTAGTTTCTGAAATGTTGGGTTGGCATCTTGGTTTATTATTACTTATTTTCAATTTACCGTTTATTATTATCGGATATAAAATGGCCGGTAAAATGTTTGCCCTTCGTACAACCGTTGCAGTTATAGGTGTTGCTATTTGTTTACAATATTTACAATATCCACAGCTTACTCATGACAAACTCCTGGTGGCCGTCTTTGGTGGCTTTTTTGTTGGGCTTGGTATTGGCCTCTCGATGCGTGGCGGGGGCACTTTTGATGGAATTGAAGTGTTGGCATTGTTCACTTTAAAGCGCACCGGGTTTTCTATTACTGAAATTATCTTAGGCTTTGATATTATTATATTTATTATTGCAGGGTTCTATCTTAATATTGAAACCGCTCTCTATGCAATGCTCACCTACTTTGTGGCGAGCCAAACTACAAAATATGTAATTGACGGAATAGAAGCCTATACAGGCGTTACGATTATATCGGGTGAAAGTGAAGCTATTAAAGAGTTTTTGGTGCTGAAAATGAATAAAGGAATTACTGTTTACAAGGGGGAGCGTGGTTTTATGAAAGATTCTTATGAACAAAGCAAGGAGTGTGATGTTGTGTTTACCGTTATTACCCGCCTAGAAGTTCGCAGATTAAAAAAAGCCATTTACCAAATTGATCCAACCGCTTTTGTTTTTACCCATACTATTAAAGAAACATCAGGCGGGTTAGTAAAAAAGATTGTTAAGCATTGATTTGCTTTTTACTCAACCTAATTAATCGTTTATTTATTTAAAAGAAAGCTTTGTTTTAGTTTATCGCTAATTGGAGAGCTCTTGTCCTCATGTTTCCGTCAAATAATTAGAATATCATTCCAACAATTTTTGATTACATAAGTTGCTGTTCCTTTAATTTGTTTTTAAAGTGATTGTAAACCATATTCTGTGTATCACAATGTCTGCAGATGAATATTACCCGGTGTAACCGTTACTCCAAATTGTATCAAAACGCTTCATCCCTCGGAAACTCCTCTCCGGGTTGAAATTCACTAATTGTGTAATCGCTTGAGAAAATAAAACATCCACTTATTTCCGTTTTATAACCACTTATCCAATAATAATTACCACCTAATAAATAGAGAATTAAAGGTATGGTTAAAATGATATTTAAAGATACCTTGCTTGCAACTCATTACAATAGATTCCCTTAAATAGAGATGAAAAATTTTTATACGGGAGTTTATTACTTTTTAAAAAATATTTCAAAAAAACAAATAATTAAATCATGAAAAAGAGATTATTTTTTTTACTAACAATATCCCTTTTGCTGGGATATCTTAATTCTGAAGGGCAGTCCGTTCCAAGCAAAACTATCCAAAAAGATGATATATCTGCTGGTAATAAAAAACGAACTCGTCCTGAATTACTTAACCCATCAACCACCTCAGAAGGTGACATAAAAAATGCTGAAGTTGTTAAGCCTACAAATCGCTTTCAAAAGAAAGTGAGAGGTTCTAAGAATGTAAATCAATTAAATCCTCAACCGCTTCCTCCGAAAGATAAAGAGATAAACCAGTTGAACCCACAACCGCTTCCTCCGAAAGCTAAAAAGATAAACCAGTTAAATCCTCAACCGCTTCCTCCGAAAGCTAAAAAGATAAACTATAAAAAGATAAACTAATTAAATCTCTGTGTTTATGCAGACTCATCCTCTTCCTGTTTTCCGCACTTTTAAAAATCGTTCTTTTTTGAAAGTGTTGATTTTATCAGGTCAGATTTTGAAATTTCTGCTATCAACTCAAAAAGACTAAATCATGAAAAGGAGATTACTTTTTTTACTAACAGTATTTCTTTTATTTGTTCTTGCACAAAGTTGCACAAAGGATAAAGCAACCCCTGATTTAACAACGGTAACTGACATTGATGGCAATGTTTATAACACAGTTACCATCGGAACACAAACCTGGATGGCCGAAAACCTGAGAACCACTCGGTTTAACGATGGTACAACCATACCTTTAATAACCGACAATGATTTATGGGCTGTGAGTAATACTCCTGCCTTTTGTTGGTACGAAAATGACCAAGCTGTTTATGGAAATACCTACGGGGCGTTATATAACTGGTACGCAGTGAACAGTGGTGCATTGTGTCCTACAGGCTGGCATATACCTACCATTGGGGAGTGGACAACCCTATTTGAATATCTTGGAGGACCATCTGTAGCTGGTGGAAAACTTAAAGAAACCGGAACATCCCATTGGTATTCCCCAAATACCGGGGCAACTAATGAAACCGGCTTTACAGCCCTTCCGGGTGGCTACCGTTATAGTGGTACATTCAACCGAGTTGGAGACGACGGTTGCTGGTGGAACGCTACGGAGAATAGTACTACATACGCCTGGTTCCGTTACATTTCCTACGATGGCAGTGATGTACTCAGCGGCTACAAGGATAAGGCAATTGGTTTTTCTGTGCGTTGTGTGAAGGATTAATTTATATGATTTATTTGACTATTTGATTTATTTACCCCGCCCGAGGCGAGGTAGAAAGTTTTTTAAAATTTGGCACAGTTCAACAAACTACCGGAATATATACAGTACATAGTTTAATTGAAGCCTTCCCTGATTTTAAGACAGTTTAAGGAATGACCTTTAATCGTTAAAATCAACACATTTGAGGAAAACTATAATAGACATTGGTATTAAAATAGTGGTAATCTACACTTTCTCATTTTTTATGTATTAACCTAAGAAAGTCCTCTTTTCTTCGCCTAGAAACCGGGAGAACAATATCTCCCTCTAGTTCAATTTTCGCACCTCTTTTTTGTATATATTTTTTTAGAAAATTTAAATTGATAATATAGGAGTTATGAATCCGAAGAAAATTATTTTCAGGTAATATTTCCTGAAAGCTCATAAGACTTCTAGTGGCTAAATATTTCACATCATTTAATAAAAACACATTTGAGTAGTTTGCTTTAGCTTCTATATAAACAATTTCGTTAACATTGAGAAAGTAAATTGTATCTATGGATGTTATCATGATTTTTGAGAACTGATCTTTTTTTGTTAGCGCATTATCTAACAGTAATTCAATCCTTCTTTCCGATGAGAATTTTTTCTTTTCTGTTACTCTTTTTATAGACTCCTTTAAGACACAAGTTTCAATGGGTTTAACGAGATAGTCAAATGCACTAAATTTTATTGCCTTAATAGCATAGTGGTCATACGCTGTAACAAAAATAATTTCTACATCTCTATACTTAAGCTTTTGTAAAAGCAAAAATCCATTCATACCCGGCATTTCAATATCCAAAAAAAGAATATCCGGTTTTAGGGTTTCAATAGCCTCAATTCCTTGCAGAGGATCACTACAAGCGGCTAAGATCTCCAATTGTGGACAGTGTTTTAAAATCTTCGTTTTTAATGAGTTCAAGCTTGGCTCTTCGTCATCAATTAATATTGCTGTGAGCATAAAATCATTCATGCGCTTTAAGTTTTACAACAACACGTGTTCCTACGGATCTGTCATTTTCAAAAAGGTCAAATATATTAATAGCCTCTCCCTTTTCTATAGCAGATTCTTTTAATCTGCTATTATAAATTTTAATTCTTTCTCTCGACATCTGAATCCCATAAGAAACGTGATCCGGTTTGTTTATGTCTCTCAACTCCTGTGCTCGCTGGCGACCTACACCATTGTCGGTAATTGTATAAATAATGGTGTCATCAATAAGCTCAATTTGTACGCTAAGTTTTCTTTCCCCTTCTGTTTTATTTGATAAGCCATGGCGAATAGCATTTTCAATAAAAGGTTGAATTAATAAAGGCGGAACTCTAAAGCTTTCTTCTAACAACTCAGAATCAACTTCTACTGTATAAACAAATTTATTGTTACTTCTAAACTGTTCCAAATTTATAAAGAGCTTTAGTGTTTCGATGTCTTTAGAAAGTAAGACTAAGCTATTTTTGGAGCTATACAAGATATTTCTAATTAAATGAGCAAACTTACCTAAATAAGCCACTGCTTTATCATTCTCCTTGTCTTGAATAAGATTATCAATTGCGCTTATACAATTAAAAATAAAATGCGGATTCATCTGTGCCTGCAATGCTGCAATTTCTGTTTCCAGAATTCGTTCCTTTAATCTTGCCTCTTTACGAATATTTGAAACCCGAGATTTTATTATAAAAAACAACGCTATAGCAAACCCGGTTGCACAAACCGTAATAAACCACCAGGTATAATAAAACGGTGGTGTAATAATAAAATCAAAACTGGTAAAGTTTAAATCGTCTATCGAATTTTCTGCTCTTATCGTAAACGTATATTTTCCGGGAGATAAATTAAGATAATCAGCCTGCCCTTCCCCCTTCGATACAATCCAATTAGAATCAACTCCTGAAAGCTTATAAATGTAGTTGTTAGGAAGAAATGGCGTAAACTGTAAATTGGAAAAATGAATAGAAATAGTGTTTTGATTATATCGTAACCTTATAGGCCTCCCTACATTAAGAAAGGAGTCAATTAGAATTTGATTAGAAAACACCTTTAATCCGGTAATCTTACAAGGAGAAATTTTATTTGCCCTTGCATTTAAATTATTGATATCGAAAATAATAACTTCCGAAGTCGTAGTCGTAGCAAAATCTCCATTGTGGAGATTAACAATTTCATTCAGCTCAAAAATTCCATCAATAATATTTTCATCAACCTGATATCTAATTACCTTGTGCCTATCATTAGGAGAGTAACAAAACAATCCTGAAGGTGTGGTAAACAAAATTTTATCTCCACTGTTTCTTGAGGCTTTGATAAATTGACTAGAAATTTGTTTAACATTGTTTATTACCTTAATTTTTTTTGAAATAATATTTATATAATATGCTCCTCCAAGGGGGTCACCAACAAACAGAAGACTGTCATTAACTTGATGAAGTGCGGAGCCGAATCGGTTAGAAGCATTAATAAGTTTGTAATTCTTTACATGAAAGGAATCTACGAAAATCATTTTTTTATTGTCAAACAGGTATAGCTTTTGACTTGAAAGTGCCCAAATATTTTGTTTAGTATCCACAAAAAGAGTACTAATTGATGTTTGTCGGTGTTTGTTTGGCTTCTCATAATTATATTCAATTATGCTATCGTGCTTTTTATCATACATCACAATCGTACCATTATGGAGTCCGAAATAAATATTTCCTAACCTATCCTTTACCATACACTTAATAGTAGAGTTGCTCTTTAAATGGAATTTACTTTCAAAATCCTTTTTTTGCGGATTATACATGGTAACAAACCCGGCTTGGCAGCCTATCCAAACTTTCCCTTCATTGTCTTCAACAAAACACCAGACCAAATTTTCCTCGTATTTTGGGGCCGTGAAACTCTTTAAATACACAAAATTACTGTCATAAATAGCGACTCCTGCGCCCCAGGTTCCAACCAATATCTCGCCATTGTTAGCTTGACATAGTGCAACAATTTCACTTTTAGGTAGTGATGCTCTTCGTGCACTTTCATGCCGTAATACTTTAAAGAAATTACTATAGGGATTAAAAACATCTATTCCGTCATCTGTTCCAACCCAAATATTATCTTCTTTATCTTGATATAACCCCTGAATTTAATAATTATATCGAATACTATTTTTTACATTCCGTTCTGCAATACAATAATCAAATTCATCTCTATCTTTAGCATATTTCAAAAGCCCTCCATTGAAAGTAGAAACCCATATTTGACCATAATTATCTTCAAAAAAGCCCGTCGCTGTAGGAGTTTTGGATATTACATTCTGATTAAATTGTTTTTTTTGAATATCTGTAATATCATAAGAGGTTACTTTTTGGGTTATTAGATTGTATTTCAAAATCTTTCTTTGCCAATTAGATGCCCATAAATTTCCCGAAGCATCTATCATCATGTGATTAAGCCCTTTGTTCAAAGAGTGATTTTTTAAATAGGATAAAAAGGCATTTTTTTTATTACTCTCTGTATTAAACACTCTTTTAGATTCAACATCCAGAACTAAAATTTGTTCACCACTTAAAATATAATATTGGCTATTATATTTATCGTACATAATAGTAGCATCTACAGAAATAAGTTTATGAAAAAAATAAGCAGTATGCCCTCTTTTCCCTGTTAGTGTATTTTTTTCATAAAAATAGTTCTTGCCAATATAAATTTCTTTGTTTTGGTTGTCAGAAAATTTAACTTCAAAAGAGGGTGTCTCTTTTATAAAATATGGTTGGAATTTTTCTGTATTTTCATCAAAATAAAACAACTGACTACCACAGTTTATTACAATGGTATCATTATAATTGGAGATTGCAAAAACCACAAAAGGCGTTTGAGGGTAAGCGCTTAAAAGTGCATCTTGATAATTTCTAAAGCGAGAGCCATCAAATCTTTGAACTCCATTATACCCAGAAACAACCCACATATATCCATTTCTGTCTTGTGTAATTAAGTTTACAAAATCGTTAAATATGCTGCTCTGTTTATCTATATGTTTAAATGAGTATGAAAGTTTTCTCCCAATCTGTGGGAATGCGCCACTATATACAAGTAGGGAAATTACAAAAAGATAAAAACGCATCTTCTCACTTTTATAATTCAAAATTAAGCTCTTTAAACCCTCCCATACATATAATAATATTCTATTAAAAAATTGAAATTGTGTAGGCTCTCTACCTTTTAAAAAAACAAAAATGGATATTCGGTTGGAAATACTATTTGTTCTTCAACAACATACCACATTGCATAACAGTTATCCCAGGGGCAATTAGAATTACAAGTCTTTTATCAGTTCTTTCCTACAAAAATTGATTTTTCAATACTTTTATCGCTTTCTCCAAATGATGTAACTGCAGTAATTACATAAATATTCAGCTTACCTGGCACGAATTTAGTATCTACGAAAAGGTCACTTCCGGATTTAGTACTCCCAATCTTTATGAATCCTTTTTGTTCCAATAGTCTTCGATACACGTTATAAACCTTTACATCAGGATTATCATTCTGCGGGAGTTTAATTTCAACTCCACTTGAAATTTTTCGTACATAGAAATCTAAAGGTGCATCAATTCTTTCTTTAATAATAAACTCAGCCTCGGGTGATTTTACACTCTCATATCCAAATTCATCTGCAGTTGCAACTGAATAAACATACCGTACATTTTTTTCTGCGGTTGCATCCAAAAAGTATGGGACAGAAATAATCTCGGTAGAGACAGGTTTGAATACTTTTTCGTCAACTTTTCTTCTGTAAATAATATATCCTGCTACAGTTGCATCACCTTTGCTCACATCAGGCCATGATATCAAGGGTTTTCCATTTTCTATCCGAATAGATATTCCAACCGGCTCTTTTATAAATCCTGCTCGTTCCGGCCTTATTCCAACAGAGGAAGATGGTTCACTTTTAAGCTGATTATTATTCATCGCAATAACGCTATAAATATAGTTCGTTCTTCCACTAAGTACGGCGCTACTATCTAACCACGTTGTATCAAAAATAGCTCGTGATACTATTTCCATATTATTTTTCGAGGTGCCTCTCATTACATAATAAGCAAAGTGGTTTAATTCCAAATTGGGATCCCATATTAACCTGATATTATTCTCTTCCTGATAAGCTGATAGGTTCTTAGGTGGTAGTGGGGCTTCCTTACCAGCTCCTCTGGTTCCATGAAAACTGGTTGCAATAATTTCCCCCCATCCCGAAAGCTTATAAACAAGTGGGCGAAACTTATAATAATAGGTAACATTATTCAAAACCTGCTTATCCAAATAAGATGTGGCCCTTGCTGCAACCGTATCTAAAACAATGAAATCCTTCATAGCATCACGGGAGCGCAAGATTTGAATACCGGTGTAATAAGGTTTTAATGGCAATGCTGACCAAGAACAATACAATCCATCTAAGGTGTCTGTAATAACAAGATTTTGTATTCCGGGGATTTTCTTAAAGTCTATCGTTACTGCAGATATTGTATCAGACGGAAAACCCTCATTGCCAAAATAATCAACGGCTACTACATAGTAATTAAACAATCCCTCCGGAGGCATTACTTCATCCAAAAAAAGTGTCTGTACTCCATCTAAGGAATTTATTGTTCTTAAGCTCGGCAAAAGGTTATATTTTCCTTTCCCATTATCTTGCCTATAAATTTTTGCAAACAAAGGCATTTCAGTTTTCGTTTTTGGAAAAGCCCAAGTAATGCTCACAAGAGAATCAGTAGTTAATAATTTACTTGTAGAACCCACAGGAAGGCTCTTTTTGTCAATCAATAATGGCTCTTGCTGAATTGTATTCCCGTCAACCGTTAAACGATAAGAATATTTCTGGGTTTGGCTTTGAGGCATCTCATCTAAATAAACCAACCCGATAGCTCTTAAAAAATCAATATTAAGTATATACAAACCATAATCTTTAAGAGGGCGAGAAGTGCTTAAAAACGTAAAAACCTCTTCATTGTTTTTCGCCTTGATAAAACTTTTAAAAGAGGTTGCTATTTGTTCTCCTGCAATTTTTTCGAATTGTGTATATGATTTAATTTGTTCAAAAGAACGAACAGGTGAAAAACTATTTTTGTTAACCTCACTTCTTTCCAACTTATAAGCTCCAATTTTATTTATATCAAACTCTTTCAACTTAAATGGAAGCATAATAAAATTGCCGGTTGGTGAGGAATAGACAAACTGTTCTCCATTTTGTTGAGCATGCACAAAGCAACATGTAAAAAGCAACAGAAATATTATTAACCCTCTTAACATAGTTATTTTGTTTTAGATTGACCGATTTATTTAATACACAATTAAATACATCCTATTATTAATTACATCTTGCCCTGTTTCCTATATACATACTTAGTTCTTTGAGGCCTCCTTGTCTGGATGCATATTTAATTCGCGCACCGGCTCCAACACAAATCTTTGCCCCAGGCCAAGTCCAACAGATATCATTACATCCACAATCATCGCCAACAGCTAAAACAGCCTCCCCGCTAGCGCTTGCGGCAAAGTTCCAACCTTCAGAGTTGTTATAACCTCCTTCTATCATCACACATGCTTTTGCCGAGGCGGATGCACAAATACCAACGATACAAGCTCTGATTCCTCCCTCAAAATCCATCGCTGACTTTACCCTAAAATCTCCGTTATTAAAATTGGCTATAAAAGAAAATTCACTCCTATTATATAACCATACCTTCCCTGAAACAATTATTAAATCTAAAGAAGGAGCATCTTTTTCCCTAACTCCCATTTCTGATGTTGCATTGATATAAGCACCTGTAAAGCTTCCATTGCTTAGGTATTCGGAGGGAGCGTCTCCCAAATAATAGCTTATGGTTTCTCTTGTTTGGGCATCATTAACTCCAAAACCTATTGCAAATGTGCCGCGTGAGTTTATCAATCCTAAAAGATTTACATCCATACCACATCCCAAAAAGAAGTATGTATCTCCTTTTTTCGCACTCACAATTAAATCCCCTTGAATGTTTGCTCTTACAACATCCGGGAGTGGTTCTATGTTGATATTTATACCTACGGAAAAATACGAATTGGGTATATCAATAACTATTTGGGCTTCTGCCATTGTTAGTATACTGGCAACTTCTATGCCTACTGTTCCTGTAATCTTAGGACCACTTTCAATAGTAAGCCTTACAGGGTCAAGTGCAATAAGTGTTTCAAGGCCGGTAATACTAGCCCCTCCTTCAATAGTGACACTGAAATATTCCGGATTTGATCGATAGGCAAACCCTCCACCAACTCTTGATATAATAACAGGCCCTAATGGTATCTTCACTCCTGCCGAGAACTTAGCACCGAGGTCTATCCCCGAAGGTTTCTTATAATAAAAGAAATCAATAGACGCTTTAATCGGCGTATTTAAAATAGAAAGACTTCCTCCTCCGGCAAACCCGTTCTCTGCTATATCTACATAAGCATCTACAGTAACGGCGGGAATATCCAAACCTATACTAACACGATCAACAGTTACGCCTGATTTTGAAAAGTGAATCCCCCCTGCCTTAAATTGTATCAACTTTACATCCGTAGAAAAGAGCCCGTCAATATCTATTTTTGGAGTTGCTGATAGTGTATTAAACGTAATATTGTTCAATTCAAACTTTGCAAATCCTGCATCAAGTTTTTTATTTACCGGAACAGTTACTGCAAATTTTCCATCGGTTTGAATTTGAAAATAGGGGATATTAATTTTATCAGAAAATAGCTTTGGAAATGAAAATGAGGCAGAGCCACCAAGCTTATATACTGATGTGTTTCCTACGCGCCCAAAAGAAAGAGGTAAACTTCCGGATTTTAAACTTATAATATCAAAGACATTTATACCCGCCGATGGAATAGAAAAAGAACCTCCATATAAACCACTTGAGCCAACCGACAAATTTGAAAATTCCAATGTAGATTCAAGCGATTTAGGAACAACAACAGCAATCTTCCCATCCAGTTTAAATCCATTTAAGTTAAATGCTACTGCATTTATTTCTCCTTTCCATGAAGCAATATCAAACTTTAGGGTTGCTGTTGTCTTTATCGAAACCTCCTTTATTATAAAATCCGGGCTAATTTTTAACCGCTCAACTTCAAAAAGCAGTGTACTTATAACGGGTATGGGTGGGGTAATTAAAAAGCCATTCATGGTTAACCCTGATGCATCTATTTTACATTTGGCCAAATCAATAGCTGCTTCGTAGCCATAAATTTTTACAGAGGCATACTGAGGAAGGCTAATGGGTATGTTCCCATTCCCTGTGGCGAATCCACTTGCCGTACTTGCCGCCGATTGTAATTCACCCAATTTATTTAAAAGAGCTGCCTTTGCTTCTCCTGAAGCATTATCTGCTTTCTCCTTCAGTTCTTTCACCGCTTTGTCTGCAGCTTGCTTTAATTCCTCTCTGGCAAAAGAAAAAACAAGGTCCGGAATATTCATGTTTCCGTCGCTAACAAAAATGGGAACATCCTGATCAATCGAACTATTTACAGGAAGGATGTAGGGCTTTATTGTTTTATCAAAAATCAGCCCGCCAACGCTGCTTATCTGGCTAAAATCTAATTGAAGCTTACCGCCAATAGTTCCTTTGTTTTCCTGATTTTTCCTCACTGTTATCTGAGGAGACCCTTTCATTTTTAAAGGAATGAACCCAAAAGCCTTCATGGCCATTTCGGTTTCATCTGTCTTTACTTCGTTTTTATCAACAACAGCATTCCCTTCCGCATCAAATGTGACATTAACATTTGAAAATTTAAGTTTCGTTGCAGACGAAGTAGAAAATATGCTATTTGCTTTTAAGTTTACAAAAAAGCCTGTCCACACTTGTGAAGCTCCGCTACCTGAAGATTTTTCTAAAACAATATCAAAGCCCAATAATTTTGAGATATTTTTACCTTCACCATCTTTTAAATTAAAATCATGTGTTGTTGAAGCAGAAAAGTTCTTTACTACATTATCTCCTATATAATTAGTTTTAATAGCACGGATGGTGAACTCTCCCTGAGGAACATTAAGAACATAGCTTCCATCATTTTTAGACTTCGTTTTAATAAAAGGCCTTCCTTCAACATAAACATCAGCACCATCCAAACTATTTCCTCCAGACCTCACAAAACCTGAAAGTTTAATTCCTTTAGTTAATTGAATACTCAAGTCGGTTGTGGAGCCATCTGCTTCTTTTTCTCCTACCTGACCGCTCATTGAAACATAATCACTTCCAGCAGGGCCTTCCACAGTATAATTAAAAGAAACACCACCTCCCTTATATAAGACCATTCCATTTTTATTGGTAAAAGTGTCCACCAATTCTTCTATTCGTACTACTGCATTTTCAATAGGGGTGTTTGAAGCAGCATCAGTAACAATAAAATTAATATTAGCAGACCCCTTAACAAGATACCCCACCTTACCCACATCAACCGCACTAATAGGCATGGGAAGAGAGTGAAATAGTTTCGATACGTTTTTCATAGCCCAAGTAGATGAGACTTCAGAAGAACTATTACTTTTAAAACTTTGAATTACTGATGGTTGAACCAAGATTTTCTTCTGCCATGCTTGAATATCCGAAGACGAATAACTTTCTAGTTTTTCCGGAGGAATAATATTCAAATCAGCAGCTTTTTTCAGCATTTTTACTTGGGTTTTATTCAAATTATCTTTCTGCTTTGCTTTTAAGAAAATGGTTTTTGACTTATACGCTATTCGTGAAATAGTAATCGAATCGTCTTTATAATTTGATGCCACAAATAATCCATTTTCATCTGCTTCTATTGGATCGCCACCTCCCTTCCATTTTAGAATGGCGTTTCCTAAGGCATCTCCGTTTTCATCAACCACAATCCCGGTAAAAGTGAAAATCTCCGGGTTAAACTGAAAACCTACTTCATAAGATTCTCCACGATAAAGGGTGCGTGGTGTAATAATAAACGAGTCTAATTTTTCCTTTGTACTCACCTTAACTGTAAAAAACTCGCCTTCCTTGAGTATTGGTAAATTATCAATTCGATAATTCCCCATACTATCAGTCAATGTTCTATATAGGAAGAAGTTTTCTAAAAACTTTGCACCATTTTCAAGTAGATAATCGCTTCCCGGGTCCTTTTCCGATGGTGCTTTTACGACGTTCTTGTTACCTGTTTCTATAAGAGAAACCTTTTTCCCATTAATGAGAGTAACCTTCTGATCTGTCTTTTGAGGCTTCAGTTCATTATTGGAAAACTCTTCCACAACTTTTTTTCTATCATAGCTTACAGTTACCAGCGCGTTATCAGCAAACGCTACTCCTTTATCTCCTAATGAAATTTTTACCTGTCCGTAAATAAATGGTAATATTTTTTTTGATTCAAACTTTACCTTAACAGAAATTACCATAGAAGACTCGTCGATAGTTATAGGCATTCCTCCAAACCCGGAATCTCCCAGTAAACTATATAATTTAGGTCGAACGCCAAGGTATGAGAATTGGTCTTCAAAGCCTTCCTCATAAATCCTAAGAACAAAATCTGAATATCCCCTCTGATAAAACAGTTTATTAATTGTTTCTCCGTCTACAAAGTCTGCAATCAAAGTATATTCTCTTCCTGCAATAGTTCTTTTAACTTTACCTGTTTCTTTTTTACCCATAAAAGCATAGTGGGGGTTCGCTGTTAGCAAATCAGTGGGGCAATACAATTCAATTTTCTCGCGCCTTAACAAAGGCAATTCTTCTTTAATATTCGATTTAGCATCTACTATTCGGGGTGTAAAGCGATATGTTTTTGCTAATACTTGTACTGTCCCTAAGTCCATATCTCCATTTTCATCAGGCGATACCACATTAATAGATTGGCTGTAATTTTCAAAATCAATGTGCTCAACTACAAGCCTCATCTTACTATATTGATTTACGTTCTTATACTTAGGGTCAATAAAGTTGATTACAAAATTCCCTTCACTGTCTGTTATTCCGGAGCCAATTACATCTTCGTCCTGGTCCATTTCAGACGGCATTATTAAATTCTGCCGAATTACACTTGAATACATTTGTGCAGTAACTGAAGGAGGTTGTTTAGATTTCTCTTTAGTAGGGGGAGGTGTGGTAACCATTCCTAATTTCTTTATTAAGGACACTGATGTTTGGTTTGTTTTTAAACCGCCATCTTTAATATATACCGTCTCTTTATTTTTAACTCCCATTAAAAACACCTTTGCGCCCTTTAAAGGGTGTGTATCCTTTCCTTTTTGAGCCGGGAGTCTGAGGTTTACTTTTTCTAAAACTTCTCCATCTGTTATCACCGAGGCCACTACATCAACTACGTCATACGAAGGCTTGTTTGTAGATTGAATTAGGTAATTTATTGCCTTTTTATCAAACTGAAAATTAGGGTCAACTCCATGTGCTTTCTGACTTGTCTTTTCTTGAAAATTGACGCCTCCTCCTTGAGCCTGAAGTGTAGATGGGGTTTCAAAAATAACAGGTGGGGATGTTTTTGCATTTATTATCTTAGTTATATTATTTTCGATATGACGAGGCATTTCTTCTTCTGACTTTTTAAATGACCACACCACCTTTCCTTTAATTACAGAAGTTGGGATGGAAGAGTCAACTTGCTTTGGTGCCTTTACGATTGGTGGTGTACTATTTACAACAGAAATGGTGTCACCATATACAAAAGCTAAAACTCTGCTATACCCATTATTATCAATCTCAACATCAGAGTTAATTTGTGTATTTGCTTTTACCCGAATAACATATATTTTACCTCGCTCTAAAATCTGTTTATTCAGGAGTGTATCAAATATTAGAGTGGTAGATCGCAGTGAAAATTTTTGATACACAATAGGATTGTTTATTGCATCAGTTATTGTTTGAGATGCAAACATCTCCCTCATTTCAAAATCATAAGTTAGCTTGGTCAGATTAAGCCCACAAGTTGCATTGGGTGGAGTCCAAGCAAAAATAACCGGGGATGTGGCTTTTATTGTGGGTGTATTATCTCTGATATTAAAATTCGTAACCGGTTGCGTAAACTGTGGGGGAGAGGCTTTATAACAAATACTAAAGTTGGCACAACCTAAATTAACATTAGAGGCATAGCCACCCTGCCTGCCTGCAGAATCATACCTGGCATAGAAGCATAGACGATAACTACCCTCTGGTAGCTTAATAATATTATTCTTATCTTTTAAGTCCTGTATATTTATTCCCGAAGTAACAAGATTGGCTTCATTAAAATTTCCAAAAGCATCTGCTACCATTTGAGGAGAGAGTTGAAACGGTACGCCGGGAGTTAATGTTACAAGCTGCTGTTGGAAATAGCTTGGATTAAGTGAGATAGAAAATGAGTTGGGGGCAAGGCTTTGTATTTTACCATACACTTTAACGTGCTCAATATTTCCCCGTGGATTATTATAGGTAAGTGTTGGTTTTACATTTCCGCCGCTTATGTACTTTACAATATCCGGATTTGCCGGAGGAATTAACCGGGTATTAATAACAACAGCATCTCCAGGTTGAGCGGCAGGAACTGTAAATGTTGCACAACCCGTTCCGGGAGCTGAGACAGGATTGTTGTTTCCATCTACGGCTGAAAAGCAAATTCTATAAACCCCTTCAGGCAGCTTAATCTGGTTGTTAGCATCTCGAAGAGACGCTAAATTAACACCATTAGGAACAAGATTAGATTCAATAAAATTTCCAAACGCATCCCGCATCTGTGGAACCGTTAAATTTATAGGGTTGTTTAAATTTACAGTTATCCAATGAGGGTGGTAATTTGGGCTAAGACTAATAGTAAATGGGCTTGGCGAAATTCGTTCAATTGAACCTCGTATAAAAATATCAGCCGGCTCTCCAGTTCTGAGTGCTACTCTAATCCTATTGGAATTAATATACTGTTCTATAACTGGTTCCACGGGTGGGTTAGCTGTTGTTGTAACAGTTACAAAATAGTTTTGCTGAGCCGAAATCCCGGAAAATAATACAGAAAAAATTAGGACTAAAACTCCATGAGGCACCTTCTTTTTAAGTAAAGAAAACAACAAAGGTGTAGGGGTTGCTACTCCTCTGAGCTCTTGTAAATTTTTTTGAGATTTTACTTTCATACACTCTAATATTTTTGATTTCGTTATAATCAAAACGAATAATTATATGCTAGACTTGCCATTAAATTCTGACTAGCAACCACTTTTGACATTGCTTTCTCAATAACTTCATTAATCGGATTATAAGGCGTATAAATATAATTTGCATTCAATGTTATCGAGTGCTTGTTATACCTGTAACCAACGCTCCCGGAAACAGTAAGATTACTTTCTGTGTTTTCATAAGAGGAATTATTTATTAAATATCCTGCTGTAAGTTGAACACTAAGATTCTTATTCTTCAAAAAAGATCCTGAACTTCCTATATTCACACCATAAGTAGAATATTTATTCGTGTCTTGTACATAATTACTATATAGCCCTCCGATAGAAAAATTTATTCCGGATTTAGCAAGACCAATAGTATAATCTAAAAAAGATGACAAATTGTGACTTGAGGTTGAAGATGTCGTTGCAGGATTTTTATCATCCAATATCATGTAGTTTATGTTGCCGCTTATGGTATGAGTAAGGGTGCTTTTAAAAATGGAATATGAAGGAGTTAGTCCAAACTGATGCACTTGTTGATTGAGTCGTATTGAATCCCCAAGTTTCATAGTGCCATCCTTTTGATTAATGAGGTATCCTGAATAATCAAAATTTAAATTAACCTTTGGGTCAGGAGTTGCATTAACATTTAAAGAACTTACAAATGTATTGAGCTGGCTGGTCAAGTTTTTATTTAAATTATTATGTTGGTTAGAGGCTGACGCATTAATATTAACTTTCCCTTTCATTAGATTTAGGTTGTTAGCCCAATTAATGAGTTCAACATCATTCAACATATAGGGTGTCCCTAAAGATTTAAATCCCGGTTCAACACGCCTATATCCTACAGAGGTATTATAGTTTTTTAATGCGAAACTTAATGATGCCTGTCCGCCAAAATGAACCGATGTTGATGTATTAAATGGCATAAGACGGGAAAAGATATTTTCAAAAAAACTACCTTTTATAGAATCTAAGCGGGTAGAACTTAGATCATCGGTTATTCCACTGGCTGCAACATCTCCCTCTAAAATAAATTTCTTAATGATTGTAGTCTTAAAAGAAGCTCCTAAAACCGTATTTTCCTGTGATTGAATCTTGGTTTTATTAATAACAGAGGCAGAGGTGGTATCATCTTTTGCATAAAAATAAATCAGGTCAAAATAGTGGTTCTTATTTCCAACACCTATCTTAGCACCATAACCTATACGAGAGAATTGGGGTTGAGTAAATCTTCCTGCAGTGGTATCTTCATTTATTTTTTTATTGAGCCTCCCATAAAAGGCAGCAAACCTAACAATCCCCGGGTTAAGTTCAATTCCAACCCCTCTGAAACTTTGTCCATCAAATACAAGTGGGCTCATCCGAATATTACGATAGCCTAAATGAAGTTTCGCCCATTTGTAAGTAGGGCTGATACCAAACTGGGCAAAGGGAAGAGAATAACTATTGCCAAATTGATTAATTACAAATGATGCCGGCAAGGCTATTCCATATACTTCCGGTGAGAAATTCCCATATACATTCCACGACCAAGGAGGTCTGGTGGGTACCGCTTCATTTGAAGTGTAATAGTTGGCGGAAGCTCCAATATTTCCGTGAAGTTTAAAGGCTTCTGTATTCTTTATTTCTTGTAAGTCCTGCCCGTTAGCAACAAAAAAAAATCCACCCAGAAACAAACTAAAAATAATTTTTACTACCTGTATTTTAACTCCTGAATTAGTCAGAGAATTTTCTTTTCCCATAGTAACAGTCTTTATGGTGCGTCCAATCTTTTTCAAATCAAAAAAAGAAACATTTCAAATATATATTTTACGTATTCATTTAATACTTCAAATTTATATTCGGTCATATTGAACCCATAAGTGGCTGCTTTTCTTTGATATTTGGAAAAATCACGTCCTCTTTAAGGGAGATTATTAATGTTTATAAAACAAAAAATTATGAACAGAGGTGTCCGGTTGATGGAAACATGAAGACCAACGATTAAATGAACGGGCAAACGATTTGCAATTTCTTAACCAATCAACAAATAATTAGAAACTCTTTTATGTACCTATCTTTTTAAAAATAGAGGAAAGTATTCCTTCTTTATTAATAATTGATTTCTTACCTATTTATTATTTTATACAGTTTGCTTAAAAATATTCTTAGCCATTAAATAAAAAATTATAATCGTTTATGCATAACCGTTATACTCCACAAATCCCTAATTTGGGGTATTGTTTCGTGTTTGAAGTAATCCGAACTTTAAATTGGGGTGAGGGGGTGTAGCCCCTGTTCAAAAAGGACATTAACCAGTTGATAAAATTATTTTTACACATAAAACAATCGCAATGGCAAAGAAAGAATTACAGGCATTAGTTGCGGAATAAAAAATATTGAACAGGATTTATGTTGTACGGGGGCAAAAAGTAATGATAGACGAAGACCTGGCCGAAATGTACAACGTAGAAACAAGGCGATTGAATGAGCAGGTAAAGCGTAAAATAAAACGGTTTCCAAAAGATTTTATGTTTGCCCTTAGTCATAAAGAGTTTGAAAACTTGAAGTCGCAAAATGCGACATCAAGTTGGGGAGGAAGAAGAAAATTGCCCAATGCTTTTACAGAACAGGGCGTAGCCATGTTATCAAGTATTTTAAACAGCGATACCGCAATTGAGGTAAATATCAGGATTATAAGAGTGTTTACAAAAATGAGAGAGTTTGCACTAACAAACAAGGAAATATTAGTACAACTTGGCAGGTTGGAAAAGGAAGTAAAAGGCAACAGTAAAGACATTGAAAATATTTTTATCGTACTCAAAGAGCTGATAGAAAAAACAGTAAGCCACTGCCGAGAAACAAAATCGGATTTAAGCATTACGATTAAATAAAAACATCGGCGGTAGAACGAATCTGAACAACCCCACAAAACAGCACGGCTTAGTCTTGCCCCAACGCACAAAACCTTTGCAGCAAGCCTTCTGCGGTGCTGCAACCATCCCCGAAATAACCGGAGTAATGGAAAGGCAGTTGCTTGAAATTAACAATGGTGAAGTAGAAATTACAAAGACTTAATTAAGGGGCTTAAAAAAGGTGATACTTTCAAGTTCGTTCGCCACAGTGAAGGTGGTGCATATGCGGCTGGTATGGCATCTTATTTAAAGGAAAGAGGGCAAACAGTTGAAAGCACGTTGTGTTTATCTCCTGATGAAGCAGACGAGTTTACTGCACCAGCAGAAACATTTAGCATGCAGGCACATTTTGCAAGTGATGGCGTATCCCTATCAATGCGGTTGAGTGGTGTAGATGTCTATGCTAATTTTAATTACATGGATGGGAAAGATGTAAAGTCAGGTGGGCATACTCATCGTCAATATAGCAATTACGATACCGAGGCTTATCAAAATAACAAACCCCCGGGTTGTTCCGGGGGCTTGTGGTGTGGGGCGGGATCGAACCGCCGACACAAGGATTTTCAGTCCTTTGCTCTACCGACTGAGCTACCGCACCATAATATGGGGGGCAAAAATAAGGGAATTTTATATATCCAATGCCTTAATTGCCATATTCACATAAAAATTTAATCCGCATCAGTTTCAGTTGCTCCCAGTTGAAATTACTTTCTGCCAATTCTTCTTGGGCTACTTGCAAACTGGAGGTTTCACAACCTTTAAAATAATCCATAATTTCTTCCTGCTCATATTCATCAACTAAATCCTCAAGTACGTAGTTAAGGTTTAATTTGGTACCGCTGGCTACAATCGTTTCCATCTCTTCTAACAATTCATCTAACCGTAATTCCTTTGTCTTAGCGATTGTTTCAAGTGGAATTTTTTTATCAATGCTGTGTATAATAAAAATCTTATTGTTTTTATAGCTGGCCACACTTTTCATTACAAAATCATCCGGCCTTATAATCTCATTCTCTTCTACATAATTAGCAATAAGTTCCAAAAAGGGTTTTCCGTATCTCATAGCTTTCCCCTTGCTTACTCCGGAAATCTTTTCCAGTTCAACCATAGAGGTTGGGTACATGGTAGCCATATCTTCCAACGAGCTCTCTAAAAAAATCACAAATGGAGGCAGCTTCTTTTCTTTAGCTACTTTTTTGCGCAGCACTTTTAATTGCTCAAACAATTGCTCATCTGCAGCAGCCGGCCCTGTTGGAACAGCTTCACCTGCCTCATCATCGGCATCGGCTCCTTCAAACAGGTTGTTTAGAATAATTTTAAACGAGGTAGGCTTTTTTAAAAAGGCTGCTGATTTCTTAGCAAATTTTAAAAGCCCATATTCCTGAATATCTTTTTTTAGCAATTCATGTAATAGCATTTGTCGGATTAGGCTATTCCAAAAGTGAGGTTGTTGGCTTTTCCCTGATCCAAACTCACTAAGGTTATCATGCCTATACATTTTAACCTGTGGTGTTTGTTCACCCATAAGGATTTGAACAACATATTCAATAGGGAAATTTTCGTCCAGTGCTTTTATTACTTTTAGTACCACAACAGTCTCGTTCCTTGCCTCCACCTTCTCCTTAGGGTTTAAACAATTATCACAATGCCCGCAACTTCTGCTATCATCGTATTCCTCTCCAAAATAATGTAATAATGTTTTTCTGCGGCACACGCCACTTTCGGCGTAGGCAACAGTTTCTCCAATCAACTGCGCACCTACTTCTCGCTCACTTAATGATTTATCTTTCATTAAATGCTCCAACTTGGAAACATCCTTGTGCGAATAATACAACAAACATTTCCCTTCTAAACCATCACGCCCGGCACGACCGGTTTCCTGATAAAAGTTTTCAATAGATTTAGGAATGTTATAATGAATAACGAAACGAATATCGGGCTTATCTATCCCCATTCCAAATGCTATGGTTGCAACAATTACCTGCACTTCTTCATTTAAAAAATCATCTTGTCTCTTTGCTCTCAATTTAGCATCTAATCCTGCATGATAGGCAACTGCTTTAATTCCATTCGCCATCAATTTTTCAGCTAAGTCTTCTGTTGTTTTACGATTTAATGCATAAATAATTCCGCTCTTATTTTTATGCAATTGAATAAAGCGTACAATGCTGCTTAGCGTATCGCTCAATTTAACCTTAGGCAATACTTCATAATATAGATTAGGCCGGTTAAATGATGAAATGAATATTTTAGGATTTCTCAGTCCAAGATTCTTAATAATATCACTTTGTACCTTTGGGGTAGCCGTTGCTGTTAGTGCTATTATAGGCGCCTCTGCATTAATTCCCTCCATCATCTCTTTCAGCTTTCTATACTCCGGGCGAAAATCATGCCCCCATTCAGAAATACAATGTGCTTCATCAACTGCAAAAAAAGAAATATTAAGACTCCTGAAAAACACGATATTCTCTTCCTTTGAAAGTGTTTCAGGGGCAACGTATAACAATTTCGTTTTTCCGGATTTTAAATCCTGCTGCACCTCCTTCAATTGTGTTTTATTTAAGGTGCTGTTTAAAAAATGAGCAACATCATCCTTACTACTATAACTTCTTACCAAATCAACCTGGTTTTTCATTAATGCGATTAATGGAGAAACAATTATCGCAACACCTTCAAGTATAATGGCCGGAAGCTGATAACAAAGGCTTTTCCCACCTCCGGTTGGCATAATTACAAATGTATCATCTCCGGATAACAGGGTTTGTATAATTTCCTCCTGCTGGTCTTTAAACTTATCAAACCCAAATGAGGCCTGGAGTTGGTTTAATAATTCATTTTTGAACTGTCCGCTTTTAACCCGGCTATTTGCAGTGCTTTTTGATTTAACTGTGGTCATATTTCATAATTTCCCGCGTTGATTGTTCAATACGATCAAAACAATAAGGCATTATTGATTAAGGGCAACGAAATTAAAACATCGCGTTTACAAACAAAGTGCGATTTGATAATTTTATAATCCTATTAAGATACGAAATTTTCTGAATACTCGTTGTAGCAGCACTATGTTTTTATCAACAACCTACTTTGATTATTTAATCTATTTACGTTAGCTTGCAAAACCAAGATGGAAAAGAACAATATCATATCTATAGCCCTGCGAACCATTGGTTTACAAGCAGAATCAATTAGTAATCTTAGTCAGTATATCAATAATGATTTTGTAGCTGCAGTTGAAAAGATTGCCAATTCAAGGGGAAGATTAGTTATAAGCGGGATTGGTAAGTCAGCAATCGTTGCTCAAAAAATCGTGGCCACCATGAATAGTACCGGAACTCCCGCTTTGTTTATGCATGCGGCAGACGCCATTCATGGAGACTTAGGAATGATTCGCGACGAAGACATTGTACTAATTATCAGTAAAAGCGGCGATAGCCCGGAGATAAAGGTTTTAGCTCCGTTAATTAAAAATTTTGGCAATTTTATCATTGGAATGGTGGGTAACACGCAATCTTTTTTGGCAACACATGCACACTTGGTTCTTAATACATCGGTTAAACAGGAAGCCTGCCCTAATAACCTGGCGCCTACATCAAGTACAACTGCACAAATGGTAATGGGTGATGCTTTGGCTGTTTGTTTGATGGATTGTAAAGGATTCGACAAAGCACATTTTGCCCGTTATCATCCCGGTGGGGCATTAGGAAAGAAACTTTATACTCGGGTTGGTGATTTGGCCGGTAAACAAGTGCCTGTAGTTTATCCGGATGCAACCATTAGGGAGGTTATTGTTGAAATTACAAAGAATCGTTTAGGTGCTGTGGCTGTAAAGGATAAAATGGAAACCCTTATTGGTATTATCACAGACGGCGATGTACGCAGGATGTTAGAAAAAAATGAATCTATTTCAGGGCTTACTGCTTTTCAAATAATGAGTAAGAATCCGAGAACCATCCAGGATGAAGATTTGGCCGTTACCGCTCTCGACACCATGCGTAAATACAATATCAATCAACTCCTGGTGTTAAAGGATAAAGAATATGCCGGAATTATTCATCTTCAAGACCTGATAAGGGAGGGTATTATTTAATTTGTAGCAAGAAATTATGAACAAAAACCATTATGTGGCTATTATGGCCGGAGGAATTGGAAGCCGGTTTTGGCCAATGAGTAGAACAAATTTTCCAAAACAGTTTCTTGATATCCTTAACACCGGACAAACGCTTATTCAGGCAACTTTCGAAAGATTCTCCTCCTTTATTCCAAAAGAGAATATTTATGTAGTTACTGCACAACATTACAAGAATATTGTGTTACAACAATTGCCGGATTTGAAGCCTGATAATATTTTATGCGAGCCTTCACGTAAGAATACTGCACCTTGTATTGCCTATATTTCATATAAACTTAATCAACTAAATCCTGAGGCAAATTTAATTTGTGCTCCTGCTGACCATATCATATCTGACAATGAAACTTTTAAACAGGTATGCCTGGAAGCTCTTGATTTTACTTCACAAATAAAGGCTTTAGTAACCCTTGGCATTAAACCTACAAACCCAAATACAGGATATGGTTATATTCAATTTGAACCTTTTGCTGTTGCCAGCAACGTATATAAGGTAAAAACATTTACCGAAAAGCCGGATAAAGAATTGGCAAAAACATTTTTGGCAAGCGGTGAGTTTTTATGGAACGCAGGCATCTTTGTTTGGGAAGTAAAAAATATAATTAAAGCATTTGAAAAATTATTGCCGGAAATACATGAAGTGTTTGATATGGAAAAAATGCACTTCAACACAACTGAAGAAGAAGATGCTATAAATCGCATATACCCTCAGTGTGTAAATATTTCGATTGATTACGGCATAATGGAAAAGGCAGATAATGTATATATCATTCCAGCCACTTTTGGATGGAGTGATTTGGGTACATGGGCCAGCGCTTACGACTCACTGGAAAAAGATTATCTAGGAAATGCTGTTGCACAAGGAAATGTTATTGTCTTTGATGCACATAACAATATTGTCCATGCCAAAAATAAGAAGCTAACTGTTCTACAAGGTATGGAAGATTATATTGTTGTGGATACAAAAGATGTTCTCCTGATTTGTAAAAAGGAAAAGGAACAAGAGATTAAAGAATATGTAGCAGAAATAAAAAGGAATTCGGGAGATAAGTATTTGTAACATTGAATCTTTACGGAAATATTACTCTTCCTTTTTTATACACGTCATAAAATTTTTACTACCCAATAATAACTTTGGCATGATTCCTATAATTTCTAAATTACCGGCAGTTGGGGAAACCATTTTTACCGTAATGAGTTCTCTTGCTGTTAAATATCAGGCGATAAATCTTGGACAAGGGTTTCCTGATTTTTTAATGGATGAAGAATTAATAGATTTGGTAAATAAGGCTATGTTAAATGGGCATAATCAATATGTGCACATGAATGGACTCCCTTCCTTTCGGGAAAGCATAGCCGAAAAAGCAAATAGCCTATATAAAACAACCATTAATCCTGACACTGAAATTACTGTTACTCCAGGAGCTACCTATGGTATTTATACTGCCTTAACTGCTTTTTTACAACCCGGAGATGAGGTTATCTATTTTGAACCGGCATACGATTCATATCTACCTAATATTACTATCAATGGAGCAATTCCTGTTCCGATTAAATTAATTCATCCTCACTATTCCATAGATTGGGATGAGGTAAGAAAAAAGATTACTCCGCGCACACGAATGATTATGGTTAACACACCACATAATCCTACCGGAGCTTTGATGAAAAAAGAGGATTGGGCTCACCTTCATCAGCTCACCAATAATACCCGGATTTTAATATTGAGCGATGAAGTTTACGAACACCTTATTTTTGATCATAAAATACATTGGTCTGCTCTTCATTTCCCTGAACTACTAAGTCGTACAATTGCCGTCTATTCTCTTGGAAAAGTTTATCATTGCACAGGATGGAAATTAGGCTACGTTATTGCATCATCCACCTTAATGAAAGAGTTTAGAAAGGTTCATCAATTTAATGCCTTCACCTGCAACAGTCCGGTACAATATGCCTTTACCTCCTTTTTACAACAAAAAGAAAAATATCTCCAGCTTGGAGAGAACATTCAAATACTTCGTGATTACTTTATTGAACAAATGAGTTTAACACCGTTAAAACCTCTTCCTTCTTATGGAAGTTATTTCCAGCTCTATGATTATAGCCAGGTAAGCAATTTACCTGAAAGCGAGTATGCTAAGCTGTTAGTAGAAAAGGCTGGCGTTGCCACCATCCCTGTATCCGCATTTTATAGCGATAATACGAGCAATCATGTATTGAGGTTTTGCTTCGCAAAAAAGAAAGAAACTTTAATAGCCGCTGTTGATAAACTAAATAAATACTTTTCTGAAGGACAATAAGGTATCTAACAAGCTAATCCGGTTTATATTGTTTTAAAAAATCTTGGGCAACCTGTAAGTCTGCAGGAATATCAATTTTAACCATATCAGCATGCGTAATTACCATCTGAAGCGGGATACCATTTTCAAGGTAGCGCAAACATTCAATTTTCTCTTTCAATTCAAGCGGGGATGGCTGCCACTGAGTAAACTGCAATAAGGCTTGCTTTCTAAAAGCATAAACCCCAATGTGTTCAAAATATCCTACTGGAATTTCTTCATCGCGATGAAAAGGAATAGGGCTACGAGAAAAAAACAATGACTGTTGCTTCAATCCAACAACAACCTTTACTATGTTAGGATTTTGTGCTCGTGATATTTCCTTAAACGGCTTCATCAATGAGGCAACCTTAACATCCGGGCTATCAAAAGCCTGCAACAACTTTGCCAATGGTTCCTTTTGAATAAAAGGCTCATCTCCCTGAACATTTAAAATAATATCAGCAGGATAGTTACTAACGGCCTCGGCTATACGGTCAGTTCCGCTTTCGTGCACAGCCTTGCTCATAACTGCCTTTCCACCATGGCTGGATATTTCATCAAAAATTTCAACACTATCTGTTACTACCAACACCTCATCAAACAAGTTGGTAGCCTTTGTATTATCATAAGTATGCCGAATAACCGTTTTCTCACCAAGCGGCTGCATTAGTTTATAAGGAAAGCGAGTAGCTGCATAACGAGC
>CAZBBO010000023.1:0-45403 GCA_964490345.1 uncultured Ferruginibacter sp.
GGTATTGTTCCATGTTTTAAAAATTTCTAAATTTACTTTAGGGTGGGAACGCCAGTTCCCCATCCGTTTGGAGTAGCACCCACAAAGTACCGTGATGAGGTCTTGTTCTGTGTTTTAAAAAAAACGAACTTTGAATCGGGTCAGGGGATACCGGCCCGAGAATATAATCAACTTCATTTACTCAAAAATAATCCTCCTCTTATACTCCATCACCCTTAATGTACCAAGCTGAGGTATTGTTCCATGTTTTAAAAATTTCTAAATTTACTTTAGGGTGGGAACGCCAGTTCCCCATCCGTTTGGGGTAGTACCTACAAAGTACCGTGATGAGGTATTGTTCTGTGTTTTAAAAAGTCCGAAATTTACTTTAGGGTGGGAACGCCAGTTCCCCATCCGTTTGGAGTAGCACCTACAAAGTACCGTGATGAGGTATGTTTTTTTGCTTTTGAATTCTAAAGCACCTTTTTTGATGGAATTATATTTCAAGCAGAAATGAAATTTCTATAAATTTTCTATTACTTATAAAATTTAAAATTTCCTGTTTTTCCTTAAGGGATAGATATCATTTACCTGCATGTAAAGGCGTATTCAGCTATGATGTAAAAAAGGGCATAATTACCTTTTAAATCACCACAGCCAAAAGATATTTTTCTTTATAAAGTGGTTAAAAGAAATCGTTTAGGGTACTGCTGAAATAGTTTACCTGGCAATATTTACCGTGCGCTTTTCTCTAATTACGGTAACTTTTATTTGTCCGGGAAAAACCATTTCAGCCTGAATTTTTTGAGCAATGTCGAAGCTTAATTTTTCACTATCGGAATCGTTTACTTTATCGGCTTCAACAATTACACGCAACTCTCTGCCGGCTTGAATGGCATAAGCCTTTTCAACACCGTTGTAACTTAATGCCAGTGTTTCAAGGTCTTTAATACGCTGGATGTATTGCTGCATGATTTCTCGCCTTGCACCCGGCCTTGCTCCACTAATTGCGTCACATGCCTGTACAATTGGAGAAATAACAAATTTCATTTCTATTTCATCATGGTGTGCCCCAATTGCATTTACTACTGCTGGATTTTCATTGTATTTTTCGGCAAGCTTAGCCCCAAGCAAGGCATGGCTTAGTTCAGTTTCTTCATCGGGCACTTTCCCAATATCATGCAATAAACCGGCCCGTTTAGCAAGCTTTGGATTCATTCCTAATTCGGATGCCATAATGCTGCAAAGATTTGCTGTTTCGCGACTATGCATCAGCAGGTTTTGACCATAAGAGGAGCGGAAACGCATCCTGCCAACCATTCTAACCAATTCCTTATGTAGCCCATGAATACCTAATTCAATCAAGGTGCGTTCACCTATTTCCATTACCTGATCATCTAATTGACGTTTGGTCTTTTCAACTACTTCTTCAATGCGAGCCGGATGAATACGACCATCTGCCACTAATCTTTGTAATGCGAGCCGTGCGACTTCTCTTCGTAATGGATCAAAAGAAGAAAACACAATGGCTTCAGGGGTATCATCAACTATTAGATCAACCCCGGTAGCAGCTTCAATAGCGCGGATATTCCGTCCCTCGCGTCCAATTATTGAGCCTTTTATTTCATCACTTTCAAGATTAAATACAGTAACTGAATTTTCAATGGCTTGCTCCGCAGCAGTACGCTGGATAGTTTGGATTACAATTTTACGAGCTTCCTTGTTCGCCTTACTCTTTGCTTCTTCAATAATTTCTTGTTGCAATGCCAGAGCCTGGGTTTGTGCCTCTTGTTTTAAACTTTCTACTAACTGTGCGCGCGCTTCCTCTGCAGAAAGCCCGGCCACTTTTTCTAATCTTCGAATATGCTCTTCTTGGTGTTTTTCTAATTCAGACCGCTTAATATTTACCACTTCTATCTGTCTGTTCAAGTCTTCTTTTATCTTGATGTTCTCTTTTAATTGCTTATCTAAATTTGCTTCTTTTTGGCCCAAGCTTTGTTCTTTTTGTTTGATTCGATTTTCTCCTTCATTGATTTTGTGGGTTCGTTGAAGCACATCTTTATCATGTTCACTTTTAAGTTGAACAAACTTCTCTTTGGCCTCAAGCAATTTCTCTTTTTTTAGCGTTTCAGCCTGTGTTTTGCCATCTGCTAAAATTCTTTGTGCTTGTTGTTCGGCTTCGTCAATAAGTTTTTGTGTGTTTTTTGCAAAAATGAATTTACCCACTACTATGCCCACCACAAGGGCAACTACACCAACTATTATCAGGATTATATTTGGGTCCATGAATTTTATTAAATTTTATCTTATTTGTAATATGATACACCTTAGTCATCTTATTTGATATGATGTAATCAGTTAATATGCGAAGATAATAAATATGGCTAAAAAGCTGGCGGCTTTGTTTTGATTGTAGTAGTTTAGATAGTTAAAATTCTATCTTGAGAGGGGGAAAGCGATACAGAGGTGTAGGATTATCCTAATATTTTTTCTAATTTATCAAGGGCTTCATTTATATCTGCATTAGGTATGGCGGTGGCATTTGTTGCTTGTGTAGCGTACCAGATAACTACCATAGATACATAATCCTGCATGTCTTTTCCGGCAAATTGTGTTTTGAATTCGATGATTTTGTCATTTATGGTTTTGAGGGTTTTTCTAATAACTTCTTCATCTTCTTTTTTTGCACGGATGCGATAGGAGCGATCGGCAATAATAATATTTAAAGGAATAAGGTTGTCCATAGATGTTTTATTCACTTAGTAATGCAATACATTTATCAATATCCCGAAGATACTTGTTGATTAGTTTTTCAAATTCCTTTTTATCGCTGTTGGCTAACCCGTCAGTAGCTGCCCGAAGAATTTGATTTTGCTCTTTCAACAAGCGAACTTGCTCATCTAAACTTCCTTGCTTTTGTTTCATCTCTTGCAAGATTTTTCGTTGGTGTTCAAACTCACGCTGTAAAACAGCCATTTGCTGTAGGTGTCCCTGCACTTTTTGAGTGATCCTTTCAATTCTTTGTTGTTGTGTACTCATTATTGTTTACGTATCTCAGCTTTTAGCTCTTTTTCATATACTAATATTAACTGTTGTACCATTTTTTCTATTTCTTCATCAGTAAGTGTACGAGCATTGTCTGTGAAGGTATATGATATTGCCATAGATTTCTTATTTGTTCCCAGTTTTTCGTTTTCAAAAATATCAAACAGTTCAATTGCTTTTAATTTTTTTATTCCTGCTTTATGGGTAGCCTGTTCAATATCAGCATATACCACCTGTTTATCAACCACTAAGGAGAGGTCTCGATGTACTACGGGATATTTAGATATATCCTGATAGGTAATGAGGTTATTAGACGACTCCTCAATTGCTGTCCAGAGCAAATCAGCATAATAAACAGAAACTTTTATGTCGTTAATCTTCAGTAGGGTTGATTTTACTTTCCCCACTTTTCCTATTATCTTTTTATCAACCATAATAGTTAGTGCATCATCTAAAAGAGCATCTTCTGCAGGAACATAATAAGCAGATAAGCCCGCATATTGAAATAAATTATCCAGCGTGCCTTTTAGAAAGAATAAATCAACCTGTTGCGGCTTATTTTTCCAGTCGCCATTATTACTCATTCCACAGGTGTATAGGGCAAGGTGAGAAGATTCACTGAATTCAGTGCCATTTCTTTTATATGTTTTGCCCATTTCAAATAAACTCAAATTTTGATTCCTACGGTTAAGGTTATGTGCAATTGTGTTAAGTCCGGTAAGTAACATATTAGGCCTGAGGGTGTCCAATTCTATACTTAGGCTATTCATCATTACCACCCGGCTCTCTTTTTCTTGTTCTGGATACCACCTCCCATTAGTTAGGCTGTTTGTAAAAATTTCATCCCAACCGGAACCAACAAGCATATTAATAACCTTGCTGCGTAATTTGAATTGTTTTTTATTTCTATTTATTGAAGGAGTAATGGTGATGTGTTGTGGGATGGGGATATTGTCTAATCCATCTATACGCATAATATCCTGAACAATTTCTGCAGCTACCTTTGTGCCGGGCTTATTGTAAGGTATCAGTGTGTTCCAGCCTGTTGGTGTAATGGTAACTTCATACCCTAGGTTTTGCAATAATCCTCCTATTGCTTCGGGTTGATATTCTTTTCCACTAATTCGATGTAGGTAAGACTGTGTTAGTATTATCTTTTTCTTTTCTAATGGTGTTGGGTAAATGTCTGTGATTCCTCCTACCACCTTACCTTCCGTTATCTCTAAAATTAGATGTATTGCTCGTTGAAGCACGCTTTTTGTTTCACTAATATCCGTTCCCTTTTCAAACCGGGTGGCTGCATCTGTACGAAGTTGATGATAAATGGATGTTTTTCTGATACTAGACGAACTGAAGTATGCACTTTCAATAAAAAGTCTGGTTGTTTTTTGGGTAACACCACTTTCTCTACCTCCGTAAACACCGGCAATACACAGTGGCTTTTCGGCATCGCATATCATTAAATCGGAAGCGGTTAATTTATATTCTTTATCATCCAGCGTTATAAAAGGAGTACCAGCAGGTAAGGTTTTTATATGAATTGTATTTCCAGAAATTTTGTCAGCATCAAATGCATGCAACGGTTGCCCGGTTTCAAACAATATGAAATTAGTAAGGTCAACAATGTTATTTATAGGTTTCTGGCCAATAGATTCCAATCTTTCTTTTAGCCAGTTAGGGCTCTCTTGAACGATTATGTTTTCAATTAATACACCACTATAACGCATACACGCTGCCTCATCCTCAATGGAAACAGTAATCGGGCTGCCGCTGCTTGGTATAGAAGATATTGCGGGAAGTAATGGAGTAATATTTTTTCTTTCATGGTATGATAGATATGCGCAAATATCGCGTGCTACACCCCGGTGACTCATGGCATCGGTACGGTTTGGGGTAAGACCTATCTCCATAATTACATCTTGTTTCTCAACAAAATAATTACTAACACTATCGCCTATCCGCGCTTCTGTGGGAAGGATTAAAATTCCTTCATGGTTATGGCTGAGCCCTATTTCATCTGCTGCACAGAGCATTCCAAAACTTTCAATACCTCTAATCTTTGCTTTTTTAATGGTAAAAGCCTCTCCATCTATTGGGTGCAGGATGGTGCCAATAGTAGCCACCACTACTTTTTGACCTACCGCAACATTTTTTGCACCACAAACAATTTGTAATGATTCTTTTGTGCCGGTGTCTATAGTAGTTAATGAAAGGTTGTCGGCATTAGGGTGCTTTTCACATGTTATTACCTGACCTACAATTAAGGTGGCTAATTGTTGTGGATCTATACCATAAGTTTCCATTCCTTCCACCTCCAGCCCAATGGCAGTCATTATTTGTGCACATTTTTGAGGAGATATCTTTTCTGGTAGATAGGAACTTAGCCAATTATATGAAATGGTCATTCAATCAAAATTATATCCGCAAAGATAGTTTTTTCAAATAGCCATTCAACAATTAAGCAAGCCCCTGTTTTATAGTGTTTTATTCTTGAAAAAACAATCTGAATAACTAATTATAAAGTGCAGAAGAATTTAAAATTGAACGGTGGATATGTTAATAACACTTGAAATTATTGACGGTTTGAATGTTTAGCTGTGTATAAAAATGTAAATAACGAGTGAATAAAGTAATTTTGTATGTGAATGAGCGGTGGATAAAGAGTAATGATTAGTTAATAACATTAGGGAGGAGATCTCCAATGAGTAAATCCCTATATTTTCGCTTTCTATCTTTATAAAACAGGCCTAACATTCTAACCCAGCAACTTATATGAGCTTATCTAATACACATACATCTAAAGGTTTACGCTTTAAGACGGCCCCTGATATGGGTTCTATGATTTTTGGAAAAGTGCAGCCTCAGGCTGTGGAGCTGGAGGAAGCTATTTTGGGTGCAATAATGCTTGAAAAAGGGGCATTTGATGTAGTGGCAGATATTCTGAACGAGAAGATGTTCTACGTAGATGCACACCAACGGATATATGCTGCTATGAAGGAGTTGGCAAATAAAAGTAAGCCCATTGATTTATTAACTGTTGTTGAGGAGCTTAAATTCAATTCTAATCTGGAGCAGGTGGGAGGTGCCTTTGCGGTTTCCAAATTAACCAACAGTGTTGTGTCGGCTGCTAACGTGGAAACACATGCACGTATTGTACTTCAAAAGTTTTTACAGCGTGAACTGATTCGCATCAGCGGTGAAACGATCCGCGATGCCTATGAGGATACTATAGATATTTTTGATATGCTGGATGAGGCAGAGGCCAGATTGTTTGAGATTACCAAAAATCACTTGCGCCGGAATTTTGATAAAATTAGTTCGGTATTGGTTAAAACCATGAATCGAATTAATGATATGAGAGCGCGCGATGAAGATATGACCGGCGTACCATCAGGCTTTCCAAAATTGGATCGTATAACTTACGGATGGCAAAATACTGACCTGATTATTTTAGCTGCGCGTCCATCTGTAGGTAAAACAGCATTTGCTCTTAATTTGGCCCGTAATGCAGCTTTGCATCCTACTAAACCTACACCGGTTGGCTTCTTTAGCTTAGAGATGAGTAGTGGGCAGTTGGTGCAGAGAATTCTTAGTGCTGAAAGTGAAATCCACATGGAAAAAATTTCTCGTGGTAAATTGGAAGGTCACGAAATGCAACAGTTAGTTACTAAAGGTGCAGATCGTTTAAATACTGCCCCTATTTTTATTGATGATACCGGTGCTCTGAATATTTTTGAACTTCGAGGGAAGTGTAGGCGGTTGAAGAATAAACATAATGTAGGACTAATTATTATTGATTACCTGCAATTAATGAGTGGAACAGGAGATCGCAATTCAAATCGTGAACAAGACATAAGTAAAATTTCAAGAGACCTTAAGAGTTTGGCAAAAGAATTGGAAGTACCCATCATCGCCTTGTCGCAGTTGAGTCGTGAGGTTGAAAAGCGAAAAGATTCAGGAAAAATTCCGCAATTAAGTGATTTACGTGAGTCAGGAGCCATTGAGCAAGATGCAGATATGGTTATGTTTCTGTATCGTCCCGAATATCATGAGATTGCCAATGATGAACATGGCAACAGCACAAAGGGAGATGTATATATTAGAATATCCAAACATCGTAATGGAGCCCTCGATACCGTTAAACTGAAAGCCCAGTTAGAGATTCAGAAGTTTGTAGAAAATGAAGATGGTAAGAGTGGAAATGGAGGTTATGTGTCGGGTGGAGGAAGGTATATTCCTATTGAGGATGCTGATGGTAATTCAGCCAAGATGTTTGTTCAAAAGGAAAGTAGGATGAATCATGACTTCTATGATGACGAGATAGATGAGAAAGATGAAGAATAGTCTTTTTAAACTTTAAGGAGCTAAAATAGCTTTCTTTTGATTATGTCTTACCCGCAATTCTATTTTCCAAAACTTGAATTAAACAATGATTTAATTCAACTCAATGAGGAAACCTCTCACCACCTTATACAGGTGTTGCGGATGAAAATAGGCGAACAGGTTGTGCTGTTAAATGGTAAGGGCCTTATGGCAACTGCTTCGATTTGGGAGCCACATAAAAAAGCTGCCGTGGTAAAAGTTCTGGAAACATTTAAAGTACCGCCACCAACTAAGAAGATTACTGTTGCTGTTTCATTGTTAAAGAACAGTTCACGCTTTGAATGGCTTCTCGAAAAAATTACTGAAATAGGAGTTACCCATATCATTCCCCTCATTACACATCGCACAGAGAGCAGGAAGTATAAAGAAAGCAGGATTCATGCTATTTTAATAAGTGCTTTATTGCAGAGCCAACGGTTATGGATACCCGAAATAAGTGAACCTATGGATTTTGGGTTGGCTGTAAAAAATTGTATAGCTGAACAGAAGTTTATCGCCCATTGTGAAAAGGAGGATGAGAAAAAGCTGCTTAAGCAATATGCGCCTTTTGATGAGGCAATTATTTTAATTGGTCCGGAAGGAGACTTTACGCCTGAAGAGATTTCGCTGGCTGTAAGTGCAGGATTTATTCCTGTAAGCCTGGGTGCTACCAGGTTGCGCAGTGAAACAGCCGGAGTAGTGGCTGCTGTGTGGTTATGTGGCTAATCTCCTTACTGATGAATTTCGTTTTCAATACCCTCATGGATTCCCATTTTCCTTTTAGCCCTGTTTCGCATAACCATGTTGAGCATTTCAACGCAAAAGCTAAATGCCATTCCAAAATAAATATAGTTTTTAAGCCCTAATTGATGAGCCGCTTCAGCATTCCATCCCTCCATAATTAAACTTAAGCCAATCATCACCAAAAAACTTAAAGCAAGCATCTTAAGCGTTGGATGCTTTTCTATAAAGGTTGAAATAAATGGACTAAATAAAAACATAACAACCATAGCAATAATTACAGCAGCAACCATTATTTCTAAATGTTTGGCAGTGCCCCCTGCTGTGATAACACTATCTAAAGAAAAGATGGCATCAATTACAAGAATTTGCATAATGCCTTGGCCGTATGTTAATTTTGTCTTCCCCGAAACCTCTTTTATATGATCTTCACCTTCCAACTTTGTATGAATTTCCTTTACTGATTTATAAATTAGAAATAGCCCACCCACTAACATAACCGTACTTGCTAAATCAAACCCTTTCCCGCTAATCGTGAAAAGAGATTTTCCTTTTTGGTTGAGCAGCCAGCCGAGGATAGCCAGTAACGCGACACGTGAAAGGATACCCGTAATCATCCAGGTTATCCTGGCTTTTTTCATATCTAACTTATTCTTTAATCTGCTGAGAATAATGCTAACAAAAATCACATTATCAATTCCCAGCACTACTTCCAGTACGGTAAGAATTAAAAAACTAATGATACTCTCTGATGTAAAAAGATGTTCCACGTTAAGGTTTTAAAAGTTGCTTTACAATAGATGGCCCCTGATAAATGAAGCCGGTAAATACCTGTACTAAATGAGCGCCGGCCGCAATGCGCTCTTGCATATCTTTTGAACAAAAAATTCCTCCACTGCCAATGAGTGAAAGTTGCTTTCCACAAATTTTATTAGCACGCTCCAATAATTCTTGTGCACGGTGCTGAAGAGGCTTCCCACTTAGCCCTCCCGCTCCAATGCTTTCTATCAAATGAGAGGAGGAAGAAAGTCCATCTCTTTTGATTGTAGTGTTTGAAATGATTAAACCATCTAACTTTATCTCAAGCGCCAAGCTAAATATATTATCTGCCTGGGTGTTTTCTAAATCCGGTGCAATTTTTAAAAAGATGGGTTTATATGTTGAAAATGCCTGTCGCTTTTTTTGAAGTTGAGTAAGAATTTGATGCAAAGATTCTTTTTCTTGTAAAGCTCGCAGCCCCGGTGTATTAGGACTACTTACATTAACTACAAAATAATCTACGGTGTTATATAATGCTTCAAAACAAATTTCATAATCCCTCCATGCCAGTTCGTTTGGTGTTGTTTTATTTTTACCAATATTTCCACCAATAAGCATTGTGCGGCTTTCAGTTACGGATACACGCCTAAAGGCTTCAATGTTTTCTTTTACTTTTTCTAATCCTGCATTATTAAACCCCATCCGGTTAATTATAGCCTTGTCCTTTGGTAACCTGAATAATCTGGGTTTTTCGTTCCCTGCTTGTGCTATAGGAGTAATTGTTCCTATTTCTACAAAACCAAATCCTAATGTTTCGAGCGCCTGTAGATATTGCGCATTTTTATCAAAGCCGGCAGCCAAACCAATTGGATTTTTAAATGCTAATCCAGCTACAGTAACCGGGCTACTTGGCGGTTGGAAAATATGCACAAGCACTTTTCGAATGGTACGACTTTTGCATAACCAACAAAGAGTGTTCATTGAAAAATAATGTACGCACTCCGCATCAAAGAGGAAAAAGACACTTCTGATAATTTTGTACATCATTGCGAAATTAATTATGATTTTCGTTTTTTGTTTTGAGTCGTTAATGATACCTTTGATTAGGAAGTTGCATAAACAACTATTTAAACTTTATTATCATGCAAGAAGCATATATAGTGGCAGGCTATCGTACTGCGGTAGGGAAAAGTAAACGAGGCAGTTTGAGGTTTACCAGACCGGATGATTTGGCCATTACCGTTATTAAAGCATTGATGGCAAGCGTACCTCAGCTTGACCCTAAATTGGTGGATGATGTTATTGTAGGAAATGCTGTTCCCGAGGCAGAACAAGGGTTACAGGTGGGTCGCATCATTGCAGCTCGTGCTATTGGTGTAGAAACAGCCGGCATTACTATTAACCGTTATTGTGCCAGTGGGCTGGAAAGTATTGCTATGGCTACTGCAAAAATCCGAACCGGTATGGCATCCTGTATTATTGCAGGCGGCACGGAAAGCATGAGCCTTGTACCAACAGGGGGGTGGAAAACGGTTCCGTCATACGACATTGCTCAATTTGATCCTGATTTTTATTTGCCAATGGGTTTAACTGCCGAAGCAGTAGCCAATGAATTTAAAGTAACCCGTGAGGCACAAGATGAATTTGCATATAATAGTCATCGTAAAGCTACTATTGCTATTAAGGAAGGATATTTTAAAAGTGGGATTTTGCCGGTTCAGATTGAAGATGTTTATGTGGATCATAACGGTAAAAAGCAAACGAAGAAAACCACATTTGATACTGATGAAGGAGTTAGGCCAAATACAACAGTAGAAGTTTTATCTAAATTGAAACCCGTATTTGCTCAAGGAGGTTCGGTTACAGCAGGTAATTCATCTCAAACAAGTGACGGAGCTGCATTTGTTATTGTAATGAGCGAAGAAATGATAAAGCAATTAAATCTTAAACCTATTGGTAGGTTAGTGAATTGTGCAAGCGCCGGAGTGCATCCTCGAATTATGGGTACAGGGCCAATGGCTGCTGTGCCAAAAGTATTAAAACAAGCAGGTATGAAGCTTGCAGATATTGACTTGGTAGAACTCAATGAAGCCTTTGCCTCTCAATCTGTGGCAGTAATCAGGCATTTGCAGATGAATCCTGAAATAGTAAATATTAACGGAGGAGCAATTGCGTTAGGACACCCATTAGGCTGTACCGGATGCAAACTGACTATTCAGATTCTCAACGATATGAAACGACTGAATAAAAAGTATGGAATAGTTACCGCATGTGTAGGCGGAGGACAAGGAATTGCAGGAATTATTGAAAATATTTCATAACTCGTTGGTCTCTTTATATAATGAAAATTGTAATTTTGCAACATTGTTGCAGTGTTACAATTTCACTTCATGCGTTATTTATCCCTTTTAGTACTTTGTATTATTTACCATTGTACAACTGCTAATGCACAGAATGTATTTACCGGAATTATTAAAGATATTTCTACCGGTAAACCATTACCCGGTGTTACCGTTTTTATTTCTGATTTGAAAGAGAGTGCCTTAAGTAATGATTCAGGATATTTTTCTATATCGTTTTTACCAAATGGCAGCCATACCATTGAATTGTCTTGTGTTGGGTATGAATCTGTTGTTGAAACTTTTTCTTTTGTTGCAGGTAAAACCTACATTTTTCAATTATCACCAACCATTCTTGAAAACAAAACAGTGGTAGTAACCGGCATTGTTCGCGCTGCAAATGTGCGCAATGTGCCTATTAAAGTTACGGTGCTGAAAGCAGCAGAAATGGATCGGTTGGCACCCGGAAGCCTGGTAGAACGTATTTCTTCAATTCCGGGTATAAGTAATTTATCAACCGGTAATGGAATCGGAAAACCGGTTATCAGGGGGCTGGGCAACAGCCGTGTGTTGGTGGTGCAAGATGGTGTTCGTTTGGAAGGCCAACAGTGGGGTGATGAACATGGGTTGGAGATAGATGATGCCATGGTTCAGCGGGTTGAAATATTGAAAGGCCCCGCTTCTCTTGTTTACGGTAGTGATGCTATGGCAGGAGTGATAAATATTATTTCCGATATTCAGGTGTCTGAAGGTGTATGGAAAGGGAACATATCTTCAGATTATCAAACAAACAGCCAACTTAGATCAGTGAGCGGATGGTTGGCAACACAACAGAAAGGGACCACATTGCAAATGTCACTCTCAACGCGTGCATCCGCCGATTATGAAAACCGTGCAGACGGAAGGGTGTTTAATTCCAGGTTTCGCCAAAGCAGCGCAGGTATAATAACCGGTATAAAAAGAAAATGGGGCTATGCCCGTATCGGCGGAAATTACTACCACTTGAAAGCTGGCATTGTAGAGGGTTTACGCGATAGCTTAGGACAGTTTACCTATGAAGATGATTTTGGTAACCAGCACACCTATACCGGCAATGAAACGGCAACTTTGCCTCAGGCGCCCTATCAGGATGTAGATCATATTAAAGTATATTCCGACAATTCATTTAAAGTATTCAAAAAGCGTTTATACCTAAACGTTAGTATGCAGCAAAACCATAGAAAGGAATACGGACATTTTACCACAGAAGGGCCTGAATTGGATTTTAGGCTGAATACCCTGGGGTGGGTAAGCCGTCTTTTTTTAGTTGATAAATCAATATGGGATTTAACCACAGGGATAACAGGGATGTATCAGGGAAATAAAAACCACCTTGATGAATATATTATTCCCGATTATAATCTTGTGGATGCAGGTGTGTTTGTTTATGCTCAAAGAAAATTTCAAAAGCTGACCATTGCAGGCGGCGCCAGAGTTGATACTCGTAATATTGCAGTAAAGGAAATGACGAGTGCTGATAATGAACAAAGACCGGGTTTTCAAAAATCATTGCAAAATATTTCAGGTAGTATAGGGTTTGCCTGGATACCCAACCTTCAATCGAACATCAAGCTGAATTTATCTCATTCCTATCGGGCGCCCTCAATGGCAGAATTATCCAGTTATGGTGCACATGAAGGAACCCTGCGGTTTGAGTATGGGAATAGCAAACTTAAAAATGAAATGAACTGGCAGGGAGATGTAACCATAGAAAAAAATACCAACCATTTCTCACTCTCCGCATCGGGTTTTGCAAATTATTTTTCAAACTATATTTTTTATCAAAGATTAGCCGCCTACTCAGGAGGAGATTCTGTACTTATTCATCACAGCGATACACTTTCTGCCTATGCTTTTAATGAACACAAAGCTTATATGTGGGGGATGGAGATAACGATTGATGTGCACCCGCATCCGCTTGACTGGCTGCACTTGAAAACTGCGTTTTCACTAGTAAACGGGCGTTTTGTAACACCATTGGGCGGAAGCAGTAACCTGCCGCTATTGCCTGCCCCGCATATTCTTTCTGAAATTAGAGTAGAACGTAAGGGAAATAGGATTTTTTCAAATCTTTATGCGAAAGCAGAAGCAGATGTAAATCTTAAACAGAATCATCCATTTACCGGATATAATACTGAAACTAACACCAACGCATATACGTTGATTAATTTTTCTGTTGGCGGTAATTGGGTGTATTGGCGAAACAGATATATCACTTTTCATTTTACGGCAATGAATATTTTCGATAAAATTTATCAGTCGCATCTCTCACGGTTAAAATATACCAACCTTAATCCGGTTACTCTTAGAAAAGGGGTATTCAACATGGGAAGAAGTTTTTCAATCAGGCTTCAGATGCCTTTTGAAATAACCGGTACGAAAAAGTAAACATCCGTTAGCTTCTAAAGTAGCCCGTGATTCCCTTATTCGGTTTCAAATAATATGTGTGATTGCTGTTCGTTATTTTTACTTATGCACAATAAGTAAATTTTCTAAGTTGTTGGTAAGCAAGCTAATCCCTACCGGAGTGAAGTGGTAAATAAATAATATTTTTTTAGTAAATGAAATTGTTGACAATTAATAACTTTATGAAAATTAAGAAAGAAGCAATGAATTATTAGGTGAATACACAGGGAGGTCTATTTTCAGGCAAGTGATTTTTTCAATTAACTCGAATTAAATTAATTGAATATGAGAAATATTGTTATCGCTGTTCTGTTGGCAATAATCTATTCGTGTGCTCCGGCAATAAAGCAACCTATTACAAGCGGAGCTTTTTCTATTTTTGTTTATTCTCCCGATTCTTTAACAGACCCTATTTTTGGTAAGTGGTATGAAGAATTGGTTTGGTATAATGACAGTGCGGTTATTTTTCAAAAGAAAACAAGGGATGGGGGTGGAGGGCTGAAGATTACCGGTGAGCCATTTGATCCTGAAACCGAAAAATTTGAATTTTACAGATTTGTTGATTTAAGAACAATGTACGGACAGGATTATTTCGTAATGGAACCTGACGCTCCACCAATTTGTAGTTTTTATATTCCAAAAGTGAAGGGGAGGTTAAATTATCAAGGTCTGCAATTGGGAGATGCATTTAAAAATGTTAAGAATGGAACACCTCCAAAACCTTATAATGAATATAAATTTTTAAAGGATACAATTATATCAGGCATAAAAAATAAACGGATAGAGTTTTCTTATTTTGAGTACAAAACCATTTATTATTTAAAGGAAGGAGCCACCTATCCACCATTTTTACAAGTTAAAATGCCCACTATTGAAATTAAGGATATTAAAAGATATTCTGTGTGGTCAGGTGAATCCAGAAGCTTCGGTAAGATGAATTTGGAGGACTCCTACCCACGCTATAGATACGGTGTTCTCTTTCTTAATAAAAATTTAGATGATAATACAAAATCCGTATTTACGGCCTGGAGAAAAAACCTTTTAGAAATTCGTGAACAGCCTGCAGAATTTAAAGACCATTTTCGCCCTTGTAATACCTTTTTTGAACTGGAAAGAAAGTATAATCCGGAGGCTTGGAAGGGTTGGAAGGGAGAAATATTTCATGGCCCTGAATCTGAAGAGTAATAATTGTTTCTTAGTTTATAATTTGCTCTTTCAATTTTAAAGAACTCGGTAAATACCTATTCGAACAGCCAGAACGGATTGCCGTGTATTTGACGGAAAGACGGAATACTGTTTAACAAGACCGGGAGCGAACTCAATAGAATAAAAATAATTAGCAGCACATCAAAATATCTGCCGGCTTTCGTCCTGCTCTCAAAGACGATTTTATGAATTTCTTTTTTTAAGTTTATCTTTTCCTGTATGGGCATTTATTTATTTCAATCTTACTGCAACTTACCTAAAAAATGGTACCTATTCGCGTCCAAACCAAGTCTCTCTATCAAGGCTTCGGTATTGGATTGCCTCTGCAAGATGTTCAATTTCTATGTTTTCTGCATTACCTAAATCGGCAATTGTTCTACTTACTTTTAGGATTCGGTCATACGCTCGTGCAGATAAGTTTAGTTTATCCATAGATGTTTTTAATAATTTTCTACCCTCCTCAGGTAAATGGCAAACTTTATTAAGTTGTTTATGATTCATCTGCGCATTGCAATAAATATCAGTTTTATGAAATCTCTCTTTTTGAATTTCTCTAGCTGAGATAACTCTTTCTCTTATTGTTTTACTCTTTTCTGTAATGTGGTCTTTAGATAATTCTTGAAAGGGAACAGGCGTTACTTCTACGTGTAAATCAATTCTGTCAAGCAGTGGGCCGGAAACTTTATTTAGATATTTCTGTACTGCACCCTGGATACAAGAACATTCTTTTTCAGGATGATTAAAGAAACCGCAAGGGCATGGATTCATACTTGCAATAAGCATAAATCCGGCGGGAAACTCTATTGTTGATTTTGCTCTTGAAATAGTTACTTTTCTCTCTTCCATAGGTTGCCTCATTACTTCAAGAACCGTACGTTGAAATTCCGGAAGTTCATCAAGAAATAATACGCCATTGTGTGCAAGTGATATTTCTCCTGGTTGAGGATGTCCTCCGCCGCCTACCAAACCTGCATTTGAAATGGAGTGATGAGGGTTTCTGAATGGTCTGCGTGTTATTAGTCCTGTATGATTAGTAAGTTTTCCTGATACGCTGTAAATTTTTGTTGTTTCTAATGCTTCTTTAAGGCTAAGTGGTGGTAAGATAGAAGGAATACGTTTTGCCAACATGGTTTTTCCTGCGCCCGGAGGGCCAATTAATATCACATTATGCCCCCCTGCTGCGGCTACTTCTAATGCGCGTTTGATGTTCTCTTGTCCTTTTACATCAGCAAAATCAAAATCAAAAAAATCACTCTTTTCTTCAAAGGCTGCTTTAATATCAACGGTAACCGGTTGAGGCTTTTGCATCCCTGAAAAAAAATCAATGACTTCTTGTAGATGCTTAACACCATATACAGGAAACCCTTCTACTAAAGCAGCTTCACTTGCATTTTCTTCAGTGATTATCATCCCGGCAAATCCTTCTTTTTGTGCTTGTAATGCCATAGGTAAGGCACCGTGGATGGGTCTTAATTCACCATCAAGGCTAAGCTCGCCCATAATAACATAATGTGCAATTTCTTCCGGCTGTTTAATTTGTTCGGTTGCTGCTAATGTGCCGATGGCAATTGGAAGGTCAAGTGCAGTACCGCTCTTTTTTATATCAGCCGGAGCAAGATTTACTACCAGCTTTGTTCGTGGCATGTATAAGTCTAAACTTTTTATTGCACTTTCCACTCTTTGTAAACTTTCTTTAACCGCATTGTCCGGAAGCCCTACTATGTAATAATGTTTTCCTTGATTATTTACATCTACTTCGATGGTAAGGGTTATAGCTTCTACACCGTTAAGTGCACTGCCAAATGTTTTTACGTACATTTCTTTTTTTTGAAAAGTACGCTGCGATAATTATATATTTTTGAGTAAATCAACAACCCCAGACTGTTTTAAAATCAAATACCCTAACCTGTCTGTAGATACCCCTTCCCTTAGTTGGTAATGAAATACCGGTTTTTCGTTTTCAATAGTTGTTTCAAAATATCTGAAAATAATGTTTGGATGTCTGCGTAGTTGATCTGCTATTTCATATAAATGAGTAGAAAGGATAAATAGAGACGTTTTTATTTTTAGCAAACCTTCAATTACTGTTAAACTACATTTCATGGCATCTTGTACATTTGTGCCTTTAAATAATTCATCAATTAAAAGCAACCATCTTTTTCCATCATTTATTTTTTTAACAGTATAAGATACGCGTTGTACTTCATTATAGAAATAGCTCTCTCCTTTTAGAATATTGTCAGTTACGTTTATATTGGAAAGTAATCCATCAAACAAGGTAAGTTCAAGATGTTGCGCAGGAACACCCATGCCAATATGTGCAAGGTAAACAGCAATACCAACTGCTTTAATAAAGGTTGATTTACCAGCCATGTTTGCACTGGTAAGAAACATGAATCCCATCTGGTTGTTAAGTGTAAAATTATAAGGCACGGGATCTTTCACCAAAACATGAAATAAACCTGTGGTTTTTAATGAAGGTTCATTTTGATGAGTAAAGACCGGTAAAACCAGGTGAAGTTTCTTTTGAGCCATGTACATTGAATGCCATGCATCAATTTTTGAAAAAGCGTCAATTAATTCCATCATCCCATGCTTGCACCTATATCTTAACACGTGGGCAATATGAATTTGCTTTGCCAGGGTATAGTTTTTTATACCGGAAGATTTAACCAATAAGTCAATCTCCGGTATTTGAAATAGAGGCTGAAGATTGTGTATTAATTTTTTTAACGGTTCGGCTATTTTTATTTCTTCATACTGATCAATTAGTCTTTTCATACCCAGTATTAAGTCCGTGCAATGCGTAACCGAGTATTTCAATAAAGAATATTCAGCCAGATGAAGTGTTTTATAAGTATGGGCAGATATTTTACCCGGATTTTTAGGGATGAGAGAAAAAGCGGTTTGGTAGAATTGTTCTACAACCATTAATGTGCCGTTGGTAACGCCAATTGGAAGGCCTAATGTGCCTACTGTTTGAATAGTTTCTTGTATGGCTTTAATATGGATTAAACTGTTAAGCGGATGTTGCAACATATTTTGCAACTGGTCTCTACCCGGTACTGTATTTGTAAAGTTGATTAATTCAAAAACAGAGTCACCGCCTCCCTGATGAAAAATGTTTAAATCATTAAGGGTTATTTTGTCAATAGTCATATCACCGGTTAAAAGTTAGCCTTTGCCCTCCGTTTGATGCTAGCACCCGGTTATTTCCATAAACTTGCCTTCCGTTTACCCATGTTCCGGTTACAGATGCGGGAATTTCCATTCCTTCAAGAGGACTCCATCCGCATTTATATAATAGATTTTCTTTTTTAATGGTAAAACGTTTTCGAGTATCTACTACAGTTAGATCAGAAAAATAGCCTTCTCTAATATAACCACGGTTATTAATTTTGAAACAATCAGCAACCGAATGGCACATTTTTTCAACAATTTTTTCTAATGATATTTTGCCTAAATGGTGGTAGTAGAGCATAAGTGGAAGACCGTGTTGAACCAGTGGCAATCCTGCATGTGCCTGAAAGTAGTCTCCGGTTTTTTCAGAAAGCAAATGAGGAGCGTGGTCTGTGGCAATAACATCTAATTTGTCACTTAATAGTCCCTCCCAAAGGGCTTTTCTGTTTTCCGGAGATTTTATAGCCGGGTTGCATTTGATTTTATAACCCAGCCGCTCATAGTCATCGGCGGTAAAGTGCAAGTGATGTACACACACTTCAGCGGTTATCCTTTTCTCAGCCAACGGAAGCATATTACCAAATAATACAAGTTCCTTTTCTGTAGTTATATGTAAAACATGAAGTCTGCTATTAAATTTTTGTGCAAGCTGAATGGCTGTTAGAGAAGAGGAAAAGCAGGCTTCTGCATCTCGAACGATGGGGTGGTCTGCAGGCTCAAGTGGCTTTCCGGTTGCAAGCCTTTTCTGAAGGTTTTGTTTAATAATGCGTTCATCCTCGCAATGTGTGGCTATTAATAATTCAGATTCAGAAAATATTCGCTCTAGTGTAGCGTAGTTATCAACAAGCATATTGCCGGTGCTACTCCCCATAAAAATCTTTACCCCACATACCTCTTTCTTCTTGTCGTTTATCTTGAGCACCTCCTCACTATTGGTATTGCTTGCACCCATGAAAAATGAAAAATTAGCCGGCGATGTATTTGCTGCAATTTGGTATTTCTCTTCCAAAATTTCAGAGGTAAGGGCATTCGGTATGGTATTGGGCATTTCCATAAAGGATGTTACCCCACCTGCTACTGCTGCACAGGCTTCAGAATGAATAGTGGCCTTGTGTGTTAATCCCGGCTCTCTAAAGTGAACCTGGTCATCAATTATACCCGGTAATAAATGTAACCCTTCACCATTTATCTCTACGCAGGCTGCCAACTCATGAATATTTGATGCTATTTTACAAATACGATCACCTTTCACTAATACATCCGTGTGGATTATTTTATTTTCATTTACTACTCCAATGTTTTTGAAAAGATAATTTTGCATAACTTACTTTCTCGTTGAACTAATTCAAGTACATGCAAGTTATTAAAAGCCTAACCAAACTACTGTTTTTTCTCTTTCCTGTTTCTGTATTTGGCCAAACAACTTATTTGCCGGAAGGTGCAAAAGAGTATCATATACTGGATCGGTTACAAATAAAAGCCGGGCAGAGCGCTAATTTAAACTTCTCTACATTGAAACCTTTTAGCAGAAAGCTTATTGTAGCAGATGTGGAGTTTTTAGATAGTTTACGTTATGGATATTTGAATTCAAATGGACAAGATAATTATAAAGGGTGGACAGGTTTCAAAACTACTCCCGTTGATGATTATAATATTAGGAGCCTATTAATGAATAGTGCAGAATGGGTGGGAAGAAGCCACGAAGACTTTTTTAGTAAGAAGCCTGTATTAAAGCATTTCTATGTTTCAAAGCCAAATATGTATGAGGTAAATACAAAGGATTTCTTTCTTGCTTTAAATCCGGTATTTCAATTTAACCTATCTCATGAAAGCAATAATAGCCAGCGCTTATATCTGAATTCCCGCGGGTTAACGGCAAGAGGTCGTATTGCCAATAAGATTGGCTTTTCTGCTACGGTAGTAGATAATCAGGAGCGAGGGCCGGGTTATTTTACAAAAATGGTAAGAGATTTGCGTGCAGTGCCCGGTTATGGATTTTTCAAAAGCTTTAAACGAGACTCTACTGCAGTTGATTATTTCGATGCACGAGGTTATTTCACCTTTAGTGCAACAAAATATATCAATTTTCAGGCAGGTTATGATAAAAACTTTATTGGAAATGGATATCGAAGTTTGTTTTTAAGTGACTGGGGCAATAGCTATTTGTTTTTTAAAATCAATACCAAAATTTGGAAATTGAATTACCAGAATCTCTTTATGGAGTTGATGCCACAATATGTAAAGGATGGAGATTCATTGCTTGATCGTAAATATGCTGCAATGCATCATTTGAGTGTAAATGTTACTAAGTGGTTGAATATTGGTTTGTTTGAAGGGGTAATTTTTGGTCGAAAAAATCGCTTTGATTTCCAGTACCTCAATCCAATTATTTTCTTCAGGCATATAGAAGGTATGATTGGCAGTCCGGATAATGCTGTTGCAGGAATTGACTTTAAGGCTAATGTTGCACATACGGCACAGGTTTATGGCCAAGTGCTATTTGATGAATTTCTTATTAAAAATGTACGTAGCCATCCCACATCTTGGACAAATAAATTTGGCTTTCAGTTAGGAGGCAAATACGTTGATGCCTTTGGAATTAAAAATCTTGATTTGCAGGCTGAGGTTAACAGGGTGAGGCCGTTTACCTATTCGCACAATAATTTAATAGGAAATTATACCCATTATAATCAACCTCTTGCCCACCCATTGGGAGCTAATTTTCAAGAATTTATTGGTATTGCTCGCTATCAGCCTGCTCCTCGTTGGTACATATCCGGCACTGCCATTTATTATTATAAAGGATTAGATACAGCCACTGCAAATTTTGGTGGAGATATTTTTAGAAATTATTTAGATAGATTGGGTGATGAAGGGTTTAAGGTAGGAAGTGGACAAAAAGTAAAAGTATTCAATGGAATTTTGGAGGCTTCCTATGAATTGCGGGAGAATCTTTTTATAGACTTTTCCCTTAATCAACGTTTGTATTCTTTGGCTGGAACACCTCGCCTAACATCAACAATGATTACTGGAGGAATACGTCTTAATATGGCAAAGCGTAAGTATGATTATTGATTTCTTTTCGATATTATTCAACAGTTAGTGAAATGGTTAGGGTACGGGCATTGATAACATCAATTACATTTGAGAATTTATAGGGTTCTTCTCTACTGTGCACATTGCGTAATCCCCAGCCTATTTTTAGCTCAGGTGATAATACAAAAACCGGAAAGTAAATATGAAACCCGATGCCGGCATCAATTCCATAATCGAGTTTATGAAGTTTAATTAAGCCATCTGCTTTCTTTTTTCCTGCGTCAGCAGCCATATCATATTCTATCTTGCCACCTGCAAACATATATACCTTTAAGTTGTTGATACGGTCACTGGTGAATTTTATGTGTACAGGAAATGCAAGGGTAATGCCTTGAATCTTTTTCGTAGTGATACTGTCTTCCCTCAATAATGGATTGGGGTGTGACATATTGTATTCAATTGCTTTTTCCGTAAAAACTAAATTGAGAGGGTAGGTGCGCAGGCTAAAGTGTTCAGAAAGCCGCATATTCACTAACCAGGCAAGATTTAATCCGGTACTATTTACACTTTCAATACCCCGGATACTGTCATTATTAATAAATTGGGCATGACGAGTAAAATTAAAGTAAGACCGATTCATACCAAGATTAATACCAAAATGAAACGGTTTGGAATCGTGGTCTTCCAAATTTAAATAGCGTAATTGTGCATGACTGCTATAGTAGCAACCAAATAATAAAATACTGAGTACGGTTATTTTTCTCCGCAATAAATACTGCATATGCCCAGGCTCAATTTTTTTAAGTAAGAATTTTTAAATCCTAAATAGTCTAAAATGCGGGTAAAATTTTTTCCTTCAGGGAATTTATTTATTGATTGATTAAGATATTGATAGGCCGTTTTGTCTTTGGAAAAAATCCTTCCTGCTAAGGGACAAAACAACTTGAGATAAGTGAAATAAAAAGGTTTGATAAGCCATGATGTGGGTTTGCTAAATTCGAGCACAACTATCTTTCCTCCGGGTTTTAACACCCTATAAATTTCCGAAAGCCCTTGCTCAAGGTGTTCGAAGTTACGTACACCAAAGGAAACTGTTACTGCATCAAACGAGTTATTTGGAAACAATATTGTTTCACTGTCTCCTTTTAACAATTCTATTTGATTATTGAATCCTTCTTTTTTCACTTTCTGCTTTGCTAGTTCGAGCATATTTTCACTTAGGTCAATTCCTGTAACACTTACGGGATGAAGCAATATAACAGCTTGTATAGCCATATCACCGGTTCCGGTGGCTACATCTAAAATAGATTGAGGCTTTAAGGATGCCAGTTGCATTAATGCCTTTTTTCTCCAACGCCTATCTATACCCAAGCTTAAGAACTTGTTTAGGAAATCATAGGTGCCAGAAATATTATTGAACATGTTCTCAACCTGCTCCTTTTTGCTGAGCGAGGATTGCTTATCAGGTAAAACAGAATCGTGTGCAAATTGTGTCATCCGGGGGCAAAGATAATTATCTCATAATGTCTGCGGTACAAATAAAATTAATTATGAGTATTTTTACAAATGCACATAAAACAGGCAAAGTATCTGATAAGCAGCCCTTCTGTGGATAAGTGTCCTCCTCAAGATAAGCCTGAGTATGCATTTATTGGCCGAAGTAATGTGGGAAAATCATCATTGATAAATATGTTGTGCGGAAATGAAAGATTAGCAAAGACCTCATCCACACCGGGAAAAACACAGCTTATTAATCATTTTGAAATTAATGCTGAAGGGGCTGATGAAGCAGGAAAGCTTTTTTCTTATTCCTGGTATTTAGTGGATTTGCCCGGTTATGGATTTGCAAAGGTTAGTCAATCCAATAGAAGGAAGTGGGAGCAAATGACGGAACATTATATTAAGGAACGGACTAATTTAATTATGTTGTTTGTGTTATTGGATGCAAGGCTATCGCCACAAAAAATTGATCTTGATTTTTTAACAAAGCTGAAAAAATGGAATATAGCAGTTTGTTTAGTTTTTACAAAAAGTGATAAGGAAAATCAACGTATAGTAAGTAGTAATGTAAAGCGTTTTCTTAGCATGCTGCAAAAAAGTGGTTGGCAATACTTGCCTCAACATATTGTAACCAGTGCGATAAAAAAAGTAGGAAGGCAAAAAATGCTATCTCTTATTCACGAATTAAACTTAGAGGCATTGCATTAATTCACTATTTTGTTAGCACAACTGCTGCTGGCAAAAGCTTCAGGTTTGGCTTTAAAGGCAAACCCCATTCCTAAAATATATCCCATTGCCTCTCTTAACGCCTCATTACTTTTAAATTGTGGATTTGTATTGATGTCGGCATGCACTTCCATATCTACATCGTAAGTGGTAAATAAATCACATAGCTCATAAGCAATCTCAATACTTTTGGCAACTTCAGCTAACATGCGCTCTTTTATTGAGTAATGATGTGTGTTTTTCTCATTGTGAATAAACATAAATCCGCCTTGACCTTCACGTAAAAAAACAATTACTGTTGCAAATTCGGTTTCAGACCCTTTAACCTGGCTGTCTGTGCCGATACAGACTTTTAAATGAAATCCGTTTTCGGTTTCTCTTTTTATCGCAGATTCTACAGCGTCTTTAATAGGAAGCAAAATACGATCGCCATTAAATTTTCTCCATAACATAATTGTAGTGTTTTTTAAAGGTAAAAATTATGTGGAGAAAATCCTATTGCCAGAATTAAGTTTTTAAAAATAAAAAAGGGGCCAGTCCCTAACACTGACCCCTGACTTACACATGAATCTACCTTACTGTTTTATAATGCGTTCTGTTTGTTTTCCTTGTTCGCCTGAAAGAGTTAAAAAGTACATTCCTGCAGGAAGCTGTTGCACCGGGATAAGTTGCAAATCATTTTTTGCATGACCACGAATAATAGTGCGACCAACAGCATCTATAATTGAATAATCAAAATTATTATTACTATTTGACTGTACCCTTATTTGAGAAGTTACTAGGGTTGAAACCTGGTAAAGTTTATGAGGATTAGCCCTAAGAGAAACGATATTAGATGTTGCATTTTGGTTAATAATGGATTCAGCTTTAATTCTATAATATATATTTCCTGTTTTGTTAGGTGTGTACCTAAAAGAGGTTTGTGTGGGGCCAAATGAAGCAAGTGCTTCAAAACTTACACCATCTGATGATGATTCAAGTATTTGTGAAGCTATGGGTTCGTCACTTATAATGGTCCACATTAACTGGTGTTGGTTACCCACCTTAAATCCTCTTAATGAGATATCCCTGATGGGAAGTGCACCTGTTGTACCGGTAATTTTATAAGAACCTAAACTGCCATAATTACTAATGTTATTATTTCCTCCGCCAGAAACAGCTAAAAAATAGAGTCCTGCATTCAACATGGTGTCAATAGATACATCTAATCTGTTAAGTGGATTGTATGTGTTTATTAACTGATGATTGCTGTTGTATATTTCAATTTTAATATCCAAATTGGCTCCGTCCGAAGAATTATTTAAACCAAAAGGCTTGGCTTCAAAATGAACCCACCTGTCGCTGGTAAGATTGTAAGCAAAAACATCTTTATCGGTATTTGTAGAAATAATACCATCTTCACTAAAAGACAATTCGGCTACCCAAGTTGCATTTTCATTAAATTCATCAGCATGATCGTCTTCCCTATATCCAAAACCATTTTGAGTGGTAATGATAGTAAGGTTATCTTGAGTTAATGAGCAACCATAAGGAGTAGGTCCATCATTCCAACCGGTCATATTTCTGTAATAGCTGTTACCCATTACCGGAGCCCAGCTTGTTTCTCCAGTACCGCTACCGGTTGAGTAGGGTTCAATAAGTTGACAATTTTGGTTGTAAGAAGATTGATGTGATAGGCCTATAGTGTGTCCACTTTCATGGGTGCAACATTCAGCAATGTATTTTGTATTGTTAGAAAGTCTGTCGCTAAAAACAAACCCCGGAGTGTCATCGCCCCATGTAAAAGAACCAATATATGAAATACCTCCAACACCAGTGTACCATGAGCTTGTAGGTGTAACGATTATGCGTACACGCATATTTAATGGGGCATTAATATACTCAGTAGAATCTGTAGTTATGTTTACATTAAAAGGCCTAAAATCTTCTGATACTCTATTAAAGATTTCAACAATTTGGGTGTTTGAAAGTGATGCGGGAGCGCAATTTAGTGGTTGCCCACCATTCCAGAATGGATGAATCACTCTGTGCCCGTCAAAATCTAAAAATATGGTTGCTTGTGCCGAAGGAAAACTGTTGAGCTTTGGTTGAGCCAAAACAACAAGTTGACATAACATAGCAATGGTAAACAAAAATGTTTTTGTAATGTTTTTCATGGAGTTTGTTTTTGGACTTTTGGTAGGGTATTGGATTGGACTATTATAAGTGACAAGGTTCGAGTAGCTTGGCTGTATTTATTTTTGATAAGTAATATTTTCCTTTTTCATTTTGTTTTAATTCAAACCCATCCGCAGCGTCTTTTTGCATAATACGTCCTACATAGCTGATGCTATTATCTTTATTTATCTGACGTGATAGAAGGAAAGCTGCGTTGTTAAAACGGGGAGAGGTGATAACTATGCTTTGCAGGTTATCATATTTTTTCTCGTTACTGATTATTCTTCCTGAAAATGAGAACTTTTCAAACTGTAATGAAATAAAACTTTCAGTGGGTTGTGAAAATGCTTTTTCAAACTGACCGGGAGTGGCTGTTAATTGTGCTGCATATTCATCAAACAAGTGTATTTGTTTGGTTTGCTGTGCGTTTCCCCAAATGGCATTTAGAGAAATAATAATAAATAAGGTGGCTCTTCTTAAGGTTTTCATGGCATCTGTTTTTAATAGAGTTTGGATTTCTCTATCATAACAAACGCCGAAATAATTATTTTAGTATATAGGTTATTTAATTTTAATATTGACCGGTGCTGAGCATCACCAGTGTACATGCCTCCTTGGCCTCAATTCCCTGACTCTCAGCTATTTTTACTAATTCCTTATTTTCAGCCCCCGGGTTAAAAATAATACGCTTGGGATGTAGAGCACATATATAATCGTAATAAGCAGCCTGATGTGTTGGATTGAGATATAGCGTTACAGTGTCCACATTATCTACTTGGGGTGGTGTTTTATGGATTTCAATGCCATCAATTTTCCCCATTCTTTTTCCAATAGCAATTACTTCGTGTCCGTGTGCGGTTAGTTTCTTTACTGCCATATTGCTGTATCTATCGGGATTTTCAGAAGCTCCCAGCACAACAGTTTTCTTATTCATGTTTTTTTATAAAGTTAAGAAACGGTTAGCAATATCAGCGGTAGGTACCATGCATTGTTCTTTTTTACCAAACCATTTATACCTGTTTTTTGCTACCCAATTGTAAAGTGGGTTCCTGATGAAAGGTGGAATTATGACAAAGGCATACAGCCATGATACCGGAGATTTAAGTCTTTGGAGAATTTTTAATACAGCTTTTGAACGGTCATATACCTTTCCATTTGCAAAAAGCCTTATAGTGCTTAACTTATTCGATGTTAGGTGATGATGATTTAGCAAATACTCACCAGCTTCACTTTGCAGTGGTGCAAACAGGAAATATTTTTTTACATCATGATGAATAACAAATTGAACAAACCCATTGCATAGAATACATTCTCCGTCAAATAGGATTACAGGTTTATTGTTGATAATGTTGTTTGTATTTTCCATTTGAATAAACGTTGCAATACAAAGTTGCAATTTATAACAAGAGAATAATGGGTGTATTCAGCATTTAAATTCTTGAGTACACAGATAGAAGCCTCCTCGAATTAAGTTATCTACACTTGTTTAATATTTTGAAAATACCGGGCAATCTTACTATGGTCTGCGCTTATTGTTTAGAGTATGTTAGCAACATTTTTTAAAACTCTTTAAACCAATACCAAGGTCTTCCTTCGTTACTAAAATTGTTGCTGTCATTTCATTATACAAGCATCGTAATCGGGTTTTCCAAAAATCCTTTTAAGGTTTGAAGAAAGGAAGCGCCTACTGCACCATCCACACTACGGTGGTCACAGCTCATAGTAACTTTCATTGTGTTGATAACGTCAAAATCTAATCCTTTTTTTATTACTGTTTCTTTAATACGGCCTACCGCCAGGATACAGCTATCAGGGGGATTGATAATAGCGGTAAATTCATCTATATCCATCATACCCAAATTAGATATAGTAAAAGTATTTCCACTAAATTCTTGTGGTTGAAGTTTTTTATCTCTCGCCTTTTGATAAAGTTCTTTTGTTTCTGAAGCAATTTGTGCGAGTGATTTCTGGTCGGCAAATTTAATTACCGGAACAATGAGTCCTTCCGGTAAAGCTACGGCAGATCCGATATGGATATGATGATTTTGACGGATAAAATCTCCCATCCAACTGCTATTTACATCCGGATGTAGGCGCAGGGAGGTAGCACAGGCCTTTATTACCATATCATTGAATGATATTTTAACAGGGCTAACGGCATTCATGGACTCGCGTGCTTTAATAGCATTATCCATATTAATTTCCATGGTGAGATAGAAATGCGGAGCATTAAATTTACTATCACTGAGCCTACGTGCAATTACTTTACGCATTTGTGTTAACTCAATATCGGTATGGCTTTCGGTTCCTAATACAGTAGGGGTTAATTGAGCAGATTTTCCTTTTGTGGCCGGTACAGAAGCAGCAACTGATGGCTGGAAGCTATCAATATCTCGTTTAATAATTCTACCTCCATCACCGGAGCCATGAATTGAAGCGAGGTTGTACCCTCGGTCTGCAGCAATTTTTTTGGCAAGAGGAGAAGCCTTAATACGCCCATTATTATCACTAACCTGTTCTTGAGTAGTGATGGGTGATTGGGGGGTATCTTTTACACTATGCGTAGCAGTTGTTTGAGGTGTGCTTGTGGCTGATGGTGATTGAACACTTTGTTTGTTTTCAGCATTAACATAAGCGCTAACGTCAGTGCCGGGTTTGCCTACGATAGCCATAATACCATTCACTTTTACTGCATGACCGGCCTCCACGCCTATATATAAGAGTGTACCTTCTTCATACCCAACCACCTCCATGGTAGCTTTATCAGTCTCTACTTCTGCCAGCACATCATCACTCTTAACTTTATCACCAATTTTTTTATTCCAAGAAATAATTTTCCCTTCCGTCATAGTATCACTGAGTAAGGGCATTCTAATTACTTTCGCACCTTCCGGTAAATTAGATTTTGTAGTATCTTTTACTTCTTGTTTTGGTTCCATAATTGTTGGTGCAGATTGAGATAAGGAAGGCGTATTGCTTCCTTCTTCTTTAAGTAAGGCCTGGATATCTTCACCGGGTTTACCTACAATGGCGATAATTGAATTTACTTTAGCTGCCTTCCCTGCTTCTATTCCTATGTGAAGTAAAGTTCCATCTACGTATCCAACCACTTCCATAGTGGCTTTATCAGTTTCTACTTCTGCCAGCACATCATCACTTTTTACTTTATCACCCACTTTTTTATTCCAGGCAATAATTTTCCCTTCGGTCATTGTGTCGCTCAGTAGGGGCATCCTAATCACTTCTGCCATAATTCCTATTTTAAGCCCCGAAATTAAAGCAAAATCAACTAATAATAGATTGAATATTGATTACTTACTCGAGTTCCAGCCCTAATGTGTCTTTAAGTTGAGCAATTAGCGGGTTAATGGAGGTGAGTTGTGCATATCGTTCTTTTGCTGAAAGTGGCTTTTCTTCAGTGGAAAGATTAGTATTTTCCGTTAAATTATATACGAAGCCCAGCTCATTATTTCTAAAATACCGATGTAAGTGGTCTAAGAAATCGCTTCTTTGGTCTTCGATGGCATTTTTTAATAGGCTGGAATTAACAGATATCTCAATTTCATTATTTGAATTAATTCCTGCTTGGGCATCATTAAACCAAAGGAGGATACTAGGGCTATTAACGGCTAATTTTTGTTTATATAAGTTCCACATTTCCTGAACAGCTTCATTTGTTATTTCGCGGGAAGGTTGTTGGTGTAATTGTCTGCCTGCAACTCTCGACCGGATATCGGCTATGCTTCCCATTATTTTCATTTCCTCTATTGGAGGCTCATTGAATGTTTGGCCTTGAGTTTTAGGGTAAGCTTTTGCTTCGTTTTTTTTGTCTTTTTTTGTATTGCCTTCAATAGTTAATTTGGCATTATCAAAAATGGTAGCCGGTTTTGTTTTTTTTGAATTAGGGGTGGTTTCAATAGGAGATAAAACTTTAAATGCAATGGCTCCTTTTTTGTCAATTACTTTTTTTTTACCACTAGGGTTATCTGTTTCTACTAATTCTACAGCTTGTTTAAGATAGGTTAGTTTAATCAGCGTCATTTCTACCAACAGCTTTCTGTTTCGTGCGAGCCTGAGTTGAGTAGCGGTTTCAGATAATATATTTAAGGATGCTAATAGCCAACCGATGGAGATGGTTTCTGCCATTTTTTTATATCGAGGTTTAAAATCTTCTGCCACTTCAAGTAAGGAGGCTGATTTTTTATCTTTACTTACCAGCAGGTTGCGTACAAATTCACTAAGACCATCAAGGAAAGTATCTGCTTCAAATCCCTTTTGATTAATCTCATCATAAAGAAGGAGGGAAGCTGGCAGGTTTTGTTCCTGCATATTCTCTATCATCTTAAAGAAATAATCTTCATCTAAGATGTTTAGGTGTTCTAATGTATTTGCATAAGTAATTTCGCCATTGGTGAAACTTACAATTTTATCCATAATGCTCAACGCATCGCGTAAACAACCTTCACTTTTTTGAGCAATTAGATGGAGTGCTGTTTTTTCTGTTTTAATATTTTCCTTTTCTGCAATTTCGTGTAAGTGTTTTACCGTATCCTGGGGGGTGATGCGTTTGAAATCAAATATCTGACATCGGCTCAGTATGGTTGGTAGAATTTTATGTTTCTCGGTAGTTGCTAAAATAAAAATAGCAAAGGGTGGAGGCTCTTCAAGTGTTTTTAAGAAAGCGTTAAATGCTGATTGGCTAAGCATGTGAACCTCATCTATAATATATACTTTATATTGACCGGCCTGCGGAGCGAATCGAATTTGCTCTACTAAGGTTCTGATATTATCAACCGAGTTATTACTGGCGGCATCCAGTTCATGAATATTAAATGATGTACCATTGTTAAAAGATACGCAGCTATTACAGGTATTACATGCCTCTCCGTCTGGAGTGCGATGTTCACAGTTAATTGTTTTTGCCAAAATACGCGCACATGTTGTTTTGCCTACACCTCTTGGCCCACAGAACAAAAACGCGTGAGCAAGTTGGTTGTTGGTAATTGCATTTTTTAATGTAGTAGTAATATGCTCCTGCCCAATTACTGCATTAAAATTTTGGGGACGGTATTTTCTGGCCGATACAATAAACTTTTCCATACGCACATCAAATAAGAAATAAATATACCATCAAATTTACGCTAAAATCGGATGTCTTTTAAAGGGCTTTGTTCTGTTGAATAAATAACGATAGGTAGTAAGTTCCCGACTCTTTTTTACGTTACCAAGTCCATATCCCACATTAAGCATTTTAGGGTTAAAGTCGCCAATCCATTGCATTTCGTATTCAGTATATGGAGAAGCATCAGATTGGATAATGCTACATGCTTCTCCTATTATATAATTATCCATTCCTTTTCCCTGCCATTGGGGCACTACGCCAAATACAAGGCCTACAAATCTTTTATTTTCTTTAAATCTTTTCAGCCACAGGAATTTAATTTTTTGCAAAAGGCCAAATTTCCCGTTAAGATATTTGAACCATTGATTGATATCCGGAAGATTTAAGAAAACAGCAACCGGTTTGTCATGTTCATAAACCAGCCAAAGAATTCGGTCGTCAAGTACTGGCTTCATTTTATTAAACATGGATATCGCTTGTGCTTCGGTTAGTTGTTTTAACCCGCCATGCCCTGCCCATGCAGCGTTATATACAGTAGCAAAATCACTGGCATATTTGTTCAGGTTATTTTTCCTTACTCTTTGTGAATGGAGTGCAGGATTTTTTGATAGCTCGGCATGTCGCTCCCAAATTTTAGTATTAAGGGGTTCTTTAGGCGCCATAGATAGGCAAATTTGATGATAGAAAGGTTTAAAGCCATAATTCTCGAACAGTTGTTTGTAATAAGGAAGATGGTAATTCATGGCATATAACGGCTCATAAAATCCTTCTGTTAACAAACCCCACCACCGGTCTCTTTCACCAAAGTTGATAGGGCCATCCATAGCTTCCATTCCTTCTTTAAGAAGCCAATGGCGGGCATTATCAAATAATAAATCAGCAGCTTCCTGGTTGTTTATACATTCAAAGAATCCTATACCACCCACAGGAATGTCATCTTCTTTATTTTTATATTTTGTGTTTACAAAAGCAGCTATCCGGCCAATGAAGTGATTATCTTTTTTTAATAACCACCGTTGGGTTTTGCCAAAACGAAAAGCCTTATTTCGCTTTGGATTAAAAACGTCTTCAATGTCTTTATCTAACGGCCTAATCCAATGAGGGTCATTTTTGTAAATGGTTAAAGGCACTGAAAGAAATAATTGTTCGTCTTGTTTAGATGCTACAGGGATAATTTCCATATTACAAAGGTACATCTAAAGGAATTTGATGCCCTTAGGCGCACATTTGACATGAAAATAAAACGAAGGAGTTTTTATTGAAACAAGATTGCTGATATGCTTTATACTGCCATTATTTCTTTTTCCTTCACTTCAAGGCGTTTATCTACCATTACAATAAACTTGTTGGTAATATCCTGAATTTTTGATTCGCCCTCTTTTGAAGCATCCTCACTCAAGCCATCTTTTTGCATTTTTTTTATAGCTTCTATGTTATCTCTTCTAATACTGCGGATAGATACTTTAGCATTTTCACCTTCAGCGTTGCACCTTTTCACCAATTCTTTTCTTCTTTCTTCAGTAAGTGGTGGCAAAAACAACCTGATGATAGCTCCATCATTCTGTGGGTTAAGTCCTAAATTGGCAGCCAAAATTGAGCGCTCAATAGGTTGAATCATATTTTTTTCCCAGGGCTGAATAGTAATAGTTCGCGCATCCAATACTGTTACATTTGCTACCTGATTAATTGGTGTTGGATTGCCATAATATTCTGTCATAACCCCATCCAACATGGATGGATTTGCTTTTCCTGCTCTAATTTTTCCCAGTTCCACTTCGAAATGAGATACGGTTTTGTTCATTTGCTTGTTGGTATTATCTAAAATACCATTTAAATCCTCAGCCATAGATAATAAGTTAGTTGCAAAGCTATATAAAGTGGATGAACTTTACTTGCTAATAAATAGGTAAAAAATAAGGTTAGTTATTAGTCTGCTTCAATGGGGTCCGAAGCCAATGAAAAGAACTTAGACTGTACCATTTGTTTTTCATGCACAGGCGTTGATACAGCGTTTTGGATAGTTTTTTTTTGACGAAAGTGATACACGATATAGGTTAATGTGGCGGCGGCTCCCAGCATAACTAACAGCACTGCAGTTGGGCCAAGACTACGCATAAAATAGGCTGCGGCAATGAAAATAATATTCATGGTTACACAACAGAGAGTGATTTTGCGATGTGACCATCCTAAATCGAGCAAAAAGTGATGAATATGGAGCCTATCCGGGCTAAAAGGAGACCTTCGGTTAAGCAATCTTAGGCTAAATACACGTAATGTATCAGTAAGAGGCACCATTAAAATAGCAAAGCCAATAGCTGGTGAAGAATCGAAGAATATTTTACTGGTAGGGGTTCCGGCTATGTTTATGAACTTGATTACCAAAATGGCATTTATTAAACCTAATAACAAGGATCCTGTATCGCCCATGAAAATTTTAGCAGGAGAAAAATTGTAAATTAAAAAACTTCCCAGAGCACCTGCAAGAGAAAATGCCATTACCGCATACATCAAATGATCTGTATATAAAAAATAAACTCCAAATATTGTGGTAGTAAGAATGCCAAGACTACCGGCTAACCCGTCAATACCATCAATTAAATTAAAGGAATTGGTAATAACCACAATTGTTAGCAGGGATAGAACAATACTTGCAATATTTGGTAATTCATGAATACCCAAAACACCATGCATATTAGATATTTGTACGCCACCAAATTTTATTAATATTCCGGCTGCCAGTAACTGACCAATAAATTTTTTTGAAGCCGACAAAATAAGAATATCGTCCTTCATTCCTAAGAAGAAAATTACAATAGACGCAGCAATGAAGAACTGCATCTCATGTGCTAAATTTGATGGAACACCTAAAAGCATTCCAATAATAAAACCCGCAAATATTCCTAAACCACCCAAGGTGGGAATTACAACCTTATGCACTTTTCTTTCATCTGGCTCATCAAAGAGTTTCTTATCTTTTGCAATTTGGATAATTACCGGAATTGAAAAAAAGGTAATAAGAAAAGCCAACGCTGCACTTAATATAATGTTATCCATTCGAGTAGATTAAATCAGTACGGTTCACAAAACAAAATGTGAAATATGGCAGCCAGAAAGACTATTTTGTATATGTAACCGTATTTTCAAGGTGGTAAGTTAAAATATTTTCATTTGGCATCAAAAAATTAATTGCTCATCCTTTAAAATAAACGAATAATACGCTATTTATAGTATTAATTATTATAATTAGGCTTATCTATTTTGCAACGTGTTGACTTTTAAAGTAGGTTTGTAAAAATTTAATTAAAAGGTTATGAAAACAGTACAGGAGCTTGAACAAATTGCTGGTCAGGTAAGAAGGGATATTCTTAGAATGGTCCATGGAGTTCAAAGCGGACACCCCGGCGGATCATTGGGATGTACTGATTTTTTAGTTGCATTGTATTTTGGAATAATGCGCCGTAATCCGGGATTTAGTATGGACGGTATTGGGGAAGATTTATTTTTTCTGAGTAATGGGCATATTTCTCCTGCTTTTTATAGTGTTTTAGCGAGGGCAGGATATTTCCCTTTGGAAGAGTTAGGAACTTTTAGAAAAATTAATAGCCGTTTACAGGGGCACCCAACAACGCATGAAAACTTACCCGGTGTACGTGTTGCTTCAGGGTCATTAGGACAAGGTATGAGTGTAGCCGTAGGAGCTGCCTTAGCAAAAAAATATAATAACGATGATAATTTGGTTTTCTCGCTTCATGGCGATGGCGAATTGGATGAAGGCCAAAACTGGGAAGCATTGATGTTTGCGGCACATAAAAAAGTAGATAACCTGATTATAACCATAGACCACAATAGGCAGCAAATAGATGGTTCAACTGATAAAGTAATGTCTCTGGATAGCCTCAGGATGAAGCTGGATGCTTTTAACTGGAATGTGAGAGAAATGGAAGGCAATAATATGGCGGCAGTTGTAAAGGGGCTTCAAGAGGCCAAGTTTCATGCGTTAAAAGAAAAGCCGGTTGTTATTATCATGCATACTGAAATGGGATTTGGTGTTGATTTTATGACAGGCACCCATGAATGGCACGGGATTGCACCCAATGATGATCAGTTGAAAAATGCGCTGAACCAGCTTCCCGAAACTATTGGCGATTATTAATTAACGTAAGGTAAGCGTTTGTTTAGCTGCTTTTAATGCAGGCAGCCAAGAGGCAATAAAGGTGATAATGAATACTGTAAAGGATACTAATACAAAGTCTGTCCACAATAATTTCACCGGAAAATAATCTATCAAAAAACTGCCACCGGCAAGCGGTATCCATTTATACTTCAACTGTAGCAAACAGATAACTATTGCTAAAAAAATTCCGGTTACAGCACCTATCACCCCCAATAATATACCTTCGCTTAAAAAGATTTTTTGTACCTTCTGAGAAGAAGCTCCCATACTTTGCAAAATTGCAATGTCCTGTTTTTTTTCTAATACCAACATCGTTAATGCACTAATCATATTAAATGCAGCAATGATAAGGATGAGCGTGAGTATAGCAAAGATTGCCCATTTTTCTGTGCGCATAGTGCGATACAGATTAGTATTTTGCTCATACTTTGTTTGAACAATAAACTTATCACCAAGTAGTTTTTCTAATTGATGTTTGGCTACCTCCGGTTTTTGATTGGGCTTTAATTTTATTTCAACTGCAGAATATTCGTTTGGGGCAGCTTGTAACATTTCTTTTACGAAATCAATATTTGTTAATGCATACTGGTTGTCAAAATCTTGTTGAATGGCAAAAACACCGGTTCCTATAATGTTAGCTTCGCTAATAGATTCCAGTGGATCGTTACTGATTGTCTTTTTTGGAAGTATTAGAGTTACCCGGTCTGTTTGAAATGCAGGATTAATAGATATTCCGGTTGCATTCTGTATCCCTAAACCCATTATTAGTCCCGGATTTTCGGTAGTACCGGTATTGAAGTCACCGTATAATATATTGTCTTCTATTTTTGTTACTTGCTGATAATTATTATCAACCCCTTTTAAGTTAACCACTGTTTGAGCTTCGCCATTTTGCAATAATGCCTTTTCTTCAATTACCAAGGATGATGCAGCGATGTATGGTTGTTTTTTTATAATTTGAAAATCTTGTGGAGATAAAAAGATAGTCTTTCCTGCTTGTGGACCAATCCGAATATCTGAATAAAAGGAGCTGTATAACGAGCGTACCAGATCTTCAAATCCATTAAATACACTTAATACTAAAATTTGGCAACAAGTGGCAAAAGCAATTACAGATACAGTAACCCAGGCAATGATGTTAATGGCATTAGCAGATTTTTTTGCTTTAAAATATCGCCACGCAAATTTTACATACATGCCAAAGGATTATTTATCACCTGAAATCTTTTTATCCTGCTCGTGTATATCTTTAAATAACTTTTCCATCTTGTCAACGTATTCTAATGTATCGTCAATAAAATATGACAAAACCGGCATGGTGCGAAATTGATGTCTTACACTTGAAGTAAGCAGTTTTTTTATTTCCCAGGCCCTGTCTTCAATAGTTTTTAAAGCTTGTTTTGTATCATTTACTTTAAAGAAGCTCAAGTACACTCTTGCTTCGTGTAAGTCAGGAGTAATCTTTACAGAAGCAATAGATACCATTCCTCCCTGTATCATATTCAGCCCAAGTTTTTGGAAGATATCATTTAAATCCTTTTGGATAACTGCAGCTACTTGTTTTTGTCTTTTTCCTTCTAACATAATAAACCCGTTTAATAAGGGGTAAATTTACTTACTTTGTGCCGTTTAAATTTTTAATTTACGGTATGAAGAGTTTGGGTGTTATTTTTAAGTATATCAGGCGATATCCTCGCTTACTGGCTACTTATTTTTCATTTAACATCCTTTCTTCCCTTTTTAGTGTGTTTTCACTGGGTATGTTAAGCCCCTTTCTGCTACTCATTTTTAATCAGGGAGATGCTATGAAGGATTTGGGTGAAAAAGCAAGCGGAATCGGTTCATTAAATCCTATTTTATATTTTAATGAATGGTTACATAATGTTATTATCCAACCCAACGGAAATATTAAGGCGCTGTTAATTATTTGTATCGTCATCTTCATTGCAATTTTGATGAAGAATTTATTTGCATACCTCAGTGTATATTTTTTAAATCCGATTCGTAACCGGATATTAAATGATATGCGCAAGAATATGTTTGATAAAATATTGTGTTTACCGGTAGGATATTTTACCGAACAGAAAAAAGGGGATTTACTCAGCAAGCTGTCGAATGATTTGAGTGAGGTGGAAAGTTCAACGGTGAATGTGCTGGAGTCAACATTTAAAGAGCCGATTACCATTTTACTGTCGTTGATTTATCTTGTTATACTCAGCCCCCAGCTTACTGTTTTCCTTTTAATTTTTTTACCGGTTGCGGGGTTGATACTCGGACGCATCGGCAGAGCATTAAAAAAAGAAAACAAGCGGGCATTACAACAATTTGGAGTGATATTTTCTACCATTGAAGAAACATTGAGCGGGATGAGGGTGATACAGGCATTTAATGCCGAGAAGCGCATTAACAAAAAGTTTGATGATGAAAATGAAAAACTGTTTCGTTATAAAAATCAGGCTAACCGCCGGCGAGATCTGGCATCGCCGGTATCTGAGGCGCTGGGCGTAACCACCGTATTGTGTATTCTTTATTATGGCGGAACATTGGTATTGAAAGGAGATGCAACACTCGGTTTAAATGCCGGTGATTTTCTGGCGTACATTGCCATATTTTCTCAATTAATACAGCCATTAAAAGCGCTTTCGAATGCCTCTTACAATGTACATCGCGGCGCTGCAAGTATTGAGCGAATTGAAGCGTTGATTAACGAGCCGGTTGTAATAGAAGATCCTGTAAATCCGATAGAACTAAAGCAGTTTCAGGATTCAATAGAACTTAAAAATGTTTCGTTTTCTTACAGCGATAAAGCCGTGTTGCGAAATATTAATTTGGTATTGAAAAAGGGGCAAACTGTGGCATTGGTAGGCAGCAGCGGATCGGGCAAGAGCACCCTGGCAGATTTGATACCACGGTTTATTGACGCCTCGGAAGGAGAGGTGCTGATTGATGGGGTGGATATTAAAAAATATTCTTTGTCATCTGTGCGTAACCATATCGGTATGGTAACACAAGAGCCGATTTTGTTTAATAACGGTATAAGTGAAAATATAAAGCTTGGTAAGCCGGAGGCTACCGAAGAAGAAGTAAAGCAGGCAGCCCGGGTTGCCAATGCTGCCGGGTTTATAGAAAAAAAGCCCGAAGGGTATGATACCCTTATTGGCGAGCGTGGCGGCAAGCTGAGTGGGGGGGAGCGCCAGCGAATTACCATTGCACGCGCTGTACTTAAAAATCCGCCCATACTTATTTTAGATGAAGCCACATCATCTTTAGATACAGAAAGCGAAAGATTGGTTCAGGATGCTATCAACAACCTGATGAGTAACCGTACCTCTCTTGTTATTGCGCACAGGCTTAGCACAGTTCGCCATGCCGATGAAATTATTGTAATGGATAAGGGTGAGATTGTAGAGCGCGGCACCCACGATGCATTAATGGCGCTGCACGGCAGATACAGCCGGCTGATAGAAATGCAGGAAGTGAAGTGATTTTGTTGAGAGGCGGAAGTGCTATTAACTTTTAGACAGTAAATCAATTAATAAATCTAATTTTTTATTCAGGTCTTCAATTTGATCGCTTCCCAAATAAAATTTCTCTGTTTTTAAAAAGGCAATTTGGCAAGTGCTGTTATCCATAAAGTTGTTTGTTTGATCTTGTGTGGATGATAAAAGCCAGTTCGCGTCAAGATTAAATTTTTCAACTAAACGTTTTATAATATCTAATGAGGGTATCCTGTTGTTATTTTCAAATTGACTATAATTTCCCTGTGTAGTAAATAAAATCTCAGCCATTTGGTCTTGATTCAAATTATGTTCTTTCCGAATTTTCTTAAGTTTTGTACCGAAGTCCATGGAGGGTATAATTTTATTTCCAAAAATAATATATTTATTTCAAATATGAATTTTTGAATAGGTGCTTGTGAATATAACTTTAGGAAGTGAAAGGGAAACACTTTTTAATTAGGAGAAAAATAAGAAAATCGTTTCTTTTAGTATTTTTTTCGATTTTTTGTTTTAGCTGTTTTAAAAAGGAGAGGAGTGTAATTGTTGGGGATAAAACAATTATATTGGCCGACAGCTTGGTTATTCCGATTGATTCGCTCACAATAAATACACCGAGGAACGTATCCTTTAAAGATTCTATTTTAATGATTTTTAATAATGAGATTAACACCATTTCTCTTGTTGATTTTAGAAAAAAGCGATCAAATGTTTTAAACCTCTCCAAAGCAAAAAATTATAAAGGTGAAAGGGATTTAATAGGAATTGAAGGCGGTTGGATTCAGAATACCGATAGTATTTTTTTAATTGGCTCACAGCCGGATAATATCTATTTAATAGATACAAGTTTAGTCATTAAAGCGAAAATCCCTTGGAGAAATGGTAATGAGAGAATGGGAGGTGTTCTAATACCTAATACATTTTCATCTATCACCCCTCTTTTGTTTCATGGAGGGATTTTTATTGTAGGATTTAGCCTTGGTGAAAGAGAGGGAGCCAATAATGATAGAAAATCTGTTGCATGGATTAATGAGGATACAATTATAAACTATGTTAGCTTCCCTTCAGAATACAATGGTAAAAATTGGGGTGGTGTTTATTTCAGGTTTCCTTATTCAACTGTTGTAGATGACACGACTATTCTTGTTTCTTTCCCGGCTTCTGAAAAAATAGCGAGATTTAATATTGTTTCAGGAAAGGAATCATATATTAATTTGAAGTCCGGAGTAACCTTCAAGTGTAAGTCTTTTACTGAAATGAATTCTAATTTCAGTTTAAATAGGAGAAATGATATTGCAGTACATTATTTTAGTCAATTTTCCTTTCGTGAAATAATTTATAATCCTTATAAAAAATGTTTCTATCGAGTTTTGGCTCAGCCAACGGATAATCAATATCTTAATGAGGGCAGGTTGGGTATTCAAAAAAAATATTTACTAGCATATAATATGAATTACCAATTAATTGGTTATGGGGAGTTGGGGGCAGAGATTAATACCAAAATTTATTTTGTTACTTCCAAAGGAATTTATTTTCAAAATTATAATAAAATTAAGGATGAGGATAATATATATTTTTATTTGTATTCTTTTGTTGCTGATATGCCAAAGTTGTAATATTGAAAAGGGAGAAAATTTTATTAACCTAATTGTCCCTAAGAATTTAGAGGATAGTACATTGATTTTTATTATTCCGGGGTCAGGTTGTTCGGGTTGTATTACCAGCGTGGAGGAGGAGGCTTTTATCCATGTAAATGAAAAGAGGTATTTTTTTGTATTTACAAGAATAAGATCAAAAAAATTGTTTAAGCAACGATTTAGATCCATTTTGTTAGCAAAAAATATATTAATAGATTCGTTAAACCTTTTTGAATATCAGGAAAAGGATAAGGAAATTTATCCTGTATTGTATGAAAAAATAGGAGGTGCAATTCATTTTAAAAAATATTTCGAACCTTAATGAATACCAATGCATAGATACCTCTCCTTTTTTTTAATAATATTTTGGTTTCCTGATATTGTTTTTGCCCAACAAGATAGCTGTAACATTTCTTTTACAATAGACAGTAAGGTTGTAAAAAATATAGAGGTGCACATAACACAAGCGAACAGGATTATTCACACAGATTTGAATAAGCGCATACTTGTTAAAGCCGGAGTGCCGATGGATATTGATTTTTATGCTAAGGAGTATCTTTTTCCTGCTATAAGGCGGCTGGTTGTTTTTAGTGATACAACTCTTTCAATTTCAATTTCAACACCCGAACTTAAAGAAGTTACTGTTACCGGAACAAGGCGACTTGTAAAGGAAACGCTATCGGGGTTTGAGTACAATCCGCAACGAGATAGTATTTTCAGAAATCAACCGTTACTTTATGCTCTCCAAAGATTGCCATTTATATTTCTTTCAGGAGATGTTATTACGTATAAAAATGAAGGAAAGATTCTTTTTTTAATTGACGGAAAGGAGCGAAAAGGAATTGGTAATACCTGGAGTGCATTGTTGAAGAATATAAAAACATCGGATATTTATAAGGTGGAGCTGATAACGGAGGTGCCTGCGAGTATTGCTAACCGTGATTATTCAGCGGTGATAAATATTTTTACTAATGGCGCTAATATTTATGGTAAATCATTGGCTGTTTCTACCAAATTTGATGAACGTAAAAATTTAAATAATTCAATTAATCTGACTGTACTGCATAAAAAATCTGATTATTCATTTGGAGTAAGTAACGCTATGGATAATTATAAAGTGGGAAAGGGTTTTAAAACTTATGATGACGGGGTACTGATGGATATGCGCCATATTGAGTCGAAATGTAAATATACCAGGCTGGCCGGTAATTTCGGTTATGGCTTAAGAATAGACTCAACGAAAGATCTTGCCCTAACCGGGAGTATTAGCAACTGGAAGGCAAACTACGGTTACAAAAATTTGGAATCTCTAAGTATTAATCAAGATCAAAAGATTAATAATAACAATACACTTGCAAAATTAACGCTGAGTTTTATAAATCGAAAAACAAAAATTGGAGATGTGTCCCTTTCAACTGCATTAGAGTGGACAAGAACGGATATTAATAATAGCTATTCACAATTTGGTAATAAAGCCTTGGATAGTATTGCAGATATGTCAAAAAAACTGGCACCTGTTTGGATTATTGAGTTTGATGTTTTTAAGGAGGGTAAAGATGGAAGGTACAAAATAGATGGTGGTGTGCAGGTGTACGGTAAGAAAATTGGTCAGAATTATTATAAGTATTCAGTTGACAGCTTAACCGGTGCAAATTTAGAATTGTTATTTTACCAACCCGACTCCGCAGGATTGTCTGTTTTTTCTTTTAAACCATACATTTGGTATATGAGGAAACTGGACGCAAAAAGAGCCCTGATACTTAATTTTGAATCAGAGTATTATACTAGAAAAAACATAGGTATAGGTACAAAGAGTTTTATTTTACCGGATTTTGAAGTGAAGTATAAGAAATTATTAAAGCATAGCTTATCGGTTATTACGAATTTGAAATTTTCTGTTTATACACCCTCCGATTTTGTACAATCGCCAATTAGTACTTATAGTAATCCGATAGAGGAGAAAATCGGCAATCCGGCATTAAACCCGAGTAAGTCTGTTTCTTGGAAAATTTCACTTACAAGCAGCAGAAAATCTGTTATTACTAATAGTATTGGTTTGAGTTATAACTTTGATGGCTTTGAGTCTTTTACTGTTTATGATTCTGCAAGAGGTATGCTTGTATCACAAGTTAAAGAAGGAGCCTATTCCACAGGAGTGAAATATAACTTAGATTTGAAAACTACGCTTTGGAAGAAAATCGTGATAAGCTCTTCTAACGAAATAAGGTATTGGTATAATAAGAACAGTGAGTTCAATACAGATTATTCCGGTTTGCAATTTTATTCTTTTAATACTGTTTATTATCCAATTAATAAACGGGTTGGTAGTTTGGATATTTTTTTTAGAATGTTTACCAATCCGCTTACATCGCAGGGTTACTCGGCCTCATCATCAAGCTACTCTTTATCCTGGTATAAAAGTATTGTAAAAAATAAGGTAGCTATGAGGTTGAACGCAGATAATTTTTTATTAAAAAACAGAAATGCCAAATCTTATACCGTATTTGAAAAAAGGGAGAGTTATATGTATTCAAAAACACCCTACCGGCTATTTTCTGTTCAGTTGTTTTATCGTTTTTCAAATATCAAAATGATGAAAACCGCGGAAAAGAAAACTCCTTCTATTTCCAATGAGAAGTAACGTGTGATTTATGTGCTATACAAATATTTTAGATTGTAATAATTTATAACAAATTGTAATAGGTGTTTATTATTTAGAATCTCAACTTTATGCAATTAAGAAATTTAAAAATTACTGTTATGAAAAAGATTGTATTAAGTTCTGCGATTCTTTTATTTGCGTCGGCGTTTTCTTATTTTGGTATGCCTTCAAAGGCTGGTAATTGTCCAGAAGACCCGGAAAACCGAAATGGATATTGTGTAGCAGTTAATGGGGAAAACACTGGTGAAATCTTATATTGGGTTTGTGTATCACCGGAAACTATGCCTGCGAATTGCACTAAAGGAGGAACAAGAGTGATTGAACTTGGATTTTAGTTTTCTTACTCCATTTTTATTTGGGGGTTTTAATTGTAATTCTCTTTTGTTTTCATTTCCCTTTATCCACAACTTACCATACTGCTACGTATAAATACTTTTTGTTTGTTGGTGTGATAAAAATTAGTTTTAAAAAACAAAAGAGAATTTCTTTTTGATAAAATAAAAGGTTTAGCCAACCAAACAAATGAAATATGCTTTCTGCTCCAACTTTAGAAAACCATTTTCGGGGCGGCTACATTCAAACGAGTGAATTTAAAAAAGAGAGTCGGTAGGATTCCAATGTTTATAAAAACAAAATCAGCAAAGTCTGCGGGAGATAATTTAATGGTATAAATGATACTCTGATAGAGCTGAGGATAAACCTACGTCTTGCTCGTGCGGGGGTATGGGGTACTCCTGAGCTTCAATAAATCCTGTAACTCTGCCCGGGGTCAGCGTCCCGCTGACCCCAATTCAAAGTTCGTTTTTCTTTAAAACACAGAACAATGCCTCATTACGGTACTTTGTGGGTACTACCCCAAACAGATGGGGCTAAAGCAAATTTCGGAATTGTAAAAACACGGAACAATACCTCACTATGGTGCTTAATAGGTACTACCCCAAACAGATGGGGAACTGGCGTTCCCACCCTAAAGTAAAATTCGTTTTTATTAAAATGCGGAACAATACCCAGTAAGACGTATTGTAGGGGTAAAAATAATGTTTCCTGCCCGGGGACGCTACCCGCGTCCCCGATTCAAAGATCACATTTTTTTAAATGCGGAACAATACCTCAACTTGGTACTTTATGGGGTATATTTCAAAAAAGAGGGAAACGCAGTTTCCCACCCCAGGGTAAAGTTCGAATTTTCAAGAACATCAAACAATGCCCTATAATCGGTATTTATGGGTAATAACTGTTACGGATATACGAAGGTGTATTTAATTAAAATGAATTATAATCCTTTCCTGCCAACTAAAAACAAAATACCAGTAATTCATAATTAATAGCATCTTCGTGTATTTACTTCGGGGCATACTTAAGATAGGAGTAAAAAGAGTAGCGAAATGAATCCTATTTCTGCCCGGGGTCAGCGTCCCGCTGACCCCAATTCAAAGTTCGTAATTTTTAAAATGCGAAACAATGCCTCATCACGGTACTTTGTAGGTACTACCCCAAACAGATGGGGCTAAAGCAAATTTCGGAACTATGTAAACACGAGACAATACCTCGGTTTGGTACTTTATGGGGTATATTTCAAAAAAAGGGGGAAACTGCGTTTCCCACCCCAATTCAAAGTTCGGATTGTTTTAAATTCAAAACAATACCTCAAATTAGGTATTTATGGGGCATAACTATTACGGATACACGAAAATATTTCTTATAGAGGCCGAAAGAATATTTCTTAGCCTTCTTCTGGATATTTGGAATGTACGTTTCAAAATGCCCTTATTGCTTTGTCAGGATAATATTTGTCGGTATATTAAAATCAGGATCGTCTGGATTGTATAGTCCTTGCCCTTTCTTAACTGTCCATTGCGCTTGTAAAGAACAATTAACGGTTGGTACAAGGAAGCAATTAGGATTTATATTGAGCGATACTAATTGGATTTATTGTTTGACCTTGCATTATTTCAACTAGACATGCTTTTTAATACATTTTCGTAAGTTTAAGCAGTTAAAAAATGGTGGATAGTTTTTATTATCCGCCATTTTTGGGGATACTGAAAATATACATTTGCAGTTTAAATATTTCATAATGTGCCGATATTAAAATAAATATGACAATTATCACCAGGAAATAAACTAACAAATATAGCTTATTTGATTTTAGTTTAATTAAGCTAAGTCCAATAATACTAAGTAATAGTATAACTATATAGTAAGTTATTGTAACAATTGGATATTTTCTTGCAAAAGTACTATTTTCAAAAAAGTTCTTAAATAGAAATAACAATACGATGGTTGATAAAATTATTTTTTTTTTCATTATAATTTTTTTTACTCTATTAATTGTTTCTTCACTATTTTATTTTTCAAGACACCATTTGTCACCGCACTCTGCTATCCCATTAGCAGCCCATATTGTGGCTGCTGATAAACAGGCTATAGCTGGTGCGGTCAATGTTCCAGCACTAGCACCTGCTAATGCCATACAACCACTCATTAATAAACTACCTTCAAAAGCAATAGCACCAGCGCAAAGACTATATCTCCAAGGATGTGCACAAGGTTTAGCAGAAGTATTATTTTGCTCTTGTAAGATAATACCAATTGCATCTATTAGAGTTTTTTGTTCCACTCTTTCAAACTTATCACCAAAACTTTTTTGCATTCCACTTATTGCGATTCCTACAGAGTTATAATATTCAATAAAATCCGCTTCTGACTTTAATTTAAGTTTTGTAATTATAGTTACCAATTCTTTTTCAGTATCACTTTCAATATTTTCCTTATTCTCAAAGTGAAAGTGGCTGCTTTTTTCAACAAGTTGTAAATATAGTTTAATGAATTGAAA
>CAZBBO010000024.1:0-43396 GCA_964490345.1 uncultured Ferruginibacter sp.
AGTTTAAATTAAAAAATCTATTTTAAACTTGTAGGAAAAAGTCAGCCACCTACCCTCTGTCCATATTCGTCTAGCCACTGATGTATTGATTTCATAAAGTGAAATTACAAAATGAAAATTGGATACAAATAATAGAGGGGCGGCAATGGATAATAAAGAACATTTGGTTTTTGATACGGCCTTTGTGTGATGCTTTTAGAATCAAGAAATAATTATTTGACAAAAGTAATCTGTGGTTTTATTGTCATCAATAAAGCATCCAGATTGCTGGTCTGGTTGTTATTTTCACTAACAAAAATATTTCCATTGCACCCTTAAATAAACAAAAGAGGGTTGTTTGTAAAGTGTTAATATGAATAACATTATGTTCATTGAGTTTTAATAATGGGGCTACTATAAAAATTCAGTTTTCTGCTTTATGACATAGGGAATATTTTTTAATACAGTTGAGGTCTAGGTCATAATAGCTAGTGATTTGTTGATTTGCTCAATCGTTTTATATGGTGAGTAATAAATTATTCAATGACTATTTTGGGTTAAGGAACCGATTGAATAATTGTATGAAAAAGTGAATAATTAAGGCGATTATTTTACTAATATATTTGGAGAGAATAATTGATTGATTAGGCACAAGTATATGAGAATATGATTTTCCAAATAACTGTGTTAGTGAATATTTTACAAAAGGAATAAATTTAGGATAGAAGGTTGATGTAAAAGGTAATTCACTAGTATAGAGAGTTAACATACTTTCAAAAATGAGCCTAATAGTAGGAGGTATTAAGTTTAATTATGAGGTGGAAATAAGGGATATTTTGGATATTATTTCCTTTAAAGCTTTGTTTAATGGCATAATATAAATATTTCATGGTTGGCTGTTTGGAGGAATAGTAGAGTAGTTTAATATATTAATAAGGGGTGAGAAGGAGTGGTGTTTAGATGAGGGATTAGGAAATAAAATGTGGGGGTAATACAATATAGGAGGAGTGTTGTCGTTATAGAAATGGTTTTTCATAGGATATTGGATTAATACGGACTGCGATTTCTATCGTGGTCCCTTTTTTTTAAGATGGGGGAAGATGGCATGGCCTCATAATTAGTTGAAGTGTTTATCCACATAGAACGCCTTGGATCTATACATATATGGTCGGCACCTAACCATACTTCGAATAAGGAAATGCAAAGCATTTTCTACCTCTTTCCTTATATAATGTCGATATAAATATTCAAAAACGTAATCATGAAGAAATTTTATTGAGCAAATGTGATGTATCCCTCGGAGCCAGCTTAGGCTATTTATTATCAGCATGTTGCTCTTTCTTGTTTGAGGAGATATCTTTTTTAATGCTCTTTTTATGTGTGTATTTTTTGCTCTCTCCCAGCTTCGGCTATTAAAAATGTCCTTCTTTTTATTTGATTGGCTGTTTATACTGGGGCTGCTCTTATGTTTTTTTAAAATAGTTTTATTCTTTTTCGGCTGGATGAGTGATTTAATGCCCTCCTGCGACTTTCGCTTCAGAAGCCATGCTGTTTTTTGATTAATACCAAATTCTTTTGAAATTTCAACGGTAGACATCCCTTTCTTTCTTACCGAAATTTTAAAAAGGATTCCAAAAGCTTTATTGAGTGGGATTTTAATTTTGTGAAACAGCGTATGGGCTGTGGATGATTCATCATATTTGCACAACGAACATCGTTTATGAAAGTTTGTCCTACCTCTAATAGCATTAGGGTTACCGCATTGTTTGCAATTATAACCATTAGACCATTTTAGCTTGAACAAATACGCTTTACAATCGTCATTTGAGGCAAAAGATGCCTGGAATGAATTTTGGCTAATTCCAATAAACATAGGGTAGAATTTCCCCTAAGCTAACTAGATAGTGTATGCGAAAGAAGGGTATTACCCAATTATGCGTCCTAAGTGGATAAGCAAAAAATAAAATATAAGGGATATATCACCATCATATTACCAACATCGAATCTCCATAACTATAAAACCTATACTTATCCTTTATTGCCTTTTTATACGCTTCCATCATCAAATCGTACCCCGCAAATGCACAAGCCATAATTAATAAACTTGTTTTGGGTAAATGAAAATTCGTTACCAAAGAATCTGCAATACTGAAATTGTAAGGAGGATGAATAAAATGATTAGTCCATCCTTCTGACGGCTTAAGTAATTTCTGCGCAGTAAATGATGACTCCATCGCACGCATAGTGGTAGTACCAATTGAACATATCCGATGATTATTCCGCTTGCCATCGTTTACAATATTACACGCTAACTCATCTATCCGGTAGTATTCTGCATCCATCTTATGCTTACTTAAATCCTCTACCTCAATAGGTCTAAATGTTCCCAGTCCAGTATGTAAGGTTACTTCAGCAAAATGAATACCTTGGATCTCCAAACGCTTAATTAGTTCTTTTGAAAAATGAAGACCTGCAGTAGGAGCAGCTACAGCTCCTTCATGCTTTGCATATACCGTTTGATATCTTTCCTTATCCTCTTCATCAGGCTTACGTTTAATATATTTAGGAAGAGGGGTCTCACCCATTACTTCAAGCATCTTACGAAACGACTCATCTGTGTCTTCCCATAAAAATCGAATCGTACGACCTCTGCTTGTAGTATTATCTATTACCTCAGCTACTAATTCATCATTTTCTCCAAAGTATAATTTGTTTCCAACCCGTATTTTACGGGCAGGATCAACTATTACATCCCATAATTTGTTTGCCTTGTTTAGTTCGCGAAGTAAAAAAACTTCAATCTTTGCTCCTGTTTTTTCCTTCCTTCCATACATTCGCGCCGGAAATACTTTGGTGTTGTTTACCACAAATACATCCTTGTCGTCAAAATAATCCATTATATCCTTAAATTTCCGGTCTTCAATAGCACCTGTATGACGGTGAATCACCATCATTCTACTGTCTTCGCGCTTTTTAGTGGGATGTTGAGCTATTAGGTTTAAAGGTAAATCAAAGCGAAATTGAGAGAGTTTCATGTAAGTTATTGATTTGTTTATAGTTATGCCGCAACAAATCCTGGTCCTTATTCGCTTAGGGTCATGTTACGGCATGACGAAAAAGTGTGCAAAGTTAGGTATTTTTTTTATTCACCTCATTTTTATTGTTTTTGAATTGAATTTTAAATAAAGCTATAATGAGCTGAATCTTATTTAATTACCCTTTTAATTTCATAGAAATATAATAAAACTCTAAATCTGCTCGTTATCTACTTGCCTATTTTAAACACTAAACCCCAAATGTTATGCAACGTATTTTAATTGCCTTTGGTGCACTGGCGTTATGGACGCTGGCTGCTATCATTTAATCCTACCAGTAAACAAAAAGTCCCAGGTAACTGGGGCTTTTTGTTTTTATGAAAAATCAATTTTATAATGTAGTTGTTTGTTGCTTGAATCCCCCTATTAATGCCTTTGTATATTCATTTGCAGGATGATGATAAATTTGTTCAGCATCTCCATCCTCAACGATTTTACCATTCTTCATTATCAATATTCGGTCGCATAAATAATACACCACATCAATATCATGAGAAATAAAAAGTGCACCAAAGCCTCTCTTCTCCCGTAGTGATGAAATGAGATTTAATATTTGTGCTTGAATACTCAAATCTAATGCAGATACACTTTCATCAAAGATGATAAATTGCGGATCTAACACAAGTGCCCTGGCAATACATATTCGCTGCTGCTGCCCACCACTAAATTGATGTGGATAACGATGTATACTGTCTGTTGGTAGATGCACATCGGCCAACAGTTGATTTACTTTATTAAGCACTTCCTTTTTCGATGAAAATACACGGTGATATATTAACGGCTCTGCCAATGTTTCACCAATGGTTAGTCTAGGATTTAATGCGCCAAAGGGGTTTTGAAAAACCATCTGTATTTCTTTTCGATAGGTAATAAGCCCTTTCCCGGTTAGGGTAGAAATATCTGTTCCTTTATATTTTATTTTCCCGGATGTAGGTGCCAGTATATTGAGTATTGCTTTTGCTAATGTGCTTTTTCCTGATCCGCTTTCTCCGGCTAAGCCGATAAATTCATGCTCCCGAATTTGAAATGCTATGTTGTCAATGGTGGTGGTAGGAACTTTTTTCTTAAATTTTATTCTTTTCCTTTCCTGATGAGCTATAACTAAATCTTCTATTTCAAACAGAATCCCCCCTAAGGGTAAATAACTAAAGGTTCTTGTTTTATCTGTATCAGTTGTTTCCGGTATTGAAACATTCTTCTGTTTGCCATGAATATCGCATTGCAGTAGTTGTTTGGTATATTTTTGTTCAGGATATTGAAAGATCTTACTTACGGTTCCTTCTTCAACTATTTTACCTTGTTGCATTACAATAATACGGTTCGCAATTCTTTTTACCAGATGTAAGTCATGCGAAATAAGTAAAATAGCCATGTTGTATTTTGTGCATAGAGATTGTAATAATGCCAATATGCCTGCCTGAATACTCATGTCTAAGGCCGTGGTAGGCTCATCAGCTATGAGTAGCTTAGGCCGATTACAAAGGGCCATAGCTATCATTACGCGTTGTTGCTGGCCACCGCTTAGTTGATGTGGGTAACGGTCTAGTATAGCCGATGCTTCTGGTAGTTCCACCTCTTTAAATAATTCAATCGTCTTTTCCCTTGCCTCAGAATAACTAATTTGTTGATGTTTTAATAAGGCTTCAATTACTTGGTTCCCACAAGTGATTACAGGATTTAAAGAAGTCATCGGATCTTGAAAAATCATAGCTATTTCTTTGCCTCGTAAAGGCATAAAGAGGCCGGATAATTTTTCAGATAACTGCTTTTTATTTTTGTTGAATAATGAAATTGTGCCACTCACCATAGCAAATGGCGGCAGCAAGGATAGCAAGGATAAAGCACTTAGTGTTTTTCCCGATCCGCTCTCGCCAACAATAGCTAAAATTTCTCCTTGAAAAATTTTAAATGTAATATCTGAAATAGCATTATGTACAGGAGAAACCTTTGAATGTCTTCCTATTTCATTATCTTTTCGAAATTGAATAGAAAGATTTTCGATTTCAGCCACTGGTTCCATATCAGAATTTCAAGTGTCTTACAGTAAGCCCGTTATTAATAAGCTGCTTTAATGAATCAATCCCAATTTTTAAATGGATGTCCACAAATTGTGCTGTTACACTTTTGTCGCTCTCCTCTGTTTTTACTCCTTCAGGTACCATAGGAGAATCACTTACCAGTAATAATGCTCCTGTGGGAATTTTATTAAAGAAGCCCACTGAAAATATAGTAGCCGTTTCCATATCAACAGCATAAGCACGAACATCATGAAGGTATTCTTTAAAAGAGTCATCGTGCTCCCAAACTCTTCGGTTGGTGGTATAGCAAACACCTGTCCAATAGTCACAGGCATGATCCCGAATGGTGGTTGATATCGCTTTTTGCAACGCAAATGCAGGAAGAGCCGGCACTTCAGGAGGAAAGTAGTCATTGCTGGTTCCTTCACCACGGATGGCGGCAATAGGTAATATTAAATCACCAATTCGGTTGCGCTTTTTTAAGCCTCCGCATTTTCCTAAAAACAATACAGCTTTAGGATTAACGGCTGTTAGCAAGTCCATAATTGTAGCGGCAGAAGGACTACCCATTCCGAAATTGATAATTGTAATATCACCAGCTGTGGCACACTGCATTGGCTTTTCCAAGCCAATCACAGGTACCTTATGCCATTCAGCAAATTTGTTTACATAGTTAGAAAAATTGGTTAGCAAAATATACTCTCCAAAGTCCTCCAATGGTTGACCGGTATAGCGAGGCAGCCAGTTGTTTACTATTTCTTCTCTTGTTTTCATAGCTGCTAAACTAATGAAAATCATTGATAGCTCTTATGTTGTTTTGTTAATTAGGGTTAGTACCCTTTTCTTACCCACTTTCCCTTCCGCCTGTTTTGTATTTGAAAGTACATTGCCGATCTAAATTTTTTGCTCATGAAACAAATTTTTTTATTAGCTCTTTTAGCCACAGCCTCTTTGATCTCTTGTAAAAAAGAGCTAACTAATGCTGATGGAAATAGTACCCATACCTTTTTATCAACACAGGATATAGATGCTGTTATTCGAATGCGAATTGAACAAAATGGATATTTTAATTGGAATGAAGAGAATATTGATTTAACATGGAATGCGCTTGAACACACTGATTATGTTTTATCGGTAGGGTATAAGCCTGCTGATTATTCAGGTGATTTATCTTCACAAATTGCAGATATAAATATCCGGGATAAGGATTGGTTGGATACGAAAAATGAGGTTTTGCAAATTATTCTGGAAGAGGAGTTAAAGCTGAATCCTTCCCTAACAATTGGAGAATTGGTGATATGGCAGGAAGATGTTTTGCCTGTGCTTAATGTGGTGGTGCATAGTCCAAAAACTATTGAACGATTACGAAATAATAGCCTAATTCGTTATGTTGAACCAATGGGCTATGAGCCTCGTGATATTAAAGAAAAGGTGATGAGTAGTAGCGGCTGTGGTGATAATACGCCCACTTATGGTTTAGCCTCAGGAATTGATTTCAATATCATCTCACCTAATGCCAAGCAATCCTGGAACTATTTTTATCATCGCATACCTCAAGCATGGACTAAAACTACAGGAGGAGGTGTAAAAGTTTTTATTATTGACACAGGTGCTGAAAATGATCAGGATAATCTGGGTAGCGCATTTAACCAAGGGGTTTCTGGTGGTAGAACTATTGAAAAAATGGTTACTCTTCCCCGTTCCACTTTTTTGGGCATTCCTACTGGCCCGGTTGAAACAACCGATGATGGGTGTGGCCATGGCACTGCTATGGCCGGTACCTGTGCCGCCCCCCGAGGAAATGATGGAAGTAGTGTGGGAGTGGCCTACAATGCCAGCTTAATTACCTGTCGGGCTTCTTCGGATGTGTTTATTGATGAAAGTCGTGAGGTTAAAGGAGTTTCTGATGCGTATACACGTGCTGCTAATAAGCCTGAAGTTAAAATTATTAGTATGAGTATGGGAAGGATGACCAACAGCTCTCAAATTGCAGATGCTATCCGCTATGCCTATGGAAAAGGAAAAATGATTTTTTGTGCTGCCGGAACCTCATTTAGCTGGACCAGCAATTGGTTTGGGGTTATTTTCCCAGCATCTATGGCTGAAGTGAATGCGGTAACCGGAGTAAGAGATAATAATTTCAACCTCCCTTGTAATGTTTGTCATAGTGGATCAAAAACAGATTTTACTATTGTTATGGAAAGAGCTTATGATGGGCGACATCCACTTACTCTTGCTATGACAGGTAATATCCCCTCCACCATTGGAGGCTCATCTGTTGCAACGGCTACTGCTGCAGGAATTGCAGCACTAGTATGGAGTAGATTTCCTACTTATTCGCGCATACAGATACTGAATAAGTTAATTACAACCAGTAGCAATTTTCCATATCGTAATATTGCACTTGGCTGGGGTAACCTGAATGCTGATGCAGCAACGAATTAATGTTGAATACCCATTGGCATTATGTGATTATGATTTTCTTTGTAGTTTGCATGGGATGATTCTTATTGAATACCCCAAGCAAAAACCTGCTATACGGAGCCATCTTGGAAGAGATGAAGTGTTTTGTCTTTCACGCAAAAAATGGGTAGCATTAACCCCTGAAGAATGGGTGAGGCAGAATTTTTTGCTGTATCTCAGCTTGGTGCTTAATTATCCACCAGCATTGCTTTCAGTAGAAAAAACCATTGCATTGGGTGAAAGGAAAAGACGATTTGATATTGTTGCTTTTAATAGAAACGGAGAGCCTTGTATTTTGGTAGAGTGTAAGAAAATGGAGGTGCCACTTAGTGAAAAAGTAATGGAGCAGCTATTGGCGTACAGGTCTGTTGTTCAAACAAATATTTTTGTTATTACCAATGGTGTACATTGTATTGCTTTTCAAGTGATAAATAATCGAGCTGAATCATTAAATCATTTGCCACCCTTAATGTAAAAGGCTCATTTTTTATTTTATCTCTTTTTATAATCTCAATTTTAATTTAATAAATGAAAAGAGGCTGTCAGAAATGACAGCCTCTTTAGTGTATTCGTATTTGTTTATTATGGGAATATACCTAACTGAGCATAAGCGGTACCCACTTTGTCAATAGCACTAACGTAAGCGGCTGTACGCATATCAGGAATATCTTTATTTCCTTTCCAAATTTCCATAATCTCACGCGTAGCTGCTATCATAGTTTCTTCAAGCCCGCTATGTACAAGTTCTACCTCCCCCGGACCATTTAGAATAATCTTTCTTGCAGATTCACTCACGGTCTTGCCAGTTAACGCCTCTACTTGTTCAAGAATAGAGTAGTTAAGGTTTTCGGTAAAACGCTTTTCCATACGGCCATAACGTACGTGGCTAAGGTTTTTAAGCCACTCAAAATAGCTCACGGTTACTCCTCCTGCGTTAAGATACATATCAGGAACACACAGAATTCCTTTCTTAATAAACACCTCATCTGCTTCCGGAGTACATGGACCATTGGCTGCTTCTCCCACAATTTTTGCTTTTACCCTTGGTGCATTTTCACCGTTAATTACATTTTCTAAAGCTGCAGGAATCAAAATATCACATTCCATTTCCAGGGCATCAGTGTTTTTTGCAAGGTTTGTTGCGCCGGGGAAATTTAAAATAGACCCTGTTGATTTACGATGTTGAAATACAGCATCAACATCAAGCCCATTTGGATTGGTTATTGCTCCTTCAAATTCTGCTAAGCCAATCACCTTGGCACCGCCTTCAGAAAAGAACTTAGCAGCATGGTAACCAACATTACCTAATCCTTGCACCACAACTTTTTTATCTTTAATTCCAACAGTTAAGCCTAATCCTTTCATCACTTCTTCCATATTACATACCTCGCGGATTCCAAAAAACACTCCTAATCCGGTTGCTTCCTTTCTTCCACGAACTCCACCCTGAGTAACCGGCTTTCCTGTTACACAACCTGCTGCATCTATTTCACCCGGATTCAATGAAGCATAAGTGTCAACTATCCATGCCATTTCCCGCTCGCCTGTTCCATAGTCTGGTGCCGGAACATCAAGCCCGGGACCTATAAATTTCTTTTTTACAAGTTCACTGGTATAACGGCGAGTGATTTTTTCTAATTCATAAACACTGTAATTTTTTGGGTTTATTTTAATCCCGCCTTTACCGCCACCAAAAGGAACATTCACAATAGCACATTTGTAAGTCATTAATGCAGCAAGTGCCATTACTTCATCCTGATTTACTTCGTTGCTGAAGCGAATACCACCCTTACATGGCGTTTTGTGATGGCTGTGTTGAACACGATACGCTTCAATAACCTCAATGGTTCCGTTATCTCGCTTTAATGGGAATCTGATTTGCAAAATGTTATTGCAGGCCTTAATCTGTTCAAGAATACCCTGATCCCATTTGGTAAACTTTGCCGCTTTGTTAAAGCTCTTTTCCACACTCTGGAAAAAGCTATAGGTTTGTTGTGCAGACATGATTTTATATTAAATTATGAAAGTTTATTTTTCGTTTATTCGTTCCTGTTATTTTGTTTTTCTAATCTGGAAATCTTTGTGTCTAAATAGATCAAATACAAAAAAAGACCAATTAGTATAGTAAGGCATACGGCAACTACCACGTATATTTTCCCATTGCTTCGCATAATATCTGCCATTTCCGGTTGGTTCTGAGCCAATGCGGGTATAGTGGAGAGCAAAACAAATAATAGGATAATAATTCTTTGTTTCATTTTATTAATTCTTTGTCGGCTATTTGATTTAGTCTTATCCTTAATGTAGCAATCCAAACACCCAATAATGTCCATCCAATTATTGCCGGATAAAACACCAAACGTAGCCGGCTATCTATGTCATTATAATTTAAAGCCGGGTTTCCGCTATCTGATCCCGGTGAACCGGGATGCAAACTTCCTACCAAACGGGGAATTATCCAAATACTGGGAAATAACATCGAAAAAGCAAAGATGTTATATACAGCACTCACGCGAGCACGTTTGTCTATATCAGTAAAAGACCCTCGCAATACAAAATAGGCACCATAAATAAGTAATGCAATTGCAGCACCAATGAGTTTAGGCTCTTTTAAAACAGTAGCAAGTGACTGCCCCTGATCAGTAACCCAGGTATAATTAGCCCAAATGGCTCCGGTTATATATCCCAAGAGCCCCATAATAACTCCAACAGCAGCAAACTGACTCGCAGAGATATCCTGATGAATAGATCCGGTTCGCAGATATTTTATGCTGTATACTAAACTGACAATAAATAAAATCATCATAGCAAACCACATACAAACATGAAAATACAAATTGCGTATAGTTTCATTAAGGATAAACAACCTGGGTACGTCCATTAAAAAACCACCAACTATGGTATAGAGAAGTAGTATAAGGGATAGTATTTTCCACCAACTAAGTCGCAAATCTGAATGATTTTACAGGGCGCAAAGTTAGTACAATCTCTAACATGGAACCTAAATTTTCATTTTATTGCTTGCGGTTGTTCGAATTTTAATTAAAATTGAACTGAATTTCGATTTTTCTGATTTTAAATTTTCAATTATGTTATGGAAAGGAAGGAGAGAAAGCTCTAATGTGGAAGACCGCAGGGGCATTTCAGGGGGCAAAATCGCTGCCGGTGGAGGTATCGTAGCTATTATACTGGTATTGGCTAATTTATTTTTGGGAGATGGAAATGTAGATCTAAACCAAATCACCAGTCAACTGCAGGGAACTGAACAGACCCAACTAACACCGGAGGAGCAGGCATTAGAGGATGAAAGATCCGGTTTTGTAAAAGTAGTTTTGGCAGATACTGAGGATGTTTGGGGGAAAATTTTTGCAGAAATCGGATCAACATATAACGAGCCAACATTGGTTCTCTTTAGAGATCAAACCGAGTCTGCTTGTGGCTCTGCAAGCTCAGCAATAGGGCCTTTCTATTGTCCCGCAGATAATAAATTATATATTGACCTTTCATTTGCGGAAGAGCTAAAAAACCGGTTTGGCGCAACTGGTGATTTTGCTTTGGCCTATGTGGTAGCGCATGAAGTTGGGCATCATGTGCAAAATTTACTTGGAACTTCTGAAAAGGTTTCCCGCTTGCGTAATCAACTTTCAGAAACAGAGTATAATAAGTATTCGGTAAAATTAGAGTTACAGGCTGATTTTTATGCAGGAGTATGGGCGCATTATGATCAGAAAATGAAAAATGTGTTAGCAGAAGAAGATATTGAAGAAGCGCTTAATGCAGCCAAAGCAGTAGGTGATGATAATATTCAAAAGCAGGCAACAGGAGTGGTTCGCCCTGATGCTTTTACACATGGAACCAGTGCTCAACGGATGTATTGGTTTAAAAAGGGATTTGAAACCGGTGATATTAAACAAGGAGACACTTTTAATAGTGATAGATAATTTAATCCTTCCAAAGAAAAGGAAACAGGATAATTGAAAGAACAATTACCAACACATCCATCATTAAAACTAAGCCGGTAAGTTGCCATACCGCTCCGGCATCAAAGATCTCAGCAAAGGCTGTCTTGCTTAATCGAATAATCAATAGTAGGTTGGGAAGGATAACCGGGAAGCCTAAAATAGCAATTAATGCGGCATTATGTTGAGCTTTGGAAGCAATTGCACTCATTACAGTAAATACCAAGCTTAAACTTATACCTCCAATCATAGAGATAGCTAAGAATTTGAATGAATCAGAAACAGGGTTTTCTAAAAAGAGGAAGAATAATCCCAGACTCACAATATTCATAATGAGCATCAATAGCGCATTAAACAGCAACTTGGCTAAAATAAACTCTTCAGGTGCAGTTATTGAATAGAAATATAACATGCGTCCGCGCCCTTCTTGTAAAAAACTTTTTGCAACGGTATTTACACAAACAAAAAGTTGAATTACCCAAAATAAACTGTTCCAAGTATTGGCATTGGGGCTGCCGTCCATAGCTAAATAGATTACAAAAATGGTAGCAGCCACATATAAAAGAATACCATAAAAAGTATGAAGCTGCCTCCACTCCAATAACATATCTTTTTTAAACAATGCTATGGTTCGTTGTATCATTATACAGTTTTAATCACGTTTTTGCCAGCAATGTCTGCATCGGGGTTCATATAAATCTTTTTCCCCTACCAACACCTGAGAGGCATCAGCAACTTTTCTGTAGCTGATGCTGGCAATATTTCCGCATTTAACACAAATTGCATGCAGTTTGGTGATGTAATCTGCAATGGCCAATAGCTGTGGGACAGGCCCAAAGGGCTTTCCTGTAAAATCCATATCAAGTCCTGCAACCACTACACGGGTGCCGCCCAATGCAAGTTTTTCACATACTGATATTATTTCGTCATCAAAAAACTGCACTTCATCTATTCCAACTACATCTACATTTTGCGCTAGTGAAATAATGCTTGCCGCTTTTTCAACCGGTCTGCTGGGAATGATGTTAGCATCATGGCTAACCACATTCGTTTTATCATACCGGACATCAATAGTTGGTTTAAATATTTCAGTTTTTAAATGAGCAATTTTAGCTCGCTTTAGACGACGAATCAGTTCTTCGGTTTTCCCGCTAAACATGCTTCCACATATTACCTCAATCCAACCTCTTCGCTCACCCCGATATGATGGTTCAATAAACATTAGTATATATTTTAAAAATCAGTTAGTAACTTTATCCCTAGTTGCAAAGATTGTCGTTTCTGTGAAACAGACAAAACAATTGTAACATCCATTTTTTAACAGAAGAAATTATTTTACTTATGGAGCGTGTAAAGACACTCTGTAATAAGTTAAGTGAAGAAATTGAAAATAATGCACCCATCGATCAGTTATTAACCACTGTTCAAATGCTGCAATCTGAACTGCTGCATTTAAAAGCAACAGATACTGATGAGTGTGCTAAAGTACCAATGACTTCTATTCAAATTTCTAAGGTAGCGGATGTTATTTTCGAAGATACACCAATTGAAGAAAAAAAAATACATAAGGTGCTACAAGTAGATCAGGAAGAATTAGAGGCTGAACTGGATGAGATAAAGAAAAGCGCTGAAATTAAAAACCAGCTTAGCCTGCAGGCAAAACATCCTATTCAGTTTGATCCAATGGAAGATACTCCAACGCTGCTTCATAATAGAATAATTGAATCAACCAGTAAGGAAGAAGTTCCCAAGTCTGCACAGCCTTCGCCTAGCCTAAATGAAAAGCTGAAACAACAACGTATGGAATTGGGGGATGCGTTATCTGGAACAGCAATTAAAGATTTAAAAAAGGCTATTGGTTTAAATGAGCGCTTTTTGTTTATTAAAGAATTATTCCGCGGAGATGAAGTGATGTATGAGCGGAGTATTAAAACGATAAATAGTTTTAAAATTTATCCTGAGGCTGAATACTGGATAAAACGTGAGCTAAAATTAAAGTTAGGTTGGGCAGAAGATAGCCTCGTGGCAAAACAATTTGATCAGTTAATTAAAAGACGATTTTCCTGAATATAATGTAGAATGGTTTGTGTAGCACCGGTGTTTTGATGAACGAAGGTGCCTGAATTATTTCCCATTCTCTCACGGTCGTTCGTGTTCTCCCATAACTCGTTCAGCAAACTTTCTAATTCTAAGGCACTTTGAATGCTAACAGCTCCCCCACATTTGATTAATTGTACTGCTTCGCGAAATTTCTCATATACCGGGCCAAAGATAACCGGTTTTGAATAGGCAGCAGCCTCCAAAGTGTTATGAATTCCACTATCCCGAAAACCGCCTCCAATATAAGTGATGTGGGCGTATGCATAAAGCTTGTTCAACAAACCAATATTGTTAATGATGAGAATATTACATCCGGTTTTTTCTTTAAGTAATTCTGAGTATAGACAGGCAGAAGGGAATCGTTTCAAAACCTCTCTTATATTGTTTTCATCCACTTCATGAGGAGCAATGATGAATTTTATCTCCGGGTGTTTTTTTATATAATGCTTCCATATTTCTTCGTCTTCTTCCCATGTGCTGCCGGCCACTATAACGGGGCTATTTAAACAAAAAGCTTCTATTTCAGGCAGTGATTTAAGCTGCTGGGTAATTTCTATAACTCGATCAAATCTGGTATCTCCGGAAATAGTTACTTTTTCTAAAAAATTAATTTGTGCCAATAATTCTTTTGATGATTTATCCTGAACAAATAATTGATGAAAATTTGCCAACATCCTTTTCCAAAATTTTCCATAAAATTTAAAAAAGGGTTGTGATGGCCGAAAAATAGCAGATACTAATAAAACAGGAATTTGTTTACTGTGAAGCTCTTTTAAATAATAGTACCAAAACTCATATTTAATCCAAAGCACAATTGCAGGATTGATATTTTTTATAAAGGTTGTTGAGCGTGAAGAGCCATCGAGCGGCAAATACAATACCTTTTCCGCTAAAGGGTAATTTTTCCTGATTTCATATCCACTGGGAGAAAAAAATGTGAGCACCACAGGATAATGAGGATAAATTCTTTTTATAGCTTCAAGTAATGGTCTTCCTTGTTCAAATTCTCCAAGGCTGGCACAATGAAACCAAATGGTCTTATTTGTAAATTGAGGCGGAGGTGCTGTTCGCCCTGAGAGCCATAGTTGAGCTTTGGGACTCCAAAGTGAGGCTATCCGAATTCCTAAAGAGTACAACCTGAGAAAAGTATGATAGAATAGAAGGCCCAATAATATTCAGTTTTGCCAAAATTAGTGGCAAAATGCGGTTTTTTCAATTTGTGCCCAACTGCTATTTTTAGCCATTCAAAATATTATCTTTGCGCCGCAAAATTGTATGCTTATGAAGCCGTTGCAAATGGTGGATACTAAAAATCAATACTTAAAGATTAAAAAGGAAGTGGACGCAGCAGTAATTGCTGTAATGGAAAGTTCACAATTTATTGGAGGAAAAGTCGTTTCTCAATTTGCAGAAAATTTGGCTGCTTATCATCATGCAAAGCATGTTGTTACTTGTGCCAATGGAACAGATGCATTACAAATTGCATTAATGGCACTTGATTTACAACCGGGCGATGAAGTAATTACTCCTTCTTTTACTTATATCGCCACCGTTGAAGTGGCCGCTTTATTAAGGTTAACGCCTGTTTTTGTGGATGTTGATGAAAAAACATTTTGTATTGATCCTGTAGCTGTTGAAAAAGCAATTACACCCAAAACAAAGGCAATTATCCCTGTTCATTTGTATGGGCAGGCTGCTAATATGGAAGCTATTATGGCGGTAGCTCAAAAACATAATCTTTTTGTGATTGAAGATAATGCACAAGCTATTGGGAATGATTATATTTTTTCTAATGGCTCAAAAATGAAAACAGGAACGATTGGACATATCGGTTGCACTTCTTTTTATCCGTCAAAAAACCTGGGTGCTTTTGGAGATGGAGGAGCTATTACCACTAATGACGATGTGCTCGCAGCAAAAATGGCGATGATTGCAGCACATGGGCAAAGTAAGCGTTATTATCATGATATAGTTGGATGTAATTCCAGATTAGATGCTATGCAAGCAGCAGTTTTGAATATTAAACTTAAACATTTGGATGAGTATATATCAGCTCGTAGGAAGGCAGCAGATGCGTATGATGTTGGGTTTTCGAACCATCCTAAAATAAGGGTGCCCTTTCGAGATAGTAATAACCATCATGTTTTTCATCAATACACTATTTTATTGGAAAATGTGAACAGAAATGCTTTGCATCATTTTCTTGCAGAAAAAGGAATCCCGTCTATGATCTATTACCCTGTTCCTGCCCACCGTCAAAAAATGTTTAATACCTTTGGCGAAAGTTCATTTAACCTGCCAATAACAGACTGGCTTACAGAGCGTGTGATTTCTTTACCCATACATACCGAATTAGATAACGAACAACAGCAGTTTGTTATTAAACATGTACTTGAATTTGTGAACAACTAATCTTTACTATATGAAAATTGCCGTTATAGGGACGGGATACGTTGGTTTGGTTTCCGGAACCTGTTTTTCTGAAACAGGTAATGAGGTAACCTGTGTTGATGTGGATGCAAAAAAGGTAGAAAAACTTAATGCCGGGGAGATTACCATCTACGAACCAGGACTTGAAAAGCTCTTTTTACGAAATCAAAAGGATGGGAGATTAAAATTTACAACTAATCTTACGGAAGCTGTTGAGGATGCGCAGCTCATTTTTTTAGCCTTGCCAACCCCTCCTGGTGAAGATGGTAGCGCAGATTTAAAATATGTGCTGGGCGTGGCTAAGGAATTGGGTAAGTTAATGAAGGAGAATGAATATAAAGTGATTGTGAATAAAAGCACCGTTCCTGTTGGTACAGCAGAAAAAGTTAACTCAACAATACTGGAAGCTGCAGCAAGTAAAAATATTTCACTAACCTTTGATGTGGTTAGTAATCCTGAGTTTTTGCGTGAAGGTGTAGCGGTAGATGATTTTATGAAACCGGATAGGGTGATTATCGGAACAAGCTCTCAAAAAGCGGTTCAAGTAATGAGTGATTTATATGCTCCTTATGTACGCCAGGGTAACCCAATTTTATTTATGGATGAACGCTCGGCAGAATTGACTAAATATGCAGCCAATTCTTTTCTTGCTGTAAAGATTAGCTTTATGAATGAAATTGCGCAGGTTTGTGAACGAGTAGGAGCCGATGTGGATATGGTGCGCAGAGGAATTGGTAGTGATGACCGAATTGGCAAAAGATTTTTATTTCCGGGAATTGGGTATGGGGGAAGTTGCTTTCCTAAAGATGTTCAGGCACTGCATAAAGCCGCAGATGATATAGGTTATCATTTTCGAATACTTGATGCCGTTATGGAAATTAATGATGAACAGAAACAACATCTTATACCCAAAGTGTTTAAGTATTTTAATAATGATTTAAAAGGACGGCATTTTGCATTATGGGGGCTGAGTTTTAAACCCAACACAGATGATATTCGAGAAGCGCCTGCACTTACGATTATTGATAGGTTATTAGAAGCAGGTGCCACAGTAGCAGCTTTTGATCCTGAAGCAATGAAAAATACAAGAAATCAAATTGGAGAAAAAATAACCTTTTCATCTACCCAATATGAAACCTTGCACAATGCCGATGCTTTAATTATTGCCACAGAGTGGAATGAGTTTCGAACACCAGATTTTAACAAAATATCATCCATGCTAAAACATAAAGCAATTTTTGATGGTAGAAATTTGTTTGATTTGGCACAAATGGAGAGCTTAGGCTTTCATTATGAAAGTGTGGGAAGAAAGAAGATTTCTATTCCGGAAAATAAAACATCAAAACCTGAAACCGTTTAATATTGTTATAAGTGAGTAAAAGAATTTTAATAACCGGAGCTGCTGGATTTTTAGGTTCGCATTTATGTGATCGTTTTATTAAGGAGGGATATCACGTAATTGGAATGGATAATCTGATTACCGGTGATTTGCAAAATATCCAACACCTGTTTAAACTGAAAGAATTTGAATTTTATCACCATGATGTTTCAAAATTCATTCATGTAACCGGAAAATTGGATTATATCCTTCATTTTGCTTCACCGGCCAGCCCTATTGATTATTTGAAAATTCCTATTCAAACATTAAAGGTTGGTTCCTTAGGTACACATAATTGCCTTGGCCTGGCTTTAGCAAAGAATGCTCGAATTTTAGTAGCCAGCACAAGTGAAGTTTACGGAGATCCTTTAGTGCATCCGCAGAATGAAGAGTATTGGGGTAATGTAAATCCTGTAGGGCCACGAGGCGTATATGATGAAGCCAAACGCTTTCAGGAAGCAATAACGATGGCGTACCATACTTTTCATAAAGTAGAAACCCGCATTGTGCGCATTTTTAACACCTATGGCCCAAGAATGAGGCTGAATGATGGCCGTGCATTACCGGCCTTTATTGGTCAAGCTTTACGGGGTGAAGACTTAACGGTATTTGGTGATGGCAGCCAAACCCGTAGTTTTTGTTTTGTAGATGATTTAGTAGAAGGAATTTATCGTTTGTTGTTAAGCAATTATGTGTTGCCGGTAAATATTGGCAATCCTGATGAAATTTCATTACTCGAATTTGCCAAAGAGATTGTTCAACTTACAGGCACTAATCAAAAAATTGTATTTAAACCTTTACCGGTTGATGATCCAAAACAACGGCGGCCGGATATAACAAAAGCAAAGGCATTGCTTAATTGGGAACCACGTATTTCACGGAGTGATGGATTAAAAATGACTTATGATTATTTTAAATCGCTCCCATCTGAAGAATGGTATAAGCTGCCTAAAGAATTTGAAAGAAAAAATTAAATTAAAGTGTTACAATAATATATTTATGATGACTATTTATGAGCGGTTATTGAATAAAGAGGAAGAATTGGCTGTAATTGGATTGGGATACGTTGGATTGCCAATTGCCCTAGAATTTGCAAAGAAGATTAAGGTAATTGGATTTGATATTAATGCAGAACGAATCAATATGATGAAAAATGCTATTGATCCCAGCCAGGAATTACCTAAGGAAGCATTTGATGGTTGTGATATTACTTTTACAAATGACCTGGAGATACTAAAGCGAGCTAATTTTTATATAGTAGCAGTTCCTACTCCTGTTGATGAGCATAATGTGCCTGATTTAACACCAGTTCAACGGGCGAGTGAAACCATTGGTAAGGTACTGAAAAAGGGTGATTATGTGGTTTTTGAAAGTACTGTTTATCCGGGTTGTACCGAAGAGGATTGCCTCCCAATAATGGAAAGAATTTCCGGATTAAAAATGGGGGGTGACTTTAAATTAGGATATTCCCCTGAGCGTATAAATCCCGGAGATAAAGAACATACCCTCTCTTCCATTGTGAAGGTAGTGAGCGGTTGTGATACAGAGAGCTTAGAAAATATTGCGAAAGTGTATGAACTCGTTGTTGCTGCAGGTGTACATCGTGCTTCTTCAATTAAGGTAGCTGAAGCTGCAAAGATCATTGAAAATACGCAACGTGATTTAAACATCGCTTTAATGAACGAGCTATCCATTATTTTTGATAAAATGAATGTAAATACCTACGAAGTGCTTGAAGCCGCCGGTACGAAATGGAATTTTTTAAAATTCCAGCCGGGCCTAGTTGGTGGCCATTGCATCGGTGTTGATCCATATTATCTTACCCATAAATCAAAAGAACTTGGCTATGATAGTCAGGTGATTTTGGCAGGGAGAAACATTAATGATGGGATGGCAGGATATGTGGCTAAAAAGGTACTTCAACATATTATTCAAAACACCGGAAATGTAAAGGATAGCAGGGTGCTGGTGATGGGTGCTACATTTAAAGAAAATGTTTCTGATATCCGAAACTCAAAAGTGGCTGATGTAGTTAATGAATTAAAATCTTTTTCATTAAATGTAGATGTTTCAGACCCGTTTGCCTCAAGTGAAGAATTACAGCATGAATATGGATTTTCTCTGGTGGAATCTATCAAAAAAGATTATGATGCAGTAATTATAACTGTTCCTCATGGTGAATATAAGGAATTGGATGATAACTACTTCGCCTCCATCTCTCGTGAGCATGGTTTGGTGGCTGATTTAAAAGGAATTTATCGTAATAAAATTCACTCACGCAAATATTGGAGTTTTTAATTTTCACCTTGTTACTTAAATTATATTAAATTGTTTCATCAAAAGGATTTATCAAAGATTAACTTTCTCGTTACCGGTGGTGCCGGATTTATTGGCAGTCATATTGCTGAGTATTTATTGAAAAATGGAGCCGGTAAGGTTCGTGTGCTGGATAATATGGTGAATGGTTTTGAAAAAAATCTGGCTGTATTAAAACAATATCCAGCATTTGAATTTTTGAATGGAGATATACGTAATCCTGAAGTTTGCGCACAAGCATGTAAGGATATCCAATATGTTAGCCATCAGGCAGCTATTGGTAGCGTACCGAGGAGTATGAAAGAGCCCGGCTATTTTAGTGAGGTTAATGTTTCCGGGTTTGTAAATATTTTAAAAGCGGCTATAGATAATAAAGTGGAACAACTGGTATATGCCTCCTCATCTTCTGTTTATGGTGATGAACTTACATTGCCTAAGAAAGAGGAGAAAATTGGTAATGCACTTTCCCCATATGCCGTTACAAAACGAACAAATGAATTGTTTGCAAATGTATTTGCATCAGCCTATGGACTTAAATTGATGGGCTTTCGGTATTTCAATATTTTTGGCCCTAGACAAGATCCTGATGGTCCCTATGCTGCGGTAATTCCTCTTTTTGTAAAAGGTATTCTTAAGAAAACACCTGTTTATATTAATGGAGATGGTGAACAAACACGCGATTTTACATTTGTTGAAAATGCGGTTCAGGTGAATGTGAAGGGTATGCTTACTGAAAATTCAAACGCATTGAATAAAGTATATAATGTTGCAGTAGGAGAAAGATATTCAGTGAATTACCTTTATGAGGCTTGCAAAAAATATTTGCAAAGTGATTGGGAGCCAATACACCGTGAACCGCGTGCAGGAGATATTCGAGACTCACTTGCAAATATCAGCCTTGCTCAAAGTTTGCTAGGATATGAACCTACAAGACATTTTGAAGAAGGGCTGAAAAATACTATTCAATTTTTTAAAGAAGTATATTCGTAAAAAATATTGTTTATGCCTTTTTTTGAAACAGGATTTCCCGGCTTAATGATTTTTGAGCCAAAGGTAATTGAAGATAGCCGCGGTTATTTTTTTGAAAGCTATAATCAGAAGACTTGTAAAGAGGCAGGCATTGATATTAAATTTGTTCAAGATAATCAAGCTAAAAGCAGTTATGGCGTTATACGTGGCTTGCACTTTCAATTAGCACCTTACGCACAGGCTAAGCTTATCCGTGTTTTATCAGGAACTATTCTTGATGTGGCAGTAGATGTTCGGAAAGGCTCTCCAACTTATGGAAAGGTCTTCTGCATTGAACTTTCAGCTGAAAATAAAAAACAATTACTAATACCCACAGGCTTTGCACATGGCTATTCTGTGCTGACTGAATATGCAGAAATGATTTATAAATGCGACCAATTTTATATTAAGGAAGCCGAAGGCGGAATAATGTATAATGACACCGATTTGAAAATTGATTGGAAAATTCCGCAGAATAAGGAAATTATTTCTGATAGAGATAAAACACATCCTTTGCTTAAAGATGCAAATCTGAATTTTATATTTTCCTGATCATGAACGGGAAAGGGAAAACGATATGGATTACCGGAGCAAATGGACAGGTAGGGTCAGAGCTGAGGAAGCTAGCAACTCTTTATCCAAAGTATAATTTTCTGTTTACTACACGAGAGGATGTTCCAATTCATGATGCAGCGTTAGTTGAAAAATTCCTGTTTCACAATCCTATTGATGTATGTATTAATGCAGCAGCATATACAGCTGTGGATTTGGCTGAAAAGGAAAGAGAACAAGCTATGCTGATTAATGCAACAGCTCCGGGCTATCTGGCAAGTGCTTGTTATTTGCACAATGTACGCTTGATTCATATTTCTACTGATTATGTTTTTGATGGTAATGGCAAAGTGCCTTATAAGGAGGAAGATGCTGTTGATCCTGTTAATTTCTATGGACAAACCAAGTTAATAGGAGAACAGGAGGTATTGCGGCTACATTTGCAAAGTATTGTTGTGCGTACATCGTGGGTGTATAGCACTTTCGGAAAGAATTTTTTGAAAACAATTTACAGGTTAATTAACGAACGGAAGGAAATTAGTGTCGTAAATGATCAGTTCGGATGTCCTACCTATGCAGCAGATTTAGCCAACTCGTTACTGTTAATTGCGATTGCAGAAAGTGCACCACCAGGCATTTACCATTATTGTAATAAAGGGATTATTTCTTGGTATGATTTTGCTGTAGCTATTTGCACACTTTCAAATAGCCCTTGTGTAGTGAAGCCAATTGCTACAAGCCAATATCCAACACCTGCTAAACGTCCTGTATTTTCCGCGTTAAATACCGAAAAAATAGAAAAGATATTTCATCTTAGTATTCCAGATTGGAAGCAAAGTTTAAAAATTTGCCTGCAGGATATTGTGCATTAATCCCTTTGTGTTTTCCCTGCTCTTTCATATTTTCAGAACAATACCTTATATTTATTGCGTAGTTGTTGATTATAAGAGGGTTGAAATAGAAGCCTTGTTGTTTTGCTATTTTGTTCTTATCTGTCAAATTGTAGTCTGATGAGTACTTCTCAATTTTTACTTTGGCTACCCATGATTCTTTTAGCAGTATTAAATGGTTTGTTAAGAGAATATTTCTTTCGCAAATGGATGAATGAGTTATCTGCACACCAGCTATCTACTTTGTTTCTTATGGTTTTATGTTTCCTATATGTGTGGATTATTTTTCCATTTCTTCGTATTGAGAATGATCAAAATGCATGGATCGTAGGCGCTGTTTGGGTAATGCTTACCGTAGTGTTTGAATTTTTGATGGGACTGATGTCTAAAAAACCAAAGAAAATGATTTTTAAAGATTATCATTTATCTGCAGGTAGAATTTGGTTGCTGTTTTTAATCTTTTTAGGCTTAACTCCTTATCTGGTATATATTTTAAATAAAGGGTGATATGCTTTTTACAAAAAGAAAAGTTGCTCACTTAGAGCAACTTTAAGCTTTTTATACACTCAAGATTAATTCATTTTCTTTTTAAGGTTTTCATCTATTGCATCTAAAAACTCTTCGGTATTTAAATAATGCTCACCATGTATTACACTATTACCATGGATACAAATAGCCAAATCTTTAGTCATTTTTCCGCTTTCTACTGTTTCAATACAAACAGCTTCCAAGGTATTGCAAAAATCTATTAATGCTATATTGTTATCGAGTTTACCTCTAAAAGTCAAACCTCGTGTCCAGGCAAATATAGAAGCAATGGGGTTGGTTGAAGTTGATTTCCCGGCTTGATGTGCACGATAGTGGCGCGTTACTGTTCCATGAGCGGCTTCTGCTTCCATTGTTTTTCCGTCAGGGGTAATCAATACAGAAGTCATTAAACCTAAGCTACCAAAGCCTTGAGCGATTGAATCACTTTGTACATCTCCATCATAATTTTTACATGCCCAAATAAAGTTACCATTCCATTTTAAAGCACTGGCTACCATGTCATCAATGAGTCTATGTTCGTAAACTATGCCAAGTTTATCCATTTGGGTTTTAAATTCTTTTTCATACACTTCCTGAAAAATATCCTTAAATCGTCCATCATATTTTTTTAAGATGGTATTTTTAGTGCTTAAGTACAGTGGCCACTTCTTGCTTATAGCCATATTAAAGCAACTGCGTGCAAAACCATAAATACTTTCATCTGTGTTATACATACCCAATGCAACACCGCCTCCTTTAAAATCAAATACTTCAAATATTTGTGGAGTACTACCGTCTTCAGGAGTAAAGGTCATAGTCAGTTTTCCTTTTCCTTTAATAACGGTATCGGTTGCACGATATTGGTCACCGAATGCATGGCGCCCAACAATAATAGGAGCTGTCCAATTAGTAACCAATCTAGGCACATTCTTCATTACAATGGGCTCTCTAAATACTGTTCCATCAAGAATATTTCGAATGGTGCCATTTGGGCTCTTCCACATGTGCTTTAGATTAAACTCCTTTACACGTGCTTCATCGGGAGTTATTGTTGCGCATTTAATACCCACACCACATGCTTTAATTGCATTTGCCGCATCAATAGTTACCTGGTCATCAGTTGCATCACGATGTTCAATACCTAAATCGAAATATTGAATAGGAACGTCAAGATAAGGCAGTATAAGTTTGTCCTTAATAAATTTCCAGATGATACGAGTCATCTCATCTCCATCGAGTTCTACAACGGGATTAGTTACTTTAATTTTACTCATATAGTTATCGTTTCATTTTTAATTAAAAATTATAGGCTTGAGCTTTGTTTCAGTTGCCCTTCTCCTGTTACCATCCCCATATTGTTGATGATTTCATTTCCAAATTCACTTGTTTTCAATAAAGTGGCGCCACTCATTAAATTATAAAAGTCTATCGTAACGGTTTTGCGCATAATGGTAGCTTGTATAGCTTCTGTAATCACTTTGGCAGCCTCGTTCCAACCCATGTAATCTAGCATCATACAACCACTTAAAATTACCGAACATGGATTCATGCTGTTTGTGCCTGCAAATTTAGGAGCCGTTCCATGGGTGGCTTCAAATACAGCATAGCCTGTTTTATAGTTAATATTTGCACCCGGCGCTATTCCAATCCCACCCACTTCTGCAGCAAGAGCATCCGATATGTAATCCCCATTTAAATTTAAGGTAGCAACCACTGAATATTCTTGTGGGGCGATTAAAATCTGCTGTAAAAAATTATCTGCAATAACGTCTTTTACTAAAAGTTTCCCTGAATTTACTGCATTAAGTTGTACCTGATTAGCATACATTTCTCCCTTTTTCTTTTTAAGTTCATCCCATTCATCCCAAGTAAATGTTTTATCTCCAAATTCATTACGCGCCACTTCATACCCCCATTGCTTAAACGCCCCTTCGGTAAACTTCATAATATTTCCTTTATGTACCAGTGTTATCGAAGGCAGGTTATTTGCTAATGCATAGTTAATAGCTGAACGTACAAGTCGTTTTGTGCCTTCTTCTGAAACCGGTTTTACACCGTAACTTGATTGACCCGGAAATCGAATATTCTTCACTCCCATTTCTTCAATCAAAAACTTTTCAAACTTTGCTGCATCTGCAGAACCGGCTTTCCATTCTATACCTGCATAAATATCTTCAGTGTTTTCACGAAATATTACCATATCCACTAACGCTGGATTGGTTACAGGTGAAGGAACTCCTTTAAACCATTTTACCGGTCGTACACAGGCAAACAAATCCAAATCTTGCCGCATCGCTACGTTTAAACTTCTAATACCTCCACCAATGGGTGTGGTAAGTGGCCCTTTTATTGAAATAATGTAATCCTTTGCGGTTTGTAGAGTCTCGGCGGGGAGCCACTCACCCGTTAGCCTATACGCTTTTTCACCTGCATATATTTCTTTCCATTCAATCTTTCGCTTTCCTTGATAGGCGTGTTCTACTGCGGCATCAAAAACTTTTTGCGCAACAACCCAAATTTCTGGGCCAATGCCGTCTCCCTCAATAAAGGGAATTATCGGTTGATCCGGAACCTGTAAAATACCATCGCTTCCCATGGTTATCTTTTCACCCATAGTATGATTGTTTTTTCGGCTACAGCGCTATGCTCAACATTGTTGTGTCACTCCCTTTTACCGCATCCTGCTATTCAGCCGGTTTGTTTTGTGCCGCAAAAGTACGGCAGCAAAGGCTAATGTTTGCATAAAAAGCAACAGTTTTAACCTCTAATTGAAATATATTGAAAAGAAGATGTGATATTTAGAATGATAGAGGTAAAAAACAACCAGCTAAAAATCAAGGCTTCCATTTACCCATTCAGCATCAAATTTTATATTTGGATATTTTCGGTAAAAATTTAATGCCGGCTCATTCCATTCTAATACTTGCCAAACCATTCCTGCATAACCTTCTTTTTTTCCTATCCTAATAAGTTCATCAAACAATAACTTTCCGGCGCCAAAACCCCGGCATTTTTCAGTTATTATAATGTCTTCAAGATATAAACGCTGCCCTTTCCATGTGCTATAACGGATATAATATAATGCAAATCCTTGCACCACGTTGTCAATTTCAGCCACAATAGCTTTCCACACCGGGTTGGAGCCAAATCCGCTTTTTACAAAATGTTCAAAAGATACAGTCACTTCATCCGGTGCTTTTTCGTATCTGGCTAATTCTCTGATGAGCTCCATCATACGTGGGCAATCATCAGCATTTGCATTACGAATAGAGATTGTCATGTTTTTATTTATGTAAAGCTACCAATCAATTTTTATAATTAAATTTGAGAAAAGAGGTGCTATGAAAGAAATATTAACTCATTATGCCTCCTATAACCTTTGGGCAAATAAAAGAATAACAGATGCCATTTTAAATCTTCCGGATGACCACATTTACCGGGAAATAGCCAGTAGTTTTTCATCCATTTATAAAACAGCTATTCATTTGTGGAATACAGAGTCAATTTGGTGGCAGCGAATAAAGCTTTCTAAATCTGTAACAGCTCCTTCTGAAGGGTTTAATGGAACGGTAATGGATGTGTGCGTTAATTGGCTAAAGCTATCTGCGCAATGGGAAAGATGGATAGAAAAAGCTACTGAATCTATGCTGTTGGATGAATTCAGTTATCGTAATATTAGCCATATTTCTTTTAGGCAGCCGGTGTATGAAGTTTTGCATCATTTGTTTAATCATCAAACGTATCACCGGGGACAATTGGTAACCTTATTCCGGCAATTAGGTATTAAACAAATTCCCGCTACTGATTTAATTTTATTTTATCGTAAGAAATGATGATTTAGTTATAATCTATAACGGTAAGGGTTATACGATATGAGCCATCCACATGATAGCCGCTACCGCCGGGTGTTGTGGGCGGCTGATACTCGTCATGATAAAAATCTTTAAACACCAATCCAACCCCTTTGGCATACTTTTCTATGCTGTAATTTATTTCACTATAGTAGGCAGGCTCTTCAGGCACGCCGATTACCTCATCTCGTTGTTCTACTGTTAATACTTCATCAAAATATTTACCATCAATAGTTTCACTTTGTCCTACGTGGCTATATAGGTAATCCCAGTCATCCATATAATTAAAATTTGTGAATTGAGATTGGGTATCAAAATAAGAATTCCCTTTCCAAGAAAACCCTTCCCGGATAGGCTCTTTTAATTTAATAAACCGCATATTGTTTTCTACAAACTCTAATGATTGTCCGGTATTTTTAGCCATAAATGTGGCATCCGGTGTCCAAATGCTTCCTCCAACAGGCCTTACATAACGGATTATTCGAAATGCGGGGTCATTATTATTATCTGTAATTTCTGCATCCACTGCATATTTCACCTCATAACTATGAATAACCTTTGTAACACCAAAGTTGATATAAATTGTAGAGTCGAGATGATATGTAATATACTTCCCAACAATCTGCGGAGCATAATCAGAGATAGCAGGATAAGATAACTCGTCAGTAGATTTCTTACAACTCTCCATAATTACAAATAGGAGGGATAGGGCAAGCAGTAATTTTTTCATGCAGGAAAGATAATATATTCAACTGGCAAACTAAAGCGGATTGCGCTGAATTACTCCGCCTCCAATTACATCATCCTCTTCGTAAAAAACAGCACTCTGACCGGGCGCAACACCTTTAACTGTGCTGTAAAAATGTACCTTTACCTTATCTTCAATGGCTTCTATAGAAGATAATGCACCTTGATCCTTATACCTGATTTTTGTAACAGCATCAATTTTTTCACTTAATCCGTTGTATTTTATCCAATTTAATTTTGCCACCGTCATTTCAGTACGTTGAAGATCATTTTCGTCACCAAGCATAACTGTATTGGTATCGGGATTAATTGCTGTAACAAATACAGGCTTTCCTAAGGCAATGCCTAATCCTTTACGTTGGCCAACAGTATAAAATGGATATCCTTTATGTTTGCCCAGGATTTTTCCTTTTGAATCAATAAAATTACCTCCATCAACTTTTTTCTCCAGCCCATCCACCCTGCGTTTTAAGAATCCTCGATAGTCATTGTCGGGCACAAAACAAATTTCATAACTCTCATTTTTCTTTGCTAAATCGGGATAGCCGAAATCATGTGCCATTTGCCTGATTTCAGTTTTGCGGTAAGTGCCAAGTGGGAAAATCGTACGTTGTAACAAATCCTGTTGCAATCCCCATAATGCATAACTCTGATCCTTGGTGTTATCCAGGCCTTTACGAATAAAAAAGCGGCCATTGGTATGTTGATGTACCTGTGCATAGTGCCCGGTTGAAATATAATCACATTCCAAAGCATTTGCTCTTTTTAATAATGCCCGCCATTTAATATGGGTATTGCACATCACACAAGGATTAGGTGTGCGACCTGCTAAATATTCATCCACAAAGTTTTCAATTACAAAATCCTTGAATTCATCCCTAATATCTAAGATGAAATGCGGAAAGCCATGCTGTACAGCCGCCATTCGCGCATCATTAAAGCTATCTACATTACAACACCCGGTTTCTTTTCTACCCGTAGGTGCAACACTGGTATCATAATCCCAGGTCTTCATAGTAATTCCAATAACCTCATAGCCTTGTTCATTTAACATTAGCGCAGCTACCGTACTGTCAATTCCGCCACTCATGGCCATCAGCACTTTTCCTTTTCTGCTCATAGAGTGCAAAGTTAAATTATTTCAGGGTTTGAAATAGAGCGTACTAGTTAGCGCGTTGTCATGGCTTTGTTAAAAGAAAACCGGCCTATTATTATTTAAAAGATATAGATTAAAAAAGGTATATACTGACTCCTGTTTTCTAATATATATAATAGTTGTTGAAAACTGTTTTGTTTATTTATTACTTCGCTGATTTACAAGGAGTAAATGTGAATTGTGGTTGGAATAACTTTATATTCACGCATTGATGAATAATTTTATCTTGCAACCATGCAACAGTATCTCAACTTACTAAAACATATAATTGAAAACGGCAACGATAAGTCTGATAGAACAGGCACGGGTACCCGAAGTGTTTTTGGATATCAAATCCGTTTTAACTTGGCTGATGGATTTCCCTTGGTAACAACTAAAAAGGTTCACCTAAAAAGCATTATTTATGAATTGCTTTGGTTTTTAAAAGGAGAAACCAATATAGCCTATTTAAAGGAAAATGGAGTGAGTATATGGGATGAATGGGCTGATGAACTAGGCAATCTTGGCCCTGTGTATGGAAAACAATGGCGTTCATGGCAAGGTGCAGATGGAGTTGAAGTGGACCAGGTAAAAGAACTGATCCAACAACTTAAAACCAATCCAGACAGCAGACGATTAATAATTAGTGCATGGAATGTGGCTGATTTGCCAAAAATGAAATTAATGCCTTGCCATTGCCTTTTTCAATTTTATACATCAGCATCACAAGCTAATGGAAAAAGAAAATTAAGCTGTCAATTATACCAGCGAAGTGCAGATGTGTTTTTGGGCGTACCATTTAATATAGCATCTTACGCACTGCTTACTCTGATGATTGCACAAGCAGTAGATATGGATCCGGGAGACTTTGTTCATACATTTGGTGATGCCCATCTGTACAAAAATCATTTTGATCAGGCCCATTTACAACTTAGCCGGAAGCCATTTCCTTTACCGGTAATGAAAATTAATCAGACTAAAAGAGATATTTTTGATTTTACTTATCATGATTTTGAATTGATAAATTATCAATGCCATCCGAGTATAAAAGCGCCGGTGGCTATTTAGTTTTTGTTAAATGTACTTTGCATGATTGCTCATTTGGTGGCTGTAGCCGAAAATAATGTGATTGGTAATGAAGGCAAATTGCCATGGCATCTCCCCAATGATTTAAAATATTTTAAAAGTTTAACATGGGGCGGAGTCGTTATTATGGGTCGAAAAACTTTTGAAAGTGTAAATAAACCTCTTTCGGGAAGATTGAATATTGTAATCACTACAAATCCGGATTGGAAAGCGGCCGGTACGGTAAAGTGTTCGAGTATTGAAGAAGCGGTACAATATGCAATGGATGAGCATTTTAAAGAAATATTTATTATTGGAGGAGGAGAAATTTTTAATCAAACCCTACACCTTGCAGATACTATATATTTAACCAGGATACACACTGAAATTTTTGGAGATGCATATTATCCGGCTATTGATAAATCGTTATTCTCAAAAATAGCTCAGGAGGATTATCAAATGGATGAAAAGCACGCCTTCCCTTATTCTTTTGAAACTTGGAAAAGAAAATTGGTATAATTCTTTATTTTTAAAATAACCTGTTTGTACAACTCCCTTCAGCTAATAACAAAATATCTTCATTATTACTTAAAGGCTTCAAATGGTAAAGGGCATGGGGTTCATTCACCTTTTGTTTTTGACTTTATTACTAAGGTCCTTAACGATGATACAAAATATCCATGTTACCTAACAGTGGAGAATAAACGAAATGAGTTTTTAAGAGATGACCGGATTATTGATGTGGAAGATTACGGGGCGGGTTCCACAAAGTTTAAAGAAGCCGGAAGGAAAATTAGTGATATCGCTCAAACTTCAGTAAAAAAGAAAAAGTGGGGACAGTTGCTATATCGGATTGCACGGCATTATTCCATTAATTCCGCCTTGGAATTGGGTACCAGCCTCGGTATTTCAACCTCTTATCTTGCACATGGTGCAAAAAAAGTATATAGTATAGAGGGAGCACCACAAGTAGCCGGAGTGGCATCCGCGTCTTTTCGCCAGCAAAAACTTAACAATATATCATTATATACAGGCACCTTTGAGGCACAATTACCGGTTGTTTTTCAAGAGGCCGCAAAGGTAGATATGGTATTTATTGACGGCCATCATTTAAAAATCCCAACCTTAGCTTATTTTTCGCAAATAAGTCGGTTTGTGCATAATGATTCTATTGTTATTTTTGATGATATTCATTGGAGCAAAGAAATGGAGCAAGCTTGGGAAGAGGTGAAAAGTTATGAGGGTGTAAAGCTTACTATTGATCTTTTTTTTATTGGATTGATATTTTTTAATTCAAACTTTAAAGAGAACCAACATTTCTCCATTAGATTTTAATTACCTTAGACGATATTAAAAAATTATGACGGTAGGTGTATTAAGAGAGCCATCATTTGAAACTCGGGTAGCCTTGCTTCCGGAACATATTACCATTCTTCAAAAATGGAAGTGTGATGTAATTGTAGAGCGTGATTGCGGGGTTCAGGCATTTGCCAACAATGAAGCATATACTAAAAGTAGCGCCTTGGTGGCTTCCCGAAATGAAGTCTTACAAAAGGCTGATGTGTTATTGTGTATTCACCCAATTACTGATCAGGATTTAAGTGACTTTGCTGGAAAAGTATTGATTGGTCAATTTCAACCCTTATATCATAAAGACTTGGTTCAGCACTGGGCAGATTCAAACAAGGTAATTTTTAGTATGGATATGCTGCCCCGTACCACTCGAGCGCAAAGTATGGATGTGCTGAGTAGCCAGGCAAACATCGCAGGATATAAGGCAGTAATCTTGGCTGCAGAAAAATTTCCCAGATACTTTCCTATGTTCATGACTGCTGCGGGCACTATTCCTCCTGCTAAGGTGCTTATACTGGGCGCTGGTGTTGCAGGCTTGCAGGCTATAGCTACCGCCCGCAGATTAGGTGCTGTTGTTGAAGTGTTTGATACACGCCCTGCCGTTAAAGAAGAAGTGATGAGTTTAGGTGGAAAATTTATTGAAGTTGAAGGTGCTGCTGATGCATCCAAAGCAGGTGGTTATGCTGTAGAACAATCACCGGAGTTTATAAAACGACAAAAGGAAAAGATTGCTGAAAGTGTTGCAAAAGCAGATATTGTTATTACTACTGCACAAATTCCCGGAAAGAAAGCACCTATTCTAATTGATGATGCCATGCTTGGAGCGATGAAGGCAGGCTCAATAATTGTTGATTTGGCAGCCGCTACCGGTGGTAATACAACATGTACAAAGAATAATGAAACGGCCCATATCAACGGAGTATGTATAATTGGTAATTCCATGTTGCCTTCCACGATGCCATTTGATGCCAGTAAACTATATGGTAAAAACCTGCTCAATTTTTTACAATTATTTATAAAGGATGGGATATTAAATATTGATATGAATGACGATTTAGTTAAAGGTTCTTGCATTACTGAAAATGGTTGTGTGGTGCATCCTGCATTAATTAAAAAAAGCGAAGCGATTTAAATTAAATGAATATGGAAACATTTCTCGGTTGGATAACCACACATCAGCAGATTATTTATATAGTAATTCTTATGGGGTTTGTTGGTATTGAGGTAATTGGACGTGTGCCCAGCGTGTTGCATACACCTCTAATGAGTGGTGCTAATGCTATTCATGGTGTTGTTATTATTGGTGCCATCATTGTGATGGGTAATGCCGAACCGGATAATTATCTTGCCCTTGCCCTTGGTTTTTTGGCTGTTATCTTAGGAACATTAAATGTGGTAGGAGGCTTTGTAGTTACCGATCGCATGTTGGAGATGTTTAAAGGAAAAGGAAATAAAAAATCTACGCATTAATATTCATTATTTCTATGCACATTCTTACCATTTGCTATCTGTTTGCTTCGGTTACATTTATCTTAGGCTTGAAGATGTTGTCGCATCCTGCAACTGCACGTAAAGGCAACCTACTGGCTGCTACAGGAATGGGAATTGCTATTGCAGGAACTATTTTTCTTTACCGGAATGAAAATGGTGCTCCATTAGGAAATTATGAATGGATATTTGGCGGACTCATTATAGGTGGTATCATTGGTACGGTGGTAGCAAGGAAGGTTAAGATGACAGCGATGCCGGAAATGGTGAGTATGTTTAATGGTATGGGTGGCGCGTGCGCTGCATTGATATCATTGGTAGAATATAATCACCTGCAACGCCTTATTGCAGCCGGGGAAAGTATAGAAGGTATGAGAGGAACAGTTCTGGTAATTGTATTGGGATTAATTATAGGAAGTATTTCATTTTCCGGAAGTATGATAGCCTGGGGAAAACTGAATGGTACTATTAAGGATTACAGTTTTGCTGGTCAGAATATTGTTAATATTATTTTATTGCTGGCTACCTTATTGTTGGGAGCATGGGTGGTTATTCAGCATGGCGAAGGAAATTTATTGTATGTCATTTTTGCTGCCGCATTATTGTATGGTGTTATGTTTGTGATGCCTATTGGAGGAGCAGATATGCCAGTGGTGATCTCACTGCTCAATAGCTTTACAGGTGTGGCTGCTGCATTTGGTGGTTTTTTATATGATAATAAGGTAATGCTTACCGGTGGTATTCTGGTAGGTGCTGCAGGAACATTACTTACTGTTTTAATGTGCAAGGCCATGAATCGTTCTCTAAAGAATGTATTGATTGGTTCGTTTGGTGGAGCACATGCTGCGGCCTCTACTACTGAAGGAGTACAAGGGAGTTATAAAGAAATTTCTTTGAGTGATGCAGCAATGGTGATGGGATATGCAAATAAAGTAATGATTGTACCCGGATATGGTTTAGCCGTTGCACAAGCACAACATGCCTGCCATGAATTAGAAAAAGTATTGGTTGATAAAGGAGTGGAAGTTAAATATGCTATTCATCCTGTAGCCGGACGTATGCCCGGACACATGAATGTATTACTTGCAGAGGCCGATGTGCCCTATGAAAAATTACTTGAAATGGATGATGCAAATGAAGAATTTAAAACCACTGATGTTGTATTAATATTGGGAGCTAATGATGTAGTTAATCCGGCAGCGAAAACGGATCCAACTTCCCCCATTTATGGAATGCCTATTTTGGAAGTAGAAAGTGCAAAAACGGTAATTGTAAACAAACGAAGTATGAAACCTGGATATGCAGGTATTGAAAATGGATTGTTTTTTCAACCCAAAACTTCGATGTTGTTTGGCGATGCAAAAAAGGTTTTGCAAGAACTGGTCTCTGAAATTAAAGCTGCTTAATTATTTAGATAGAAAATCTTTCAGTAACTTATAATAAGCTTCTTTTTCTTCCACCTGTGGATTGTGACCACTGTTTTCAAACATTACAAACTGTGCTTGGGGGCAATATTCTTTATATTTAATCTGCATCCAGGGAACAGCAACCCGATCATATCTTCCTGCAATCACCAAAACCGGTATTTTTAATCCGGCTAATTTTCTTCGATAGTCAAAGCTTCCAATCTCATTGGTTACCAAAAAGTCTCCATCTTTTCCTACCATTTGGTAATAAAGTTTGGTATTGAAGCTGTTAGGGTAAGCTTTACGATTTTTTGTTCTCAATACAAACCTTTCAGGATTGTAGGCATAAAGAAAACCATAAGGCACACGGCTATAAACATTTTGACATATTTCATCTTGTGAAATAAATCCTTGTTCTCTTAATATCATTAAAGTATCCCATACTTCAGGATAATTAACTTTAATTTCATGATTGCTGTTATCACAATTCTCTTGCCACATAAGATAACTGTGAAAGCCGTTGGCTATAATAAGATGTGATACATGTTGAGGGTATTGAATAGCATAACCTTGTGCTACTACTGATCCGTATGAATGCCCGAGTACAGCTATTTTGTCAAAATGCATCGCCTTACGCAGCTCTTCCAAATCATTTATGTCTCTTTGTATCGTATATTCCTTTATCTCTTTTGCCGTATCTGATTGCCCTCTTCCAAATGCATCAAAATAAATTAATTGAATATTATTATTTACCGTTAGCGAATCTAAAATCCTGTAGCCGGGATGGGCACCGCCAGGTCCGCCAGGAATAATAAATACGGGTTGCCCCTTGCCGACAGTAACAGTGTAGATCTTAGCACCATTGATGTTATAATAGGTTCCATCCGTCCAACTGTTGGGAAATTGCTGGGCATGCGTGAACATAAAAGCGCTAACACAAAAAGTGAAAATTATTATTTGTCTCATCAGATGCATGTATTTTTGAAAAAATCAAAATTAACTGTTGACACAACAACTACCAATAGGATTTATTAACTCTTTAAGAGGAATTGATGGATTTGATGAAAGAGAGTTTGTGAATATTCATGCTCAGGGTTCTACACCGGTGTCTATCAGAACGAACCCTAATAAACTGTTGAATGAGAAAGAATTATTTGGAGATGTTGTTAGCGTGCCCTGGTGTAGTAAAGGGTTTTATTTGCCACAACGGCCGGCTTTTATTTTTGACCCGCATTTTCATGCAGGAGCTTATTATGTACAGGAGGCGAGTAGCATGTTTTTATATCACGCTTTAAAGAATTGTGTTCGCTTAAACGATGATTTAGTTGTACTAGACCTTTGTGCTGCACCAGGCGGAAAATCAACACTAGTACAATCCTTACTTTCAAAAGAAAGTATTTTGGTATGTAACGAAATTATTAAATCCCGCGTATCTGTTTTAGAAGAGAATATTATTAAGTGGGGTGCAGATAATGTAATTATTACAAATAGCGCTCCGGATGCATTTAAGCCCTTAGAGGCTCTCTTCGATTTAATTATTGTTGACGCTCCATGCAGTGGCAGCGGTATGTTTAGAAAGGATAAAAAGGCGATAGATGAGTGGAGTTCGCAATTGGTGACCATGTGTAGTATTAGGCAAAAAGAGATTTTGGAGAGTATTATACCTGCCTTAAAGCCTGGCGGAGTTTTGATATACTCTACCTGTTCGTATTCTGTGGAAGAGAATGAAGATGTTCTTCAATGGTGTCTTAATAACCAAATGGTTTCGGTAGAAATTCCTGTTGAAACGGCGTGGAATATTGTTGTCTCTAAAGTTGAAAAGGATGGAATAGGTTATCGCTTTTTCCCCGATAAATTAGCAGGAGAAGGATTTTTTATTACGGTGTTAAAAAAGGAAGATTTTCAAATAAGGCAAAAGAGACTTCCATTACTTCAACTCCCTTTTTTGAATAAAATGGAATATTCAATAGCAGAAAATTGGGTTGCTAAACATTCCTTTGAGCAAATAGTAAACAGGCGTAGTCAATGGCTGATTATGAATAATTTGATGGTTAAATTATTGCCCTTGCTTCAACAGCATGTATATATTAAACGGGCAGGGTTAGAAATTGGTGAATTTTCTAAAAAGGATCTGATTCCGTCTCATGCGCTGGCACTTAGTGAACGAGTTAATAAACAAGTACCTGCTTATGAGTTGGATAAGGATAGAGCGCTTGATTTTCTGAAAAGAAATGATTTGAAAATTGATTTAAATAATAAGGGTTGGGTTAAAATTAATTATAATCAACTAGGCTTAGGTTGGATTAAAGTCCTTCAAAATCGAATCAATAATTATTATCCGATGGCTTGGAGGGTATTAAAAAGATAAAATTCTGCTAACCTACTCTGTCTGTTGTGAGATTAGTGATTTTTTTAGCATCTTTGCCGCAGCTAAAATTAATCCGATGAAAAATTTCTTCTCAATTATTTTTTTATTGCCATTTATATCCTATGCGCAAAATAATAAGGTTGTTGTAGATGGTGTTTCAGGTGGTCAGCATTATATCATTCATAAAACGGCACCCAAAGAGAATTTTTACAGTATCGGAAGACTATACAATATTAGCCCCCGCGTATATGCACCCTTTAATAACCTTGATGTAGATACCTCGCCCGGCCTTGGTATCGGACAAGATGTAAAGATTCCTCTTGTTGAAACTAATTTTACCCAAAATCCAATTGTGTCCGAAGGAGAAGTGTTTGTGCCTGTATATCATAAAGTATTGGCAAAAGAAACCTTGAATATTATTGGACAACAATTTAATGGTGTGGCTGCAGCAGAGTTAATAAGATGGAACAAGCTTTTAGATAATAATATTAAGCCAGGAGATCTGCTTATTATTGGATATTTGAAAGTAAAGCCAGAGTTATCCTCACTGGCACACCAAGCAATAAAAATTCCGGCCAATACGCAGTCCATACCACCCGAAAGTAAGGAACATGAAAAGCCTTCTATAGTGAAATCAAATGTGCAAGAACAGACTAATTCAACACAGCCGCGTGAAGCAGAAAGGCCAATTAAAGATGGCGCACAATCCAATCAGCACAAAGAAGCACCAAAAGATGTACTGGTTAAAGAGCAGAAAAGGACGGATACTCCGGTTGCTGTTTCCAATCCTCAAAAATTTTCAGGAGGTAAGTTTAAAGATGTTTATTATGCTCAGATAGATGGGAAAAAAATAACAGACAAATCTGTAACTGCAGGAGTTTTTAAAAGTACCAGCGGGTGGTCTGATGGTAAGTATTATTGCTTTAATAATGCAGCACAGTCAGGGAGTATCGTAAAAATCACCAATCGCACTTCAAATAAAACAATTTATGCCAAAGTGCTTGATGTTATGCCTGATATTTCACAAAATGATGGGATAGATCTTCGAATCAGTAATGCCGGAGCTGATGAACTTGGAGTTACTTCCGATACTTTTGAAGTGATAATTGCTTATTAATTCTTTGCATTTAGAAATTATTTCTAAAGAAGGGTAGTTATTAGTACTTTCATCTCTATTTTTAAAGCCATAAGAACGGTAATCATTATTGAGTAGCTTATTGAAGTTACGCATTTATCCAAGCGAGATTTTGCTCCCCTTTTTAATTAGAATTGCTTTTTAAAAGTAGAGCCAATTTTATTTAAGTAAAAAAGGGATTGTAATAATACATCTGTGTAAGCAATGTGTTTTTAAAAAGATATACATGGAGTAGTATGCTATAAAAGCTGTTCAACCCCCGCCTTCTCTTTCAATGTGCAGTATTTTAACCCTACATTATAAGAATTATGTATAAAAATTATGAGCATAGCATATAACGGTTAATGTATGCAGATTTTTCTCCATGCTGAAATACAAATAAGCTCATTTCTATACAAAAACACAGCTACACATTATTCGTCGAAAAAAACAAAGTAAATTATTATCATCCTTCGCAAGCCTTTACTTTTCTTTCGGCTCATTTCTTTGTGTTAAGGTTAGGAAAGAAAAAAGAGATTTTAAAATCTAAATGGAAAATATGTTCGTATATACCTAATCGTTATGCTCCATAAATACCGAATTTGGGGTATTGTTTTGTGTTTAAAACAATCCGAACTTTGAATTGGGGTGGGGGGCGTAGCCCCCGCCCAAAGGGGTTCTTACCCTACAAAGTACCACCTTGAGGTATTGTTTGGTGTATTAAAAAAAGCGAGCTTTGAATTGGGTCAGGGGGATACCGGCCCGGGGAATTACCTTTCCCGTTTTTTTTAGAAATTGTCTTGAATTTCTAAGTTTTATCTTTTATATCAAAATTCAAGTAGGGCTCTTTTCTTTCAACCTCAATATTTTCTAAAACTACTTTAAAAACCTTGACTTTTCTTTCGGTTCCTTTCATTGTATCAGGCAAAAGGAAAATCAAATATTTGAAGTATTGAATAAAGTATGTTCTCTATTTATTTTGAAAAATAATGGTGACACCTGCCTATTTAAATCTGTAAGAGCAGGCTGTGAAATTGTCCATTCATTTAACCAAGTGGGAATATTTCTATTTCCATTTTTAGGGGAAATGATAGCCCCTTAAAAAATCACCTATCCCCATTCGTTTCTTTCCTTCCAATTGTAATTCAGTAATTTGGTAGCTGCCATCTCCCGTATCAAATTGTAAATAGGTCTTTTTATCCGTTCTTATCTTCCCAGGCTCATAACCCGGGTGAACTCCATATTTACCTGCAAAAATTTTTAGCTTCTTTCCGTTTAAATAAGTAAAGGCTGTAGGGTAGGGACTTAGTCCACGTATGAGATTATGAATGGATAAACCATTCTTTTGCCAGTTTATTTCACAGTGCTCAGTAAAAATTTTAGGTGCATGCTTTATTTCTTCGTTAAGTAACAGGTGCTGAGGCTTTGGAGTAATTTTATTTTCTGCTATTCCTTTTAATGTGTCTAATAATAAATTTGCACCCAACTCTTTTAGTTTATCATGAATAGAGTCTGCATTGTCGTTGTCACAAATAGGGATAGACGCAGATAATAAAATATGTCCGGTGTCAATGGTTTGTTGTAAAAGAAAGGTGGTTACGCCTGTTTTCTTTTCGCCATTTATTATTGCATGGTTAATGGGTGCCGCTCCGCGATATTGTGGAAGTAAAGAGGCATGAACATTAATAGTCCCCAGCGGCGGCATCTTCCATACTACTTCAGGTAACATCCTGAAAGCAACCACAACTTGAATGTCAGCTTTATAGGCACGTAATTCATCTACAAACTTTGGATCTTTTAGCTTTACAGGTTGAAGTATTTCTAAATAATTTTCTTTTGCAAATCTTTTTACTGCACTTTCATGCAATTGTAACCCCCGGCCAGCCGGTTTATCAGGTGCTGTAACTACTGCCACCACATTGCATCCTGCTTCTACAAGTTGTTTTAATGAAGCAACCGCAAATTCCGGAGTTCCCATAAATACAATACGTAATTCTTTTAACGCCTTCATTTAGTCAAAATCTTTATATAATAAATACTTTTTTCTTATTATTTTAAAATGTTGCAAATCGGAAGTCCATGAATTTCTAATTTCCTTTTCGGTTAATCCATTTTTTATTTGTTGCATAAGTGTAGCATTCCCAGCCAGTTTATTAAAAAAGTTATTTTTCAAAAAGAATGAATCCTTCCCGGGAAATAATTGATAAGCATCCAGAAGGTATTGAAGATTTAATTGATTGCCTGATTTGATGTTGGATAAATCCCATCCGTAACAGGATTGATAATAATGCTTACTGCTTTTTGCTCCTGCATTGGGCTTGGGAAAAAATGAAAATAATGTTTTTGGTAATAGTGGGTGCCCAATCCATTGAAAAGGTTTCAGTGTTCCCCTTCCTTCACTTAGAATGGTTCCCTCAAAAAAACAGGTGGTTGGATACCAATAAATCGCTTGCATATCCGGAAGATTGGGAGAAGGATTTACAGGTAAGTTGTATCGCATGCTGTGATCATAATTGAGGCATTTGATAACTTGAAAATGGAAGGGTGTTTCCTTGGTTGGCTTTGATTTTAAATAAAAGGTATAATTTTTATTTGCCTGAGGAGAAAGCCACCCTTCTCCAGCAATCATTAATGCATATTCCGCAATGGTCATGCCATATACAACCGGAACGGACTGATATCCTACGAATGAACGATATGATTTTTCTAATACGGGGCCATCAATATAAAATCCATTAGGATTCGGACGGTCAAGAAGCATTAACGGCTTATTATGGATAAATGCAGCTTCCATAATTTCTTCCAAGGAAGAAATGAAAGTATAAAACCGAACACCTACATCTTGAATGTCAAAAACCAATACATCAATGTCTTTCAACTCCTGCTCTGTGGGACGCTTGTGATTGCCATATAAACTTATTATTGGTAAACCAGTTTTAGGGTCTTTGCCACTTTTTACCGACTCGCCTGCGCTAGAAGTACCTCTAAAACCATGTTCCGGACTAAATATCTTAATAACCTGAATACCTTGTTTTAATAATGTATCTATTAGATGTATATTACCAACCATGCTGGTTTGGTTTGCAAATACACCCACCCGCTTCCCTTTTAATAATGGAATGATTTCTTCCATCCGTTCTGCACCCGAAATTATTTTATTTTGCTGGGAATGAGCAGCACAAATGCCAAGGATTAATGAGGAGATAAGTAATAAGCAATATTTCATGTTTCAAATAAAACTAACTTTTTTTTAAAAAAATGATAAAATGAAGTTAAGTATTAAGCGAGAATTGTAAATCAATTTCAATTATTTAAGGCTATTAAAAAAAATGACTGCACCTTTGCGAGTAACATTAAATATTTCTAAATGAAACAAGTTAAACAGGGAGATTTAGTTAAAGTTCATTATACCGGGAAGCTCACAACCGGTGAGCAATTTGATTCTTCAATTGGACGAGATCCATTACAATTTTCGGTAGGCTCAGGCCAAATGATTAAAGGGTTTGATGACGCTTTACCCGGTATGGTTGTAGGCGAAAAGAAAAGTTTTATTATCCCTGCTGCAGAAGCATACGGTGAACGTAGCGAAGAAAATATGGTACGCATACCAAAAGAAAATATTCCACAAGACATGCAAATTGAAGTGGGTATGCAATTGATGATGAGTAATGATCAAGGACAGAATTTTGAAGTAACCGTAGCAGAATTAATTGATGATATTGTGGTGCTGGATGCTAATCATTTTCTTGCAGGGAAGGATTTGGTTTTTGATATTGAATTAATTGAGATAGCCTAATGTTTATCAAACACCCTTAAATACAGTTTAAGCTGCCTGTTTTATTTTTGATAACTTAAGTTAACAGTAAATTTTAATAATGATTTCTATAGATACAAAAGAGGTTGCGGAACGTTTCATGCGTTATGTGCAGGTGGATACACAAAGTGACCCAACAAGTAATGCTGCACCGACTACAGAAAAGCAGAAGAACTTATCCATTATTTTAACGGGTGAGCTTAAGCAGATGGGATTACAAGATGTGCAAATGGATACTAACGGTTATGTGTATGCTACTTTGCCTTCCAATTCGAAAAAAAACACACCGGTAATTGCGTTTTGCTCGCATGTAGATACAGCGCCTGATTGTAGCGGCACTAATGTTAAGCCCATCCTTCATACAGGTTACGATGGTAAGGATATTATACTTCCGGATGATAATACGCTAAAATTAAGCATGAATGATTTTCCTTATCTTAAAAAACATATTGGTAAGGATATTATTACCGCTAGTGGCTTAACCTTGTTGGGAGCCGATGATAAAAGTGGAGTTGCCGCTATTATGCAGGGTGTTAAATTTTTGATAGACCATCCTGAAATCTCACACGGTGAAGTACGTATAATCTTCACTCCTGATGAAGAAGTGGGTAAGGGTACTGATCATATTGATATGAAAAAAGTTAACGCACACGCAGGATATACTTTTGATGGTGGCGAGGCGGGATGTTTAGAAGATGAAACATTCAGTGCTGATGCGGCTACGATTACTTTCAATGGGGTGATTGTACATCCGGGATATGCAAAAAACAGATTGATTAATGCCCTCAAAATTGCTGGAGGATTTTTAGATTCATTGCCCAAAAATGAATGGAGCCCGGAAACGACTGAAAAGAGAGAGGGCTTTGTACATCCTGTTGCTTTTAATGGTATTGCAGAAAAGGCGGTCGTTCAGTTTATCGTTCGAGATTTTGAAACTGCAAAACTCACTTCACATCATGCGAGGCTTAAATCACTTGCAGAGGCAGCCATCGCACCCTATCCCGGAACAAGCGTAACCTATGAAATAAGTGAACAGTATCGTAATATGAAAGATGTTTTGGTTAAACATCCTGAAATAGTAAATTATGCAGCTAAAGCTATTAAACGCGCAGGCCTTGAAGTAGTATCAGATAGTATAAGAGGTGGCACAGATGGAAGCAGATTGAGCTATATGGGATTGCCTTGTCCTAATATCTTTACCGGAATGCAAAATATCCATAGCAAATTGGAATGGATTGGTACATCAGATATGGCAAAAGCAGCTGAAGTGATGATTCATTTATGTACTATTTGGGAAGAAGAATCTAAATAATTAATATCTTCAATTTAAAGATTTTTATGGATAATATATTTCAACTTTTGTGGGTAATTCTCCCTATTTTATTTCTTCTAAGCGGTTTTGTTACCATTAATCAGGCTTTTGTAGGTGTAGTAACCATGTTTGGGAAATACCGTCGAGTGATGCGGCCCGGATTGAATTTTAAAATTCCATTTTTAGAACAGGTCTATAAAAAAGTGAGTATTCAAAATAGATCTGTTGAGTTAGAATTTCAAGCGGTAACCATTGACCAGGCAAATGTATATTTTAAATCTATGCTTTTGTATTCAGTACAAAACGAAAATGAAGAAACGATTCAAAAGGTTGCTTTTAAATTTATTAGTGACCGAGATTTGATGCAAGCTCTGGTACGCACTATTGAAGGGAATATTCGAGCCTTTGTGGCTACCAGACGACAGTCTGAGATATTAGGCTTACGTAGAGATATTGTAGAATTTGTAAAACAACATGTAGATGCTTCTCTTGAAGACTGGGGATATCATTTGCAAGATTTACAAATTAATGATATCACCTTCGACCAGGTTATTATGGATAGTATGAGTAAGGTAGTGGCAAGTAATAACCTAAAGGCTGCAGCCGAGAATGAAGGCCAGGCACTGTTGATTACTAAAACAAAGGCCGCTGAAGCAGAAGGTAATGCAATAAAAATTTCTGCCGAAGCAGAACGGCTTGCTGCTCAGTTGAGAGGACAGGGCGTAGCTCTTTTTAGAGAAGAGGTGGCAAAAGGAATGAGTACCGCTGCAACTGAAATGAAGCAAGCTAACTTAGATACCAATGTTATTTTGTTTAGTATGTGGGTGGAGGCTATTAAAAACTTTGCAGAATATGGAAAGGGAAATGTGATTTTCCTTGAGGGTGGAAGCGACGGTATGGAAAGAACAATGAAACAAATTATTGGTATGATGCAATTAAAAACCCAGTAGGAATAAGCTGTTTCTTGTACACGTAGATTTATTTTTTTAAATATTTTACTAAACTTTTCCCATAAACCTTTTTCTTT
>CAZBBO010000025.1:0-35341 GCA_964490345.1 uncultured Ferruginibacter sp.
CCTATGTGAAGTATAATTATTTTGATAAAGAGCAGCAGGGAAAAATAAATGAGTTAGTGGCCAGTACTATGCCAGTGTAATAATCTGTAGCATCAATTTCAACTCTTGAGAATCAAAGTGTTGAATGAATATTTGAATATAAACTTTTTAAACCATGATAAAGTTGATGTTTTCATTATGAGAATCAAAGATGTAGGCTTTAGTTTAAAGATGGCTTATAAACTCATGTATAAGTGTCCTTGTCAATTATTTTCGAATAACAATTCTTATAAAAATTATGTTATATTTATAAAAACTTTAAACAGTGAAATTGCTCTTTATATTTTTCATCGTATTTTCTTCGCATAATATTAGAGCGCAGATAAGCACTTTAGATTTAGTTGGTGTTTATGACTATAAGATAGAATTTATAGATGACTCTAGCTGTAAATTAATTTATTTATGGGCAGATACGGCTGTAGCTAATAATTATGCTTTTTCCTTAGATGATCAAAAGTTTAAATATTGTAAGAGCGAAGAAATCGAAAGCTTACAAACGGATAATTCTATGTGGTCATTGTATGTTATTGGCAAAAAGGAGTGGAAGTTAATTATTAATGAACAGGAGTATCCAGTAAGTAACAATCGCGAAATTGCACGTTTACCTGATTCGATTAAGGCAAGATTCATTATTATGGCTCTGGTGATGACAAATTTTAAAGGAATCAACTGCGACAAACCCAATTCTCCACAATTATTAGCAAAAAGATGCGGTATTTGGAATGTCCATACACCTAGTTTGACGTTAATGCTTGGGCAGGCGGATAACGGTATAGAAGCTGAACAATTTGCTGAAGCTAACCCAAACTGTAGATCATATGGTCAATCTTACTCGTGTTGGGGAGATCAACATATTTGTATAGTAACTACTTCCTTTAAGTGTTCATGTAGATTTGCATTGCCTATTATTGGCATTGGATTTTAAAATTAAAATATGTCTTATTTATTCGCAATTCCAGAATCGTTATCATTGCTCATTATTATATTGTATCTCTTGTTAGTAGTGTATGTAGTTTGGAGATCTGTTAACTATTTGAATACACAGAGAATAAATGGGCAACAGTTTTTAATAATGTTATTTGCCACACTATTTTTACCAATAATTGGAGTTGTTGTTACATACATCTTTCTTGTTAGTAAGGGTAGAATTAAAAATGACATTACTACTTGATAGTAAATTCTCAATAATTCAATATAGATGCAGTCTCCATTAAGATTTAGAATGAACAAGATTTGAGTCGAAATATTTATGCAACTTCAATTGTAGGAAAAGTGTAAATTATAAGCGAGGAGTACCGGCCACTAACAGTGCATAGCCAAAATCGGGGCTGGGCGCGGTTCCAAAAGTTTGTCGAAGTTATGTAAATTTACGGGATGTTTACCGTTCTATATCCCTGCCATCGGCTATGCGAGAACGTTTGCAGGCGAACGGCTTCATTATAATGCCCAAGACGATTACATTGTTTGCCCCATGGGCCAGCACATGCAAAACATAGGCACCCATAAAAGAATTACACAAAGCGGTTATCAACAAAACATAACAAGATACCAGGCGCAAAACTGCCAGGGCTGTCCCATGCGAAGCGTTTGCCATAAAAGTAAAACCAACCGCATTGTGGAACTCAACCACAACCTCATACGCCTAAAGAAAAAAGCAGCAGAAAAACTACGCAGCGATGAAGGAATAAGAAAACGAAAAAAGCGGTGTGCCGATGTAGAACCTGTATTTGCAAATTGGAAGCAAAATAAAAGCTTCCGGCGCACCAACCTTCGAGGCAAAGAAAAAGTATTGGTAGAAATAGGCCTAATAGCCCTGGCACATAACCTGCAAAAGTTCTCTAAACCAAAAACAACCACACAAAATCAAAAAGTGGCAGCATAGAGGCCATTTTATTCTAAAAAATTTACCTAAATACCTCACTCAAAAAAAATCTTTGTAAAAACACTTCAATAAATCAAATTAAAAAGGCCGTACCAAAATTTACTTTTGATACAGCCTCTTTTCTTTATATCACTTTTATAAATTTCTATTTTGAAAATTAAATGATTTGTTGGCAAGAATGAAAATATTTCTGAATGAATAATATCACCTTACTTCCTATTTTTATACTATGAAATGGTTATGTGTAGTTTTATTTATATTTTTTTTCTTCCCTGCTCATGCTCAATTTAAAGCAGGCGAAGATAGAGAAAATCTTTTTCGGTTTGGAGCAAGGGTGGGGGTGAATGTAAATGAGATAGATGGTACAGCTTATTCCAAAGGGTATCGTTTTAATTTTCAGGCAGGAGGTTTTATACAAATAAATTTTTCACACAAATTAGGTATCCAGCCGGAAGTCAATTTTTTGCAATCATCTTCAACCTTCTCTGATGATGCCACTGAAGTTTATGATGATATATTTAGAGATGGCAGTCAGATAAAAGCAAAAATGAACTATCTTGAAATTCCTGTTCTGATCAATATAAATGTAGGCCCTTCTAAGCGTGTGAAGTTGCAATTTGGGCCTGTATATGGAGTTATGCTTAATGAGTCGGTTGATAGTTTGCTTCATAATGGGAATATTTTTAAGCAGAATAATTGGAGTGTAGCCGGTGGATTGTGGCTTCAACTTCCATTTGTTAATTTATCAGGTAGATATCAGTACGGCCTTTCTGATTTAAACAATACAAGCAATGGTTATGCCTGGAAGCATCAGGCTATACAAATTGGTGTTGGCATCACGTTTTAATGAGGGAAAGACTATTACTAAAGAAGGAAATGACCATGCCGGGTATTAGCGATTATTTTACCTTTCCTTAAATTTTATTTTATGCGTCATATTGATTTATCAAAAGTGATGGTGTTAGATATAGAAACTGCGTCTATGGCTCCCAGTTATGACGAGTTAAATGAGCAATGGAAATTATTATGGCAGGGAAAAACAACCCATCAATTACCAGCCGATACCACCCCTGATGATTTCTATAAGCAAAGAGCGGGAGTAATGGCTGAATTTTCACGTGTGGTGTGTATTTCAGTTGCTGCCTTTACGCGTTCTAAAGATGGTGAAGGAATTAGGATTAAGAGTATTTATCATGAAGAAGAAAAGGTATTATTGCAGGAGTGGGCTAACTTAGTTGAACAAAAGCAATGGATTTTTGGCGGGCATAATATTCGGGAATTTGACCTTCCTTTTTTATGCAGAAGAATGATTATTCACGGCATACCTATACCAGCATCATTGGATTTTCAAAATAAAAAGCCATGGGAAATACAGGTATTGGATACCTTTCAATATTGGCGCTTTGGTGATTATAAAAATTTCACATCCCTTCAATTGCTTGCTACTGCATTAGGATTGCCATCACCTAAAGATGATATTAACGGTAGTATGGTAGGTGAATTATTTTGGGAGCGTGATGAAATAAAACGTAAAGACAATATAGAGCGAATTATTAAATACTGTCAAAAAGATGTAATTACCACTGCACAAATTATTAGGCGGCTCAGATATGAACAGCTTATAACCGAGGATAATATTGTGATTACCTGATTACTGAACTTCTTTTAAAAGAATTATATAAACCGGAAAGTGATCACTATAACCATAATTATATGTGATACCACTCCACGTGCGCTTACTATAGTTACGATATTTTCCGGTTTTTTGAACCAGGAACTCTTTATTAAAGATCATTTGCTTATAGAAATGATAACCGCCGGTATTTTTATCAAGCATACTATTTGAAATCATAATTTGGTCAAACAATCCCCAGGCATCCTGATAAGGTGATGTGCCTATTCCTCTTTTATACATATCTACCCAAGGATTGTAGATGCCGTTTCCTTTCACATCTTCTTTTTTTCCTTTTGCATTTAATACCTTTGTAATGGATGGGCTGATAGGGTCATCATTTAAATCGCCCATAATAATATATTTTGCATTTGGATTTTTCACCAAAATAGAATCTACCTTATCTTTTACTACCTGAGCTGCGGCTTCTCTTCCGGGACGTGAACGTTCTTCACCGCCTGAGCGCGAGGGCCAGTGATTTACAAAAACGTGCATCGTATCTCCGTCTAACAATCCCTTTACATACAACACATCACGTGTGAAATAGGCATCCTTTGATCCACCAGGTAATTGAACAAAAAACGGCGCACTAAATAAAACAGAAAAATATTTTGGATTATACAACATACCCACATCTATACCTCTTGCATCGGGAGAATCATAATGACAAATTTTTAATTTACGGTCTTTTAGCTTAGGACGTTTTACTAAATCCTTCAACACGGTATCATTTTCAACTTCAGCCACACCTAAAATTGCCAAGCCATCAGGGTTTACATCTGTTCCCATTTGTGAAATGACATCCGAGAGCCGATCTAATTTATCATAATAAATGCGTGTATTGTATTGTCTGGCACTATTTGGTAAAAATTCTTCATCGTTTTTTAAAGGGTTATTTACGGTATCAAAAAGATTTTCAAGGTTATAAAAACCGACTACTGAAACACGGTAATCCTTTTTCTGTGCCAGTAAACTATTACTGAAAATCAAGAAAATGATAATAAATGCAGCGTAAAGAGATTTGTTCATATCTTAATAAATGTGCGCTAAGGTATGCAATACCAATTATTGTGCAATTTTTGTTGTTATTAACTTTATATAAATATGCGCACATTTTAGTTAAAATTTGATTTTAAGGGGTTATTTTTGCGCCTTCTTATTAATTTAGATGTGTATGATGAAATTTTTTAAACCATTGTCCGTGATGGTATTTTTGGTCGGTGGAGCGTTTACATCCCTGGCACAGGTCAATCCTGTGAGGTCGGCAAATGACTCCATTATTGATCAAACGCGGGCGGATATGTTAACCGATAATATACCGGTGATATCGCTTGATGAAAATGATGATATGGATGGAAGTGCTCAGAACATTTCTTCTATGTTGAGTGCTGGTCGAGATCCATTTTTAAATGCAGCTTCTTTTAAATTTGGTGCAGTACGTTTTCGAATTAGAGGATATGATTCGGATATGTTTGATACTTATTTGAATGGTATTCCTATGAAGAACCTGGATAATGGGTTCACTCCATATGGAGTTTGGGGTGGCCTAAATGATGTAATGCGTAATCGTGATGCAGCTCATGGTCTTCGCTCAACACCTTATGCTTTTGGTAGTTTGGGTGGACAAACCTTCATTGATATGCGTGCTTCATCACAGCGCCCGCAAACTTCATTTAATTACGCATTATCTAATCGTAGTTATGATCATCGTTTGATGGCTACATACAGCACCGGTCTTACAAAAAAGGGTTGGGCATATAGTATATCAGGCTCACGGAGATGGGCAGACGAAGGATACTCACCCGGCACTTACTATGACGGATATTCGCTTTATGGTGCTATTGATAAAAGATTTAATGATCGCCATTTGCTTTCCCTGATTGCCTTTGTGGCACCGGTTGAGAACGGCCGTCAAGGGGCTTCTTATAAAGAAATGCTGGACATTGCGGGAACTAATTATTACAATCCTTACTGGGGGTATCAAAATGGAAAGGTACGTAATTCCAGTGTTGGAAAATCATTTCAACCGGTAGGTATTCTTACACACGAATGGAAGATTAGTGATAAAATGAACCTGATGACTTCCGGTTCTTTTAGCAAAGGATATCGCAGCACAACAGCACTTGATTGGTATAATGCTCCGGATCCTCGCCCGGATTATTACCGTTACTTACCCAGCTATCAATTAGATCCGGCGGTAGGTGAACAGGTTAGATTAGCCATGGTGAATGATGTAAACCTTAGACAGATTAATTGGGATGCATTATATAATACCAATTATAATTCATGGGAAACTTTCTATAATGCAAATGGTATACAAGGTAATTCTATTACCGGAAGAAGATCTCATTATGTGGTTGAAGAACGGAGAATTGATCAAACCAGATACAACTTTAATACCGTATTGAACACTTCTTTAAAATCAAATATTGATTTAACTGCAGGCCTTTCTTATTCTGCTCAGGATAATCATTACTACAAAAAATTGGATGATTTATTGGGTGGAGATTTTTATGTTGATATTAATCAGTTTGCAGAAAGAGATTTTCGTAATAATAATGCGGTAATTCAAAATGATGTTAATCGCCCTAATCGTATATTATATGAAGGGGATGAGTTTGGATATAACTATAACATGAATATCCGGGAAGCCACTGCCTGGGTACAAACCAATGTTAAGTTTAGAAAGTTTGATTTGTTTATGGCTGCAGAACATACCTTCACCAGTTTCTGGCGTGTTGGTCACGTTCGTAGCGGTTTGTTCCCATCTAATTCTTATGGAAGTTCAGAAAAACATAATTTTTATAATTATGCAGTGAAAGGAGGAGTTACGTATAAAATTGACGGTCGAAATTATTTGTTCGTTAACTCAGCATATATGACACGGGCACCCTTCTTCGACAACGCCTTTATAGCTCCACGTACACGTGATCTTACGCAGAAATTAGTTAATGAAAAAATTGAAACTGTTGAAGGTGGATATGTAATGAACGCACCTAATATTAAATTACGTGCTACTGCTTATTATACACAATTCCAAAATCAATTAGATGTACTAACCTTTTATCATGATGAGTATAGAAACTTTGTAAACTATGCTATCAGCAATATTGGTAAAGTGCATTCAGGAATTGAATTGGGTGCAGAAGCAAAAGTGTATAAAGGATTAAGTGTGAATGCTGCAGCAAGTATTGGAAGTTATTATTACAACACACGCCAGTTGGCCATTGTTACAGTAGATAATACCGCCCAAGTACTTTCTGAAGGCGGAGTTATTTATGCAAAAAATTTCAGGGTGCCAACCCCTCAGGAAGCTTATACTATCGGATTTGACTATCGCTCTCCAAAGTTTTGGTTTTTGAATGTTAACTTCAATTACTTCAGCAATATGTGGTTAAATTATAACCCAATTCGCAGAACGTCATCTGCAGTTAATGGTGTGGAAAAGGGAAGTGATCTTTGGAACTCAATTATTGACCAGGAAGAATTACCTAATCAATATACCTTGGATGCTTTTGCGGGATATAGCTGGTTGATGAATCGCAAATTTAAGAGCTTAAAGAAAAGAACATTTTTGGTGTTTAATGTGGGTGTAAATAACATATTAGATAACAAGGATGTAATTTCAGGCGGTTATGAACAATTGCGTTTTGATTACGGTACTAAAGACGTAAATAAATTTGCACCTCGTAAGTACTATGCTTATGGAATTAACTTCTTTGCCAGCATAGGTATTCGATTTTAAAAATTAAAAGACTAACAATAAAAAAATAAACAATGAATAATTTTGGAAGATTCTTTACTGCAATTGGGTTGTTCTTTTTGATGGCCACCTTTGCAGCGTGTGAAAAAACTTTTGATGCTCCTCCGGGCCCGTATGATCCTAACATCACCGCCAATATGACTATTGACGCATTTAAATCTTTACATACCACTGCAGGAGGTTTTACAGAAATTGATCAGGATATTATTATATCCGGAATTGTTGTGGCAAATGATAAAAGTGGAAATATGTACAAACAACTTTTTATTCAGGATACCACCGGTGCAATCCAACTTCAGGTTAATGCAACAAACCTATATACCTCTTACCCCGTTGGTCGCCGAGTGTTTATTCGTACAAAAGGCCTTACTCTTTCAGATGAAGCACGCACTATGATTTTGGGTTATAAGGATTATGTAAATGGTGCTCCTTCTGTAGAAGGAATTCCCAGCGCCCTGGTAAGTAATTATATTATTGGTGGTTCAATTGGAAATGCAGTAGTTCCTTTTGAGGTTACATTTAATGACTTAGGTACATCAATGAGTAACCGCTATGTAAATGCCCTAATTAAGTTGAAAGATTACGAATTCTCCAATGCAGATACAACCAAAACATATTCCGATACATCACAGTACAGAATTACTACGAATTTAAATCTTCAAAACTGTAGTTCATCAAGCATTATTTTGCGTACTAGTGCGTATGCAAATTTTGCAGGTATTAAGGTTCCTCGTGGAAATGGTGATGTTACCTGTATCTATACTTTGTATAATACAACCAGGCAGTTACTGATTAGAGATACTACGGATGTTCAGTTTTATTCTTTCCGTTGTAATGAAACGCCTCCTCCGGCAGGTACATTGATTAGTGAAAATTTTGAAACACAAACTGTTCCACCTACCGGAACAAGTCCGGTTACTATTACAGGATGGTTGAATATGGCAGAAGCAGGACCAAAAGTATTCAACGCAAAAGTGTATCAAAGTAATAAGTATGCTGAAATTTCTTGCTTTGCAAGTAATGCAGCTAATTCTACCGCATGGTTGGTTACGCCCGCTATAAATTTAGATAATACTACTAATGAGCGCTTATCATTTGATACTAAGCAAGGATATATAGGTACAGGTGGAATTTGGGCTGCTGGCTTAAAAGTATTGATATCAACTGATTTTACCGGTACAGGTAATCCATGGGCTGCCACTTGGACAGATTTATCTTCTCAGGCGGCATTTTCACCGGGTGCTGCTACAACATATCCTACCGGTTTTACTAATTCAGGAAATATAAGTCTTGCAGGATATAGTGGTACTGTTTACATCGCTTTTAAATATGAAGGTGCTGATCCTACCGGAACAGATAATGATCGTACCTCAACTTGGCAAATTGATAACATACAGGTAATTGGAGATTAAGAATTTCTTGTATTATCTTGCATCCGAAATTATTGTAACCAAAGAGCCGCTCAGTAATGAGATGGCTCTTTGGTAAATAAATTTACAAACGCTAATACCATAATTATGAAAAAAATTTTTACGCTTCTTTTTGTATTAGCTTCTATGTTTTCTTTTGGTCAGTCATCTACGTTGGTTATTAGCCAACTATACGGCGCAGGGGGAAACAATGGAGCTGTGTTTGATGCCGACTTTGTAGAACTACATAATGTGTCTCCATTGCCGGTAGATATAACAGGATATTCTATTCAATATGCGTCTGCAACCAGCACCGTTAACTGGTCTGGCAAGTTTGATTTACCAACTGCGATTATTCCTGCGGGTGGTTATTTTCTTATTCAGATGTCTTCTTCTGGTGCAAATGGTTCGCCTTTGCCTACACCTGATGCAACTGCATTACCAACTATTGCTATGGCATCTGCCAGTGGAAAGGTTGCCTTGGTGAGTAACACCACAGTTTTATCTGGCTGTAGCTTAAGTGGCGTTGGTGTGGTGGATATGGTTGGATATGGCTCTGCAAATTGTAGTGAAACATCACCAACCGGAACGCTTAGTTCTGCCAATGGTGCAATAAGAAATAACAATGGCTGTGATGATACTGATAATAATGCAAATGATTTTACAATAGCACCACCAGCACCACGAAACAGTACTGCATCAACATTTATATGCTCATCTACCCCTGTGCCCATTGTTACTGCAACTTCACTTAGTGATTTTGGAACAGTAAATGTTGGGTCGGCATCTGCTTCTCAAACCCTTACTATTGAAGGCTCGAATCTTACCGGATTTCCAGGAGTGATTACAGTTACTGCAGCGCCTGCTGATTTTGAAGTGTCATTAGATGGAACTACCTGGAGCGCTTCTGTAACAATCCCTTACACTTCAGCCACATTGGCTCCTACAGATGTTTTTGTTCGTTTCGTGCCTCAAACATCTGGCCCAATAAGCGGCACAATTACCATTGATGGCGGTGGTGGAGTAGGTGGTCCATTAGTAATTCCTGTTTCAGGTACTGGTAATGTATCTGCACCTCCTGCAATTGTAGCAAGTGCTTTAACTGATTTTGGAAATGTGCTTGTTGGATCTTCATCTGCTTCACAAACCTTTACTGTTTCTGGTACCGATCTTAGTGGTTTCCCCGCTAATATCACCGTAGGTTATCCAGGAGCTGCTTTTGAATTATCATTAGATGGAACTACCTGGAGTGCAACAATAGCTATACCCTATACCAGCTCCACACTTGGTCCTGTAACGGTTTATGTTCGTTTTACACCACAAACAGCAGGCTTTATAAGTGATAATATTATTATTACAGGTGGAGGAATTGGCACTCCTGTTCATGTGAGCGTTAGTGGAACCGGTATCGCACCCGGTACTCCTTCTCTGAATGCAACTACCCTTTCTGCTTTTGGTCAGCTTTGTGTGAATACTACTTCTGCAGCTGCTTCATTTTCACTAAGTGGTTCAGATTTAAATACCAGTGATGTTAGTGTAGGTCCTCTTAGTGGTTTTACTTTTTCAACCACTTCCACCGGTACTTATACCGCAACGTTAGTTATAACTCAACCAGGAGGAACCTTTAATCAGGATGTTTGGGTGAAGTTCTCACCTACCTTGGTTCAAAGTTATGATGGAAATATCCCCGTTAATGGTGGTGGAATTTCTTCTGCTATTAATGTGTCAGCTTCGGGTGCAGGCATTAATACCACAGCAACCGTTGTTACCGGTAACGCTTCAAATATTACTATGAATAGTGCTACGCTTGAAGGGCAAATTACTGCTGATGGATGCTCTTCTGTAACTGCTTATGGATTTGAGTATAGCACCACCTCAGGCTTTACTTCAGGCACAGTAGCCGCTTCAACAAATCTTAGTGCAACTAACTTTTCTGCTGATATTTCAGGGTTAACACCTGCTACCACTTATTACTATAAAGCATTTGCTACAAATGATGGAGGAACTGTTTATGGTACTGAACGTTCATTTACAACCTTAGCACCTCCACCGGCTACAATGACAGCTACATCACTATCAGGTTTTGGAGATGTTTGTATTAATCAAAATGCAGGGCCTAATTCATTTACACTAACCGGAACAGACCTAACTGCTGCTGATGTTGTAGTTGGACCATTTAATGGTTACACTTTCTCTACTACATCAACTGGCACTTTCGAACCTGCTATTTCTATCACTCAAGGTGGTGGCTCATTTTCACAAGAAATATTTGTAATGTTCTCTCCGGATGCTGCCGGTTCATTTAGCGGAAACATTCCGGTTTCCGGCGGTGGCTTAGCCACTCCTCTTCAGGTAGCCGTTACCGGTAGTGGAATAACATCAGGTGCAACTGTTAACACAACGGATTCGTTGGTGGTTAATCACCATACTGCAATTTTATCTGGCGCTATTAATACAGCAGGTTGTACAAGCAGCGTTTCAGAAGTGGGTATTGAATATGGCACCATAGCCGGATTGCCTGCAGGATTTACCAATAAGGTATCTGCTACCTTAGGAAGTGATAATACTTTTAGTGTTCAATTAAATAACCTTGTTGCCGGTACCAGGTATTATTTCCGTGCTTATGCCGTTAATGCAGGAGTAAATATTTATGGTGAAGAAAAGTCATTTAGAACACCGGATTTGGCTTCCGGATTAGTGGTTTACGGAAACCCTGTTGCCGCTGGAAATATGGTACATTATTCAATTGCTAATATGCCTAATGGTCATTATTCAGCACGTTTGTATAATATGCTTGGCCAAATAGTGTTCCAGCGCGATGTTATTAGTCAGGTTGGTTTCCTTGATGAGAAATTCACTTTACCTTCTACCTTACCTGCAGGAGTTTATAATTTTGAGGTAGTAAATCAAAAATTCCGCGCTAATACTCCGTTATTAGTTAGATAAAAAGCTGTTTACCAAAACTAAATCTTAAAAGCCCCGATTTTCGGGGCTTTTTTTAACTGACAGATTTTCCGCAGATATATAGGTGGTATTAAGTTTGCATAATGAACAAAAATTAAGTTTTATGGAAAAAGGCAATATCAGGGTAAGTACAGAGAATATCTTCCCAATAATTAAAAAGTTTTTATATAGTGAGCATGACATTTTTGTACGTGAATTGGTAAGTAATGCAGTGGATGCTACACAAAAAATTAAAACACTTTCTTCTATTGGTGAGGCAAAGGGAGAGTTGAATGACCTACGTATTGATATAAAAATTGATAAAGATGCGAAAACACTAACTATTTCCGACAAGGGGTTGGGGATGACTAAGGAGGAAGTGGATAAATATTTGAATCAGGTTGCATTTAGTAGTGCTGAGGATTTTTTAGAAAAGTATAAGGGAAATAGTGAAGCTAATATTATTGGGCATTTCGGTTTAGGCTTTTATTCTGCCTTCATGGTGAGTGATAGGGTGGAAGTTTTTACAAAAAGCTATCGTGATGAGGTTGCAGTAAGATGGGAATGTGATGGAAGCCCCTCATTTACACTTGAAGAAATAACAAAAGAGGAAAGAGGCACTTCAGTAGTTTTACATCTTAATCAAGACAGTCTTGAATTTCTTGATTCCGGAAGAATAGAAACCGTATTAAAACGATTCTGTAAGTTTTTACCGGTGCCTATCTTCTTTGAAGAAAATCAAATTAACAATACCCAACCATTGTGGGTTAAAAAACCTGCAGATTTAAAGGATGAAGACTACCAGCAATTTTATAAAGAGCTGTATCCGTTTAGCGAAACACCCCTGTTTTGGATACACTTAAATGTTGATTATCCATTTAACCTAACAGGTATTTTGTACTTTCCTAAAATAAAGCAGAGTTATGAAATACAGAAAGATAAAATTCAACTGTATTCAAATCAGGTTTTTGTAACAGACGAAGTAAAAGATATTGTACCGGAGTTTTTGATGTTGCTGCATGGTGTAATTGACTCACCCGACATTCCACTAAATGTAAGCAGAAGTTATTTACAAGGTGATCCGAATGTACGTAAGATTAATGCGCATATAACAAAGAAGGTAGCAGATAAATTAGAGGAAATATTTAATAAAGATCGAACAGCATTTGAAGAAAAATGGGATAGCCTTGGCTTGTTTGTAAAATATGGGATGATGACAGACGACAAGTTTTTAGAAAAGGCAAATAAGTTTTTTGTATGGGAAAATACAACCGGAAAGTTTAAAACTCTTGAAGAATATAAAAATGATACAGCTGCTCTGCAAACCAATAAAGAGGGTAAGCAAGTTATTTTATATACTACCCACCCTGTTCAACAGGATGGGTATATCCAGCAGGCTATTGCCAAAGGGTACGAGGTAGTAAAAATGGAAACCTTAGTGGATGCGGCCTTTATTCAAAATATGGAGGCGCGGTGGGAGAATACCCAATTCACCCGCGTGGATGCAGATATTGCCGATAACCTGATTGATAAGAATGAAACAACGGATTGTGTACTTTCTTCTGAGGAATCAGAAAAGTTAAAAGAGATGTTTGCTGTTCAACAGGAAGGGTTGAATGTGAAAGTAGAAGTAAAAGGATTGAGTTTAGACACACCTCCGGTTGTAGCCACCCGCCCCGAGTTTATGCGGCGTATGAAAGATATGGCGGCTGTAGGCGGTGGTATGTCGGCATGGTATGCAGGGATGCCTGATGAAGTGGAGTTGACCGTTAATGGAAATCATCCCATCTATAAAGATATATTAGCTCGGGAAAATGGTGAAACACAGAAGAAAATGATTCATAACCTCGCAGATCTTGCCCTTCTATCTCAAGGCTTATTGAATGGCAACCATCTCACTCATTTTATAAATCGTAGTGTAGAGTTAATGGAAGAAAAGACAATAGCTTGATTTTGGATAATTATGAATGAACAGGCTGTTTTTAACTCAAGCAGCCTGTTTTTTATTTACTGTTACAAAAAATAATTACTTCTAAAAATTCTTTTTGTTGGTAGTGAAAGATCTTTTTAAATCCTGATGATTCAATTAATTGATAATATACAGGGCTTACATAAATGATATAGAGAATACGTGGATGTTTATTCAGGCTTTCGATTATATTATTGAGTACGCCACTTAATATCACTTCATCAAAAGGATTGTAAAGGATTATTGCATCACAACTATTAGCAATAGGGTAGTAGAATGCATCGTTAAGGATGAGGTTAAATACCGGAGGGGGTTGAATGAGTTTACAAGTGTGGGTAAGATTCCTTTTTGCATAACGGAGAAGATTTTCTGAAATATCCACACCGGTGAGCTTAGGAATTTTATAATGTGCAGCTACACAAAGGCTTCTTCCTTTTCCACACCCGAGGTCTATCAGGTGTTGAATATTTTTTGGCGCTAAGTATTCGAAAATGAGTGCTAATAAATCGTATGAGGCAGGCATATAAAAAGAGGAATGAGATAAGTCAATTCCCTTTTTACTCAGGCTGCTTAAACGGTCAAATCCTGCTGTTGAAATACCATATTTCCTCCATCCTTTAATATCCTGTATCAGGATGTGTATGGCAATAGAAATATTCCAATGTCGAGTGAGATAGATAAGATAAAGGAGATATTTCAATGTACAGGAATGAATTAGTTATTGCGCATATCCAAAACCCTTAGTTGAATAGATTGGGTATTGTTCCATTCATTTAGGTGAAGGGTATAAACAATATCAAAGGGTTGTTGAAGGTTTAATTGTTCAAAAGTCTTTCGCATATTAAAACCGATTCCTCTAATGATGTGTTCATTTTGGGTTACAATCATTTGAGCATGTTCTTCTTTTACAATTCGAGAGCCTTGATTAATCACATTTCGTGTGATAAAAACGGGTCGTAGGTTTTCCGGCCCAAAGGGCTCAAATGATTGGATGTGTTTATAGAACTCCATATTTATTTCATTAAAATCAATTTCAGTATCAATATTAATCTGTGGTTGGAGCATTTCTTCACTTAGCGTAGCGGAAGCAACGGATTCAAACTTTTTGGTAAAAGCGGGTAGGTTATCCGGCAGCAGGGTTAAGCCTGCCGCTGCAAAGTGGCCACCAAATGCGGTGAGGTGTTCCCGACATTGATAAATAGCATCATATAAATTAAACCCGGCTATCCCTCTTGCACTACCTGTTATATAACCGTTGTTTTGGGTAAGCACAATGGTTGGTTTGTAATAACTTTCTATTAAGCGGGAGGCTACAATCCCCACCACACCCTTATGCCAAGAAGGGTTAAATACAACAGTTGACTTACGGTTCTGCATATCCGAAGAGTCTTCAATCATTTGAAGAGCAGCCTTAGTAATCGAGCTGTCTTCTTCTTTCCTTCTTTTATTATCGTTTTGAATATTTGCAGCCAGTTGCTTTATTTTTGAAGTATCTTTTTCAATAAACAATTCTACCGCCTTACGTCCTGTATCCATTCTTCCGGCGGCATTAATGCGAGGAGCTAAAAGAAAGACGAGGTTAGTGATTTGAAGGGGTAGTTTTGCATCGGCAGTTTCAAGTAAGGCCACGATAGCGGCACTGGGGTTTTTATTGATATGGGCTAAGCCTAAAGTTGCCAATACCCTGTTTTCATCCGTTAACGGCACTATATCTGCTGCAATTGCTGTGGCTACTAAATCCAGATAGATATCAGCATGGTCAATAGACAACCCTCGATCTATTAGAATGGCACATATTAATTTATAGCCTACCCCACAGCCGCATAATTCTTTAAAAGGATAGTTGCATTCCGGTTGCTTAGGGTTTAATATGGCTACAGCATCAGGCAGTTCAGGTCCGGGCAAATGGTGGTCACAAATAATAAAGTCAATGTATAATGTTTTGGCATAGGCAATCAAATCAGTAGATTTAATACCACAATCCAGACTTATTATTAGCGTATATCCATTATCGTTAGCATAATCAATTCCTTGTTTGCTTATACCATAACCTTCTTTGTACCGGTCTGGAATATAGAATCCAATTTGATTAGCAATGGATGAATTGCTTTTTAGAAAACGGTACATACAGGCAACTGCAGTAGTGCCATCTACATCATAATCACCGAATACCAATATTTTTTCACCTTCTGAAAGTGCCTTATTAATACGAATTACAGCAAGTTGCATATCCTTCATTAAATAAGGGTCATGCAGTTGTTGTTTACTCGGGTTATTAAATTTAAAAAAGGCTTCGGGTGTGTCTATGCCTCGTTGAATAAGAATTTCGCAAATAGGTTTAGGCAAATCTATCTGTGTCTGTAACCTGGTAACACGCTGTTGATTTACCGGTAATAAATTCCATCGTTTTTTCATTAGTAATTTCTGTTGGTTGTAAATTCAACCAGTTCTTTTAATGCTTGTTTTTCATTAGAGTCAGGAAAGGAATTTAATATAGACAGTGCTTCATCGCGGTGTTTTATCATTGCTTGCGTGGCATATTCCATACCGCCCGCTTTTTTTACTGAATCAATTACAAACTGAATGCTGCCTTTATTTTCAGACTTGTTTTTTACTGTATCAATTAATTTCCTTTTTAAAGAGGAGTTCGCTTGTTGTAAGGTATAGATAAGCGGCAGTGTCATTTTCTTTTCTCTAATATCATTGCCGGTAGGCTTACCAATTTTATCAGTGCCATAATCAAATAAATCGTCCTTTATTTGAAATGCAATTCCTACTTTTTCTCCAAAGTTTCGCATCTTATCAGCTATATCTTTATTATTGCTTGTGCTAAAAGCGCCTACTGCACAGGCAGAAGCCAATAGGGATGCGGTTTTGCTTTTAATTATATTGTAATATACCTGTTCGTCTATATCTAATTTACGCGCTTTTTCTATTTGAAGCAATTCGCCTTCACTCATTTGTTTTACTGCTTCAGATAAAATATGTAAATGTTCAAAATCATTATTTCCTGTTGCTAAAAGCAGGCCCTTTGATAAAAGATAATCACCAACTAAAACGGCTATTTTGTTTTTCCAAATGGCATTAATAGAAAAGAAACCTCTCCGTTCCATAGATTCGTCCACTACATCGTCATGAACCAAGGTAGCTGTATGCAGTAGCTCAACCAGGGCTGCAGCACGGTACGTGCTTTCGTTTACCTGACCAAATAGTTTTGCGCTTAAAAAAACAAACATCGGACGCATTTGCTTTCCTTTCCGCTTAATAATGTATTTCATTATTCGATCAAGAAGCGGAGCCTGACTTTTTACCGATTCGGTAAATTTCTGCTCGAAAGCTTTCAATTCATCCCCAATAACCTGGTTTACCTGATTCATCTCTAAAAAACAGCAATTTACATTGTTAACCACCGCGAATCAATTTTAATTCGGGTTATTAGGTTTCCACTTATTAAATAAATTAAATTATACTATATTAGAGTCAATATGCAGCTAATTAATGGAAAAAGTTATCCATATAAACAAAAAAACCTTGATTATTAAAACATTACCATTTAAATAAATGCCAAAAGTTTTGGTTTTTTAATAGGGTTGAATAAATTTGCAATTGAATTAACTATAACTTAGGGAATTTCTCTATAATCAAACAATCACTATGACAAGCAAAAAAATCAGTTTATTAATGGCAGTACTGCTTTGTACGAGCGGGGTATTTGCCCAAAATGCCCGAAGTACCAGCGGATATGATGTGAACGACTCTTCTGTTATCACTAATAAGCGGATGCCACAGCAAAATGAATTCTGGAACCACAATTATAATTTCCCTGCCAAACCTCGGAATATGTGGGAAATAGGAGTTTCAGGAGGTGCATTTAATGTAATTAGCGATGTTCCTACCCGTTTCCCAACCTTTGGTTTTTCAGCCCATGTGCGTAAAGCCTTTGGATACATTTTTTCAGTACGGGTACAATATTTAAATGGTACAGGTATTGGACAAAGTTGGCTGGCTGCTGAAAATTATCAAAAGAATAAGCCGCTTTCTGCTATTTATAGTGCAATTGACAGGCGTTCGGGTATTACTACCACCACCATTCCCGGTAAGCCGGCTGAAGTAGTATTTTACAATTATAAAAACCATACTCAGGATTTAAGTGTTCAGGGAATTGTTACCCTCAACAATATCCGCTTTCATAAAAACCGTACAAATTTTGTTTTATATGGTGGTGCAGGTATAGGTGCTACTGCATATAATGTTAAGATTAATGCATTGAATGACGGTAATGGCGGAGGTACATACTCCGATTTATATGCACAGGCGCTTCAAATGAATAATGAATACAAGCACAGAAAAGATATTTTGAAATTCCTGAAAAATGGTATGGATAAAACCTACGAAACAGATGCACAAACCAATGGTAATCGCCGTCCGGTTATGGGTGATAATACATTACGTTTGTCAACTACATTGTTAGCAGGCGTAGCTTATCGCTTAGGCAAGCGGATAAATCTGGCATTAGAGAATCGTCATACTTTTGTAAAGGATGATTTGCTGGATGGACAACAGTGGCAGGAACATGCAGTTGGAGATGCTGTATTAACTGGAAATTGGGATTCATATAACTATGTTTCACTTGGCCTTAACTTCAATTTGGGAGCAAAAGCTGTTGAGCCATTGTGGTGGTTGAACCCATTGGATTATGCATACAGCGAGTTAAACAATCCTCGCCACATGAAGATTCCAAAACCTGAATTTATTGATTCAGATGGTGATGGAGTAGTAGATGAATTAGATCGTGAGCCTAATACCCCGGCAGGCTGCCCTGTTGATACACACGGTGTAATGCTTGATACAGATGGCGATGGTGTTCCTGATTGTTATGATAAACAATTAATTACTCCAACAGAGTGCCAGCCTGTGGATGCAGATGGTGTGGGTAAATGCCCGGATCCTGAATGCTGTAAAAATCTGGTAGCTCCTCCGGCTGCTGCAGTTTGTCCTTGTGATTACCCAAGCTTATCATTTGCTAATAATAGTTCAGTAATTAGCGCTGCAACTCGTGCTATGCTAACCAATGTAGCGGCTAAAATGAAGGCAAATCCAAGCTGTAATGTTACCATAGTTGGATATCCTGAAGCTTCAAAGGCATCACAGGCTACTTGCCAAAAAAGAGTAGAATCTGTGAAAAAGTACCTTATAGAAAAAGAAGGAATCAGTGCTGATCGTATCTCTACCAATTGTGAAATTGGTGGTGGGGATAAGAATACAGTTGATGTAAAATGTGATTAATTGGTATTATTTTATCAATATTTTTAAAAAGGGAGTCTCCGTTTTTCGGGGACTCTTTTTTTGGTTTAGGGTTATATTAACACCGAGTTTCCTGCCATTTCACGTTTTTTGTTCAAATTTGGCAAAAAACAGTTAATTTTGCACGCTTTATGAGGTTATACTCTGTGTTGTTGTTGTGTTCATTTATTGCCCTATCATCGTGCAATAAATTTTCTAAAATTGCTAAAAGCAAGGACGCTGCCTATAAATTAAAAATGGCAGATGAATATTATGCTAAGAAGAGTTTTCGAAACGCACAGTTGTTGTATGAAGAATTGTTTACCCAATACAAAGGGTCAGCACAGTTTGAAGATATTTATTATAAATATGCCTATAGCTTCTACTATTTGAAATCTTATCGAGATGCCGAAAACATGTTTAAAGGTTACCTTGAGGTTTTCCCTACAAGTTCAAGAGCAGAAGAGGTAGATTTTATGAGAGCTTATAGTTTTTATAAGCAATCACCAAAAATAGAATTAGACCAGGCTAATACAATGAAGGCTATGATGATGATGCAAACCTTCATTAACACCCATCCGGGTTCTCCCCGAAATAAGGAGGCCTCGGAAATTATTGACAAAGCGCGCCTTAAACTGGAAACAAAGGAAGCACGTCGTGCAAAATTGTTTTATGACTTAGGGCATTTTAGGGCTGCAGGGTTAGCTTATACAGAGTTGATGAATGCTTATCCCGAGTCAATAAAAGGGGAGGAATATAAATTGCAGGTTATAAAATCTTTTTTCAAATTTGCCCAATTGAGTATAGAAAGTAAACGATTGGAACGATTTGAAAAAGTAATAACCGAAATAGATGATTTTACAGATCGTTTTCCGGATGGGAAGCTTTTAAAAGAAGCAGAGTCTTATAGAAATTTGAGTTTAAACCATATCAAATCTTTAAAAAATGAACAAACTTCGTCGTCAGCTAAGCTCTAATACCAGTAATGTGGTTGAGCCTCGTAAGTTGTCTGATATTAAATCAAAAACCGGTAATGTGTATGAAAGTATTACCATTATTGCTAAACGTGCTAATCAAATCAATATTTCAATAAAGGAGGAATTGCATAATAAATTGGAAGAATTTGCCAGCCATACAGATAGTCTTGAGGAAATTCATGAAAACAAGGAACAGATAGAAATATCACGTGCTTATGAGCGTATGCCTAACCCGGCTTTACTGGCTACTACTGAATTTTTGGAAGATAAGGTGTATTTCCGTAAAAACGAAGAGGATCTCTTTAGCTAATATTTGGGTTTCTTTTGAATAAGATAGTATATTTTTACGATGGCGAATTGCCATCGTTTTTTATGCTTAAAGGAAAAAAAATTCTATTAGGTGTTACTGGTAGTATTGCTGCGTATAAATCTGCCATCCTGATTCGTTTATTGGTAAAGGCCGGTGCCGAAGTAAGAGTGGTGATGACGCCGGCATCAAGGGATTTTATTTCCTCCCTTACCCTAGCCACCTTATCAAAACATGAAGTGTTGACAGGATTATTTGAGAATGATTCATGGGCAAACCATGTAATGCTTGGACGTTGGGCTGATTTAATGCTTATTGCACCACTTAGCTGCAATACACTTTCGGATATGGCAAATGGGAAGTGTAATAATCTCTTACTTGCTGTTTATTTATCTGCAACTTGTGAGGTGGCAGTAGCTCCTGCAATGGATGAGGATATGTGGCTTCATCCTTCTACCCAAAATAATCTAAAAAAGATTACTTCTTTTGGTAATCATATTATTCCTGTAGAAGAAGGTGAATTGGCAAGTGGGCTTTATGGAAAAGGGAGAATGGCAGCGCCTGAAGGGATAGTGAACTGGGTAAATAGTTTTTTTGCCCGTAAGCAAACACTATTTGGAAAAACTGTTTTGGTAACAGCAGGCCCAACTTATGAAGCAATAGACCCTGTTCGTTTTGTAGGAAACAGAAGCTCAGGGAAAATGGGTTTTGCTATTGCAGAAGAACTTAAAAAACGAGGTGCAAAGGTTATTTTAGTTTCGGGGCCGGTAAGTATTTCTTCTCCTTCCGGTATTGATGTGGTTTTTGTTCAGTCTGCAGCAGAGATGTATGAAGCCTGTGTAAAAGTTTTTGCCTCTTGTGATGTGGCAATTATGGCAGCGGCCGTTGCAGATTATAGGGTGCAAACCCCAGCCACAGAAAAAATAAAAAAGAAAAATGAATCATTGGTTCTCCATTTAGAGAAAACAGCAGATATCCTTCAATATTTGGGTTCTGTAAAAAAACCACATCAAATAATAGTTGGTTTTGCTTTAGAAACAAATGATGAGGAAGCTAATGCATTAAAGAAATTAAAGACTAAACATGCGGATTATATTATTCTGAATTCATTAGGTGACATCGGTGCTGGTTTTGAATCTGACACAAACAAAATCACTATTTTTGATAAACAAGGCGGCCGTTTTGTATTTGATTTAAAATCAAAACAAGAAGTTGCAGTTGATATTATTAATACTATTTTTCCAGATGCATAAAATCACTTCTATCTTCTTTCTTTTATATCTAAGCCTTTCTGTTCAGGCTCAAGAATTAAATGCAAGAGTAACCGTGTCTTCTAATCGGGTTGGCCCCAATGTGAATAAAAATGTGTTTAATACGCTTCAAACCGCATTGAACAATTTTATGAACAATCGGAAATGGACAAATGATAATTTTGATGTATCAGAAAAGATTGATTGTAACTTCATGCTCAATCTTGAACCTACTGATCAGCAAAATGTATATTCTGCACAATTGAATATACAGGCTGCAAGACCGGTATTTAACAGTAGTTATCAATCACCCATTATTAATTACCGGGATGAAAGTGTGACATTCAAATATGTTGAATTTCAACAGTTAGAATTTAATGAAAACAGGGTGTCGGGAACAGAACCCCTGGTATCAAACCTAACTGCGGTTTTTGCATATTATGCGTACATGATTATAGGGTTCGATTATGATTCTTATTCTTTAAAAGGAGGAATTCCTTATTTTCAAAAAGCTCAAAATGTGGTGAATAATGCACCAGATGGTAGAGGAATTTCAGGATGGAAGCCCTTTGATAATGTACGAAACAGATATTGGCTTGTAGAAAATATGATTAATAGTAAATACAATGTATTCCATGATGTGTATTATAAATATTATAGATTGGGCATGGATAAATTATATGATGATGAAAAAGCAGCGCGTATTGATTTACTAAACGTACTTACTGTATTAGATGCCTTTAATAATGACAATCCGAATACCATGATAAATCAATTTTTCTTCCAGGGTAAATCATCAGAATGGATAAATATCTTTAAAAAAGCAATGCCACAGGATAAGGTGAGGGCGAGAGAAATTTTGGCAAAACTAGATTTAACCAACTCTTCTAAATATAAAGATGAATTGAAATGAGGTTTGGGCTGTATGTAGGATGTTTTGTTTTTATCCTCATGGGTTGTACAGGGAGGGAAAGAACAGAAAAAGCTTTGCTTTCATTTAATAAGATGGATTCAATTATGTGGGAAATGATGGCTGCTGATGTGTATTTTCATGATGTTCTTGAAAAGGATAGCAGCAAAGAATCTTTAACCCTAAATGCTGAAACTCAAGCAGCGATTTTAAAGAAGTATCAGGTTAGCCGTGCAGATTATTTCGCTACCCTGGATTACTATAGTGCTCGCCCAAATTTGTTCTTACCTTTACTTGATTCCATGCTTAAACGCAAACTGCAGGAAGACAGACGAGTAAGGAGTCGAGCTCGGTTTCAACATGTAGAAACTCTCAATAAATAGTAATATGAATAAAGTACGTAAAAATGCCGTAGATGCCTTAGCGGGTGTTAAGGACGGGGATGTGTTAATGCTGGGTGGATTTGGACTTTGTGGAATTCCGGAAAATTGTATTTCAGCCCTTGTGGACATGAATATCAGAAACATTACCTGTATTTCAAACAATGCAGGAGTAGATGATTTTGGAATTGGACTGCTGTTAAAAAAGAAACAGGTAAAAAAAATGATTGCATCCTATGTAGGTGAAAATGCAGAATTTGAAAGGCAGTTATTATCGGGAGAAATGGAGGTGGAGTTAATTCCTCAGGGAACATTAGCTACACGGTGTATGGCAAGTGGTTATGGTTTGCCAGCCATTTATACACCTGCCGGAGTGGGAACTGAGGTGGCTGAAGGTAAGGAAGTGCGTAATTTTAATGGGAAAGACTATTTGCTTGAAATGGCATTTGATGCCGATTTTGCTATCGTAAAAGCATGGAAGGGAGACACAATGGGTAATTTGATTTATAAAGAGACAGCACGCAATTTCAACGCAGTAATGGCATTGGCCGGGAAAATAACTATTGCAGAAGTTGAAGAGTTAGTTCCTGCAGGACAGCTTGATCCTAATCAAATTCATACTCCGGGTATTTATGTGCATCGCATTTTTCAAGGAACCAATTATGAGAAACGAATTGAACAATTAACTGTTCGTAAGCGCGGATAATAAATTTATTAAACAGTTTTAATTTTTTGATATGTCAATGGATAAAAATCAAATCGCACAACGTATTGCCAAAGAATTACAAGATGGATTTTATGTTAACCTTGGAATAGGTATTCCCACATTAGTGGCAAATTATATTCCTGATGGCATCAATGTTGTGCTCCAAAGTGAAAATGGCTTGTTGGGTATGGGACCATTCCCTTTTGAAGGAGAAGCAGATGCAGATTTAATTAATGCGGGTAAACAAACAGTGACTACGATTCCCGGTTCGGTATTTTTTGATAGCGCCATGAGCTTTGGAATGATACGTGCTGGTAAAGTTGATTTAACTGTATTAGGTGCTATGGAAGTTGCAGAAAATGGAGATATTGCTAATTGGAAGATTCCCGGTAAAATGGTAAAAGGTATGGGTGGCGCAATGGATCTGGTGGCCAGTGCAAAAAATATAATTGTGGCTATGATGCATACAAATCCTAAGGGGGAAAGCAAACTGCTGTCAAAGTGCACACTACCAATAACGGGAAAACGCTGCGTTAAAAAAATTGTAACCAATCTTGCTGTTTTAGAGGTTACTGATAAAGGATTTAAACTACTTGAAAGAGCTCCGGGTGTATCCGTTGAAGAGATACAAGAAAAGACTGAAGGAAGATTAATTGTGGACGGAAATATTCCTGAGGTAACTTTTAATTAGATTAAACAGGTAGTCTTAATTAGCAATTAAATGAAATTGAATTCTGGCTTCCTAATATTTATATTACTATTAGGGTATTCATCGTTTTCTCAAAAAATTATTGTTGGGGGGGCAAGAGTCTTCCGGAAAACTGAAATGGGCTGATTTTAGTGGCATACCTGATCCCCAAAGCAATTTCTATGCATCTACTGCATATAATTTTTCTTATTCATTTGGGAAGGTATTGCAGGTTGGGGATTCATTAATTGTTAGTGATTTTGAATTTGTTATTGAATTAGATCAGTTTAAGTCCTGGGTTGTTAAAGGGAAGGAAACAGATGAATTATTGGCTCATGAACAAGGGCATTTTAATTTGGGAATCCTTAATGGTAGGGAAGCTATTAATTTAATAAAAAGGGCAAAATTTACTAAGGAAAATATCCGTACAAGGCCGGGTGAATTACTTCAGAACATTTCAAAAAAATATAATGACATGAGTGTTTTGTATGATGCAGAAACGAAACATTCTATTGATAAGGAGCAGCAAGGAAAATGGAATGATTTTTTTAAGGAACAGTTACCTGCATTGTATTGATAACTTTATACAAGCATAAGAAATCCGGCTAATTAGCCGGACTTCTTATATTGATTAAAATTTCTAAGATTTATTTCACTTTAGGAGCAGCTGCAAGAATTTCATCACTTACCCCTGAAGCATATTTTTCAAAGTTTTTTATAAATTTAGCTGCAAGTTCCTGTGCTTTAGCATCATATTCATCTTTATTAGCCCAAGTGTCTTTAGGGCTCAATACTTCTGAAGGAACCCCGGGACAAGATACAGGCATCATCATTCCAAAAACCGGATGCTCTCTAAATTCTACCTGTTCTAATTTACCTTCCAATGCAGCGGTAATCATTGCACGGGTATAGGCTAATTTCATACGAGAGCCCACTCCGTAAGGACCACCACTCCATCCGGTATTAACCATCCACACATTTGTTTTGTGTTGGCGCATTTTTTCACCCAGCATTTCGGCATAACGTCCCGGATGTAATGGTAAAAAAGGAGCACCAAAACATGCGGAAAAAGCAGGTGAAGGTTCTTTTACTCCTGCCTCAGTTCCTGCAACTTTTGCAGTATAGCCACTAATAAATTGATACATAGCCTGCCCCGGTGATAATTTACTAATGGGAGGTAAAATACCATAAGCATCGGCTGTGAGGAAGAAAATGTTTTTGGGTATATGGCCAATGGAAGGTTCTAATGCATTGCTGATAAAATTTAATGGATAAGATACCCGCGTATTTTCAGTAATCTTCTTGCTCGCAAAATCAATCTTATTTGTTCCGGGAATAAATGTGGTGTTTTCTACCAATGCACCGGGTCGAATTGCGTTGTAAATTTCCGGTTCTTTCTCTTCGCTGAGGTCAATGGTTTTTGCATAACAACCGCCCTCAAAATTAAATACAGTCTTATCTGTCCAGCCATGTTCATCATCTCCAATTAATTTCCTACTAGGGTCAGCACTTAGGGTGGTTTTACCTGTACCGCTCAATCCAAAAAAGATAGCTGTGTCTCCGTCCTTTCCCATATTGGCAGAACAGTGCATACTTAAAACATGCTTATCATGTGGCAGAATAAAATTTAATACACTGAAAATACCTTTTTTAATTTCACCTGTATAACCGGTTCCGCCAATAAGAATTATTCTCTTCGTAAAATCAATAAGCGCAAAATTATGTTGGCGTGTACCATCTACTGCCGGGTCGGCATGAAAAGAAGGAGATTGAACAATGTGCCAGTCGGGTTTAAAATTCTCCAGTTCCTTGCTTTCGGGCCTTAAAAACATATTATATACAAAGAGATTGTTTGCCGGCATCTCATTAATAACCCGAATGTTTAAACGATATTCAGGGTCGGCACAAGCATAGCAATCACGTACAAAGACTTCTTTTTCACTTAAATACTTTGTTAGTTTATCATATAACTGATTAAAGTATTTTTCGTCTATTGGTTGGTTAATGTTGTTCCAGTCAACACTATCCTTGGTAATCTCATCTTTTACGATAAACCTGTCCTTAGGGCTTCTACCAGTAAACTCACCTGTCATAATAATTAATGCCCCGGTATCGTTTAACTCACCTTCCTTTTTGTTAAGTGCGTGTTGAGTTAATGCAGCAGGAGATTCCTGATAATGTACAACCTTGGAAAGAATTCCCATTTTTTCCAATGCCTCTGTGGGTGGAACAAACATTGTTGAAGTAGACATAATCGGTCTGATTTAGTTAATTTTTTATGGCTGCAAAGGTAATAAATCAGATATTTTTTAAGTATCTAATTTTATTTATTTACGCACTTTTAGGTGCAAAAACTACCGCAATTTTCCGGGTTGAACATTGTATATTGCATGATATTGTTGATTAGATACATACATTATGAAGCATTTACCACTCAATCCGGATATTTTCGTTCAAAATAGAGAACGTTTTGCTGCCCGCATGGAAAAGGGTTCTATGGCAATTTTTAACAGCAATGATATGATGCCCTCCAATGGCGATGCTGTTTATCCTTTTAAGCAAAATTCCGATTTATACTGGCTAACGGGAATCCAACAGGAAGAAACAATGTTGATTTTGATGCCCGGACACCCGGAAGTAAAATACCGGGAGGTATTGGTATTGCTCAGACCAAATGAAATGAAAGAAAAATGGGATGGTTTTTTGCTTCGCGCGAATGAGGCGACTGCTATTTCAGGAATAAAAACCATAGTTTGGTTAGATGCGCTTGAAGCTCAACTTCAACCATGGGTTCATTTACATGATGTGATATACCTCAATACAAATGAAAATAATCGTAAAAGCAGCACAGTACTTACTCGTGATTACCGGTTTGCAAAACAAATGCGAAAGAAATATCCACTTCATCAATATCGGCGCAGCGCAGCAATAATGCGAGAATTAAGAGCAGTGAAAACTGCACTTGAGGTTGAAGTGATGCAAAGGGCAATGAAGATTACAGAAAATACCTTCCGGCATTTGTTAGAGTTTATTAAACCGGGAGTAATGGAATATGAGATAGAGGCAGAGATATGGCGCTCGTTTATTGGCAACCGCTCGGCTGGCCCAGCATATAGTTCTATCATTGCCAGTGGAGATAATGCACGTATCCTGCATTATGTAAATAATAATCAGGAGTGTAAGGACGGTGATTTAGTTTTGATGGATTTTGGCGCTGAGTATGGTGGTTATTGCGCTGATTTAACTAGAACGATACCTGTGAATGGTAAGTTTACCCGCCGTCAAAAAACCGTATATAATGCATGTTTGGATTTGCACCGGTATTGTGCCACAATTTTGAAACCCGGAATTAGTATTTTAGATTATACCAATAAAGTAGGGAACAGGGCTACAGAAATTTTTAATAAAATAGGGCTGTTAAAAAAATCAGATATAAAAAATGAAGATCCGGAAAACAGAGCCTATAGAAAATATCTCTATCACGGAATTTCACACCATTTAGGTATAGATGTTCATGATTTGGGCACAGTAACAGAGCCTATAAAGGCAGGAATGGTATTTACAATTGAACCCGGTATTTATATAGAAGAAGAGGGAATGGGAATTCGTATTGAAAATAATTATTGGATTACCAGGTCAGGAAATAAAGACCTGATGAAGGATATTCCAATAACTGTGGAGGATATTGAATCCTTAATGAAAAAAGGAAAATAAACTTCATAAACTAAATTATTTTGAAGCATATCCCTAATTTATTTACGCTTATCAATTTGGTATTTGGTTGTTTAGCTGTAATTTTTATTCTACAAAATGGGCTGGTTTTGAGGTATGATGATGAGGGTGTTCAGTTGGTAGCTGTTTCTGAAAATTTGCGTTTAGCATCTATCTTTATTGGCTGTGCGGCTGTTGTTGATTTTTTGGATGGCTTTGTTGCCAGGTTATTTAACGCTACCAGCAATTTAGGTAAGCAATTAGATTCATTGGCTGATGTGGTTAGTTTTGGTGTGGCTCCTGCGCTGATTATGTACCAGTTTTTAAGAATGGCTTATGTGTCCGATGTTGACGGAGTAAATATTTCAATGATTTGGTTATTGCCTGCATTACTTATTGCTGTAGCTGCTGCATACCGATTAGGGAAATTTAATATTGACACCTCACAGCAATATGGCTTTAAAGGTGTACCAACTCCTGCAGTAGGATTATTTATCGCATCCTTTCCGTTAATTTATTTTGGAGAATCGAGCGAATTTATAGTTGCGCTTCTTTTAAATAAATGGGTGTTATATACCATTATTGTTGTGGTGAGTTGGTTAATGATAAGCAATTTGCCTATGCTGGCAATGAAGTTTAAGCATTATGCTTTTTCAGGAAATTTATCTCGCTATCTTTTATTGATAATTGGTATTGTGGCATCATTAACATTAGGCTGGTTGGCCGTTCCGGTAATATTTATAGCTTATATTATTTTATCTTTGGTTTTTAATAAACAAGTATGAAGTTCATAGTTCAGGTAAAAGTAATGCCCTTAAAAGATTTGCTTGATCCACAAGGTAAGGCTGTGTTAGGCGGCTTGCAGAGTTTGGGGTTAAATGGAATTCAAGATGTGCGAATCGGAAAACATATTGATTTACATATTGAGGCAGACTCTCCTGAACACGCCACTTCAATTGCTTCCGAAGCTGCAAAAAAATTATTATCTAATCAGGTAATGGAAAATTTTGAAGTGTCTTTAGTAGGTTAATTCATTTTTTTTATGCTTTATTTGGTGCCTTCCCCCATAGGTAATTTAGGTGATATTACCATTAGAGCCATTGAGGTGTTAAAGCAGGTGGATTTAATTTTAGCAGAAGATACACGCACCTCTGCGGTACTATTGAATCATTATCAAATTAGAAAACCGCTTTCTCCTTATCATCAGCACAATGAACATCGGATTGCAGAGCATTTGGCCGAACAAATGCTGGGTGGAAAAAGGGTTGCTCTTCTTACTGATGCCGGAACACCCGGTATAAGCGATCCTGCCTATTTGGTTGTGAAGGCTTGTATCGAAAAAGATATTACCGTTGAGTGCTTGCCCGGAGCTACTGCATTTGTTCCGGCCTTAGTTAATAGCGGGTTGCCTATGGATAGATTTTGTTTTGAAGGATTTTTACCACTAAAAAAGGGTAGGCATACTCGTTTGCTTCAATTGGCAGAAGAGGAACGTACTATTATTTTTTATGAAAGCCCTATGCGATTGGTAAAAACATTAGCGCAATTAGGAGAGTATTTTAGTCCCTTACGCCGTGCAGCAGTAAGTAGGGAGTTAACAAAAAAATTTGAAGAAAATAAGCGGGGATCACTACAGGAATTGTATGATTATTTTAATAATAAGTCGGTTAAAGGAGAAATTGTAATTGTGGTAGCCGGAAAGGATTGAATCAATACCCTCTTTTTGATTTCTTTAAACCTTTTTCATTTAATTTCCCCTTTTAATATCTATGTTATGAAGTATGTGTTGCTATTGGCCGCTTTATTGCTTTCTTTCGTTCTTACTGCGCAGCCTAAGCATTGGCAACAACAGGTGCGGTATGATATGGACGTGAAAATGGATGTTACCAAGAATCGTTTTACGGCAACTCAAAAGTTAGTTTATAGCAACAATTCACCAGATACCTTATATACATTATTCTTCCATTTATATCTTAATGCCTTTCAGCCCGGAAGCAGCATGGATGCTAGGTCGCAAGAATTGGGAAAACTCAGAATACGCGGTAGCGCTGATTGGGATTCACGGGTAAAAGACCGAATTGCCAATTTAAATGTGGATGAAATTGGATATCAAAAAATAAAATCAATAAAAGTTAATGGGCAGGCATTGGAATTTATCTATCACGAAACTATTTTAGAAGTAAAGTTAAAGCAGCCGCTTTTGCCTAATGGGAGTATTAACATGCAAATGAATTATGATGCTCAAGTACCGTTACAAATCAGGCGAACCGGAAGAGATAATCCAAAAAATGGAGTGCGATACAGCATGAGCCAGTGGTATCCTAAATTATGCGAATATGATGAAAAGGGATGGCACACAGAACAATATGTAGCCAGAGAGTTTTATGGTGTGTGGGGTGAATATAATGTAAATATTACCATAGATAAGCACTATAAACTTGCCGGGTCAGGTGTATTGTCCAATGCTGCAGAAATTGGCTGGGGATACGATACTCCCGGTTCGGCATTAAAACCTACAGGTGCGGCTACACGCACATGGAAATTCTCAGGAAAAAATATTCATGATTTTATGTGGGCTGCAGACACAGGCTATATTCATTTGGTTAGGAGGTTGAAAAATGATGTTGTCATGCATATCGTATATAAAGAAAAGCCCGGAGATTTAAATTATGATAGCAGTTGGATACTTCTTGCTGATAAAGCTGAATTGGCATTTCCATTTATTGAAAAAAAATTTGGGAAATATCCTTATCCTCAATATTCTTTTGTTCAAGGCGGAGATGGTGGAATGGAATACGCCATGGCTACCCTTATTACTAATGCGTCTTTAGGCACGGCTTTTCATGAATTGATGCATTCATGGTATCAAATGGTTTTGGGCTTTAATGAAAGTATTTATTATTGGATGGATGAAGGCTTTACTAATTTTTCCGAAACCCTTGTGGCAAACTATATCAATAACACTACTTCCATACAGGCGTATCGAGATAGGTTGGCGAAGCAACCTCAGAACAGGTATCTTCAGTCTATGGTAGAAATTCTTCCTACCAACCATGCAGGAGCCTATGAAAGCTATTACGATATAGTAGCTTCAGGTTTTGAAGAACCCTTAACAACACATGCTGATCATTTTGAAACGAATTATGCTTATGGGCAGGCAGCTTATTCAAAAGGAGAGGTTTTTTTAGAACAGCTTGGATATATTGTTGGCGCTGAAATGAGAGATAAAATCTTACTTGAGTTTTATAACCGGTATAAATTTACCCACCCAACTGATGATGATTTTTTTGCTCTTGCTCAAAAATTGAGTGGGATACAATTGTTTTGGTATAAACAATACTGGATTAATACTACAAAGACGATAGATTATGGAATTGATTCGGTTTTTATTTTAAATAATAAACAGGTAGCAAGGTTACGCCGGGTGGGATTAATGCCAATGCCTATTGATTTATTGGTAAAATATAAAAGTGGGAAAACCAGTGTTCATTATGTTCCGCTTAACTTGATGTTAGGTGCAAAAACGGCTGAGCAATCGGGGGGGCGTACTGTGCATGACGCATGGCGATGGACTCACCCAACCTATGATGTGGTATTAGGCAATGGTGCGGACGAAATTGAATCTGTTGAAATTGATACAACCAGGCGAATGGCAGATGTGAATAGAAAAAACAATATCTGGATGAATAAGGAATAATTACTCCCTCCTCTATTTGTTTAATGGAAGACTTTAAAATGATTTTGAAAAAGAGATAGTTTGGAAGCCGTTATCTTTTTTGGTAAAGAAGGAATTTGTCTTTAAAAAAAGGTTCTTTAAAAAAGGTGTTAATTTCCCAGATATAAGGCTTGCAATGACTTGCAGAGATTTCTGCCGATAAATCGCCACCCTTTAAACAAATGAATCCATTGGGATGTGTAGTTGATTTGCGAATAAGCGGTTTGCTCCAGCGCCATAAATCCCCAAGAGATGCTACTGCACGAGAAACAACTACATCAAACTTTTTGTCTTTTATATCTTCCGCTCGTGTATGCCTTGTGGTTATATTTAAAATGTTTAAAGATTTTGTTACCTCGTTAACCACCATTAGTTTTTTATTAATGCTATCCACAAGCATGAAATTTGTGTGTGGAAATAATATGGCTAATGGAACGCCAGGGAAACCACCACCACAGCCCAAGTCCATAACTTCCATACCTGAAGAAAATTCAAATTGAACCGCAATAGCCAATGAATGAAGTACATGATGTAAATAAAAGGGTGCAGTATCTTTTCTGCTTATGATATTAATCTTTGTATTCCACTCCTCATATAAAGGCTTTAACTCTTTAAGTTGTTGTAGCTGTGTTGGGGTAAAATCCGTAAAATATTTTAAAATACTTTCCATTTATTTCCAGGTGGGTTGTGGTTTTCTTATTAAGCTTCTGGCAAAGATGAGATAGTAGAAGAACATCCATAAATCCCAAAACCAAAATAATGGAAATAAATCCAGTTCATTAAGTTTTTTCATTGATTTAAATAGCACGATAGATTGAATTGCTAACCTGCCAATAAAGATTATTAATACTGGTTTCCAATTAAAAAAGATGAGTGCAGCTATAAAGGACGGATATAGTAAAAACTGAGATAGGGAGTAGGTGCCAAGTAGGAATTTGTGTATCGGCTTATAAAATTTGCCGGTTGTGTAATGACGTTTTTTTTGTTTAATCCATTTTGTCCAGGTATTTGCAGGTTTACTAATAGTGAAGCTATCCGGAAGAATTTCGATACGAGTATTTTTACCGGTTGCCACTTTGTTTATAAACAAATCATCATCACCCCCCGGAATATGATTGTGTGAAGTGAATCCCTTTTGTTTAAAAAATAATTCCTTCTTATAACTAAGATTCCTGCCTACGCCCATGTATGGAATTCCTACTAAAGCATAGCTTAAATATTGCAAAGCAGAATGGAAGGTTTCCCACCGGATTGCCTTATTTAAAAATCCTTTCTTTTTTGCATAGGCTCCATAACCAAGAATAATTTCTGTTTGAGGTGTATATGCTGATTGCATGGTTTGAATCCAGTTTTCGGATGCGGGCACACAATCTGCATCTGTTAGCAAAACAATTTCGTAACGGGCTGTCTTAATGCCTATACTTAATGGAAATTTCTTTCCGGGAATCATTTTAGCCTCTTGAGATAATTCAACAACTTTTAATTGCCTGAATTGTTTATGGAGCTCCTCAAGCAAATATTTTGTTTCATCGTATGAGTTGTCGTTAACCACAATCACCTCGTGAGAAGAAGGATAGTTCTGTACAAGGCTTCCGGGAAGATTACGGGCGATATTTTCAGCTTCATCCCGGGCACAGATAATAACACTCACAGGATGACACTGTTCACTCTCACTTCTTTTAGGGTTATAAAAAGATAATCTGGCAAAAAAGAACAAATAGTAAAATAATTGGATAAATATTATTGTACAAAACAGAATAAAGATTGTTAGTTGCCAGTGTACTAAAAACGCTCCGATATTCATAGGTGCAAAAGTAAATGTTTTCTAAAAGGGTAGTTGTGTTCAAAACAACTTCATTTGCGAGATGCAATATCTTATTTTTGCTGCTGAATTTTTAATATGGCGGCACTTTCTTTTACAATTCAACACAATGACAAGGTAGGTAAGGCAAGAGTAGGCATTATTACTACTGATCATGGGGATATTGAAACGCCAATATTTATGCCGGTGGGTACAGTGGGATCTGTAAAAGCAGTAACAGTTAAAGAATTAGAAAAGGAGGTTAAGGCTCAGATTATTTTAGGTAATACATATCATCTTTACCTTAGGCCGGGTATTGAGGTGCTTGAAGCAGCAGGAGGATTGCATCTTTTTAACGGATGGCATGGGCCAATACTTACTGATAGTGGAGGCTATCAGGTGTTTTCCCTATCCGGTACTCGAAAGTTAACTGAAGAAGGAGTGATTTTTCAGTCGCATATAGATGGTAGCAGGCATTTATTTACGCCGGAAAAAGTAATGGATATTCAGCGCTCAATTGGAGGAGATATCATTATGGCGTTTGACGAATGTCCTCCGGGAGGTAGTGATTACACGTATGCAAAGAAATCAATGGAATTAACACATCGGTGGTTAGACAGATGTTTTGAACGCTTTAGTGCAACCTCTGGTCGGTATCATTATTCTCAAAATTTATTTCCCATAGTACAAGGAGGAGTGCATCATGATTTGCGAAAAGCATCCTGTGAATATGTAAGTAGTAAGGAGGCAATGGGAAATGCTATTGGTGGTTTAAGCGTTGGTGAACCCATGGAAATGATGTATGAAATTTGTGCTTTGTGCTGCGATAATTTACCCGTTAACAAACCGCGCTATTTGATGGGCGTGGGTACCCCATGGAATATGCTTGAATGTATAAGTATGGGGGTGGATATGTTTGATTGTGTGATGCCAACTCGAAATGGGCGTAATGCCATGCTATTTACTGCAAATGGTGTGCTAAATATTGATAATAAAAAATGGGAAAAGGATTTTAGTGTAATAGATGAATCGCTTGAAGGAACTATGAGTAGTTATTATTCCAAAGCCTATTTAAGACATTTATTAAAGAGTGGAGAATACCTTGGCTTAACAATTGCCAGTGTGCATAATCTATCTTTTTATTTATGGCTGATGAAGGAGGCACGTAATCAAATTATTGCCGGTAACTTTAATAGTTGGAAAAGTGAAATGTGCCAACGAATGCAACAACGTCTTTAGCTAAGCATTAATGGTTTGGCTGATTTCTTTATATAGATTAACAGTTTGTGGCTTTGCGAAGAAGCGGATTACGAAGCACTAAACTGTCAATATACCACATAAGTTGATGCGAGGTAGAATGTCCAATTAACCTCTGAACCCGCTTTTTGTGCAAAACCGCTGCGGTATAGGTATCCTTTGACGTTTTCTTGACTGTGTAGGTTTTGTCATTGGCTGCTCCGCTTCTGTCTGGATTGAAAGTTACCTTTATAAATCCTTTGCCTTTTTGGGCTTTGGTCAGGAAAATATTTTCGGTTTCATCATAGCTCAAAGTTTCGGTTGAAGATTGAAAAAAGTCTTTCAAAGCATAGTAAAAGGAACTTTTACCGCTTCCGTTTTCACCATAGATTAACAGGTTTTTGCCTTCTACGTTAAACTCATTTTTGCCGTAAAATGCCTTGTAATCCCTTATTTCAACCTTTTTTATACGCATTTATTAATTTCTTATTTTATGATACTTGACCTTGCTTTTTATAGCACGCAGATAACGCTGATCTGGCTGATTTACACTGATTTTATCAACGATTATCTGCTCTATCTGTGTCATCAGCGTTCTATCTCTCATAACTCATCACTCATAATTTATAACTCATCACTTCTTCCTCGTTTTTTGTTCTATCATTTTCAAGCTTTCCAAATAATTTTTCTCTGCTTCGCT
>CAZBBO010000025.1:35441-37121 GCA_964490345.1 uncultured Ferruginibacter sp.
TCATAACTCATAATTTATAACTCATAACTCATAATTTATAACTCATAACTCATAATTTATAACTCATAACTCATTTTAAGGCTTCCTTTATTATCCTTACCTCCTCCACACTATCCAAGGTTTCTATGGCAAAACGAACAGGGTGATTGGGGTCATACAAACGCTCAAACTCGCTTTGAATAATCGCCAGCTTTTCTTCTTCGCTCATTTGCACCTCTCCTTGAGGAGAGGTGCCCGAAGGGCGGAGAGGTGTTATGGGCTTTAAATCTCCCAAATGCTTTAAGATTTCTTTGCCTGCGGCTTTGATTTCGGAGGGGAAGTAGAGTTCAAAGACAAGTGAATTTAACAACTGCTCAAAGAACATATATGGCAACTCAGAGTGACTTGTCTTTAGGTATGCCAAATAGTTTATTAGTAGTTCAATGTGCTTATGCTCACTTTTATAAGAAAGTGGTATTGGAACTTTAGACATATAAATAGTCTTGAATTCTAATCTACCACCATTCCAAGGGTCACCAAGTGATGAAAAATTCATTCTTGCATACCAATCAAAAAGTGAACTGTTTAATATTGCTAATACTGTTGGATTGTATGGAATAAAAAACATTTTCATTGTGCCATATGCTTTACCTTTATCAAGTAGAGCTCTCATTTCTGTTGCAATTTCAGAGTAGATTATTTTCTCAGATTCAAAAAGTTGAGTAAATCTTTTTTGTGGTTGTTGTAACTCAAACCATTTTTGATTTGTAGCTCTATTTTCAAGCATCCTTTTATAAGTGCTAAGATGTTCTTTGATTGCGGGGAAATCTTCAATATCGATTTCATTTTGTGGTATATAAATAACAAACAAATCTGGAACTGAACACCATTTTTGTATATCTCGACCCCTATACCAAGGCTTAATGAGCTTTTCGGAATTTTTATCTTTTTCAATCAGACTTTGCCTTACCGTAAAATCTATAATGAAGGCTTCATCACACCCAGTCTTTATTCCACCAAAAATTTCAAAAACATCACTTAGTTTGTTTTCAATCCCATTTAGCTTATCCAAAACACGCATAGAGTTTTGGTCTTTAAAAACCCAAGATTCTTTCAAATCTGATATTTTTTTTGTGTTACTGCTGTTTGAAAGAAATTTATTTATGTCTTCAAAATGTTCCTTTTGGGTAGCTTGAGCATAAATTAAATGGTCTACATTATTTGGCTTCCTATTCTGAGCAATTATTATTGAAGAGTCAACAGAAGCCTTAAAAACTGGCAACTCACCAAAGTTTATAAGCGTTCTAATGGCTTTATCGGATGATAGGTGATTCCTTAGCTTTTCACCATATCCCCTTACAATAAATTTGTTAGATGTAATTAGTGACAAAACACCTTGATTGTGAAGAATATCAAATCCTTTCTTAACAAAGTATGTATATAAATCAGCTCTGCCGTCATAAACACTTGAGTAGTTTTGCTGTAAGTAGGGCTTATATTCTTTAAATAATTCTTGTCTAACATAAGGTGGATTTCCAATCACAACATCAAAACCATTTTTCTCCCGCCAAACTTCAGAGAAAAAGAGTTTAAAGTCAAAGTCTATTTTGTAGCCTGCAAACTGCTCGGCAGAATCTAAGAGTTCCCGTATTTTGGTGTTTATCTGTTGGCGTAGGGCTTTCTTTTGTGTGTCGTCTGTAA
>CAZBBO010000026.1:0-13704 GCA_964490345.1 uncultured Ferruginibacter sp.
CATTTTATTCAATACTGCAGTAACCACAATAGGTGGAGCTCTTGTTGGCGGTATTATAGGCATGGCAACAGGCGATGATAAAGGCTGGCTAAAAGGAGCAGCAGTTGGGGCGGCTGTTGGATTAGCAAGTGGAATTAACTTCAATCAAGGAGATGGGATTTTTTTGAACATTGTACGAAGTGGAGGAGTTAACGCAGCCAATCTCATAATCAACAGTAAGGTTAATTCAATAGAAGAAGAAACAAGAAATCGTATAAATGACGGTAATCTTGACGGAGCTATTAAAGGAATGATGGAGCATTATCCCAATGAACTTTCAAATAAAAATTTAAGTAAATGGGCAGTAGATGAAAAGCAAGCAGGCCATATAACTTGGAAAATGTCCGGTGGAAAATCCGTAACAAGTTTTGGAGCGAATGTACTTAGGCAATTTGGCTGGGGATTGATAAGTTTTGGTTTCTTAACAAGGAGTATTTATCACGAAATAGGAGGGCATGTAATGATAAATAGTGGAGAAATTTACACTCATTATGGGTGGGATGGTGAAACAGAAGTGATAAGTTATACCAAGCAGTACTTAAATACAACATTGCCCAAAATTGAGGGAGTTAAAAAAGTTGAGAAAGAGCAAATTAAGACGAATAAAAAGAATCTAACTAAATATTACAATCAAATGCCGGAAGAGGGTAAGGAATACTACAAAAAGGATTTTAATGATACAATTAAAATCATGGATGAATTGATAAATAAAAAATAGGTAGCATGAATATCCTTAAAATTATTTTTTTTATAGCTACATCATTGTTAATAGAACAACAGGGATTGTTTGCGCAACCTGGTGTAATTGAAGTAAAATTAAATGGCCCATTTAATAAGAAAAATGATATTAATGGTTTTTGTTTTTCAGTAACAATTGATATGACAAAAGGCAGTATTGAAAAAATAATTTTCCCACATTGTATTAATTGGTCGTACAGTATAAAAGAATATGATTCAAGTGAAAATAATGGAGTTTGGATAATTGAGAAACTTCATGATAAGAAATATTCGGCTGCAAAAATTAGAACGGAGGTTAATGACCATGGAGGAAGATGTTATGATTCATTGGGCAACGAGTTATTTGACACCTTATCAACAAATAAACCTATTGTATTCAATAAGAGTGTTGCCGGGTATTATGCTTTTAATAAGGGAAGATATAGGGCTAAAGTCAGAATTTTAATATCAGGAAGTCCAGATACAAAAAGTGAAGAATTTTATTCAGACTGGATATATTTTAAAGTGAGATAGTAAATTACTTTGTTATTTTACTGCAATTAGTTTTTTTGTTTTAGTTTTTTGGTGGTTGTTTGCAGTTTGGCGGAAACACGGTTATAGCCGCCAAAGCGCCAAAGAACGGTTACGCATACATATATGTAAGCAATGAAAGCGATGAGCACGTATATTTTGACAACCTTCAGGTTACGCACCTGCGCGGGCGGATAATAGAAGAGAACCATTACTATGCTTATGGCTTAAAGATAGCATCGCTATCATCCAAAAAATTAGGTTATCTTGCTGAAGGCTCTTTGAAAAATAATTACCTGTACCAGGGCAATTACGCTGAGTACGATGAGGATATAGGCTGGCATGATTTTGCCTTACGCAGCTACGATGCGCAGATAGGCAGGTTTTGGCAGTCAGACCCTTACGATGAATTTGCAAGTGGTTATACAGGAATGGGCAACGATCCGGTGAACTTTACTAACCCGAGTGGAGGCAGTATATTAAACGCTATAGAGGACTTGCCGAAGATAATGGGTTGCGGTTGCAGTGGAGGTAGTGGATTTTTTGGCGCCATAAGAGATGTCTTTTCAAATTCAAGTTCATTAATTGCGGGAATCACGGCGTTTACAAGTGTAGCAACGTTTGTTGTGAACAGTAAACTTAATGAAGTAAACCAAGAGTTAATTGAGCGGCAGTTAGCGTATGGTGCGAATGATGGTGGCGATCCCGTACAACCACCGCACCCCAAACAAAATCTCAAAATAGAAAAACTAAAACAGGAATATGAAAATATTCCTAAACATATTAATGATTTCGATGGCTATTTTGGGCAGTTGAGTTACTATTTACAGGGAGGTATTGTAGGTAGAGGAAGATATAATTCTAAAGGAGATTTAATAGGTGTTGTGCCTATCGGAGGACCTGTTCCTTTTATCAGCCCATCTCGTATGTTTAATGGGTTAGGCCTGATAAAAAAGTATTTTGGAGGTAAGGAGGGAGCAAACCTTGTAGATGACGCTGCTAAGCAAGCAAAATCATGGTTGGGTAAAGATTATAAAGTTGTAACAAACAAAGCAGGTGATAACATTTTCATGTCAAAAGATGGTCTAAGAAAAATGAGGTTTGATATCAGAAATCCTCATGGAGATGCACCACATATTCATTTGGAAATTTTCAAAAATGGGAAGTGGAAAGATGCTATTCCTAGTACTCATAGAATTTATCCTAAACCATAGAAACAATGAATTTTAAAATTTTAGAAACGAGTCATAACGAAAAAAGATTTAGGATAGAGGAAGATTATCCTGAAGTAGGGTCATACTTGTACATTTATGAAGGAGGGAAATGTGTGAAGGATTATTTGCAAAACGATATCGAAACATGTAAGCAAATTGCTTTTGAAGAATATGGAGTTCCTTTAGATAAATGGATGGCGAAGGAAGAAAGCTAATGCCGCTAAGGGGGCAGGTAATCTTGCAATACGCTCAGACATTGTTTTAAGTGGAGGTAGAAGTGGGCAGTTAGTCAAGACTTTAACAGGCTCGGCAAATAGCGTTGTAAAAGGCGGTCAGGGTAGAATTTTTATTACTGATAAAGTTGGAAAAGTAATATGGGGTGTAACCAAAGATAGGGCTAAATCAGTAATCCCTGGGCAAGGATTTGGACCTAAAGTAGCTCCAACACAAGAGCAGCTAAATCTTCTAAATCAAATATGGGGGAAATAACTATGAACAATAACTGGAAGACTTCAGTAACCCAATTATTAGCAATATTCAGAGGAGCATTGCTCGCAATAATTCCTTGGCTTGAAAAAGCAAAAATAAAATGGAAAGAGGGTGAGGCTTACGGTGACTGGGACAATATAGCAGAATCTCTTTATGAGAACATTGTTTGTTCTTCGTTGACTGGAGAAGTTGCTTCAGAATATGGAATTGCAAAATACAATTTCGACTATAACGATTATGCGTCAATAAATTTTATTGAGGTAAGGGGTAAAGATAATTCTGAAAAGAAATTTGCTTTCGTAACTTTTCAAAGTAATTTTTATTCATTCGATAGTGTTAAAGTCGCTGAGCTTGATAAAATGAATCAAGTTGTTGGTTATACTAACTTGAAATTTGATAGCTTGGAGTTTGTTTTTGTTAAAAATATTAATGGTAAAAAGGAGGTTATAGATAGCATAGAGGCTACATTGTAGGAATTGCAAGTAAGACGGTAACTTCAAATCCATTTAAAGGAAAAACATTTGGTCAAATAGATAAAATGTTTAAGGCTAAAGGATTTACAACGAAAGGATTTGATCCTTTAACAGGGAAAGGTTCTTATTTTAGCCCTAACGGCACTCGTTATTATCTTGATAAAGGCGGAATGTATAAGAAAGGGTTTGAAGGCCCCACGTTGACATTTGGTATAACGGACATCCTTCATTTGAAAAAGTAAAGTTCTTTTTAGATGGTTCGCCTAAAAAATATACACCTTTAAAATAATTAACTATGGGAAAGGTATTTACAATTGAGCTTGACCAGCAAGGAGAAACGGTAGAAATGCACCTTAATAAAAAGGGAGCTGAATTTTTAAGAGATGTTCTTAATAAATTAATTGAAAACGACACTTTTAGCGACCATCATTTTATGTCACCTGATTGGGATGGAGATGAACTAAGTTCCGAGAAACAAAACCTAAGCGATGATATAAAGTTGATACATCAATTAAAAAATTTATATTCTCGGTCTTTTCTTCGGATTGCGTTTGTTGTGAAAACAAGATAGCACCCGAACCGTGTTTTTATCTTCATTGATAACAAAATACAGGGAATGTGGAAACTTCTTAATCTTTAAAGCACGGATGTTTTTGTAACGAACCCTGAAAAATGGGTTAGTTTCTAAAGTGCTATATGCTTCTTTGAGTGCGGCAATAAAATTTGCAGGAGCATCCACGCTGTACAAAGCGTAGTAATCAATGGCATTTTCAATTTCTTTTTGGGTTCTTGGAGAAACGATAATTTTATAAGCCATACTTTTTGTTGAGTTGGTTGATAGACTGTTCTGCAGTAAGATAAGTGCTTTCGTCTTCCTGCAGGCGTTCATCCAAAACGATTTTCATATCTGCCGTTAGTTCAAAATCGCTGTCGTCCTCTTCCACAATAATAGTGATGGGCTTGGATTTAAAGGTAGCCTTAATAGCATCCAAAATATCCGTGCTTACCTCTTGTGCCGATGTTAAATGATATGTCGTGTACATGCTGTCTTATTTTGCTATTTGTAAATTTTGCTCAAAAAATGTCTGAAACTTTTGCTTGGTCAGCATCGTGTCAATGATTTTATAAACCGTTTGTTTATCGTCTTCTTGAAGTTGGTTAATCAAGTGCAACTTCTCAAAATCAGGCTTACCCTCCACTTTAACGGCAGTAGGTACAACATTGCCATAGTTCAAAATCTCATCAGTGGTCATATTAAAAAGGATAGCAAGCTTCTGGAGTTCGTCCACCGACAAATCCCTATGCCCATTTTCCAGCTTGTTGTAATTACTATTGCCAATACTCAAATGAGCCGAAACTTCTTTTTGCATCAAGCCTTTATCCTCTCGTATTCGCTTAATTATCGTTCCTGTTTGCATACGCTCAAAATTTCTACAAAGATAAAAAAGATATTGCTCTAATTTCTGTAAAAGAAACTAATTGCGAAATATAAAAACCATAATATACGATAAAAGAAATTAAATATTATCTTTGCAATTGAAAAAATTGCACAAAATATTTTTTCAGCTATAAAAGCAAAAAAAATGGAGGTAAAAGAGAGCCTTCAAAAGCTGTCAGTTCTCACTGTATTGCATCACTACGGATTACAGCCGAACCGCAACAAATTGGTATGTTGCCTCTTCCACGATGATAAAAATCCGATTATGCATGTTTACCCTGACACGAACATAGTATTTTGCTTTAGCGGTAACTGTTCCAAGAACGGCAAGGCAATGAACACGATATGAAAGCGATGAGCACGTATATTTTGACAACCTTCAGGTTACGCACCTGTATGAAAAGTTTTGCGTTAAGAGAATATTTGCAATGGTATATGAAGAATGTGGCTAAAATAAAATAATAAATGTAATTGCGTGAAAAGAATTAAAATAAGTTGGGTTATAATATTATTATTCATTACAAGTGGTTTATTTTCTTGCAATGGTAATAACCAAGAATCTCAATTTAGTGATGATGTTACGCCAACATCTACTTACTACAAACCATCTAAATTATTAGACAGCCTCACAAATATTTTTTTAGATTCTTCGGCTTGCAAGGATTGTGTGAATGAGATAAATATTGACAAGGTGCCTTTTGAAGAAACTTATATAACCTTTCGGGCAACGACTTATAAGGAATAATATCAAAGCGGATATTTAAGCAAACAAAATCCCCTATTTTATTTTGTCAGAAATGGGCAAAAGTTTTTTGTGATTACCGGTGCCGAAGAATACATTATAGGAAATCAAGATAATGCAAGAAAGCTGTCTTTCTCAAATAAAGACAGGACGAAAGTTGAAATGGAATTAATTATACAGTTTAAAATTCTTAAAGATTCTATTTACATGCAGCGAGTGGCGGGCTTGCCCTTTATGCCGGAGATGAATCAGGATGTACCCAACGACGATAGCCTTCCAAAATTTGACCCTAAGAAAGATTATTCACATTAACCCTTGTGCTTTTAAGAAAGGATGAAATGAATAAGTGTCAAATATGCCTTAAAAGTACCAGATATGAAGTGTATGTAAAAAGTTATGCACAGTTTTACCCTGTAGGAAAAATGGGGGACTTACAACTGCCTCAGGATTTAACAGCGAATTTCTGTTTTAGCATATAAGAGGCTAAAGATAGAACGATCATTAAACCTGCAGTAATGGGAATCCAATTTGGTATTGGCATTGGATCTCCGGCGGCATAAGAGTGTAATCCTGTTAAGTAGTAGTTCACTCCGAAGTAAGTAAAAATAATTGTCCAAATCATCCACATAGCTGTTACGTTAAAAGTCCATTTACTTTTCAGTCCCGGCACCATCCTGAAATGTAAGATTGCCGCATAAAATATTATTGATATAAAGGCCCAGGTTTCTTTTGGATCCCAACTCCAATAGCGCCCCCAGCTCTCATTAGCCCATATTCCGCCTAAGAAGGTTCCGATAGTAAGTGCAAACAATCCAATCTCAGCAGTCATTTCATTTACAATTGTCAATTCTTGAATTGAGTTTTGAATTTTTACAGTAGGTTTAATACAAAACAAAATTAGAGAGATTACAGAAACAAGAGATGATAGACCAAAGAAGCCATAGCTAGAAGTAATAATCCCTACATGCACCATTAACCAATAAGATTTTAATACTGGTTCCAAAGGTGTAATCTGAGGATCAAGCATAGAGCCACCATGTGCAAAGCCCATCATAATCATTGCAACCAATGCACCAGCAGCAGGAATAAATGCATTTCTATTTCTGTAAAGTAACAACCCTGCTAATACGCCAATTGCTGAAATGAAAATAATTGCTTCATAGCCGTTACTCCAAGGTGCATGACCCGATAAATACCACCGAGCACCAAGTCCTAAAAACTGTACTGCCAATGCAAGAATCATAATGCTGAGTAATACTTTAGTAAAAACCCGAGCGGCATAATTAATTTTAGAAGCATTTGCTAATAATTCAACGAAACCAAGTATTACCATCGCCCCTCCTATAAGGCTATAAGCTATCATCAGCCATAAGAAAATATTTGCATGATTATACAGAATTTCTAAATTAATTTTTTTATCAGATGGAATTATATCCTTGCCCCATTTTTTTTGAAAGTTGCTAATACTTGCTAGAATTTTATTAGCATTTTCCCATGTCCCTGTTTGTAAACTTTGTTTAACACTATTAAAATAAATGGCAATAAATGCATAGGCGGTTGAATCCAGTGCAATAGTATTATGCTCAGTTTTATAAACCCAGCTTCTCCAATTATGTGACGGGTCATTTTTAACCGGAATAATCTTAGTAAAATTTCCGTAAATAATATTGCTGAATATATTATATCGCTCGGTTGCACTTATTAATTCTTTATCATAGTTTGATTGATCAGCTTTTCGTTTGCTAAAAGTTGCTCTATACTGATTTTGTAGTTTGAACTCACCGTTGGTACCTGTTAAATTGGCAAAAGTTGTGTAACCATCTGCATTGGCTCCCGTTTCTTTAACAAGCATATTACCACCCTTTTTGCTTATATATATTAATGGTTGGTCAAACCAGTAAGCCGGGTCGAGTTGCATAGATAAAAACCATTGAACAGACGATAAATTGTCATATTTATCCTTTTTATAAATCTTACGTAGTAATTCTAGTGTATGCGTATCCATTGGCTTAATTCTCCCTTGAAAATCCTGAACCAGTAGGTGCCCGAACTTATCTGCATGGCTTGCACTTATAATTTTACCTCCCAATTCTCCCGGATTTAAAAATTGTTCGGCATTCGTTTGAGTGTGTGTCTTACCAAATTTTAGTTGTCCTGAATTTTGAGCACTAGCAAACGTGATGGCCAAAATTAAGGGGATTAGTATCAAAACTTTTCTATGTATAGCTTTCAATTTTTCATTCAATTTCCAAAATTGAGTTTGTCTTTTAAAAAGTGTAAAAAGCATTCCAAGGAATAAAAAGAAGTAACCGGTATAAGTGATTTTTGATCCCCACCAGTCTTGGTTAACAGAAAGGATGGTGCCTGATTCATCAGGAAAATAGCTTGCCTGAAAAAATCTGTAACCTTTATAGTCTAAAACATTATTCATATAAATATGATGTGGTATTTCTTTCCCATTATCAATAACAGATACTTTACTTTCATAAGAGGAGGGATTATTAGAGCCCGGGTAACGGTCTAACTTAAAATCATCACAACGAAGCGAAAAGGGCGTTTCTTTGAGTTTTGACCCATAACCAACTGAAACTTTCATTTCATTGATATTGGTGTTAGCACTATATGCAGTTATACCTTTCCCTCCTTGCACAATTACCGTATCTTTTTTGTTTCCAGAACTAATTTCCAGCTTCACTATACTTAAAAGATTTTTATCGGCCATATTGTTTTTATCACCATTGTAATACACAATTTTTCCGGTGAATGAGGAATTAGGGATAATGAAATTTGTATTATTAATTGTATAAAGAGTTCTAAAATCTAAAGGGTTTAACTCATTTGCTTTTATTGTTCCAAAATGTTGAGTCATTAGTGCCGTATCGGTAATTACACCTAATTGTTGCCCTTTCATAGACTGATATTGCATCTCTATGGGAGAATTAATCAATATACTATCTTTTTTTTCTATCAATTGTACCGCTCCCTGTACTGGATTATTAAAGCTGAATAAAATACCTCCTATAGTTTTTGACTTACCATCAATAATGTAGTTGTTCTCTCTTCCACTTTGACCTGTTGTTATGATATTTAGGAGTTTTTGACCCGAGACTGTCTTTTGAATGGAATCTTTAGCAAGAGGGATATAATCAATGGATTTTATTTTGAGTTCTTTGTTGTCAATCCTATAACTTTCTTTAAATCTTCTTCTAAATGGCCATTTTGTATTCTTTTCATTAAAATAAGACATTGTATAAGGATGCTGATCATAGGTAATAGAGTTTACGCCATTGTTAATATTTACTTTAATGTAGGTAAGGTCGCTAATAATTTCCTTAGAGGTTTCCCCTTCTTTTATTGGCATTTGTCCTTCAAAACCCCAATAACGTGTTATTGCCCCGCCTAAAAACATCAGGATGAATGCGAGGTGGAAAATCAGGATGGGCCATTTTTCTCTTTTAGTTAGCTTATAGACTTTTATATTGAAGATAAAAATAATGATGAGCCACAACATCAATATCTCAAACCACTTTGCATTATAAATCATCACTTTTGCAGTATGTGTATCAAAGTCATTTTCTACAAAGGTGGCTACTCCCATAGCGCTAGCAAAAATGAACAACAATACAGTCATTGTTTTCGTAGAAAAGAAAAATCTCTCAAGGGGAGTCATTGTTTGATTTGTTTATCTGTACAGATTCTTAATTCTTGTTTAGTATGTGTTTAGTTTTCAGAAGTAATTTTTAAACACATTTAATTATTAAAACACGAATCTCTTGAGAATAAAAAAGTTCTCAAGAGATTCATAAATTGACTCTATATGATTATAGCGATTTTAAATATTCAGTCAAATCGGCTTTTTCTTGATTGGTAAGACCTAGACCATTAGTTGAGTTGTATTTATCAACAACTGCAGTTAAAGTTTCTGCAGAACCATCGTGAAGATATGGAGGATGTTGCCATATTCCTCTAAGCGGAGTAACTCTCCATTTTTTTGTAGCTGAGCGATCTACGTAATCTTTATCAGTAGCTACAGAAGCATCCTGACTATGAAGTCTCCCACCATCTGTAACATCAGTAAACATTGGTCCGGAGTGGCAAGTAGCACATTGAGCTTTGTTATTAAATAAAACTTTTCCTCTTGCAGCCGCAACTGCATCAAAAGAACCTGACGGAGCTTGTGGTGCTGCAAGTGAGAATTGGTATGCTTGTAAAGCTGGCAACTTATCAGTTACCAAATCAGCACCACTACCCATATTGTCAACATTGACACCCAAGCGGCTGTCACTAAATCTTCCATGCCCGCCCATTTGTGTTACTGAAACATAACGATTCCAATAGGCTACAGGACCAACTGGTTCATGTTCAAAATCTCCATCCCCGGTGAAGATTGCTTTGGGTAAACCATATAATCCAAATGCAGGAGGTATCACAACAGGATTATTTAACCCATCTTGATTATATCTTGGGTCATACATCCCCTTACCCCATGATGAGTAAACAGCCTTTTGGGCAGGTGTTAATGCTGGTGATAAGGAAATAATAAGACCGGGGTCTAAATCTCTATTAGGATACCCATCTAAACGATTCCCAATTCCTGCTGCAAACGAATTATCAACTGTAGAGTGGCATAAAGCACAAGTTATTCCTACCCGGTCTAACTGTAGTGTTCCGTCACTTGCTGTGCTTACCTGGCCTTTAACGCCTACCACAGCATTTAATTGAAGTAAAGCAAGTGTAGTTTGTGGATCAGTTAAACTAATTGAACCATTTTGAATTCCTGTAACAACGGCAGCTGGTAAAGCAGAAGCATCTACCTTTAAACCGACATTCAACGCTGTTGTTGGATCTACAGCAGTTTGAATTACTTGATTCATTTGTAAAACATCTGTCCAAGTAGTTTCATCCCCAAATGTTTCATAACGGAATATATTTTTCCCTTGATTAACCAGCGCTGCATCTAATACAGGCAAATTCAATTCTCCCTCACCTGCATCTTGATGTGTGCCAGTATCTCCCTTTTTGCAGTTCGATAGAGATATAATGATTAGTGAAGCTATTCCAAAAAGAATCCATCTTGTTCTCATGATGTTGATTTATTTAAACGTTTGTTTATAGTGTGGCTCATTTTTAAAGCCTTTAAATAGTTAGAGGATGTGATTATCACTTTGGTTACAAAAATTGAAAAGAAATCTATTTTTTTTTACAATTATCCTACAAAAGCTATACAGAATGATTAGTTGAAGTTGCTGCTGATGTTATACTATTGGGTTTATTATTATACCACGTCCTTCATTATACTAAAATTCCTCTTTGACGATATAACTATCTGAAATACCGAGATACAATAAGTTCTGTTCTAATATCTGTATCATTGGTTTTGGGCCACATAGATAGAAATATCTTGAATGTTCAGTAGAATATTTTTTAATTAGGTCTGTTGAAATATAACCGTGTTCATAATATGGGATCTTTTCCTCTGATAGTACATTGATGAAATTATCACCTAAGAGGTTATGAAATTGCTTTTCGAGAATAATGTCTGCTCTTGTTTTATTAGCAAAAATGAGTTTGTTATTTCCTACCTTGTCTTCTTTTTCTAGCTGCTTTAATATAGCAATGAATGGTGTGATACCGGATCCACCTGCAATAAAAATACCCTCACCTTTATATATTATATTACCAAAAATACCGTGAAGAAACAGTTCATCTCCTTTGGTGAGTGTAAGTAATTGTTGTGTAACACCCTTGTGTGATGGATAGGTTTTGATAGTGAATTCTAGAAATTTGTCTTCCGGTAGAGAAGTAAAAGTAAATGATCTTCGCTCTTGCTTCCAATTTTGTTTATTAATAGCTATGTCCACAGCCTGACCGGGTTGGTATTGTATTGATACTGGTTTTTTTGTAACAATTTTTAGTACATCATGGGTTAGATGCTCAATGGATAGAATTTTAACTCGGTTCATTATAAACTATCTTTTGTTGAAAATATGAGAAAGGAATTCTTTCTTTATAGTTTCCTTCTCAAATTGTCCAGAATAATCTGCAGTATGTGTTAAGCTGCTGGTGTCTTTAATTCCTCTTGAAGCAATACATAAATGGTTGGCTTCAATCACAACTGCTACATTATTGTGCTGCAAAACTTCCTTTAATCCTGTCGAAATTTGAATTGTTAGTCGTTCTTGCACTTGCGGGCGCTTGGCATAAAATTGTACAATTCTATTTATTTTTGATAATCCTATAACATACTTATCGGGGATATAAGCAATATGTACCATTCCAATTATAGGAACAAAGTGATGCTCACAAGTTGAGTATAATGTAATGTTCTTCTCTATCAGCATTCTATTATAATCATACTTATTTTCAAAAAGACGAGTCTCAGGTTTGTTAGCAGGGTTTAATCCGCTGAATATTTCATTTATATACATTTCTGCAACTCGCCTTGGTGTCCCTATTAAACTGTCATCATAAAGATTAAGGCCAAGGGTATCCATGATTTGAGTAAAATAGTGCTCTATTTTATTAATTTTCTCTCTATCACTCAATTCTGTTGTTTTGCTACAAATAAGCCTGTTTGATAGAGTTTCGTTCAATTCTGACTTTATCATTTCCTGTTTTTTATATGCTGCACTCATTAATTTTATTCATTACACTTTTTACCATTGGTTCACAATAAATCAAATTAAATTCAAAGAGTTCGCTAACGGAATATGCATATTCTATTTCTCTCCTTAACATTACTTTTGCTCTGTTCAACCTGACTTTTACATTTGATTCACTTATGCCTAAAATATTTGCCGTTTCAGATACATTTAATCCATTTATTTCTCGCAATGAAAAGACCATGCGATAAGGGAAAGGAATTTTTCCTATGGCATTTTCAATAATATACTTGAGTTCACGATTTTGAATTATCTTATCAGTGTCGTTTGATATATTAGTAAACATTGGAGAGGAGTATTCGTTTGTGTCTTGGGTAATTTCGTTTCTATAACTTGATTTTCCGCGTTTCCTAAAACAGTTATTCATCATTATTCTGATAATCCACGTTTTAAAATTGGCACGACCTTCAAACTGTAACAGATTCTTATACGCATCAATGAAAGTTTCTTGCATTAAATCCTGCGTGTCCTCATGGTTGTAGTTGTATGATCTTCCGATTTTATATAAATAGGGATTAAAGCGCCTGACTATAATTTCATAGAGAACCTTTTCTCCATCTTTAATTCGTGCAATAATTTCTGCTTCGGTAAGATTTTTTAACTGGGCCATATTTATTCAATGATTTTAGATATTCTTGCCATTGATAAAGCTGAAATCGCCATTACGATATCACGGACTGCTATATCTACATAATTGAAGCCAATTAATAAGGTAAGCGCAATAAGTGTTAGCCAGCCTGAAACTATGTAACCTCCAATTTCGGGCTTTTTTAGTACAATTATGCCTGCAATAATTTCTATGACTCCCACAATCATCATAAAAGTTGATGTGGAAAATGGTAGAAGATTTATAATTGACGGATTCGCATACTTTTCCCAATGAGTCAGTAGGTTGGTGAATTTATCTACTCCAGCAACAATGGGGATTAAAACAAATGTATATTTTAATAAATTATAGGATTGCTTTAATACCTGTGATGAATGATTTAATTGCATTTTTATTGTTTTTTATTGTCATCCTATTTGAACTTTTTTGAAAATAGTTTTGTTATACCATTCAATAACAATTCAATAGGTTGAAGCCTTTAACGAAGAGCTTCCTCACCTCCTTAGAAGGCCAAGCAAATTCACTTTGGATAAAACCAAGGAAATATGGAATGGCTTTGGTATTTAATGGTTTTAATATAAAATCAGCAATTTTTGTCTTTGGATAATTCATTTACTGAGTATTTTTAACAAAGTCATTATGGGTTTATGTGGAAGGTCATTGTTAATCTTTTCACTTTTGTGCTTGCTTGTTTAATGGTATTAGAGTCGCCGATGATTGAAAAGGTTACAAAGTATGTTGGATGGAGAAATGTTTGGACTGGGTTTTGAAAGCAAGCTTTCAACGCTCATA
>CAZBBO010000026.1:13804-33943 GCA_964490345.1 uncultured Ferruginibacter sp.
AAACAAAAATGCCGGCCTAATGCCGGACTTTTTGCTTTGCGGAGAGAGAGGGATTAACTTCATTGATCCCGGAAAGGGGAGACATCAAACCAAAAAGTCCATTCGCTTTGCTCATTCCTATTTTTATTTTATTCACTTTTGAAAGCAAGCTTTCAACGCTCATAAAACAAAAATGCCGGCCTAATGCCGGACTTTTTGCTTTGCGGAGAGAGAGGGATTCGAACCCCCGGACCTGTTACAGTCAACGGTTTTCAAGACCGCCGCTTTAAACCGCTCAGCCATCTCTCCGCGGCAAATGTAAGCAGTTGAAATTGAATGTCAAAAAACATTCAAAGAAATAATTTTTTATTTTTTTAGGTAAAATTTATGTAGGAATTATTAAGATATCAATAGAGTTCGGAAAGGCTATTCTTCCTGTTGCATTATCTTTTCAAATAACGCCTCATACTCTGTATTGGCTTGTGAAAGTGAGTTGCAGGCATTTTGGTAGGCTAATTCAGTGGCTTTAAATTGCTCCCTGTTATTGTAAACATCAGGTTCACCTAAATCCTTCTCTAAATTTTTAACAGATGCTGATAAGGAAGAAATTTGAGCTTCTAATTTGCTAAAACGATTCTTTAATTTTTGTAATTCCTTCTTTGCCTCACGGTCTGGCATATTCGCTTTTTGATGCTTAATTACCTTGGTGTGGTCCTTTACTGCTATTATGGGTTCTGGCTTTACTTCCTTAAGTATTCTTTGTGCCTCTTTTTCTCTGCGCTCTTTCCAATCCTCCCATTCCTTATAGGTGCCTTTAAACTCGCGGATGGTGTGATTGTTAATTTCCCAGATTTTATTGGCTACCCGACTGATAAAGTACCGGTCATGACTTACTAAAATTAGGCTGCCTTCATATTTGTTGAGTGCTTCCACTAATAAATCTACAGAATGAATATCAAGATGGTTGGTAGGCTCATCCAGCATTAAGAAGTTGGCTCTACTAACAATTACTTTTGCTAAAGCCACACGAGCTTTTTCTCCTCCACTTAATACTTTAATTTTCTTTTCAATGGTATCACCACTAAATAGAAATGCGCCCAGGATAGCTCGTAGCTCCAGGTCTGTTTTTCCGCTCCTGGCTTCTTTTATTTCTTCCAAAATATCATTTTCCGGATGAAGGGCTTCAAGTTGATGTTGAGCATAAAAAGCTTCTTTTACATTATGCCCCCAAACCCGCTCTCCATCAAATGTTTCAACTCCGGCAATAATTCTAAGTAGGGTGGACTTGCCCTTTCCATTTGCTCCAATTAACGCTATCTTATCGCCCCGGTCAATTTCAGCATTTGCCTGATGAAGAATTTCAATATCAGGAAAACTTTTATCAATATTTTTTAAAGTGCAAATCGTTTTTCCGGGCTGGCGTTCTACCTCAAAATTAATCCGGATGTTAGGTCGCTCCAGCTCCACATCTTCAATTCGGTCTAATTTATCCAGCCTTTTCATGATGCTTTGTGCCTGTGCTGCCTTGCTGGCTTTAGCTTTAAATCGTTCTACAAAACGCTCTTGTTGACGAATATAGTCCTGTTGATTATCATAAGCCTTCTTTTGTAAGTCTATTCGAAGGGCTTTTTCTTTTTCATAAAAGGAATAATTTCCGGAATAGAAGTGTAGCTGTTGTTGGTATAATTCAACAATTTTTGTAACCATTCTGTCAAGAAAAAAACGGTCGTGAGAAACTATTACTACCGCTCCCTTGTAATGTTGTAAATATTTCTCTAACCATTCAATGCTTGGCAAATCAAGGTGGTTGGTAGGCTCGTCTAACAACAGCACATCAGGTTCCATTAAAATCATTTTTGCCAGCAACACACGCATCCTCCAGCCACCACTAAACTTCTTGTATTGCTTGCCTAAATCTTCATTTGAAAAACCTAATCCTTGTAACACTTCTTCTGTGCGATGCTGGATGCTATAACCATCTAATACATCCATTTCATGCAGTTTCTCGGCATAGCGGTGTGCCAATTGTTCATCACCGGTTTTTTCCAACTCGGATGCCATTTCTTCCAATTCTTTTTCCAAGGCCTTTATTTTATCGAAGGCACCAAGCCCAACTTCTAAAATAGAGTCTTCAGTATCAAATCCCAATAAATCTTGATGTAAAAATCCAATAGTAGTTTCTCTTCCTTTTTCAACAGTTCCCTTTGATGGAGAGTAAAAACCAGTAAGTACTTTAAAGAGAGTTGATTTCCCTGTTCCATTATATCCCACAAGCCCTATGCGCTCGTTGGGTTGAATATGCCATGTTGCATCTTGTACAATAACCCTTGCACCAAATTCAAAAGTAACATCCTGCAAGCCTAGAAGCATAGTGTTTTTTGCACAAAATTACTTTATTAAAGCCAACGTTTCAGTATAATTACATATTATTAATAACTTTGCAAAAAGTTTAAAGTATGAAGAAGGGATTATTATTTCTGTTGGTGGCGTTTATATTCACAGCTATTTATTGGTTTGGATTTAGGAATAATAAATCTGATGCGCCCGATGTGCCTAAACAAGAAGCCATTGCCCTTAAAAAACACAGCGATAGTTTTAATTTAGCTGTTAATCATTTTGTGGATGCCTATATCCTGATGAAGGATGCTTTTGTTGAGGCTAATATGGAGGATGCAAAAAGGCATGCAAAAGCATTTGTTCTTGCATTGGATAGCATACCCATGTCAGAATTATCCGGAGATTCTGCTGCAATTGCTAATTCTGTTGAAATCATTACCAAAGACATCAAATCCAATGCTCAAAATCTTATTTTAGGTACAGACATCACTCAGATGCGGATGAATTTTAGCTCAATAAGTGATTTGATTTATCCCGGATTTGTAAAGCTTATTAACTATGAAGGGCCGCAATTATATATCCAAAATTGCCCAATGGCATTTAATGATGAAGTGAGTGCAAATTGGTTAAGTAAGGAGAGTGAAGTGGTAAATCCTTATTTGGGCAAACATCACCCTACGTATAAAGCAGGTATGTTGCATTGTGGTTCAGTTTTAGATAGCCTGAATACTCAATAAATTTTTCTTTGAATTTATTTTGCCACTTCGGCCCCCGTATATACGAAGTGGATAGCACCACTTTTTGAAAGATCTGAACTTATTCTTACTTCATAGCGTTTGTCTCCGTCAAGCACCAACATTATAGCAGTATTTGGAGGAATGGTTCCCAAGTTCTCAGCATGCATAACCAATTCATTTACGCTTTTTTCGTGGTCAATTGGTAAGGTAACAGTATATCCCTTATCACATAAACGAAGATTTGATAAAATCAGTTTTTTATTAAAGTATAACGATATACTGTCTCCATCTACAACGCCATTATCATAAACCACTACTTTAATTTCAGGATGCTGAACTTGAATCGTTTTTATTAATTCAAGTTTCCTTGCATACGCCTGATTTCCTCGTAATTGCATCTCAGGTTCTTTAAAGCTTCCATATTCTGAGAGTGCAATTTCACTGTCAGATTTTAGCATAGGCGCTTGTGTTTTCTTTTCTTTAACGTAGAGGTTTGATTGAGAGGTAGATGTTTTTCCGGTTTGTGCTAAATGAGTTTTATTGATTTTAGATTGCCCTGTAACTGGGGCTGCTGTTCGAGTGGATGAGGTTTTGGGTTTTGTTGTAGCCCTGGTTAAATAGTTTGATGATTGGCGGTTGTTGCTTTTAATATAGGCCTGAAGGTTCCTTCTTTCTAATTTTGTTGATCCATAGCCACAGTTCCCTAACTGATTTGGTGCTGGCACCCAATTTCCAGTGAGTAATTCCCCATCTTTTTCATGAGAAAAAAATAACTTATGAACTTGAAAGCAATTTCTGTAGATTGCCGGAATATTAGTTTTAACGCGTTCTGTTTCCTTTATTTCGATATAATGTTTCTTTTTATCAATAAAACCGGTAATCTTGCAAATCGTGTAATAACGTTTCCCACCGCTAATGAAATAGGTATAAGAAGTACCACTAACTGTATTGCTTTTTGTAGTGGTCATTTCTAAAACATACTCCCGCTCATCAAAGCTGCTTTTTAAACTTTTACTATCACTATTATCTGAAAAGAAGCCTTTCCATTGCCCATTGAAGTTCTGTCCAATTGCGGCAAAGGAGAAAAGACTAAAGGAATAAAAGAGTACAATTTTAATCATCCCTGCTATTAAATTATCTATTAAAAAGAGGATTGTCAAAATCTTGAGTCACAAAGTTATTACTACCTTATGTTTTACTCCCCAATAGTTCGTTAAATTTGCACTTCTTAAAAAGGCGAATATTTTATACGTATGATTAAAGTTACATTGCCCGATGGGGCTGTTAAAGAGGTAGCTGATGGTAGTTCAGCTATGGATGTGGCAAAGTCAATTAGTGAAGGTTTGGCAAAACGCATGTTGGCAGCCGAAGCAAATGGTAAAGTAGTTGATCTCACCTTGCCATTGCATGAAGATGTTAATTTAAAATTACTAAGCTGGGATGATGCAGGCGGTAAAAGTACTTTTTGGCATTCCTCTGCACATTTAATGGCAGAGGCAGTTCAGCAATTATTTCCAGAGGTTAAATTTTGGGTTGGACCCGCTATTGAAAAGGGATTTTATTATGATATGGATTTAGGTGATGTGAAATTAACCGAAAGTGATCTTGAACGATTAGAAAAAAGGATGACGGAGTTAGCCAAACAAAATAACCCTTATATCCGTAAAGAAATTGCCAAGCAAGAGGCAATAAACCATTTTTCAGAAAAGGGAGATGAATATAAATTAGACTTGTTGCAAAATCTTGAAGATGGTTCAATAACATTTTATACTCAAGGAAGTTTTACAGATTTGTGTAGAGGGCCACATATCCCTAACACCGGATTTATTAAAGCAATTAAACTTACCAGTATTGCAGGTGCCTATTGGAAGGGTGATGAGAAGAATAAGCAATTAACCCGTATTTATGGTGTTACTTTTCCTAATCAAAAGGAATTGGATGAATATATGGTGATGTTGGAAGAGGCGCGTAAACGGGATCATCGTAAGTTGGGTAAGGAAATGGGTATTTTTGCTTATGATGATATGGTAGGGCAGGGACTGCCGCTTTGGTTGCCAAATGGAGGTGTTATCATTGAAGAGTTGGAAAGATTAGGAAAAGAAACTGAACTCGCTGCCGGATATAAGCGTGTAGTTACTCCGCATATTGCTAAGGAAAGTTTGTATTTAACCTCAGGCCATTTGCCCTATTATAAAGAAAGTATGTATCCGGCAATGGAATTGGATGGGGTGAAGTATTACTTACGGGCTATGAATTGTCCGCATCATCATAAAGTTTTTGCTGCCGAACCAAAGAGCTATAAAGATTTACCATATCGTCTTGCAGAATATGGCACCTGCTATCGTTATGAACAAAGCGGTGAATTGTTTGGCTTGATGCGTGTGCGTTGCCTGCACATGAATGATGCACATATTTATTGTACCCGTGAGCAATTTGCCAGTGAATTTAGATTGGTAAATGATATGTATCTGAAATATTTTAAAATTTTCGGTATTGATAAATATGTGATGCGCTTAAGCTTGCACGATCCGGAGAAGTTAGGTAAGAAATATATTAATGAGCCTGAATTATGGAAGGAAACAGAAGCTATGGTAAGGGATGTACTTATTGAAAGTAAGATTCCATTTGTGGAAGTTAAAGATGAAGGTGCGTTTTACGGACCTAAAATAGATGTACAAATTTGGAGTGCAATAGGCCGTGAGTTTACATTAGCAACTAATCAGGTTGATTTTGCGCAAGGGAAACGTTTTAAATTAGAGTTTACCAATAAGGATAATACTACTGATACACCATTGATAATACATCGGGCACCCTTGGGAACTCACGAGCGGTTTATTGGATTTTTACTTGAGCATTATGCGGGCAAATTTCCAACCTGGTTAGCACCGTTGCAGGTTAAAATATTGCCTATTAGTGATAAGTTTCTTGAATATGCCAATCAATTGCAAAAACAGCTTTTTGATGCTGGAATAAGGGTGGAAATTGATGATAGGAGTGAGAAAATTGGAAAGAAAATAAGGGATACAGAATTAGCGCATGTGCCATATATGCTTATTGTTGGGGAAAAAGAAGTGCAGGATAAGGTGGTTTCTGTACGTATTCAGGGTAGAGGGGATATGGGTTCGATGAGCGTCAAGGCTTTTATGGAACGGGTTTTAACGGAAATTAAGGAAAGAAAAAATCTGGAAGCGTAAAAAATTGGGTAATATTTTATTTTGAAGTATTTTTCCATATAAAAATTCGGAAATTGCATCACTTTTTATGTGATGACCTATTGTATAACTAAAATATCTAAATGACGTTTGCACCAAAGAAGCCGCGTGGGGCTTTTAATCCGCGATTTAAAAAGGAACAACAACAAGAACACCGTACTAATCACATGATCCGTGTGCCCGAAGTAAGGATGGTAGGTGAAAATATTACTCCCGGAATTTATTCTACACAAGAAGCATTAAAAATTGCTCAAGATTTGGAATTGGATTTAGTTGAAATATCGCCCGGTGCCAATCCTCCGGTTTGTAGAGTTATTGATTATAATAAATTTTTGTATGAGGAAAAGAAGAAGAAAAAGGAGATGAAGGCAAAGGCCAAATCCAGTGAGGTAAAAGAAATTCGATTTACACCAAATACAGATGAGCACGATTTTGAATTTAAATGCAAACATGCTGAAAAATTCCTGTTAGACGGCGATAAGGTGAAAGCACACGTGCAATTTAAAGGTAGGGCAATTATGTTTAAGGAAAGAGGAGAGTTACTCCTGCTTAAATTTGCCGATAGATTAAAAGATGTAGGTGCATTAGAGAGTATGCCAAAGATGGAAGGGAAACGGATGCATGTTATGTTTGCGCCAAAAGCACAAAAGAAAAAAAGCAATAGCTCTGAATTAGGGAAGAGAATTGATAAAGTGAGTAGTGAAAAAACACCTAATACTGCTGCTTCTGATGCCGAATAGAAAATATGTATTCAAGAGGCTTAATCTATAACTGATATATTTAACATTAGGTAGCTTATTATCAATACGTTAGAGAATAATTCCTGTGCTTAATTTAGATTTTTATAGATATATTGTAAATTATATTTCATAAATTCCTACCTTTGCCGCCCGAAAAGATAAATCTTTTCCTATTTCCCACATGGCTCCAAAAGTTCCCGTCTGTTCGGGGCGCCAGCAGGGAGTAACAATAATTGTTATCAAAAATGCCAAAGGCAAAAACAAACAGTAGCGCAAAGAAGCGCTTTAAAGTTACCGGCTCAGGTAAAATTACATTTCAAAAAGCATTTAAAAGACACATCCTCACCAAAAAAAGCACTAAGCGTAAAAGGTTAATGCGTAAAAAAGGACTTGTTAGCGATGCTAATCTGCATTTTGTAAAAAGGTTACTTAATTTAAAGTAAACTTGATCTTTTAATCATTAATTAAAATTATTTAGATATGCCACGTTCAAAAAGTGCAGTTGCCAGCAGAGCACGTAGAAAAAGAATTTTAAAGGCCGCAAAAGGCTTTTATGGAAAACGTAAAAATGTTTATACCGTTGCTAAAAACGTAATGGAAAAAGGGCTTACATACAGTTATGTTGGCCGTAAAAATAAAAAACGTGATTATCGCTCCTTGTGGATAGCTCGTATTAATGCAGCAGTACGTGAAGAGGGATTAACCTATAGTGAATTTATTCATAAACTCAATGCTAAGGGTATTGAACTGAACCGTAAAGTACTTGCAGACCTTGCTATGAATGAACCGGAGAGCTTTAAAAGCCTGGTGAATTCAGTTAAGTAAGTAATAAACCTTTTTTATTTTAAACCGTTCCTAAATCGGAACGGTTTTTTATTTCGGTTGTTTTTTACATTTGCACATTAAACCCAAACTTTTTGTATCAATGAACAATACTTATCACGATCTGGTACAACAGACTTTTGAATTTCCACAAGAAGATTTTCAAATTAAAAATAGTTATCTCCAATATAATGGGGTGGATTTAAAATCTTTGATTGATAAGTATGGTACGCCTTTGAAATTAACTTATTTGCCAAAAATCGGTATGCAAATAAATAAGGCAAAACAAATGTTTGCTAAGGCATTTAAAAAACATAAGTATGAAGGCTCATATAACTACTGCTATTGCACTAAAAGCTCACATTTTAGTTTTGTGGTGGAAGAGGCTTTAAAGCACGATATTCACTTAGAAACTTCTTATGCTTATGATATTGAAATTATTAAGAAATTATACGACCGGAAAAAGATAACAAAAGAGGCTTTTATCATTTGCAATGGGTTTAAACAAAAGTCTTACACCTCACGAATTGCCCAATTATTAAATAGCGGATTTAAAAATGTTATTCCGGTGCTTGATAATATGGATGAATTACGGGCTTATGTAAAATCTGTTAAAGTGCCGTTTAATATGGGTATAAGAGTGGCTACAGAAGAAGAGCCTACCTTTCCTTTTTATACTTCTCGCTTGGGTATTAGAATTAAAGATATCCTTGAATTTTATGTGGATAAGATAGAAGGAAACGAGCATCGTTTTCAATTAAAAATGCTTCACTTGTTTTTGAATAAAGGCATTAAAGATGATATTTATTACTGGAGTGAATTGAACAAGGTGATTAATTTGTATTGCCAATTAAAAAAGATTTGTCCTGAATTAGATTCAATTAATATTGGAGGCGGATTTCCTATTAAACATTCTCTGGGTTTTGATTATGATTACCAGTTTATGATTGATGAAATTGTGCGTAATATTAAAGTAGCGTGTAAAAAAGCTAAAGTGCCGATGCCCAATATTTTTACCGAATTTGGTAGTTATACCGTGGGAGAAAGCATGGCTCATATTTATAGCATCATTGGGCAAAAGGAACAGAATGACAGAGAAACATGGTATATGATTGATTCCTCTTTTATTACCACCTTGCCGGATACCTGGGGAATAGGAGAGAAGTTCTTGATGCTGCCCATTAATAAATGGGATCAGGAATATCATCGGGTGGTGTTGGGAGGAATTACTTGTGATAGTCATGATTACTACGATTCGGAAGAACACGTTAAAGAAGTGTTCTTGCCGAAAATAGAGAATGGTGAACCTTTATATTTAGGCTTCTTTCATACCGGTGCTTATCAAGATCAAATAAGTGGTTATGGAGGTATTAAACATTGCCTGATTCCATCTCCCAAACATATTATTGTTGACCGAGATAAAAACGGAAAACTAATGGATTGGGTTTATGCAAAAGAACAGTCTGCTCAAAGCATGTTGAAAATATTAGGATATATGTAGTAGAGAAATAAATAAGAGATGTGTTATTGTGTAGCTGGTGTAAAGTCAGGGTTGCCGTGCATGCTTTTATTGTATAAATAATATTTTCCGTCTTTATTGTTTTTCCAATATCGTTTTCCATTCAAATCGTAATAGAGTCTTCCATCTACTGCTTTTTTCGCTACGGCATCGTTAACTATAATAAATTTTGGTGTTGGAGGCTTGGGTAAAATAGGTTTAGGTGGCGGAGAAGGAGGAATTGCTTCACTCTTTTTAATTGATGCTCTTGAAGGTACTGTCTTTTTATTACAGCCAAAGCTCAAAAAAATCAAGGATGCGATGAAATAGAATAGAAGTCTTTTCTGCATTTCGCAAAATTCAATAATTAAATTTTAAATAAAGTCTAAAAATTTTTAACCACTAATACGAATCGGCGTAGCATAAAAAAACCTCCCAAAAAAGGAGGCTTTCTCGTGTTTCAATAGGCTAATCTACTTAATAGAAATTTCTCGTGTTTGAGGTTTTGCAATTTCTACTTTAGGCATACTTACCTTAAGGATGCCATTTTCATAGGCTGCAGTAATATTAGTTACATCAATTTGTTCATTCAATGTAAAGGTGCGCTGAAATGATTTATAAGAGTATTCTCTTCGTATTGACTTTTCATTCTCTTCTTTCTTTTCATCTCTTTTTTCACCGGAGATAGTAAGTAGCGTGCCATCTACATTAATCTTGAAATCTGTTTTTTCAAATCCCGGAACAGCTAAGTCGGCTACATAGCTATCATTGTTTTCGGTAATGTTAACAGGAGGAAATTGAAAAACTTCATCTCTTACCGCCTTGGAAATAGTTGAAGGAAATTCTTGAAAGAAATCTTTGAACATGCTGTCGAAGGATCTTGAAATCGGACTGTTTACTTTTACGAGTGTCATAGCTTATAGTTTTAAAGGTTATTTTATCTTCAGTTTGGTAATATGCAATTAGTATTCCACTTAAATTTATACGTCAAAATGACAAGCACGGTGAAATTTGTACGACAAAATGACAATTTGTATTAATTTGTGTTACGTGATTATCAATAATTTAATTAAGAAAGGTTGTAACTTTGCGCTTCATTTTTCCGTTAAAGGCGGAAGATTAACTAACTAAAATTATATATCAATGTATCCAGCAGAAATAGTAATTCCTATGAAGGAAGAATTAACCGAAAATGGTTTTAAAGAATTATTGACTCCTGAAGATGTTGAAAATGCGTTGAAAGAGAAGGGGACAACCCTTGTTATGATTAATTCAGTGTGCGGTTGTAGTGCAGGAACTGCGCGTCCCGGTGTTTTATTAGCAGTTCAGGGTGATGGTAAAGTGCCTGATCATATCACCACCAGTTTTGCAGGTTTTGATGTAGATGCAGTAAGGCAAGTGCGTGAGCACATGATGCCTTATCCACCTTCATCTCCTTCTATTGCATTGTTTAAAGACGGCCAGCTTGTTCACATGGTTGAAAGACACATGATTGAGGGTAATACTGCACAGCAAATTGCTGATGATCTTAGCCGTGCTTTTAATGAATATTGTAATTAATAAAGCATTATTTTTTTATAAAAAGAATCCTTCCTTCCATAGATGGGAGGATTTTTTATGCCGTTAATAAAATACATTTGTCTTTATAATTTTTTATTTTCTTAGCATGTATCCAAATTTATTTTATGCTTTTCGAGATTGGTTTGGAGTGGAAATTCCCGCACTTTCTTTTTTAAACAGTTTTGGTTTGATGGTAGCTGTAGCCTTTATTGTTGCTGCCTGGATATTGAATATGGAGTTAAAAAGAAAAGAAAAGGCTGGGTTGCTGCATCCTCGTGAAGAATGGATAGAAGTAGGTAAGCCGGCTGGTGTAGGGGAACTTATTGTTAATGCGGCTATTGGTTTTTTATTTGGATATAAATTAATAGGACTATTTTTTTCAATGCCTGATGGCTTAAATTCTCAGGAATATATTTTCTCATCACATGGAAGTATTTGGGGTGGGGTAATAGGTGCTGGTGTATTATGTGGTTTAAAATGGTGGGATAAGCATAAGGCAAAATTGCCCTCACCGGAGAAACGGAGTGTACGTATATGGCCCCATGATCGTGTAGGCGATATCGTTATTTTGAGCCTTGTGTTCGGTATCCTTGGCGCTAAATTATTTGATGCTATTGAACACTGGGATGATTTTATTGCAGACCCCATTGGCACTATCTTTTCAGCAAGCGGCTTGGCTTTTTATGGTGGGCTCATTACCGCCACCTTATTTATATTCTTGTATGCACATCGTAAAAAAATTGGATTATCTCATTTGGTAGATGCAGCTGCTCCTGCATTGATGATTGCTTATGGTATTGGCAGATTGGGTTGCCAGATTTCCGGTGATGGAGATTGGGGGATTTTAAATAGTGCTTATATTAGTGATGAGCAAGGAAATATATCTAAAGCCGCTCCGGGGGATTTTGAAAAAGAGTTGAATAAGTATGCCACATATTATTTACAAGGTAAGATTACTGACGTAGAAGGGAATGAACATTATGTTACTGATAGGGTGTATCATTCATTGCAGGAAGTGCCACATAAATCACTTACAGGCCCCGGTTTCTTACCTGATAAATTTTTTGCCTATGCATATCCGGTAAACGTAAATAATGATGGAATAGATATTCCCGGAAATTTAGATGAATATCATCGGGTACTTCCACTTCCTGTTTTTCCAACACCCTTGTATGAATTTATTGTTTGCACTCTCTTGTTTGGATTCATGTGGCTTTTAAGATATAAAATTAAAACTCCCCTGATGATGTTTGGATTGTATTTAGTGTTGAATGGTGCAGAACGCTTCCTTATTGAAAGGATTCGGGTTAATAAACTGTATGATTTTTTAGGATTTAAATCCACTCAAGCGGAAATCATTGCTGTAGGCCTTATAATAGTTGGCTTGATATTAGTTGTCTTTTCCTACTTGAAAAGCAGGAGTAAACAATCGGTATGATTTTTACATTAACCAACAACCTAATAATTATTGTTACCTTTAAATAAAAAGATATGCCTTCTTTTGACTTAGTGAGTAAAGTTGATGTTCAAACACTGGATAATGCAATAAATGTGGTAAGAAAAGAAATTACCAACCGGTTTGATTTTAAAGATTCCCATGTGGTAATAGATTTGAATAAAAAAGATTTTAAATTATCCCTTGAAGCAGATAGCGAAATGAAATTGAAACAAATTATTGATGTATTAATTAGTCGAGGTATGAAGCAGGGATTGGCGGCGGAAGCTTTTGATTTTTCAAAAACTCCCTTTGTGAGCGGTAAGGTTACCAAACAGGAGGTTCCGGTAAGAAATGGTATTAAACAAGACGATGCAAAGAAAATAGTAAAATTAATTAAGGAGAGCGGACTTAAAGTTCAGGCAGCTATTATGGATGACATTATCCGGATAACCGGAAAGAAAATAGATGATTTACAAACAGTTATACAGGCAAGTAAAGGATGGGACCTAGGTATTCCGCTTCAATATATCAATATGAAAAGTTGATAAATTTCAATAAAAAAGACTACTTTTGCACTTCTAAAAAAATTACGGCAAAATCCGTATTCAAAAACACAATTATGAAAAAAGACATTCATCCTAAAAAATATCGTCCTGTGGTATTTAAGGATATGAGCAATGGCTATACTTTTTTAAGCCGTTCAACCACTGAAACCAAAGAAACTATTGTTTTCGATGGTGATGGGCAAGAGTATCCTTTGGTTAAATTGGAGATATCCAATACTTCTCATCCTTTTTATACCGGTAAAAATGTACTGGTGGATACAGCAGGTCGTATTGATAAATTTAAAAAACGCTACGAAAAGAAAGCAAAGTAATGCAACATACTTTTTTAAAAAAAGCCTTCCCATTCGGAAGGTTTTTTTGTGCAGGTGCCTTTACTTAGCTTTGTAACAAACAAGCATTTTTTTATGGCTATTGTTTTATTTGATCATCATTGTAGGGAGGCACTGTATCCATTTACCCATACTCGCCATACGGCAGATATTCGTATTGGAATTTTTAGTATTCGTGAAAAATGGGAAAGGTTGCTGAAAACGAAAGTCGTCTTGTCTAAAGAGGCATTGAAACAGGGAGATGATGATGTGCTAATACCTGCCAATCATATTCCGGTTCAGGAAGATTATATTCAGATTATTGAAGCCTATAAAAATAATATTCCATTATCGGAAGAGTTTCGAATGCTTAACCATCCATGGGATATTTATCAGCACAATGAATGGGCTATCAGGTCAGATATTTATATTCTCATGAATGAAGCCCGGCCTGTACCCATATCACAAACGAATCGTCTTACAGGCAATGGAGTGATTTATGCAGTTGATGGAATGAAGATGGAACATTGTACAATGAATACAGAAAATGGCCCGGTATATATAGGTAAAAATGCGTTGGTTATGGAAGGCACACTTATTAAAGGGCCGGTAGCTATTTGTGAAGGAGCTGTTGTGAAGATGGGAACTTGTTTATATGCCGGAACTACCATTGGCCCATATTGTGTGGCAGGAGGTGAAATAAAGAATAGTATTTTAATGGAATACACCAATAAAGCACATGAAGGATATTTAGGTGACAGTGCCATTGGAGCATGGTGTAATCTTGGAGCCGGAACAAGTAATAGCAATGTGAAAAACAATGCCGGCAAGGTCTCTTATTTATTGAATGACGAAGCCTCGCCATTCCCTGTTGGAATAAAGGCAGGACTAATAATGGGTGATTATAGCCGTTGCGCCATTAATACTTCATTTAATACCGGAACTATTGTAGGTGTTTCATGCAATATTTTTGGCAGAGATTTTCCACTTAAAAATGTTCCTAATTTTACCTGGGGAAATGAAAAATATCTACTTGATAAAGCCTTGACGGATATTAATAACTGGAAGGCCTTACGTGAAAGGAAGCTTACCGAAGAGGAAACTGTTAATTTGCAACATCTTTATTATAAATCTTTTGATGATGAGAAAAAAAATAGCAGCAGCTAATTGGAAAATGAATCTTACCTGGCAGTCGGCAGGTGATTTAATGAATGCAATTTTAAAAACCGACCATAATTTAAAGGATAATCAACTGGCTATTTTTGCAGTTCCTTTTCCTTATTTGCATGCTATGCATGAAAAGGTTTTGGGAAAAGCACATACTTTTATTGCAGCACAAAATTGTGCTTCTACAAATAATGGGGCTTATACCGGTGAAGTAAGTGCCGAAATTTTGAAGAGTATAGGTATTCAGTATGTTATTCTCGGACATAGTGAACGCAGAGAATATCAGTCAGAAAGCAATCAATTACTAACGGAGAAGGTTAATCGCTGCTTTGAACATGGGCTTATTCCCGTTTTTTGTTGCGGTGAGCCATTGGCTGTACGTGAAGTAAATAACCAAAATAGTTTTGTGGAAACGCAATTACGTGAAAGTTTGTTTCACCTTTCTGCTAATCAGGCTTCGCAACTGATTATTGCTTATGAGCCAATTTGGGCCATCGGAACAGGTAAAACAGCTACCAGTGCACAAGCAGAAGAAATGCACGCACATATTCGCAACGTACTCACCGAAAAATTCGGGTTGGAGGTAGCAAATGAAATACCTGTCTTATATGGCGGTAGTGTAAAAGGTTCAAATGCCGCAGAGCTATTCTCAAAACCTAATGTTGATGGCGGATTGGTGGGCGGCGCTAGTTTGAATGCAGATGAGTTTAATTTAATTATAAAATCTCTGCCTTAATTTACTATAATGTTTTTGGTAAAACTATATCATTATAGTAAAGGTTTGTTTTACACCCTTATAGTCTTATTATTATTATTTTTATACATCAACTTTAAGTGGGGTGTTGTAGCAACACCTATTTATCAATATGGAATGTTTAGTAATGCATGGTATAATGCCGGCCCATATCCGGCTTATACAGTGGAATTGAATAGGCATACATATCAGCTAAGTAATTTGCCCTTTCCTGTAAGAGATCAATGTGTAGTTATTTTTAGTAGATACCTAAGCCTTGAAGCGAATAATCAATGGGCTATCAAAGCAATGTTGCCTTTATATGGAACAAGTTTTAATAGTGATGATGTTATCGCCGGTAGAGTATCTGCTGAAGTGTTTTCGAAATGGTTTGAGCAATGGTTGGGAAAAGTTACCGGCGAACAAGTTAATTCCTTAATTATTTATAGGTCTATGGTGAGTTGGAAGGATGGAGTACATGTAATTTCTTCACCTGAAAAAGTATATCCCATTGTTCAGTGAAGAACATATTAGGCGTTTAGCTGTATATTATTTGATCTGTATAATGGCGGTGAGTGCATGGATGCTATGGTATGGATTAACCTTGTTTCAAACGGCTCCTGTTTTTATTTTTAACAAGCCGGATATTACCGGAAACCTGCTGTGGCTGTTCGGAGTTCATAAACTCCTTTTGCATGTAGATATATTTCGGTTGTTCCTAGATGTGATTTACTTCTTGCTTCCTTTCTTTATCGTATTATCAGTAAGAAAGAACTGGAAGATTGCCCCATTATTGGCATTATGTACCTCTTTGTTTGTAATGGTTTATGCTTATTTGATTTCAGTAACCGGGTTTGTTAGTATTGAAGTGTTTACTGCTCAAATGTTCTTTCCCTTATTGTTCACCTCATCCGGTATTCGTGGAAGATATTACAGGCTTCATATCATTCGACTCATATTCTTACTTATCTTTTTTTCAACGGCTATTTGGAAAATCCGAGCTGGTGGGGTTTTTAATATTGAACAACTATCCGCAATTTTATTAAGGCAGCATGCAGGTATTTTAATTGAGCCTTCACCTACCTGGTTTACTCATTTTCTCCTATACCTTATTCAACATGAATATCTCGCTTATTTACTTTATTTTTTTACTGTGTTATTAGAATTTGTATTTGTAATAGGGTTTTTCACTCGCCGTTATGATAAGATTTTAATTCTGTTGTTTTGTGTATTTATTGTTTTTGATTATTTTCTGATGGAGATTAATTACTTTTTCTGGCTACCTTTTCTTGGGTGCCTGTATTTTTCACAATATGGTGAACCGGAAACTAAAACAGTAATTAATTAGGCAAGCTTATTAAAGACCTACTCAATAATTCCCTTTCTGCTTTTTAACAATAGCCAAAAGGCCATTATACTGCTTAAGGCTAAAGAAAGCCACATCCAGATCATAGATGGGAGGTAGCTGTTGAATATACTTAATGTGGCTTGAAGAAGTAAGCAGGTAATAAGTAATTCAGATAAGAATTTTATGGGGAAATAGTGAAAAATGTGGATTTTCATCAATCTTGATGTATGGTATAAATAGTATGCTGCCTGTATCCAGGTGGACATTACAAAGGCAAGTGCAATACCGGGCAAGCCTACCATTGGATAGAATAATGGCATAAGTAATAAAGCAATACCTAAGTCAAGGCACGCCCCCTTAAAGATTAAATCGCCTCTTTGCAATGCCTGAAGGGCTGCTGTAAAATTTCCTATTCGTACTGGTAATATCCAAAGGCTTACAAAGAATATAGGTAGAGCAGGAGCATATTTTTGCCCAAATACCCATAAAAAAATCGGCTTGTAAAAAAAAAGGAGGAAACAAAATATTGGAATAACCACTGATGAAAGCATTTTTACAGCATGATTAAACAGGGCGGTACGGCGGGTGTTATCTATATCCTTTTGGGTAAATTCAACTATAAGTACACTGCCTACTGCGCTTACCATTAAAGCAAAAAGTGGAATCTCATAAGCCCCGTTAAAATATATTGCAAATTGACCTACCGAAATAAATGCCAGAATTACCCATTTATCTATCCATTTGAACAATGCACTTATTACATCAAACATACCAAGCCATAACCATTGTGAGGCTACAGTGTTTGTTGGAATATCAGGTTGGTGATGAGGCTTTAGGAAAACGGTTAAAACAGCTTTTGTTAAGTAAGAAAGGATAATTAGAATGACAAGTAACGGTAACGAATAATTATTGAATAATAATCCAAGATGTGCACCTAACCATAGAGAGTTGAATAATAAATTAATGTAAAACAATGACGTTATCCTGTTTTTTCTAATCGCCAATGATTCGGATATGGCTGCAAAATTTTGAACTAATAGAGCCAAAAACAATAAGGTACAAAATGAAAGATTATAGTTGGTATTTGAAAAAAGCAAAAAAAGAATTGACGCACCATACAACAGGACGGCAAACAGAACTACCCATTTTTTGTTTTTTCTTATCCATTCCCAAATATTATTTCCGGGTATGGAAAGTATTACAGATGGAAGTCCAAACAATGTTATTATTCCAAAAAAATTAAGAAAAAGAAAAACAGCCTGAAAAAGTCCATAATCATTAACCAACAAACGACGCGAGAAAAAAACTAAAATAATAAGCTGTACAGCCAAACGAATCATATTTCCTGCAAATAACAGGGCAGATTTATTGCTGAATGAAGTGAATACCTGCTTATTATTTGTTTGCATGATTTTGACAGGCTTCACGATTGAGCTGTTTAATTACTTCTGCAGGGGTGCCTGCTAAAACACAGTATCCATCAGGAAAACTTTTTGAAACCACAGCCCCTGCGGCCACAATGGTAAAATCTCCAAGTTGCACACCGGGTAATATTACTGCGTTCATGCCAATCCAACTGTATTTACCAATTTGGATAGGAGGGGCAGGAGTATGCTGTGCATTATCTATCAAATCGTGGTTGGAGGAAATAATTCCTACACCCGGTCCCAAATTAACAAAATCACCAAAGATAATTCCGTTTTGAGCTTCAATATAGTTATTGGGCGAATCTCCGGGAAATACTTTTTTGCCACGAGTAATATTTTGAGGACATAAAATGGTACTTGTATAATGAACTGCCCATGTAGTGCCTGCATTTTGACGGAGTACCTTCCTGAAAAGAAAATCAATAATATAAAAACTCAGACCTACATCTGTACGAAGACAAAATATTTTCTGAATTATTTTTTTCATGTTTTTGTGAGTTTGTGAAGATAATTCAAAGTTTTGTTAACCTCAAGATCAGGTGTTGTACATTTGCATTATGAAGGTGTACTTCATTAGCGGGTTAGGAGCCGATAGCCGAATTTTTTGTCACATTCAATTACCTGCCGGCTTTGAGGCTGTCTTTTTAGATTGGATAAAGCCTGAAAAGGAAGAACCTTTGGCACATTATGCATTACGATTAGGTAGTAGTATAAGTAAAGAAGATCCATTTTGTTTATTAGGGCTTTCAATGGGTGGCATGATGGCGGTAGAAATAGCTAAACATCTTCCACCTAAGAAATTAATTTTGTTGTCGAGTGTAGCTACACGAGATGAATTGCCTCGTTATTTTGAGTATTTTCAAAAACTAAGGTTATACAAGTTTGTTCCTATGGCTTTTATTAAATCAGCATCTATTCTTAAGCGGTTGTTTACTGCAGAAGATGAGGAGGATAAGAAATTGCTGGAGAAAATTATCCATGATGCTGATCCTGAGTTTCTGAGATGGGGGATGGGTGCTATTCTCCATTGGCAAAACAGAGAGAAGCCGGGTAAGATATGGCATATTCATGGCGACCATGATGAAATTCTTCCCATTAAATATATTGAACCCACCTATATCATTCCAAATGGAACACATCTGATGGTGCTTAATCGCTCCAAGGAACTCAACAGCATCCTGGCTAATATCTTACTTCCGGATAGATAATGGTTATCGTGTATTTGCTTCAAAATCATTACCTTTGCCGCCTTAAAAAAGTGTGATTTTCTTTCATGAAAAATATCCGAAACTTTTGCATTATTGCCCATATTGATCACGGTAAAAGCACCCTGGCTGACCGCCTGCTTGAGCATACCAAAACTATTAGCGAACGTGATATGCAAGCACAGGTATTGGATAATATGGATCTTGAACGCGAAAAAGGGATTACCATTAAAAGCCATGCCATTCAGATTAATTATTTGTACAAAGGCGAAATGTATATCCTGAACTTGATTGACACGCCCGGACACGTTGATTTTAGTTATGAAGTAAGCCGGGCTTTGGCAGCATGTGAAGGGGCCTTGCTTTTGGTTGATGCAACCCAGGGTATTCAAGCACAAACTATTTCAAATCTTTATTTGGCCATTGATAACAATCTCGAAATAATTCCGGTTATTAATAAAATTGATATGGATGGAGCAATGATTCCTGAAGTACAAGACCAAATTATTGAATTGATTGGTTGTAAGGAAGATGATATCTTATTGGCAAGTGGCAAAACAGGAATTGGAATAGAAGAAATCCTTTCTTCTATTATTGAGCGAATACCTGAACCAAAAGGTGATGAAAAAGCACCATTACAAGCATTAATCTTTGATAGTGTATTTAATTCTTTTCGTGGAATTATTGTTTATTTCAGGGTGTTTAGCGGTGTTTTGCGTAAAGGAGATAAAATTAAGTTCTTTAATACCGGGTTAGAATATGAAGCGGATGAAATAGGGGTGCTTAAACTGGATATGGAGGTAAGAAATGAATTGAAGGCTGGTGATGTTGGTTATGTAATTACAGGTATTAAAAATGCACGCGAAGTAAAAGTTGGAGATACTATTACCACTACTATTAATCCATGCAAGGGAGCAATAAAGGGATTTGAAGATGTTAAGCCTATGGTATTTGCCGGAATTTTTCCGGTAGAAACCGATGCTTTTGAAGAGTTGCGGGATTGTATGGATAAGTTACAGCTAAATGATGCATCACTTACTTTTGAATTAGAAACTTCACAGG
>CAZBBO010000027.1:0-30910 GCA_964490345.1 uncultured Ferruginibacter sp.
TGTTAGGGTTTCCAACCGAATTAGGGTCAAACTGTGAAAGGTCAGCCATAATGTAAGTTTCTAAGCGCACAAAGATAAGGGTATGCTGCATGTTAAAATCGCTTTAACAATAACAAATCTGTTGCATTTAGTTTACCTTTGCAACGCCTCAATAAGGAGATAAAATCATGAAAACGAGAAGTATCATTATCTTAGTTGGAATTGCAGTAATTATTGGTGCCCTGCTTGCCTATTCTGTTGATTTTTCAACATACGACACCATCGAATCTGCAAAGAAAAAGGAAGGTAAGTTTGTTCATTTAATAGCTAAAGTTGATTTATCTAAACCTATAGAATACAATCCTGAAAAAGACCCCAATTATTTAGCTTTCCACGCCATTGACAGCTTGGGCGGGAAGACCTTAGTTGTTTACCGCAATAGTAAGCCTACCGACCTTGAACGTAGTGAAAGAGTAGTAATGAAGGGCACCATGCGTGACAATTACTTTGAATGTAAGGATATACTGTTAAAATGTCCGAGCAAATACAAAGACGACAAGCAGAATCTTGAGCGCAGCATTAACCAGCAATAACTATGATGCGTGCTGCAAAACTATCTGAATTATGAAATTTGTAGGTGAACACCTGTTGCCTGGCCAAATTGGGCATCTTTTTATTATTGTTGCATTTATTGCATCTCTCATCTCTTCGATTAGCTACTTTTCAGCTGTTTATTCAAAAGATGAAACATCACGATTACAATGGAAAAAAATTGCCCGGTTTTCATTTTTTACTCAGATTGCCGCCGTAATAATTGTATTTAGCATAATCTATTATATCTGTGCAAATCACTTTTATGAATATATGTATGCCTATAAGCATGCCAGTAAGGAGTTGGAGCCAAAATTTTTGCTCGCATGTATTTGGGAGGGACAGGAAGGAAGTTTTTTATTGTGGACTATATGTAATAGTATTTTAGGTGCTATTTTCATTATTAGAGGAAAAGAATGGGAATCACCGGTGATGGGAGTGGTAACCCTCAGTCAGTTTTTCCTCTTTATGATGGTGCTCGGTATTTATATTTTTGATGTACGTATTGGCAGTAGCCCTTTCGCTCTTACAAGAAACGAAATCAGTGCCCCAATATTCAGCCAGCCCAATTATCTGAGTTTTATTAGTGATGGAATGGGCCTTAATGTACTGCTTAGAAATTATTGGATGGTTGTTCATCCACCTGTTCTCTTTTTAGGCTTTGCTTCCACTACGATTCCTTTTGCTTTTGCTATTTCGGGTATGCTTACCCGTAAGTATGGAGATTGGATACCCAAGGCTTTACCTTGGGTTCTCTTTAGTGCGTGTGCTCTGGGAACCGGTATTATGATGGGTGGCAAATGGGCCTATGAATCGTTATCATTTGGAGGATATTGGGCATGGGATCCGGTTGAGAATTCATCTTTAGTACCTTGGTTAATTATGGTGGCAGGCTTACACACGCTACTCATTTATAAGGCTACTGGTCGCTCACTTCGTGCTACCTACTTCTTCCTCCTTCTCACTTTTTGTTTCGTTCTTTACTCTACATTCCTCACCCGCACCGGCATTTTGGGAGATACTTCTGTGCATGCCTTTACAGAAGCAGGAACCGCTATTAGTGTAATGATTAAATCATTCCTTTTCACCTTTCTCTTAGGCGGAATGTTTTTGTTTGCAAAACATTATAAAAAAATCCCGGCTATACATTCAGAAGAGCCAACCCAAACGCGTGAATTCTGGATGTTCATAGGCTCGTTAGTTATTTTCCTTGCGGCTATTTTTATTATTTCAATTACTTCAATTCCTGTATATAACCGAATACCCGGTATTAAGGATTTAATTATTAAAATTCATGGAGGCGCTTTGGCAATGCCCGAAGATCCCGAATTTGTGTATAACAAGGTTATGGTACTGGTGGCTATTGTAATAGGATTGCTTACTGCCATTACACAATATTTTAAATTCAAAAGCACTCCAAAAGGATTCTTCATCAAAAAAATTGCATTCCCTACCCTTTTTTCAGCATTAATTACACTTTGCCTTGCTTTTATTTATCCCTTAGAATATAACAAATTTGGACTTGGTTTTTTGGGCGCAATCTATCTGGCGTTCTTTTCTACCATCTATGCCTTTGTAGCAAACCTATGGTACATTTTTTCTGTTCAAAAAGCTAACTGGAAAAAAGCCGGAGGTTCCATTGCACATGCAGGGTTTGCACTAATGCTGATAGGAATGATTATTTCCAGTAGTAATAAAAAAGTAATTAGTAGTAGCCTGGTTAATGGAATTACTTTTAATATGGGGGCAAAAGACCCTAACGGAAGAAATGCAGATGACCCACAAGAAAATCTTACACTAATAAGGCAGGTTCCCACCAAGATGGCCGATTATGAAGTAACCTATACCAATGATTCTGCCGGTAATGAAAACGGTAGGAAATATTATCATTTATGGTTTGAGAAAAGAGATAAACAACGAAATAAAATCAAAGAAAGATTTATGCTGCAGCCTGATGTGTATCTCATGAAAGATAATAACATGAGCAGCAATCCTGATACCCGTAATTATTTAACCCGGGATATCTTTACTTACGTTTCGTTTGCCCTAAAAGAACAACAGGACAAAGACACTGCAGCATTTAGAGAATCTATTATTAATATTGGCGATACGATATTTTACAGCAACGGTTATTTAATTTTAAATAGTATTTTAAAAAATCCAAACAACGGCAAATATCACTTTACCTCTAATGATGTTGCTTTGGCAGCCGATTTAACTGTGGTAGGAAAAGATTCAATTAAGTATGCAGCCATGCCTGCACTTGAAGTGGACAATGATCACCTGCACCATTTAGATGACACCATCTATGCAAAAAATCTTTATGTGCGTTTTAATGGTATATCTGAGGATCAAAAGATTAAAATTGGCATAAAAGAATCGGACCGACTAATTGATTTCGTAACTGTTAAAACATACGTATTCCCTTATATAAATCTGGTTTGGCTGGGAATCGTAATCATGTGCATCGGGTTTATGGTTAGCATGATTCATCGAGCTAAAATGTCGCGAATGTTAAGTGCCTTAATTTTTGCTGTTATATGTTTAGGAATTGCCTATATGTTTTTATTTGCAAATAATTAACGCACGCCTCCTTCCATTTCGCTTTATTATTGGTATTAAACATTAGGAATCTTAATTAATTTTACATTCATGAGATTGCTTGAAAAGAAATATACCTATATTTTCATTGTGCTGATTCTTTCCGTAATACCAAGTTTTTCTCTTTTTGCCCAAAATAAGCCTAAGGATTTTGTTGTAGAAGCTATTATTTACAACGGTGACACTATTGAATTTAAAATCCTCGAAAATCTCACCTTAAAAGCTCGTATGAATGATGCACAACGTAAGGCATATTCAAAATACAACCGCCTGCGCAATGCGGTTTATGTTACCTACCCTTATGCCCGACGAGCTGGCGCAATTATGAATGATATTAATGACAAACTCTTACATATTACCTCAAATGCAGAACGACGGAAATATATTCGCTCACGTGAAAAAGAATTGAAGAAAGAATTCACAACACCACTTGTTAACTTATCAGTGTATCAAGGCAAGGTATTGATGAAGCTCATAAACAGAGAGACAGGTAATAATTGCTACGAAATAATTAAGGAATATAAGGGTGGGCTAACGGCCAGGGTATATCAAACAGTGGCCTTTTTCTTTAATAGCAACCTTAAACAGCCCTACAACAGTGAAAGGGAAGATAAAGAAATCGAGTACTTTGTACATGAGGTGCAGCGTATGTATGGCTTTTCAGAAACCCGCCGGCTGGCTATGTTATAGTTCTCCATGCTGAAATACCTTTTCTTCTACTTATCAACCAACGGTGGATTTATTTACAATATATTTTCGCTATTAAGCCGTACCTTGCAAACGAAATTTTTGTTGTGTTATGAAATTGGATATTTTGGCCATAGGCGTACACCCGGATGATGTGGAGTTGGGATGTGGTGGGCTTTTACTGGTTGAAAAAAGTAATAAGAAAAAAGTAGGTATTGTTGACCTTACACATGGTGAATTAGGCACAAGAGGAACGGCAAAAACCAGAAATCAAGAAGCTGCGCAAGCTGCAAAAATTTTAGCCCTCGATACACGCGAGAACCTTGGCTTTGCTGATGGCTTTTTTAAAAATGATGAAGAACATCAAAGAAGCATAATCTCCATTATTAGAAAATATCAACCGGAAATAGTTATTTGTAATGCACCCGAAGATAGGCATCCTGACCATGGAAGAGCAGGTGAATTGGTTGAAACTGCAGCCTTTTTATCCGGGCTGATAAAAATTGAAACCAAAACAGGCAGTGTGAAACAAAAGCCATGGAGGCCTAAATATGTTTTTCATTATATTCAAGATAGATTTCTTGAGCCTGATATTATTATTGACATCACTCCATATATGGAAAAGAAATTAGAAGCAGTGCGCGCTTATAAAACCCAGTTTTTAGCATCTGACGAAAAAGACGGGCCTCAGACTTATATTAGCACACCCGATTTTTTAGACAGTATTGTATATAGGGCTAAAATGTTGGGGAAAATGATAGGAGTTCCTTATGCGGAAGGTTTCCTTTCAAAGAAAAAAGTAGGTATAAAAAACATGGACGCCATTATCCTTAAAAACACTTAATATTTTTTCATGATTACTCCAAAATTTACCAACGGCAGTGGCTCTACATTTCATTCGGAATTAAAGAAAAGAGTAAATCAATACTTTTCTGAAAGAAAATTAAGCCCAACAGGTAATGCCTCTCTTTACTTTAAAGCTATCTTGCTTTGCGCTATATACTTAGCATTATATGTTCATTTGGTATTCTTTACCCCTATTGGCTGGCTTGCCATCATTGAATGTTTTATTATTGGAGGAATAACTGCAGGTATTGGGTTTAATGTAATGCATGATGGTGCTCATGGAAGTTTTAGCAAAAACAAACTGACTAATCAAATAGCGGCCTTTTCGGCAAATATGCTGGGGGCTAGCGGTATTATGTGGCATCAGAAACATAATATCCTCCATCATACCTATACCAATATAGACGGGGTTGATGATGATATAGAAATAAAACCTTTCATTAGAATGTGTAGAACTCAAAAGAAATACTGGATTCATCGGTTCCAGCACATATATGTTTGGTTCTTATATACCCTTCTTTTGATTATTTGGTTGTTTGTTTCAGACTATACCAAATATTTTAAAATGAAAGTAGGCCACGTGAAAATTAGTAACCTTTCTATGGGGGAACATATTGGCTTTTGGGTGGCTAAAGTAGGTTATTTTTTAATGATGGTGGTATTGCCCATTTATATGGTAGGCTTTCTTCCTTGGCTTGCAGGCTTTTTATGTATGGTACTTTTTGCAGGGCTGGTGTTGAGTACCGTGTTCCAATTGGCACACACTGTAGAAGAGACAGCCTTTCCACTCCCCAACAGCGACACCAATAAAGTGGAAAATGAATGGGCTATTCACCAATTGGAAACTACTGCCAATTTCGCTACCAACAATCGCACTATTTCATGGCTTTTAGGTGGTTTAAACTTTCAAATAGAACACCATCTCTTTCCAAGAATTTGTCATGTCCACTACCCAGCCATCAGTAAAATAATTAAAGAAACTTGCCATGAGTTTAATGTTAAATACATTGAGAACAAAAAAATGTGGCATGCCATTGTTTCTCACACCATTCACCTCAAAAGAATGGGAGTAGCAAAATAAACCCATTAACTATTTGCGTAAGCTAAAAGAGTAATCCCCAGTAATAGCTACACACTATGCAAAACCTTGCTTATTTTTGCATTTTTAAAGATTATGACTGAAGAGAAAAGCTCAAATTTTATTGAAGAGATTGTAGAAAACGACCTTGCTTCCGGAAAATATAAAAGTATAGTTACCCGGTTTCCTCCGGAGCCAAATGGCTATTTGCATATTGGACACGCAAAAAGTATAACCCTTAATTTTTCTTTGGCTAAAAAGTATGGAGGTTATACCAATTTACGATTTGATGACACCAATCCGGTTACTGAAGACATAGAGTATGTGGATAGTATTAAAGACGATATACGATGGCTGGGATTTGAATGGAAACAAGAATTGTATGCCAGCGATTATTTTGATCAACTTTTTCAATTTGCGTTAAAACTTATTAAAGAGGGCTATGCCTATATTGATGATAGCACATCAGAAGAAATAGCCACCATGAAGGGAACACCTACTCAACCCGGTGTAAATAGCCCTTTCCGTAGCCGTTCGGTTGAAGAGAATCTTTCATTGTTTACCCAAATGAAAGATGGTAAATTCAAAGACGGGGAAAAAGTATTACGTGCAAAAATAGATATGAGTCACACTAATATGCTAATGCGTGACCCGGTAATTTATCGAATCAAACATGCGCATCATCACCGCACAGGAAATCAATGGTGTATTTATCCTATGTATGATTTCGCACATGGCCAAAGTGATAGTATTGAAAATATCACCCATAGTATTTGCACACTAGAATTTGTTCCTCACCGCGAACTATATGATTGGTTAATTCAAAAATTAGAAATTTTCCCCTCCCATCAATATGAATTTGCGCGACTCAATATGACCTATACGGTAATGAGCAAACGTAAACTGCTACAACTGGTTAATGAAAAAATTGTTGCAGGATGGGATGACCCGCGTATGTCAACCATATCAGGCTTTAGACGAAGAGGCTATACCCCTGAAAGTATCCACCTTTTTTGTGAAAAGATTGGCGTAGCACGAAGGGAGAACCTTATTGATATTGGCTTGCTGGAATTTTGTCTTCGTGAACACCTAAATAAGATTGCTTTAAGAAAGATGGTTGTGCTTGACCCGGTTAAATTAATAATTACTAACTATCCTGAAGGTCAATCTGAAACCCTTACCAGTGAAGACTTGCACGGTGAGAATAGCCCAATGAGAAATATCCCTTTTTCGCGAGAATTATGGATTGAGCAAGAAGATTTCATGGAAGACCCGGATAAAAAATGGTTTAGGCTCGCTCCCGGAAAAATGGTAAGGCTCAAGAGCGCTTATATTATTCAATGTGACAAAGTAATAAAAGACACCGCCGGAAAAGTAACTGAAATTAATTGTAGTTATATTCCCAATAGTAAAAGCGGAAATGATCAAAGTGGTTTAAACGTAAAAGGAACTATACACTGGGTGAGTGCACAACATGCTATTGATATTGAAGTAAGGATTTATGACAGACTCTTTACAATTGAAGACCCTGCTAATGCAGAAGGTGATTTTAAAGATTACATCAATCCGAATTCTCTAAAAGTAAAAATAGCCAAAGCCGAGCCCTCAATAGCCAATTCGCATATAGATGACCGTTATCAGTTTATCAGAAAAGGCTACTTCTGTCTTGATCAGGATACTAAACCGGAAAGACCTGTTTTTAATCTTTCGGTTTCATTAAAAGATACTTTTGCTAAAAAGAAATAGGAAAGACTATTTATTATTTTCGTTTATCTCCTAAAGGAAAAAGTGTTCCCGCAAGCAATAAAGCGCTTAGTGGAATAATGAGAAGTATTCCAATCTTTTTCTCCACCTCTCCTGGAATTATAGAACCGGTAAAAATAAGATAGGTACGAGCAGTGTATGCAACAAGCAATGCTGCAAAAAAGACATTCATTTGCCGTGCCCAATTCTTCCTAACAAACATAAGCCCCAAAATCACAACAGTAATAAAAGAAATAACCATACCCGCACGGCCATAATAGTTCCCGCTTGGAAAAGGTTTTACCCTAAACCCGGTAAATGTTTCATTTATAGAGTGATAATACGTCCAAGGCAGGAAGCTGCTTATAATTAATAATATTCCCGCAACAAAACCAATGTTAAAAATAATTTTATGTGCCATACCAACATCATTTTACACAAAACGCCCGGTCAATGCACGGGCGTTAATCGGAGGTCCCTAGCGGATTCGAACCGCTGTAGAAGCTTTTGCAGAGCTTTGCCTAGCCACTCGGCCAAAGGACCATTTTTAAGGTGTTGCAAAATAAGGTTATTTTAGCGATAAAATAAAATCTGAAAATTACGAATTGAATCACTTAATTTACCAACATGAATAGTATAGCTCCATCTGAATTAATTATTACCAATCGAGGTGCCATTTACCATTTAGACTGTCGCCCCGATGAAATTGCCCATGATATTATTACCGTAGGAGACCCGGATCGGGTTAGAGAGGTGAGTAAACACTTTGATACCATTGAAGTGAAAAACCAACATCGTGAATTCATTACACACACCGGATATGTAGGCAAAAAGCGAATTTCGGTTGTGAGCACAGGTATTGGTCCGGATAATATTGATATTGTATTCAATGAATTAGACGCACTTGTAAATATTGACTTCGAAACCCGAAAGATTAAACCCACCCTCACCAAGTTGAATATTATTCGAATGGGAACCTCAGGTTCGTTACAAGAAAGCATCCCTGTTGATGCCATGGTGGCAGGAACACATGGATTAGGCTTAGATAACCTGCTTAATTTCTATCTTTTGCAAAATAATGAAGAAGAAAAAAATATAATACAGTCATTCATAACTCATACCGGATTATCACCAAATATTACTCAACCTTATATTTGTAGTGCCGGGATGAACCTGCTCAAGCATTTCACAACAGGATTTCATGCAGGTATAACAGTAACTTGTCCGGGATTTTATGGGCCGCAAGGTAGAGTATTACGACTGGGTTTAAAACACCCTACACTCATAGACCAATTAAGCACATTCAGCTTTGGTAACCACCATATTAGTAACTTTGAAATGGAAACCTCCTCCATGTATGGCTTAGGAAAGCTTTTGGGGCATCAGGTTTTATCATTAAACGCCATCGTGGCAAACAGAATCAGTAAAACATTCAGTAAAGATGGCCATGCTGCCGTTGAAAACCTGATTCAAACATCACTTGGCATCATAGAAAAAATTTGATTTTGAAAGGTGAATATTCCTTTTTTTAAATATCAGGGCTCCGGAAATGATTTCGTTATTATAGACGACAGGATGGATACTCATCTGAAACTAACAGAAGAGGATATACGAAGTATGTGTAATCGTCATTTTGGTATAGGCGCTGACGGTCTTATGATTTTCCGAACAAGAGAAGAGTTCGATTTTAAAATGGATTATTATAACGCAGATGGCAAACTGGGAACCATGTGTGGAAATGGCGGAAGGTGCATGGTACAATTTGCTGCAAATACCGGAATGGTAAAGCCAAAATACAAATTCTTAGCCAGTGATGGGGAGCATGAAGCTGAAATCGATGAATTGGGAATCGTTCGTTTAAAAATGAACGATGTAACTAAAGTGGAACAAAATGAAACCGGTTTGGTAATAGATACCGGCTCTCCTCATCTGATAAAATTTACTGAAAATATTGACTCCATAAATGTTCAGGAAGAAGGCAGTAGAATAAGAAATAGTGAACAATACCAAGCTGAAGGCATCAATGTTAATTTTGTTGAAAAAACAGGCAGCGATTCCATCTATGTTCGCACCTATGAAAGAGGTGTGGAGAGCGAAACATTAAGCTGCGGCACTGGCATTACTGCTGCTGCTTTGGCTACAGCACACAATGAAAGCGGATTTAATCATGTGAACATAAAAACAAGAGGTGGCACACTTTATGTAGAATTTGATAAAATTGGTGAGAATACATTCACTAAGATTTGGCTATGTGGCCCTGCCAATTTTGTCTTCACCGGAATTTGGCCTTTAAAAGGGAATAAGCTATGATTCACTATTTCAAAATGCTGGGAAAAGAAACTGTAGCTGTGGAAAAGCCTGACCCCGGCACATGGGTAAATATCCTACCACCATTAAAACTGGAAGAGTTTACTGAGCTTAGCCAAACATTAAATATCCCTATTGACTTTTTAAAAGACTCATTAGATATAGATGAAAGAAGCCGGTACGAGTTGGAAGATGGTGTTAAGTTAATTGTTATAAAAACACCAACAGAAAATAATTCTTTTAATGAAAGCGATGCCTTCTTTATTACTATTCCTATTTGTATAATTCTAACGCAACATCAGGTTGTTACAGTTAATTCATTCGAAAATGAAGCCATCAAGAAATTCTTAAATACTTTTCAAAGTAATCAACCGGAGAACACCAATATGATGGTGTTAAAAATATTTGAAAAGATAACCAACAATTTTCAGGAGCATCTGAAGGAAATTAACCAACGCAGAAATGCTTTAGAGCAACAATTATACGCAGCCAACCGAAACCAAGAACTGTTTCAATTGATGCGTATCCAAAAAAGCCTGGTGTATTTTGTTACTGCACTTCGAAGCAATGAATTACTCATGATGAAGCTTGCACGTACCAATTTTCTACACATGAATGAAGAAGAAAAGGATTTTTTACAAGATCTTATTATAGAAACTTCACAGGCACTTGAAACGGCTAACACCTATACTACCATCCTTATCAGTATTATGGATGCCTATGCCAGCATCATCAGTAATAATCAAAATGAGGTATTGCGTCGCTTAAGTATGCTCACTATTTATCTGAGTATTCCCATTTTAATTGCCAGTATATATGGCATGAACGTTCCCCTGCCCTATTCAGAATCTCATGTTGCATTTTGGGTGCCTGTTGCTATTTCTGCAACCATCTTAACCTTGGCTATCTATCAGTTTTTTAGAAGAACAAAAAGACACTAATGAATATTTTCAACGTACGCGTATATGGCATTTTAATTAACGACAACCATGAAGTATTGGTAAGTGATGAGTGGATTCATGATACCCGTATCACCAAATTTTGTGGAGGTGGTTTGGAATGGGGTGAAGGTACGATCGATTGTTTGAAAAGAGAATTTAAAGAGGAAATGAAATTACCGATTGAAATTATCAAACATATTTATACAACCGATTTTTATGTACAAAGTATGTTCACTCCTACTCAACAAATTATTTCCATTTACTATCAGGTAAAACCTCTTGCTCCTATTCAGGTGCCCATAAAAAAGATTCCGTTTGATTATGACGAAGAACAATTAAGCACTTATGCCGATACCGGTGAAACTGCTGCATTTCGATTTATTCCCTGGAATCGCTTTTCTGATTTGACGGTTGACTTACCTATTGACAAAGTGGTAGCACGAATGTTAAAAACAATAAAGTAAAAAGCAGCGTATTTAAAAGATACTACAATTAAAAGTGCCTATCAGCCATAAGCCGGATTCTGTTATCCGCATAAAGCGAACGGCTGTCATTTATCTTGACTCAACATTACTGTTGAGTTCGAGCTGCCCACCCTCCCCAATAGTTTACAACTTTTGCCGGGCAAGCAAAAAATTGGAGTTTACATGGCATTTCAGCACACAAGGTTTACCCCATTTGATTGTTACCAACCCAATGTGTGAGCTCTTACCTCACATTTTCACCCTTATCTGCCTAAGACAGACGGTAATTTTCTGTGGCACTTTCTCTTCTCAAAAAATGAGAGCCGGCCGTTAGCCGGTGTGCTGCCCTGTGCTGTCCGGACTTTCCTTCCTTCATAAATGAAGAACGACAACCGGCTGATAGACTATACAAAGATACTAAATATGTTAAAGGTAAAGACTACTAAAGCTATAGCATTCAAAAGGAAAATGTGCACAATATTGACACGATATTTAACAATAACTAAATTGACATTTATTAACTTCGCTAACAAATATTATAACCAAAAGAGTTTTATTATGTTCTTTCAGCATGTTTATGAAAAAGGTCTTGCAATGGGTAGTTTCGTGATTGGCTGCCAGGCTACCGGCGAGGCCATGGTTATTGACCCAAAGCGAGATATTGACACCTACCTCGATATCGCTTCTAAAAATAAGCTTCGAATTACTCATATATCTGAAACCCATATCCATGCTGATTTTTTGAGTGGCTCAAGAGAATTGGCAGAAGCAACAGGGGCAAAAATGTATTTATCTAACGAAGGAGGTCCGGATTGGCAGTACGAATTTGAACATGTTGGGGTAAAAGATGGAGATGAAATAAAAGTGGGAAACTTATCATTCACCATAATGCATACTCCCGGCCACACACCGGAAAGTATTTCACTAATCCTTCGCGATAAACCTGCATCTTCAGAACCTGTAATGATTTTCACAGGAGATTTTGTTTTTGTAGGCGATATTGGCCGACCGGATTTATTGGAAAAAGCAGCAGGACTCATAGGCACGAAAGAAGAAGGAGCTAAACAAATGTTCCAGTCTTTAAAAAAATTTAACGCGCTCCCCCAATTTCTACAGGTATGGCCCGCACACGGTGCTGGTTCTGCTTGCGGTAAAGCGCTTGGTGCTGTTCCAAGTACCACCGTAGGATATGAGTTAAAAAGAAATTGGGCATTTCAATTCGGTAGCAATGAAAATGAGTTTATATCAACCCTGCTTAACAACCAGCCGGAACCGCCTAAATATTTTGCCATGATGAAAAAACTCAACAAGATTCCGCGTAAACTCCTTTGTGAAGTTCCAGAAGTTAAGCAACTGGGTAAAGATGAATTTATAACCTTATACAAGCAAGGCATAACAGTATTGGACACACGAAGTAAATTTGAATTTGCTAAAGGATTTATTCCGGGGAGCTTGAATATTCCTAATAATGGTGCATTCTCTAACTGGTGTGGATGGATACTAAATTATGACCAACCGTTTATAGCTATTGCAGATCCTGCATGTATTACCGATATTATGCGTAAACTGATGAGGATAGGTCTCGATAATTTAATAGGATATGTTGCAAACATTAATACACCCGGATTGTTATTAGACCAATACACTCCCTTAACTTTAGAAGCCTTTGAAAAGGCTGTAAACACTAAAACAGCCCAAATCGTTGATGTTCGTTCATCTTCAGAATTTACAAATGGCCATATTGAAAATGCTACTCACGTCTTTTTAGGAACACTTGGAGATAATTTAGATAAAATCAGTAAGGATAAAGATGTTATTGTACATTGCCAGGCCGGAGACCGCTCATCATTGGCATATTCCATTTTACGAAAAAATGGATTTAAGCATATAATGAATTTTATTGGGGGAATGGAGGAATGGAAAACCGCAGGCAATACCGTTAACATGGAGTAATAGCAGCCTAATTTCTGCAATTTCTTAATTCGTGTTATCTAAGATTTAAAAAAGATATCAGTAATGCCGGGATTGTGATGCTGCCGATCAAATGATTTTATTTCCTTCCGCGCAATTAAAATTTCATGAATTATTTGAACCAGTTTTCCATTTCCAATACCATGAATAACAGAAAGTTTTTTGAGATTATGAGCAACGGCTAAATTATAATACTTTTCAAAAGTATTTTTTTGCAATTCAAGTATTTCGGCCGAAGAGAGCTTATCAGGCCTGCCTGTTAGTTTATCAATATGCAAATCAATAACAGCCTTAGCCGCCGGAAGTTTGTTTACCCAATTCTTATCCTCATAAACCGCAATACCTCTATCTACCAACTTCTGTAAATCATGCCTCTCTTCTGATATTTTATCAGGAAATACAAAAAACAACTCATACAAAAAGGTTGCTTGTTGGTTTTCAATTACCTCTTCTATCTTTTTAAATAACTTTCTGGCTTTTAGCTTAACTGTTTTTTCAAGGTGATCCACTTTCCCCTTTTCAGGTCTATTTTGTTCAAACGAAAACTCAAATCGAGGGTTGTCGTTTAAATCCTCAAACAGCACATCATGTAAATAAAACTGAGTATGCCCACCAACCAAACCATTTAATTGGAACTGTGACACCCCGGAAAATATCAAATTATATAGAAATAAATAATCTTCATGATTCTGATTTATAATATAAACCTTCAGTTTTTCGATAACATCATCATCAAATACATCTTTTTCAAATACTGGTAAAAAACCGAGGTAAACACCCTTATCCTCTTTTGTTTCTGTTAAAACTCTTTCACGAGGCACCTCATCCACATAAATTATCTTTTTTACCGGCTGCGGCTTAGGTTTAGAAAACATTTTAAAATAAGGAAAATCAATTTGATCCATATAGGCTGGAAACTTAACCCCACGCACTTCAATCATTACCATATCATCATTAATAATATCAATTACTATTCCTTCTTCGTCAGAATGTAATACTATTATCTTATCTCCCACTTCATATTTCATAATACAAAGGTACAAATGCTGCTGAATGGTTGTCTTAATTCGAGCCTTTTGCTAAGCGACTGTTTTTCATTCCATATAGGAAATAAACGGTTAATCCTACTACCATCCACACAAAGAACCATTTCCAACTAATAGCGGGAATTTCAATCAATAAATAAGCACAACTCATCACACCCATTACCGGGATGAAGGAGTAGCTTTTAATAAAAGAAAGAATGGCCATAAAAACAGCTAAGGCAATATAAATAAGGAATAATATCTCCTGATAGCCCTCATCTGATATGTTAACAAATGCAAGGTGAATCCGCTCCCGCATAAAGTAGATAAAGAACCCTACTAATAACGGGATAATGTACTTGCCATTAATATAAGGAAGCCTAAACCTTCCCTTTTCTTTGGGTAAGCGAGGCAATAAAAGTACACCGGCAGACACAAGAACAAAGGCGAAAAGGGTTCCTATGGAAGTGAGATCTGTAACCAAATCACTTTCAATAAACAGCGCACCAATACCTACAATTACTCCGGTTATAATAGTTGCAAAAGATGGCGTTTGGAACCTGGGATGAACCTTTTGAAATTTCTTAGGTAACAAACCGTCACGACTCATACTCATCCAAATACGCGGCTGGCCAATTTGAAAAACCAACAATACAGAGGTTGTGGCTACTACTGCGCTTATAGATACAATTTTCTCAATCCAAGGAGCACGTTCTTTAAATACAAAAGCCAGTGGATCATTTACATTTTTAAAACTTGAATAGTTTTCTATCCCCGTTAACACCAAGGCAATTAAAATATACAGAACAGTACATATTAGTAATGAATAAATCATTCCTCGAGGCATATCTCGCTGTGGGTTTTTGCACTCCTCTGCAGTTGTAGAAATAGCATCAAATCCGATATACGCATAAAATACAGCTGATACGCCTTTTAAAACACCTTCGAAGCCGTTTGGTAAAAACGGACGCCAATTATTTGTATCTACAAAAAAGGCACCAGCAATAATAACAAAAATGATAACCGATATTTTAAAGATGACCATGAAGTTGGCTGATTTTTTACTCTCTTTAATTCCTACATAAGCCAACCAGGTTACCAAAATAACTATAATGAGTGCCGGAAGATTAAAGAATATTTTTGTACCGCCAATTACAGGCGCACTATTGTAAGCATCAATAGCAAAAGAATAATTTTTAATTTGGGTAGCTGTAAGTGCTGCTTGATCCTTCATAGCCAATACCGATTCATTGAAAGCATTAGTAGCTGTTTTAGGATCTATCAACAGCCAATCAGGTAGGTGGATATTGAAAATGTGTACAAGTAAATTATTAAAATACCCACTCCACGAAATAGCAACCACAATATTTCCGATAGCATATTCTAAAATCAGCGCCCACCCAATAACCCACGCAATAAGCTCACCAAAGGTTACATAAGAATAGGTATATGCACTGCCGGATACTGGCACCCTGCTGGCAAACTCAGCATAGCATAATGCCGAAAATCCACAAGTAATAGCCGTTATAACAAATAAAAAGGATATGCCCGGGCCGCCGTTAAAAGCGGCACTACCTATAGTAGAAAAAATGCCCGCACCAACTACTGCTGCTATTCCTAGGAACGTAAGATCTTTTACACCCAAGACCTTTCTTAATTTATGAGATTCATCACCACCTGCTTCGTATTCCTTTACAATTGATTCAATACTTTTCTTTCGGAAAACAGACTTACTCATGCAGCATTTAGTTTATACTGTAATATATAAATAAAATAAATGGCTTTACATTCTGAGGATGAAATTAATTTTCCCGATGCATTAAGAAAGAGGCCAATTTTCGAAGTTCTTCTTTAGAAGAGGATAAAACAGCTACTTCTTCTAGATGAAAAAGTGCTTCCCGGTAAAACTTATCCTTTGCTTCCATTGCCCATTCTTCAACTTTACAATCTTTAAAAATACGCAGCATTTCATCCACTTTATTTTCACTACTTCCATTTAATAACTCATATAATCTTTGCTTTTGATGTGGAGCGGCTGTTTGCAGCGCCCGAATAAGCAAAAAAGTTTTCTTATTAGCCAAAATATCTCCACCAATTTGCTTCCCCACCTTTTGTGGATTGCCGAAAGCATCAAGGTAATCATCCTGAACCTGAAATGCAATTCCTAAATTTTTACCAAATGCGTATAAATGCTCTTGATTGCCTTTACCTGCACCACCAATTATTGCACCCATTTGCAAACTGCATCCTAGCAAAACAGAAGTCTTTTGGGTAATCATCATTTCATATTCCTTCATGTCCACATCATCACGATTTTCAAAATCCATATCTACTTGTTGTCCCTCGCAAACTTGTTGTGCAGTATTATTAAACAATTGCAATAATTCAGGCAAGAAGGATTGATGAGTTTGGGCAAGGGCTTCATATGCTTTAACCAGCATCACATCACCAGCCAATAAAGCCACATCGTTACCAAACAATTCATGAACCGTAGGTTTACCTCGCCTTAAAGGCGCCTTATCCATCATATCATCATGAATAAGGGAGAAATTATGAAATAGCTCAATAGCTAATGCGGCTTGAAAAGCATCTTCTCCAATTTTTCCAAACAACTCATTAGCCATAAGCACACAAACCGGCCGAATACGTTTACCACCTATAGATAAAATATGTTCTGCAGCGGTATAAAGTGTTTCGGGTTTTTTAGGAAATTTATTTTTTCCCAATCTTTCTTCAAACAAACTGATAAAAGTAGAAAAACTTGTCATTGTGCTACTCTATTTCTTTTTTGGCTTATTAGGTAATCGCTTAGGCAAAGGTTTAATTTTAAAACCTGAAACCCAGGCATAATCCAACTGACGTTTTTCCAAATCAGCAGCCACCACCTTTATATTAACCTCATCACCCATTCTAAACACACGGCTGGTGCGCAATCCAACAAGGGAGTAGCTTTCCGGCTCATACCGGAAATCATCATAATCAGTTAAGTCAACAAGACTAACTAATCCTTCGCACTTTTGTTCTATGGTTTCAACCCAAAAGCCAAAATGAGCAACTCCCGTAATAACACCTCTAAATTCATCTCCTATGAACTGCTGCATATACTCTACTTGCTTATATTTATTACCAGAACGCTCTGCTTCCATTGCAGCCCTTTCTCGCTCACTACAATGCATACACTTTTTCTCCATTTCGCTATCCTGCTTCACCTTTTTAATCAAACATTGTTGAAGCATTCGGTGAACCAGTACATCCGGGTAGCGCCTTATGGGTGATGTAAAGTGAGCATAATAGGTAAATCCTAAACCATAATGCCCAATATTATTTGTTGAATAAAATGCCTTAGCCATAGTGCGAATACCAATTTGTTCTAATACACGCTGTTCCGGCTTTCCCTCAATATCATTTAGTAATTTATTAAAGGAGTTTACAATAGCCCGGTCGTTATGCATATCAAACTTGTACCCCAATTTCTTTGCAAACGTTACAAACATTTGCAATTTTTCTTCATCAGGTGAATCATGTACTCTATATGGGAATGGGATGGGCTCTTTGTTTATTTTAATCTTTGATACATATTCAGCTACTGTTCTATTTGCCAACAACATTAGCTCCTCAATAAGCTTATTTGCCTCTTTGCTTTCTTTAATAATTATTCCTATAGGCTTACCAGAATCATCCAATCTAAACCTTATTTCTTCAGACGAGAAGTTGATAGCACCATGCTTAAACCTCTCAGATCTTAATCTTTGGGCAATATTATTCAGTAATAAAATCACCTCGGCATGCAGGCCTACTTTAGATTCAATAGTTTGTTGCACCTCTTCATAAGAGAACCTATGATTACTATGGATAAGGGTTCTACCTAACCAACTGTTTTTAATTTTACCACTGGAAGACACTTCAAATACTGCTGAAAAAGTGTATTTATCCTCATTAGGCCGCAAAGAGCATAGAAAGTTTGATAGCCGTTCCGGAAGCATGGGGTTTACTCTATCGGGTAGATACACGCTCGTTGCTCGTTGATATGCTTCTTGATCTATTTCTGACCCTTCTTTAACATAATAACTCACATCGGCAATATGCACACCGATTTCATAATTTCCGCTTTCTAATTTTCTAAATGAAATAGCATCATCAAAATCCTTTGCGTCAACAGGGTCAATGGTAAAAGTAAGTACATCCCTAAAATCTCTGCGCTTACTTAACTCTTCCTCTGTTATTTTACCATCCAAGCGCTCTGCTGCTTCTAAAACATTTGAAGGGAAAGAAAGAGAGAAATTATTCTCCAAAATAATTTCCTGCATAGAAAGATCGCCATCATTTTTCCCCTTAATAACCGTTACAATTTCAGCCTGTGGCTTTTTATCTGTTTCATCCCACTTAACAAATTTAATCTGAACTCTATCTCCGTTTTCTGCTCCTTGCAAGCTTCCCTGAGGTATATAAAAATCAGGCATCATTTCATTATTCACTTCAACAAACGCTGTTTTATGATTAATGATTACCCTTCCAAGAAAATGAGTGTTTTCTCTTTCTAATACTTGAACCACCTCTCCCTGTTTTCGGCCATTTGTTCGATGAGGAATAATTCTTACCTTAACCTTATCTCCGTTAAATGCTTTTCCAAAATCCTGTGGCTTTACCATAATATCCTGCTCCAATCCTTCTACCTCAACAAACCCCATTCCACTTCTGCTAATTTCCAATATACCGATGTACTCACCGTGTTTATTTTTTTTCTTTTCTTTTTTGCCCATAGATAAAAACGCATTAAGCATACCACCACAATAGCTAGTGGTACCTGCAATGTACAGCATTTGATTACAATGCTATTAATCGTTTATACACAATCCTTCAGTATGTGTGGGAAAGAAGATCGTTAAATCTTAATAAAGCATCCTAACCCGGATTGTCCCTTTTACGCCCTTGAGCAAATCAACAACACTTTTTCCAAGGTTTTTATTAATATCCAAAACAACATATCCAATAGCATCATTGGTCTTTAAATACTGACCCAGTATATTGATTTTATTTTTGCTCAACAGGGTATTCACCTCACTTAAAACCCCCGGTATATTTTTATGAATATGTAAAATCCTATGGGCATTCTCCTGTGGAGGAAGAGCCAGGGCAGGAACAGAATGTGAACCGGTGCTAACTCCTTTTTCTAAATAATTGAAAAGCTTTGCGCTCACATTTTGACCAATATTACTTTGTGCTTCAATGGTACTGCCCCCAATATGTGGTGTGAGCAGAACATTTTTTAAATGCTGAAGTTGGCATATAAAGCGATCTCCGTTATGTTCAGGCTCATTAGGAAAAACATCAATAGCTGCACCACCCAATTGTTCTGCATCCAATGCAGCCTTCAATGCATCTAAATCAACTACAGTGCCTCTGGCATAATTAATTAAAATAGCTCCTTTTTTAAACCAAGTAAGATTTTGTTTATTTATCAAATTCTTCGTAGAGGGTAATTGAGGAACATGTAATGTAACAATATCACTATTTCGAATCAGTTCTTTTAACGATTTACTATCAGAAGCATTTCCTAATGGTAATTTTGTTTCTACATCATAAAACAACACCTTCATACCAAGGGCTTCTGCCAATACACTCACCTGGCTCCCTATATTACCATATCCAATTATACCTATAGATTTACCACGCAATTCATGCGCACCGCCGGCATCTTTCATCCAAACGCCTTCATGAGCTGCTATATTTTTGTCAATTATTCTTCTCACCAAAAAAATAGAGGCACCAATAACCAATTCAGCCACACTACGCGTATTACTATAGGGAGCATTAAATACAGCCACCCCATGTTGGATGGCTGCTTCCATATCAACTTGATTTACGCCAATACAAAAACATCCGATTGCCTGAAGTTTTGGTGCAGCTTCAAATACCTTTCGAGTTACCATGGTTTTACTCCTCACTCCCAACAGATGAACATTTTTTATTTCCTTTATTAACTCAGCCTCAGATAATGCTCCAGATAAAATTTTAACATTCATATAACCACCTGCATTAAAAATCTCTGTTGATGTAGGGCTGATATTTTCCAAAAAGAGAATGTTGATTTTTTCCTTAGGATAGCTTGTTAGTTTTTTGTCTGCCATAAATTTTAACCGTAATTTTAGGCAAATATATTCTAAGCCGTTTATTTTATTATGCAGCCTGTGAGGCAATTAATTCTTTTACATTTGAAATCCAATATTCCTGCACTTCTATTGCTGGTTACAAGCCTTGTGGGAATATATTCTTGTCAATCAAATAATAAAGCCGCCGCTGCTCCAATAGACAATATTCACTATATCCAAATACCATTAGATAGCATTTCTTATGCTGAAAAGTCCATGTTAGGAGCCAAGTGTGAGCAATGGTACAACCACACACTTAAAAAGACATCATTTACCGGCGGCATTTTAATAGCTAAAAAAGGAGTGCCGGTTTTTGAACAATACCAAGGAAATGAAAATCCCAGGGCGAGCAACAAAGTGGATGAAAATACATCTATGCATATTGCCTCAGTTAGTAAAACTTTTACTGCTGCCGCAATTTTAAAACTTATGGATGAAGGGAAGCTCTCTCTTAGTGACCCACTTAGCAAATATTTTTCCAATTTTGATTATCCGGGTGTTACTATTCAGACCCTATTAAGTCATCGCAGCGGATTACCAAATTATGCATATTTTACTGAGGACTTGAAATGGGATAAAACAATTCCATTAACCAATCGTGACATTCTCCGATTAATGACGGAACATAAGAATGAAATTAAAGACATCTCCACACCCAATACCCATTTTAGTTATTGCAATACCAACTTTGCCCTACTGGCACTCGTTATTGAAGAGGTAAGTAAGGTGCCTTATGATGTTTATCTACAGAAAAACTTCTTCATACCATTACAAATGAATCATACCTACGTATTTCATTTGTTGGACACTTCAAAAACCACAGGTTCTTATAAATCAGATGGAGTTCTTATTCCATTTGATTATTTAGATAATATTTATGGTGACAAGAATATCTACAGCACAGTTAGAGATCTTCTTACCTGGGAAAGAGCTCTCAGTTTAGGCTTAATTCTTAAGCCTGAAACACTTAAATTAGCTTATATGCCCTATAGCAATGAGAAACCAGGTCTTAGAAACTACGGACTTGGCTGGCGAATGAATCTGTACCCAAACGGAAAGCGTATTATCTATCATAACGGTTGGTGGCATGGAAGCAATGCCTCATTTATCAGGCTCCTTGATGAACAAGCAACAATAATTGTGATTGGGAATCGTTTTACCCGGCAAGTATATAAGGCAGTAAAATTAGCATCATTATTTGGTGCTTATCCTGTAGGCGGAGAAACTCCTGAAGACACTGCTAATTTTAATATGGAAAATGCGGGAGCCGGTTCAAAATAAATTATCCAAAAAATAAATAGCACAGGAAAATAGCACTAATTATACCTACTAAATCTGCCAGCAACATGGCGCCTACCGTATAACGTGTATTTTTTACAGAAACAGCACCAAAATAAACTGCAATTACATAAAATGTAGTGTCAGATGAACCTTGCAGCACACATGATAATTTTCCGGCAAAAGAATCAGGACCAAAAGTAGTCATGGTATCTACCATCATTCCTCTTGCTCCCCCTCCACTAAAAGGCTTTATTAACGCAGTGGGAATTCCATCTACCCAGCGTGTATCCCCACCTGTTATAGCCGCTAAGTACTTAAATGCATCAATCACTATATCAAAAGCACCACTGGTACGAAGCAAACTAATAGCCACCAACATACCTACCAAATAAGGAATAATACGAACAGCTACATCAAAACCACCCTTAGCGCCATCAATAAATGCATCAAAAACATCAATCTTTTTGTAAATAGCACCTACAATAATGACTAAGAAAATCAATAATATTAACCCGCTACTTAAAGCGCCCGAAAAACTCCTAACCTCATCTGTATCCAAGAACTTAATATAAACTACCAATGATGCTATAATGGCTGAAATACCCAACAGCCATCCAAGAATAACCGGTTGAAACATATTTATTCTTTGCCTTGTGCCCACAATAATTAATGCAGCTAAAGTAGCCATAAATGTAGCCATCATACAAGGGATAAAAATATCCATTGGATTGGAAGCTCCTGCTGCCGAACGTAATGCAATAATACTAACCGGAATTAGTGTTAACCCCGAAGCATGCAAACACAAAAACATAATTTGCGGATTACTCGCACGGGATTTATCAGGATTTATTTCTTGCAAACTTTCCATTGCCTTTAAACCAAAAGGAGTTGCTGCATTATCTAAGCCCAACAAATTTGCTGAAAAATTCATCATCATGTGTCCCATAGATTCATGACCTTTGGGAATTTCCGGAAAAATCCTTGAAAAGAAAGGCCCAATAATTCGTGATAGGAATCGCACCCCACCGGCCTTTTCTGCTATTCCCATCAAGCCCATAAACAATGCCATAAAACCAATAAGGCGTAAACACAGTGTAACCGCCGTTTGAGTAGTTTCAATGAGCCCATCTGAATGTTGGATACGAAATTCTCTCACCCTACCATCAGCCAAAGAAATTATTTGGGTTTCACCCATTTTATAGACCCCTGTAGATTTAATCTCCCTAACAGCCTCTTCAGGCAGCAAGGATAAGGGAGATTTTCTTATTTCAATGGTATCTCCTGATTTCCCTGAAACCATTGAAGTAAGAATTTCATTATGGTTGGAGGTGAAAAAAAAACGGATACCTGCAAGCAGAATTGCAATTATAAAAAAGGCCGACCAAATACGACTTAAAGCCATTAATAAGGGAGTTAGTATATTAAACGACAAGAATTAATTATGCCGATGCTGAAAATTAAGGTAATAAAATGAAAATTCACATAGCAAATCAAATCTTACCTTTGCGGCTTTAAAGTTTTAAACAATGGCATTACAAGCAGGAATTGTGGGATTGCCCAACGTAGGAAAATCCACCTTATTTAACGCAGTGAGTAAAAGTGCAAAGGCTCAGGCAAGTAATTATCGCTTTTGCACTATTGAGCCCAATGTAGGTTTAGTAAACGTTCCAGACCCACGTTTAACTAAATTGGAAGAATTAGTAAAGCCAAACCGAGTTGTTCCAACTCAAATTGAAATTGTAGATATTGCAGGTTTGGTGAGAGGAGCAAGTAAAGGCGAAGGCTTGGGAAATAAGTTTTTGGCAAATATTCGTGAAGTAGATGCAATTATTCAAGTTATCCGGTGTTTTGATGATGCCAATATTTTGCGGGAAGAAGGCCCGGTAAACCCTGCAGCAGATAAAGAAATTATTGAAACTGAACTACAATTGAAAGACTTGGATAGTGTGGATAAAAAAATTCAACGGGTAGAAAAAATGGTAAAAAGTGGTGATAATAAACTAAAAGCAGACTATGATGTTTTACTAAGATGCAAAACACATCTTGAGCAAGGGAAAAATGTAATCAGCCTTGGTTTATCTAAGGATGAAAAATCAGCCATTGCCGATATTTTTCTGTTAACAGACAAACCAATGTTATACGTAGCCAATGTAGATGAGGCATCAATGCATACAGGCAATAAATATTCTGAAGCATTAAAAGAAGCTGTTAAGGGCGAAAATGCAGAGGTGATTGTAATGACCAATGCTATTGAAGCCCAAATTGCCGAATTTGAAGATTCAGATGATAAGAAGATGTTCATGGAGGAATACAAAATGACAGAGCCTGCTCTTGATAGGTTGATTCACGCTACTTATAATTTGCTCAACCTATCCACCTATTTTACTGCCGGTGTACAAGAGGTTAGAGCATGGACTATTCAAAAAGGCTGGAAGGCCCCCCAAGCTGCGGGAGTTATTCATACAGATTTCGAAAAGGGATTTATAAAAGCAGAAGTAATTTCTTATGAGGATTTTGTAAATTATGGCTCAGAAGTTGCTGCCCGTGAAAATGGTAGGTTACGAATTGAAGGAAAGGAATACCTCGTACAAGATGGTGATATCATGCACTTTAGATTTAATGTGTAAGAAATATCTTTTGTTATACAATAACAGATTAGCAGAAATTTATTCAAACACACCTAAGGCAATGAAAAAAAGTGCAAGGTAGTTTTGATAGCCTAAAATTAAAAAAATGACTTGAGAGCATTAATAAATGTTTCAATTGAGTTGTTGTAATAAATAATCACACCATCATTAGCTTTTCAATCTTTATGTACATTTTGACACTTTTAATCAAAATTTTAGAAAATTAATTATAGAGCAGGAAGGACTCCATTGTGTGATGGAATAAAATAGAATTAAGAAGGAAGATTTACTTTACCAAATCCTATACTCTCTGCCGGAGTAGTGACTTTTTTTTAACATTTTAGTTTCTTCAGAAATAGTTTTCGCTGTCTCAATCTCCAATTTAGTCATAGGTTTGGCGACTTTATTACTCGTTTTTTTTACAAGTTCTTGTCGGTTTTCCTTTTTCCAATAATCTACATGATAATATGATCTATTGTTCTTGCTCATGATTGGTAGCTTAATTAAAAAGCAACATAAATCATGCCTAAAATGGAAGTTTGATTTTATGAAAAATAAATTATACAAAAATGACAAAGTCTAATACTGCAATGAAATGTCGGAATTAATCATCTCAGGTTAGCCATAAAAAAACAGCCCCTGAAGGGAGGCTGTCTTATTATGAGAAAACTCAAAATTTAAGGGATGAGTGGCAATGGCATCAATACCTGGTTAATCTTATGAATCACTCCATTTAAATAATTTTGATCACTTGTGCCAACAGGATCTGGAAGCAGCGGAGATGCGTTAATAGTAATATTTGCTGCAGTAGGATTTTCTAATCCTTTTACACTTGCTGAGGTAGCAAATGGTGTACCCATGGTTACCTGAAGTGATAATCCGGGATGAGTTGAAAGCACTCCATTTAAAAGTGTAGGAAAATTAGTTGCAGTTGTAGGAAAATTATTTGTAAAGACTCTTTTGCCCAAAATATGGTAAGTGAGCAATCCCTGAACAGTTTGTGCAGTTAGCACCGGCCTCAATTCAGGCACATCAAACACATCAGGTGTTGCAGCCCATGTTGCAGCCTGCGCAGCAGCAGCAGCAGCCGGCATACCCATATTAATCAATACTTGAGTAATAGCTGCAGTAAGTGTGGCTCTGAAAACATCATCAGTAGGAGCGAAAATGGTAAGATTAGCACCGATATTCATTAATCCGGATTGTAATTGCCCGGGTGCACCACCAATTCTCGTAGCACTATCTCCTCTTATTATAGCTGCTTTAAAATAAGTAAGCTCCGGATCTGTATTTATTCTATCCCATAAATAACGTTGAGGTGGAACACTCAATGCTGCAGAATGGTGTATTACTCCATTCTTTCCCACTTCATTAACGCCAACCAATGGAACATTGCTTACCCAATTGCCATTTCGAGTACTTAAAAAAGTAGTGAGCCGTAAAAATGGACTAATTGAGGGAGCTGGATTTAACAAGGTAGGATACATATAGTTTGGAAATGTATTGCCAAAACCCGATGTAGTAACCCCTTGTGGAATCGTATTATAACTTACAATTGCAGCAGCACTAGCCACAGGAATTTGAGTAGTAATAAAGCCTGAAAAAACAGCATCCGGAGCGCCAGCTGGTACAGCACCGCCTGAAGCTGCGGTAATAAATGCCTTCATGGCTGAATTACCCGGTATAAACATGGTATATGAGCTACCATTTGCTCCGGTAAAGAGATTGCTCATACCTGCATGTACTATAAGCCGATAATACAAGCTATCATCAGAATTTTGTTGAATTAATTCAGAAAGAGAGCTTCCGGTTGGAGGAGGCGGAAGGGGACTTCCCAAATCTTCCGGATCTTTATTACAAGCGGAAAATAACATCAATGTTGATGCAACAACTAATAAACCGCGCGTTATGTTTTTAAAACGTATCATGGTTAATTTAATTTAATAAATTGATTAAAACAGGTTATAGCCAAATCCAACATAATATAATCCCCCAATTTGCGCATTACCAATAGCGTTATAATAATATTGGTTCAACAAATTAGTAGCTCCAATTTTAAACATTGATTTAGCTTTGGGGAATTTCAGGCTCACCAATGCATCCAAGGTGTGAAATGCAGGCACAGTACCTGATGCGAAGTCTCCCTGATAGAAATAATGTTCCTGCCATTTATATGTAACGTTAAAGCCGAAACGCTTACCGGGGCCGAAACCTGAATTACTTACAGAACCACTAAAACGATATTTGGGTGCGTTAAAGAAGGAAAGAAATCCTGCCGGTATATCACTCAATTCATCTGACGAAGCATTTACTGACAAGGAGAAGTTATACGGTAGTTTATAATCAACGCTAATACCATATCCAAAAGTTTTTACCTTATCCGGGAGATTCACCGGAACAGAAAAAATATTTCCATTAGCAGTATCTGCCTGTGATATTGCATCTCCTGCCTTGTTTTGAACTACAGTTACCCGAGTAAGAAAATCTTGATACATACCGTAGTAACCATATACATCAATTAATAGTTTTTCCTTTAAATATAATCCCTTATATCCTATTTCAAAAGAAGATACGGTTTCTGGTTTATACATTTTATTATCAAATTGCTTTACAACCCCATCTCTAAGATCATCAGCATAATAAATAGGATTCGTATCAAAATGATAAAAGGTATGGAATGAAGGATCTCCACCAATTAAGCGTGCTCCTGCAGCAAATAAATCAATCCACTGTTGTTGTGTAGTTGGGAAACGATAAGCCGTTTGATAGCTAAGGCGGATATTATTATTTTCTTTCACTCTAAACAGTGCGGTGGCTCTTGGTGTAAATTTTCCTTCAAAGCCGGAGTTTTTATCATACCTACCAGCAACGGTTACACGAAGTAGGCGGTCGAAAAAGTCCTTACCCACCTGAGCAAATGCGCCAAATTCTCTAATCTTAATAGTTCCTGCAGTATCAGCAAACAATGTTCCTTCAGAATTTAAAACATACATTTTATAATTACCTCCTACCAATACATCTGCAAATTCCTTAGTATATTCAGTTAGGTTGTACTGACCTTCTATCTGGTACAAATCTGTTCTATCAAGAAACTTCCCTCCATTTGGAATAGGCTTTGCTTTAACTTGATCCATTAGTGTTTTAAATTGTTCACTACCAGGCAATGGTCTTCCCTGATCAGCAACTGAACGAGCATAATTATGCGCAGCAAAGCTAGACTGTCCAGCCAACATACTGGCCAAATAAGCCTGACCATACATAGGATACCAGTCAGTAGCCAGTGGCGCAGGGTTTCCGTTTGCATCCATAGAAATAGAAGGACGCCATAGTTCGTTAAACAAACGGGTGGTAGTTGTAACTGCAAATGAGCTTCCTGAATTTTCCTGGGTAGTATAAGCGCGTAGCAACCATTTTTTATTTTGCAGCTCAATTTTATATTGACCCATTTTTAAATCCTTCAAATCATACCGGTCATTACCGGTGTAAACTGAGGTACCGGTTCCCCAGTAGCCAGCTAAAATCAATTCAGTGCGCGGAGATAATTTATAATTAAGGGAACCTCCTACTTTAAAGTTATAAGTATTAGGGTCAACTACATCACGCTCGTTATATCCTGTTCTTGAAACTCGAATTGGATTTGCAGTAAGAGAATCAATAAATGGTTTTAAAAATGGGGCTTGTTGTCCAATAGAATTTAATATAAGTCCTAAATCAAGAGAGGTTTCATCACCAAATACGTTGATACCATCATAATTTGGGTCAGTTTGTCTATTCCCTTGTTTTACGGCGCCTAAATTCCCAATTCTATTGTAATTACGATAATCTTCACCAATCCAGTCTTTTGCCTGAACCAATTCTGATGTTATTTTAAATGCAAACTTTTCTGATACTTTTTTTGCCCAACGAAGGCTCCAGTTGTGATATGCAGAAGAAGGCCGCTGTTTGCCATCAGTATGCATAATACCTGTTTTCACTTCAAAGGACAGGCCTTGATATTTAAATGGATTTTTACTATTAATAAGTAAAGTTCCATTCATTCCACCAGGGCCATACAATACAGATGAAGCTCCGGGAAGAAGTTCCATACTTTCCACATCAAGTGCAGTTAAACCCACAACACTACCAACAGAAAAGTTTAAACCGGGAGCTTGGTTATCCATACCATCCATCACCTGATTAAATCTGGTATTACCACTTCCTGAGAAACCACGGGTGGTTGGCGTTTGAAAGGTTAATGATGAAGTTACCACGTCAACCCCTTTTAGATTACCGATTACATCATAATAAGTAGCAGCGGGGGCATTTCGCATAGCGGCTGAGTTTACCCTTTCAATAGATACAGGTGACTCGAGCATTCTTTCTGCAACACGTGAAGCAGAAACAACAACTTCTTGCCCCAGTACATTTTGGGGGTTAAGCAATACATCAACAGCCTGTTGAGCATTAGTTACTGAAATTTCTTGTGTAGAATAACCTACAGAAGAGAATACAAGGGTTACAGGAAGACTCTTTACTGTCATCCGGAAATTACCTTTATCATCTGTAAACGTTCCTTCAACACCATCTTTCACTGTAACAGATACAGCAGCCGTATTATCTCTTGTATTGCTGTTCTTTACATTTCCGTTAATGGTTACTCCCTGCGCCATTGAGTCATAACTCCCAAAGCCTATAAAAAGGAGAATTACCAAAAAACTTGTGAGTTTTCTCATAATTGGTTGTTTTGGTTAGATTTATCTTTAGCAATATATTGAATGTTGCGTATCTCTTAAAATTTTATTTTATCCCCAGATGTGGAATTAAATAAAACTAACAAGCGTTTGTTTATAGTAATCTGTTTTACTTTCGTATATGCAACCCCCTATCCTGCCGTTTCAAACTAATTTTTATCAGGGAAAAGTGCGAGATGTTTACACCATCAATAATCGTTGGGTTATTTTACATTCTTCAAATCGGATTTCTGCTTTTGATGTGATTTTGCCTCACCCCATCCCTTACAAAGGACAAGTATTGAATCAAATTGCTGCATACATGTTAAATGCCTGCAGGGATATTTGTCCTGTATGGCTAACGGACACGCCCGGGCCTGATATCAGTGTGGGTCATTTATGCAAACCCATAAAAATTGAAATGGTAGTAAGGGCGCATCTTACCGGTCATGCATGGCGTACCTATCATTCTGGAAAAAGAAATTTATGTGGTGTGAACTTACCGGAGAAAATGGTAGAAAATGAGCCCTTTCAGCAACCCATTATTACGCCTTCCACTAAGGCTGATGAAGGGCATGATGAAGATATAAGTGCAGATGAAATACGCTCTCGTGGGTTAGTTTCTGAGCAAATATGGGAAGACCTTTCGAAGTATTCTCTTCAACTTTTTAAACGAGGTGCAGCCATAGCCAAAGAAAAGGGATTAATTCTGGTAGATACGAAATACGAATTTGGTTTTTTCAATAATCAAGTGATGCTAATGGACGAAATCCACACCCCTGATTCTTCCCGATATTTTTATGCAGATGGTTTTGAGGAAAGATTAGGCAAAGGTGAAAAGCCGATTCAATTAAGTAAAGAATTTGTTCGGGAATGGCTGATTGAAAATAACTTCATGGGTAAAGCCGGGCAGCAAGTGCCTGAAATGGACCATTATAGGATTGACCTTATCAGCAAAAGATATATCGAATTATTTGAAAAAGTAACCGGCAACGCATTTATTCCCGTAAAAAGAACAGCAGCAGAAACAAGGCAAGAATTGGTAGAAGTTGCTGAACGTTTGGGTCAAATATAGACTTTATGTCTTACCCTGAAATAAGTTGACTGTTTTTTGTGATAAAACTGGTTTGTATTTTAAAGATAATTCGTAACCATGATAAATCATTAGAAAAGATTTTTTTACTGATTTTTTCTGGCTTATTAACATCCCTGCACCTTGCTTTTTTGTAAGATTTATATGTGTGTTTTTGATCTACCCATTTTTATATTGCTCCGGGTAAGTTTATCTTTAATATCAAGATAAAGTTTTTTAGTACCGTACCTGGGCATTCTTTTACGAATAGGTTCAATCATATCTTTGATTTTAATAGCTTCCAATTCTTTTTTCTTATTGGCTTTATTTTTTTGGTAATAAGCTCGTTTGGATATCCCGAAACATTCGTACAGCCATTTTATTTTGTAAGCTTTTTTTTCTTTTTGGCTATCTCGTTTGCTAATGTTTCGGGCAAATACTTTTTTGATAATTCCTGCCCGGTTACTTTTTCAAAGTCAATAATAATATCCTGTTGCAGATCTTTGAGTTTTTTTATTTCATCATTTTTGCTCATGCCTTGTTTATTTTGCTCAAAGGACGATAATTTTTTCATCCAATAAGTGATGGTGCTACGGGAACTATGGTAAACCTTCGCGGCATGATTAATGGAAATAAGTCCATTGCGAATTTCGTCTATGATGGAAAGTTTAAAGTCAAATCTGACCTTTTGATGTTGATTCTTTCGGCGGTGTGCCTTTTTAATGTAAGCCATAGTGTTGCTAAAAGTGTTTAATTTTTAGTCAACCTATTTTAGGGTTTGGCACGGTAGGTGGCTGACTTTTTCCTACAAGTTTAAAATAGATTTTTTAATTTAAACT
>CAZBBO010000028.1:0-114 GCA_964490345.1 uncultured Ferruginibacter sp.
TGTTTGGGGGTATTGGTACCCACAATGTACCTTGATGAGGTATTGTCTCATATTCAAATAATTCCGAAATTTGCTTTAGGGCGGGAACGCTAGTTCCCCATCTGTTTGGGGGTA
>CAZBBO010000028.1:214-27631 GCA_964490345.1 uncultured Ferruginibacter sp.
TTGGTACCCACAATGTACCTTGATGAGGTATTGTCTCATATTCCAATAATTTCGAAATCTGCTTTAGGATGGGAACGCCAGTTCCCCATCCATCTGGGGTAGCACCTATAAAGTATCAAGCTGAGGTATTTCTCCTCGTTTTAATAAAAACGGATTTTGAATTGGGTCAGTTGGCTACTCCTCCATGGAACATTTTTCAAAATAACTCCAATTTGCCCTTCCAAAGATTTCTCCCAATACTTAAATACTTCTCTAAAAGATTATGCATATTTTCTCAAAACCTGGCTTAGAGAAATGAAGTTTAAAGATTTATTGAACGAAGCGAATAGCTGCGGATGGATGTGCATTTTTCCCAATATTGAAAAACAGATCAGCTCATTACAACATAAGAACACAGTTGTGCTTTATTCGCTGTTGTGTAGCGAGGAAATTTTTAGTCAACCTTCGGAAGTCTTGACTTTTCTTTCGGTCCCTTTCTTTGTGTCAAGAAAAAATAGAGAAAGAGTGCTATTGCCTAAATATAAAAGTTGCTCTAAGGGACACCCCTGATCACTTCAAAGCGAATGATTATTATAATTGTTCACCACTTTTAATAAACCTAAAAAGGGGAAGTAAATTTTACATTAACAGAGAAAAATAGATTCGTTTATGCATAACCGTTATTATCCATAAATCCCGAATTTGGGGCATTGTTTTGTATTGAAAATACTCCGAACTTTGAATTGGGGTGGGGGGGCGTAGCCCCCGTCCATAATGGGTATAGTGCCCCACAAAGTACCTTGATGAGCTATTGTCTTGTATTTTCAAAACTTCGAACTTTGCACCGGGGTGGGAAACGCAGTTTCCCCTTTTTTTGAAATGGTACCCACTAAGTACCATCATGAGGTATTGTTTGGCATCCCTAAATTTCATATCTTTATATCGGGTCAGCGGGATACCGGCCCGGGAATATAATCAGATTCAAGAGCTCGAGAATTATCCTTTCTTTTTGCATCCTTCCCTAATTTGAACCATTCTGAGGTGTCGTTTTGAATTTTAATAAATTCGAATTTTGCTTTAGCCACATCTGTTTGGGGTAACCGCTTTTTTAATGGGCGAACTTTGTTTCACATACTCCTTTGAAAAAATAAAAGATACGCTAGTAAAATAAAAAACACAGAAAGGTTTGCAATAAGTGCCTGCCCAACAGACTCTTCGGCTTACTCATTGTCTGTTTGTTGCATCGCTTTTATGTTTGGGGTCTCCTGTTAAAATAGTTTACTATCGGTTTATGTTTTGGATGGCTGTTCAATGTTCGAAGTGTCGTTTACCATTAGTTATATCCTCTTTTTTAATAGAAGAATAACTCTATTATTATCATATTCACAAAAGAATACCGCTACCATGTTTTCACCACGCTACTCCACTCGTATGCTATCTAAATTTAAAAAGTAATGGAAAAACAAATGAAACAATAAAGGTCCATAAGCTATAAATTGGCAAAAAAGAAGCAATACTTTTCTCCACATTCCAAATTTCGTTTTTATCTTTTATAGCCTTGAACAGTCTAAATGTTACCAAAAGTAAGTTGGCAAAAAAAAGAAGATTCCCTCCTAATACTGCAAGTCTGTTAGGTGTAATTCCCCATGTTGAAATCCTAAACAAGATGGCTGAAATAGCAATTCCATTTATTAGAACTGTTACTATTGAAAGCCCAAATAACAGCAAAGTTCCAATTTTACTTTCTGTGTTAGATGATGTTTCTACAATTGAAAATAGAATAATTGCCATTACACCAATTAAAAGCATATTAAAAACCAAAAGAAAATCTCTATCATTATAAGGGTCTTTACCTATTCCTATTACAACCAATAGATAAACTACAAGTGTTATAAGAACTAATGGCGTAAATACTTTTGCAATTATTGGTGAAACTTTATTTACTAAATGTGGGTTTGTTAGAACAAGATAAGTACCAATAATTGGCGAGGCTGCAAGCCCTCCAATAACGATATATTCGAAATAGAACTCGTTAATATTGACCTCGATAAGTGAAAATAAACCTATTGTAATCCCTGTTAGAATGGCCCCTGCAATTAGAATAATTGTTGTTAGAACAATAAGATCGCCGTTATACCTCAGAAAGTCTAACCGTTTTTGGCAGCTCCTCCAATTGTCTCCAACAAATGTAAAGCCTAAAACTGCCCATAAAAATAACGGCATGTGAATACACGCAAGCTGAAGTGTGTCACTTCCCGAATTATCAGGGAGAAGATTCATATAAAAAACAGAAATTAAAATGGCTGCTACAATAATGACAAGCTTTTTTGCCTGTATTTTCTGCCTCCAAATAAAATACACAGTCAATATTGGAAAAACTATGAAGGCAATATTTCTTGGATAAAAGAACTCTTCTTTAATGGATACAAATTCTGGAATTTTTGCAATTAGCCACGCAATAAATGAGGCAACAATTACAAAAATTAATTCCCTACCTGTTCCCCAATAAATTTCTTCATTCTCAAAGTTTAGCCGCTCATTCCAAATTTGAGCAGCCTGCTTCTCTTGAATATCATTATAAATCAAGTTAAAATCTTTTTTGAAAAGGGTTTTATTCTTTCGGTACAACTTTTCAAGTTGTTGTGGATTATCCAGATTGTTTATGATTTCCTCCTTCATACAATTAATTTCTATGTTGTTGCAAAATAACACACAACTAAAATATTATATAGCATAACAAAACCTGATTTTATAAAAATTAATTAAAGAATATACCGGAAATTTAACCCATTGCAAGTGGTGTGTAACATCCCAATATTATTAAACTAGTAAGTACTTTCATGGCAACAAATTAATTATGCTAAAAAGAGAAGTTATCCTTTTACTAAAAGAGAAAGCTGATTATTATAACAATCCTGCTTTTATTCTTAACGACCCCATTTCAATTCCACACCGATTTAGCAAATTACAAGATATTGAAATTGCCGGCTTTTTCGCAGCAATTTTTTCGTGGGGGAACCGTACTACTATTATTAAGAAATGTGATGATCTGATAGCACGGATGGATAATTCGCCTTTTGAATTCTGTCTTCATCATAAAGCCAATAATTTAAAAGGTTTACTCTCATTTAAGCATCGAACTTTTAATGCTGATGACCTTCTATATTTTATTTCCTTTTTTAAACAGCATTATACAAAATACAATTCTCTGGAAGATGCGTTTTTGTTTCAATACCACAAAGATGCCGAGAATATAGAGGCTGCACTAAATGGATTTTATCATTATTTCTTTTCACACACCCACGTATTGCAACGAACAAAGAAGCACATCGCCGCTCCTGAAAAAGGAGCTTCTTGTAAACGAATTAATATGTTTTTACGCTGGATGGTAAGAAATGATAACAAGGGGGTTGATTTGGGATTGTGGAAAAATATTAAACCGTCGCAATTAGTTATTCCCATTGATGTACATGTTGCCCGTGTAGCAAGAAAGCTATCTCTCATCACCCAAAAAACAAATCGCTGGAATACCGCTGTTGAACTAACCAATCGTTTAAAGGAAATAGATAAGAACGACCCGGTTAAATATGATTTTGCCTTATTTAATTTAGGTGTGATAGAAAAGTATTAAATTGAGTACTCGGTAGGCTTGGGGTGTTGAGTGCTTTTTAATTATAAACTTCTCGTTATTATGAATCCAACACAGCCTTTTGATATTTTTCTTTTATCAGAAGAAAAGAATATTTCCCTTCTGCAAGACAAGAACACTCGCTCCCGACTAGTAGAGTACATTAACAACCTTATCATTGATGATTTTGAAGGGTTAATTAATATCCTTTATCGAATTGACATTAATGAAGAGAAGTTAAAAGATATGCTTCGTCAGTCTCCTGATACTGAAACGGCAAACATCATTGCAGACCTTATCATCAATAGGCAAATACAAAAACTTAGAGCCAGGCAATTATTTACTGATTTTAAAGATATTCCCGATGATGAAAAATGGTAGATGCGCTTAATACATTAACTCTTTAATTTTCTCTTTGTCGTCCTTCACATTTTTATCAAACAAAGTTCCGAATACCCAATCCCATAAGGTAGTGCTTACTCCAAAACCCAAATTTTCATATTTATAGTGATGTAGTTGGTGGTTGCGCCATAGGCCTTTTGTCCATTTAAATGGAGGATTCCACGCATGAATAGCATAATGCATTGTGCCATACATCAGATAACCCAAGATAAATCCGGGGAAGAAAACAAAAACGAATTTACCCGCAAAAAGATAGAAAAGCAAAAAGAAAACAGAAGCAATTAATAAACTTGGCACAGCAGGCATAAACAATCGTTCCTTATCTCTCGGATATTCATGATGGTTACCGTGCATAATATACGCTAATCGTTTTCCTCTTTTAGATTTGGGACTACTATGAAAAACGAAACGATGCAACATATATTCAGTAAACGTCCAAAAAAACATTCCAAATAAAAAAACACAAATAGTTTGAATTACGGTTATCTCGTTTTGTGTAATGCCATAATACACTAAATAACTTATTATAGGGATATACATACCCCAAATAACAAGGGGATGGGTTTTTGTTAAATATTCTAAATACTGATTCTTAAACAATTGAGCCTGCCCCTTATTATGGATTTTCTTGTGTTCCATAATCAAAGTTTTTATACAAAGGTACTGAAATACCCATTTTTGAGGGGGTGTGCGTACATTTGTTTCTCAATTAGAAAAAAATGAAACTGGTTACTTATTTAAAAGATGGAAGAGATCAACTTGCCTTACTGGTTGATAATATGTTATATGATACAGATTCTTTACATTCCGATATGCCCATCAGTATGGCCATGTTTTTAAATTACTGGGAAGAATTATATCCTTTAGCAAAGGGGGCGGAAAAAAGAATTAAAGACGGTGGAATTCGTAATTTGGTAGGTATTCCTTTTAATGAAGCAAGTATTCTAGCTCCGGTACCACACCCAACAAGTTGTCGTGATGGTTATGCTTTTCGTCAACACGTTGCTTCTGCCAGACGCAACCGTAAGGTAGAAATGATTCCTGAGTTTGACCAGTATCCTATTTTTTATTTTACCAACCACAATGGTATTCAAGGGCCGGGCGATGTGTATTGCATGCCTGATCATTTTGAGAAATTGGATTTTGAATTAGAAGCGGCAATTGTTATTTGCCATCCGGGAAGAAATATTCCCGCAGATAAAGCAGACTCTTTTATTGGCGGCCTAATGATTATGAATGATTTTAGCGCGCGTACACTCCAAATGGAAGAGATGAAATTAAACCTTGGCCCTGCAAAAGGAAAAGATTTTGCAACCGCAATTGGCCCAATGTTAGTTACTTTGGATGAGGTGCAACATTTAGAAATCCCATGCAAACAAGGCCATACAGGAAAAACATGGAACATGAAAATGACCTGTAAGGTAAATGGAGTAGAAGTAAGCGCTGGTAATCTTGGCGATATGGATTGGACTTTTGCTGAAATAATTGAGCGCGCCAGCTATGGTGTTAATCTATTTCCCGGTGATGTAATTGGTAGTGGAACAGTTGGCACCGGTTGCTTTTTAGAGTTGAATGGTACGGGGAAATTAAACAATCCGGATTATCAGGAGCAGTGGTTGAATAATGGCGATGTGGTTGAGATGGAAATTGATGGACTAGGTTTATTATCAAACACTATCGTTAAGGAAGAAAGTGAAATGAGTTTATTTGCACTAAAAAAAATGAATAATTTATGATTGTTCATCTTAATGATTTATCTACTGCAGATGCACAACATTATTTGCAACACGCAATTGCACCACGCCCTATTTGTTTTGCATCTACTTGTGACAAGGCCGGTAATATTAATTTAGCTCCATTCAGTTTTTTCAATCTATTCTCTTCTAATCCGCCTATAGCTATTTTTTCTCCTGCCCGACGCGTACGAAATAACACAACCAAACATACTTTAGAAAATGTACAGGAAGTGCCGGAGGTTGTTATCCATATTGTAGATTATGACATAATCCAGCAGACTTCTCTTGCCAGTTGTGAATATCCTAAAGGCATCAACGAATTTGAAAAAGCAGGTTTCACTATGGAGAAAGCAACTATTGTATCCCCACCAATGGTTAAAGAGAGTAAGATAAAGTTAGAATGTAAAGTGGTTGAAATAAAACACCTTGGTGTTGAAGGTGGGGCGGGAAACTTAATCTTTTGTGAAGTACTTTGTATGCACATTGATGACAATATCCTGGATAATAATAAAAAAATTGACCAACAAAGGATAAATCATGTTGCCAGGTTAGGAGGAGATTGGTACACAAGAGTTGATAAGAATAATCTTTTTCTTGTTCCCAAACCAAATACTAAACTGGGTTTGGGATTTGATAATTTACCTACGCATATACGTAACAGTAAGTTCCTTACCGGAAACCATCTTGGCCTGCTGGCTAATGAAACTGAAATTCCCGATATTGACCCCACTTTTGACGATGATCAATTAAGGCAGATATTTCAATATTATTCAGTATCGCCAAATGAAATGGAAAAAGAATTACATCACTATGCAGCAAAATTATTAGATCAGCATAAGGTCAGAGAAGCGTGGCAAGTGTTATTAGCAAGTGGTGAATAAGTTGCCCTCTTTACCTCTTTCGAAAAGCAAGACACCATTATTAAAATGCCGTTTCGGATTTATACAAAGCATAATCTCTTATTTCACCGGCTTCTTTCAACGAAATGTAGGGCAATGAAACACTCCCTCCTCCTGTAAACAATGTAACTGTAGCCAAGTTTCTACGACGTTGAAAAATACTTTGTTTAACTACTACTGAAACCACCTTATCCCATCGTACCAAACTATACGATTTACTAAAAAGGGTATGGTTTATTTGTAATGCATTAACGGCAATTGATACACTAAAGTTCTTTAGATATATATAAGCAAAGAACATCCACACAGGTGAAATAAAAAGTAATTTCCACCCAGGTTGGAAATCAAAAACCAATGCCGCAATACCCATTGCTGCTATAACAATTAATGAAATAAAAAATTGCCGGAATAGAAAATCAGGATGCATATAAAGTTTTGCCGCCATAGTAGGCAATTGTGGATGGTAAGATTGTAATAACACCGGAAAAAATGATAATCGGGTTGCAGGAACACCAATCTTCCACTTATTAGAAATTTCGTGATCCCCAATGATATGAAAATGAAATAAATAAAAAGGAATAAAGCGCCTGATCCAATTTGCATTCCATGAAATAAATTGAATTTTATTATAGGGTACTAATTTCTCACGTGTATTAATAAGTCCTGATCTAATGTGAAATCCTTTTGATGATTGGGTTAACTGAAAGTTACCATACTTTAATACCACTAAAATAAATGAGGTGAGCATAGAGAATAAAAGCAAACCAATGGCAATAGCACTAATAAAAACCGCAGAGTTTGCTGCTGCTTCATCACCCAGCCACGACACCCAATCTAAAGAAGATTTTCCGGTAATAGTCTGTAAATCATCTAACCGGCCAAAAGCAAAGGCTGCCATTATAAGCAAAACCCTTAAAAAATTAGCAGATATACCCAGCTTAAATAAATCTGAACCATCTAGTGAAATAACAGGAACACTTTTTTCAATTTGCTGCTCACTAACTGCATGGTGGGTTCGCTCTCCAACAAGTATATCACGCAACTGTTCCGCCACCTTATATTCTAAAAATATCCGCTCTTCTGTTTTAGTGGTTCCGGGTGAATCAAAAGTAACTTTAACAACCCCCATTAATCGTTGCAACCAATCTTGATCGAGGTGAACTGCCTGAATTCTTTCAAACGGGAGTACCACTTCACGCTTTACGAAAAAACCCTTTTTTATTACCAACTCCCCATTCCTAATCATATACCTGAGGTAAAAGAACTCAAATAAATTATAGCTCAAGACTAATAAAGAAATGATAAAAAAGAATAAAAACACCTTCCCTCGATTCCCCTCTCCTGATTGAACCTTTTTGTTTAATAGTATTACAATTAAAATAGGCCACAATTGCTTTATCATACTACCAAAGCTCTTAATCAGTGCCTGAATAATTGCTTTTACTGGCTGACGGTGGGGGATAGAAAAATCAAACTCCTGTTCCATCCTTATGTATTTTACTTACAATCCAATTACGCAAATCATTTGCTACTGTTAACTTTAACCCTTGCACCTTTACATCCGCATCATTCCCTCCTGCGGTAAACATGCGCAAACTGCTTACTCCGAATTTTCTATCAAAAATTCCTGTTGAAACACTGCAATGCTGAACTCTATTAAAAGGACAAACCCTTACTGTTCTAACAAGCCATCCGGAGCGATAAAGTAAATCGTGCTCTCTCACAGCATAAGCCATAAAGGCAACCGACTTCATTTGTGCATATAAATGAAATCCACTTAGCAAAGCCAATCCAATAGACACAAGCGAAATTATGGTAGCTCCCTCCAATTCATCAATAACAAAAACCAATGCAACCCACACGGCAAAAATTATAAGCCATAATAGAAGCCAGTTCAACTGTTTCACTCTTTTTAATCCCGGTTCAACCTGCTGCCACTCCACCGAATCAGCAGAAGGAATTTCACTTAAAGAAATATCTGAGTTTACAAAAATCATCCTAATTATTATTTACACATTACCGATTTTATATTCCACCAAAAACTTTTTTCAAAATTTCCGTTGTTCGTGCCACAGGGTTCTCTCTAATATTTTTTTCTTCAATAGCAATAACCTTAAACATGGCATCTGTTGTTCTTAAAGTAACATAATCCGCTAAATCAGGGTTTAGTTTTTTTATAGTAGTGGGAAAATTATTATACTGCTGAATCAAATCACCGTAATATCTTGTTGCATTTACTTTATCTAAAGAAGATTGAATTACCGGCATAAAAGCTGTGTACAATCTATCTGTAGTTTTCTCTCTAAAATAATGCGTGATACTGGTATCTCCTCCGCGCACAATTCCTAAAGCATCTTGAAGTGTTATAGCCTTAATAGCATCAGTAAAAATAGGCAATGCCTTTCCCGCGGCATCTTCAGCTCCCCGATTTATACTCAATACCGCCTTATCTACTAAACTACCCAAGCCTAAAGCCCGAAAGGTATTTTCAATTTTTTTAGCTTCCGGCGGTAATAAAATTTTGTACAGTTCATTTTTAAAAAACCCGTCGGTAGCATTCAATTGACTTACCGCCCTGTTTAATCCCTTATCTAACGCCTGTTTGATTCCCTGCCCAGCTTCAGCCTCCGTTACTCCTCCACTAACCGGCAATTGTTGAAGTACATCACAGGAATTAAATAGGAAAACTGTAAATAGCGCAATTAACATTTTTTTCATCTCAAGTATTTTATACGTTCAAAATTCGTATTTTTTAGTATTCGTTCCGTTATCACTTATCAATCAGGTATTAAATTAACGATAAACAAACGAGATCGTTTTCAACCATCATTCTTTATTACCTTTGTCGCCAGCAAAAACATGCACCATGCAGGCTCCATCTTTATCTGAACAGGAAGTAATTAGACGCGAAAAATTAGAAGCACTTAAAAAAGCCGGAATAGCCCCCTTTCCCGCAGCGGAATTTAAAGTAAATCAAAATGCTGCTGCTATTAAGATGGGATACAAGGGTGATGAAAACAAAAGTGATTATGACAAGGTAAGCATTGCCGGCCGCATTATGAGTATTAGAGATATGGGAAAGGCAAATTTTGGCGTATTGCAGGATGCTAGCGGGAAAATTCAGTTTTACATAAAACAAGATGACATTTGTCCGGAAGAAGATAAATCTCTTTACCAGCAGGTGTGGAAGAAAATGATAGACATCGGTGATATCATTGGAATCAATGGCTATGTTTTTACTACCAAAACAGGTGAAACTTCAATACATGTACAATCTTTTACATTACTTACAAAAGCACTGAGGCCATTGCCAGTTGTGAAAGAAAAAGAAGGTGAAACTTTTGATGAAGTAACTGATGTTGAATTTAAATACCGTCAACGTTATGCTGATTTAATTGTAAATCCCGGTGTGAAAGAGGTTTTTTTGAAACGCACAAAGATGAATAATGCGATTCGTGAATTTTTAAATAATTATGGAGCTATTGAAGTAGATACACCGGTATTGCAAAGTATTCCCGGAGGGGCTGCAGCGCGCCCCTTCATCACTCATCACAACGCATTGGATGTTCCTATGTATTTGCGCATTGCCAATGAATTGTATTTAAAAAGGCTGATTGTTGGTGGCTTTGATTGGGTGTACGAGTTTAGCCGTAATTTTCGCAATGAAGGAATGGACCGCACCCACAATCCGGAATTTACTATCCTTGAATTCTACGTAGCATATAAAGATTATTTATGGATGATGAACACAACTGAGAAATTGTTGGAGCAAACAGCAATTAGTGTAAACGGTTCTACAAAATCAGTTGTTGGCAAGAACACTATTGATTTTAAAGCACCTTATCAAAGGGTAACTATTTATGATGCTATTAAAGAACATACAGGTATTGATATCAGCGGAATGGACGAGGAGGGTATCCGTAATGCCTGCCAACAACTAGGCATACACGCAGATAGTAAATGGGGGAAGGGTAAATTAATTGATGAGATCTTCGGTGAGAAATGTGAACATCATTATATCCAACCCACTTTTATTATTGATTATCCTGAAGAAATGAGCCCATTAACCAAAAAACATCGTACTTCACCGGGACTGGTAGAGCGCTTTGAACTGATCGTAAACGGTAAGGAAATTGCAAATGCTTATAGTGAGTTGAACGACCCAATTGATCAACGAGAGCGCTTTGAAGATCAAGCAAGATTAATGGAACGGGGTGATGATGAAGCAATGTTCATTGATTATGACTTTCTTCGTGCACTTGAATACGGCATGCCTCCCACCAGTGGAATCGGTTTTGGAATAGACAGACTTTGCATGTTGCTTACTGGTCAGGAAAGCATACAGGATGTTCTCCTTTTTCCTATGATGCGACCGGAGAAGTGGGACTAACCCTCTAAAAATCTCATTCTTATCTAAAGCAGTATCTTGTAACTAAAATAAATAGTTATGGGCATACGGGCGTTTTTATTTCTCTTAATTAGTTTCTGGCACACCGAATATGTATTTTGCCAACAACATCAGCTTACAGATAAGCAATACTTTGACAATGACTTCACGGATGTTATTCAGCAAACTCCTACTATTAATTATTGGATTGATAAGGACCATTTTGTTTGGACAAAAAATAATAAATCATTCAGTGTAGATATTCATACCGCAAAGGAATCAACCTACAGTCCTGTTAATGCCCCATCGAGCAAACCGCTAAACATAGTCCATCTTAAAAATAACAACCTTTACTTAGAACAAGCCGGAGGTGAACAACAGCTTACTTTTGACAATGAAAAGGAATCCAATCCAACCATTAGCCCGGATGGAAATATGGTGGCTTATACAAAGAATAATGATTTGTACTTTATCCACCTTTCAAATAAACAAGAAATACGTTTAACCACCGACGGTAGTGACGTAATTTTAAACGGTTATGCCAGTTGGGTTTATATGGAAGAGATTCTAGGGCGTACCTCAAACTACCGTGCATTTTGGTGGAGCCCCGATAGCCGATACCTTGCATTCTTTCGCTCAGACGATTCTAATGTTCCGGAATTTACAATTACCGATGCCAACAAACGTGAAGGATATGTAGAAAAAATGCGCTATCCAAAAGTTGGCGACCCCAACCCTACTGTACGAGTTGGAGTAGTGGACATACAAACTCATAAACTAATATGGGCTGATTTTAATGAAAAGGATGATCAATATTTTGGAGAAGTTATATGGAAGCCTAACGGTCATTTATTGGTTCCATGGATGAATAGAAAACAAAATGAATTGAACGTTTTTGAAATTAATCCGAAAAGCGGTAATAAGAAACTTTTCTATAAGGAAACTTCAAACACATGGATTGATCTTAAAAAGGACAATCGCTTTACTTTTTCGTACAACGGGAGTGAATGTTTATTACTAAGTAACAAAGATGGATGGGAAAGTCTTTTCCTTTTAGATAAAAGCGGTAATATAAAAAATCGAATAACCGCTGATAACCTACACGTAAGCAAGATTCTTGTATTTGATGAAGATAAACGAATTGTACTTTTCACAGGCCGCACGAAGGAAAATTCTACACGCATGCAGTTATTTAGTATTGGGCTTGATGGGAGGCAATTACATACATTAACAGACACTAGATACCACCATACAAATATTAACATATCACCAAACGGATCTGCATTTATCACCACCTTTGAAAATCATTCTACCCCAAGTAAAATAGCCATAGTAAAAAAAGGGGAGAAGCCTGTTGAGATATTCAACAGTTTAATTTCTGAAAAAAATAATCTCCCTTTTGCACAAACTACAATTTTCCGAATTAAAAGCCGAGACGAACAATTTGATCTGCCTGTAAGAGTATTATGGCCAATTAATATGGTACGCGGTGAGAAATATCCGGTAATGTTATCTATTTATGGTGGACCGAAACGTAACGACGTAATGGATGATTATATATTAAACGGAGAGCAGCAATGGTATGCTAAAGAAGGCATGATACAGGTTGTTGCCGATCATAGAGGCAGTTCACATTTTGGCAGGGAGGGAAACGACCAGCTTTATCACCAATTAGGCAAGTGGGAATTATCTGATTATATAGATGTGATTAACTGGCTTATCGCAAACGGGCAGGCCAATCCGTCAAAGATTGCTATTAAAGGTTTTAGCTATGGGGGCTACTTAAGTGCCTATGCTCTTACTTATGGTGCTGAAACTTTTACACATGGACTGGCAGGCGGAAGTGTAATTGATTGGAAGCTTTATGATTCACATTACACCGAAAGATACATGGGAACTGAAAGGGACAACCTCGAAGGATACCGTCAAAGCAGTGTTTTAACCCACACTTCAAATTACAAAGGGATGCTACAAATTGTTCATGGAGTTATTGATGAAAATGTACACCTGCAGAACAGCCTGCAATTAGTTAGTGACCTGCAAGAAAAACGGAAAGACTTTGAGATGATGTTTTACGGGGAAAGCCGTCATGGAATCCGCGGGAACAAAGGATTTCACTTCCAAAATCTTAAAAATGAATTCATTTACCGCCATCTTTTAGAAAAACCTTTGGAACAAAAATTGAGGAAATAAAGGTAAAGAGAGTAATTGTTTTTGTATATGATAAAAAAATGATGTAATTTTCTTAAACTAAAACTATCCGCTATGGCTAAAATGTCTCAACACCGCCTTGCGTGCGTTATTTTTGCAATTATCATGGGCGCATTTGGAATATTTCACATGTTCCATGCTTCTAACCTTGAAGGTCAGGTTCCAAAATTTATTCCCGGGGGGGTTATTTGGGTATATATATCAGGCGCTGTATTTATGGTAGCTGCAGCTGCTATTCTTTTTAACTATAAAACCAAGCGTGCCTGCTATGTTCTTGGTGCCATGTTAATTATCTTTATTTTATTAGTAGATGTTCCCTTAATTGCTACTGCTCAGGCAGAAACAAGGCAACAGGAGCATTTGCTAATGATGCTTAAAGATATAGGATTGGCAATGGCCGCTTTCTTGATTGGGTATAATTCCGATAGGCCTGATGATGCTGTAAATTATTAGGAACTTAGTCTAAGAATAGGTCATTAAATAACTGCTCTCCCGGTTTAACAGCATAACCTTCAAGATTTGTTATCCCTTCTGATTTCAGTACCTCGTCATCAATAAAGGTATTGCCTGTACAGGTATGGGCATCGCGAGATAAAATAATAGCAGCAGCATCTGCAACTATTTCGGGCTTGCGGCTCATATTCACCAAAGACTGTCCACCTAGGAGGTTTCTTACTGCGGCTGTACCAATGGTAGTACGCGGCCATAGTGAATTAGATGCTACTCCCGATTCTCGCAATTCTTCAGCCAAGCCCAATGCTATCATCGTCATATTATACTTACTTAAGGTGTAGGCAAGATGATTAGCAAACCACTTCATATTTAAATTTAATGGGGGCGAGAGTGTTAGGATATGTGGATTTTTTCCCTTCTTTAAAAATGGAATTGCTTCTTTGCAAACAAAAAATGTTCCTCTTACATTAATATCATGCATTAAATCAAACCGTTTTGACTCGGTTAGCAGCGTTGGCGTGAGAGATATTGCAGAGGCGTTGTTAACCAAAATATCTATCCCTCCAAACTGTTCCACACCTAAAGCGACTGCTTGCTTAATTTGCTCCTCATCCCTAATATCACAATGTACCGGAAACGCTTTACCTCCTGCTTTTTCAATTTCCTTTGCTGCTGAAAAAATAGTACCTCCTAATTTTGGATTCTCTTCTGTTGATTTCGCCGCAATAATAATATTAGCACCACCGGAGGCTAGTTTTAAAGCTATTGCCTTCCCAATTCCTCTACTTGCACCCGTAATGAGTGCTGTTTTCTGGTTAAAATTCATCAGCAAAATATTATACTAAACTAGCGTCATAGGTAATATGTGCCGTTAGCGATTTTGAAATTGGGCAATTCGTTTTTGCCTCTTCTACCGCAGTAATAAATTGTTCCTTATTTATTGCGGGAATCTTTGCCGTTACAGTGAGATGGGATGTTTTAATAGAACCATCCTCCAGTGATACTTCGCAGCCGGCAACAATTTCATCGGCGGTAAAGCCTGCAGCATTAAGAACAAAACTCAATTTCATTGCAAAACAACCGGCATGTGCCGCTGCCACTAATTCCTCAGGATTTGTTCCTGCGCCCTGCTCAAAACGACTGGTATAAGAATATGGTGTAGTATTTAAGATATGACTTTGTGTGGTAACATGGCCGCTACCTTCCTTTCCTGTTCCTTTCCAAACTGCAGTTGCTTTTCTTTTCATTTTTAAAAATTTGATGGTAAAATAATTATTAATAAAACTTCCTTATAAAAATATTCCTCTCATCACATCAATACTCAATAATTTAATAAAGATAAATATTTTGTTTCCAACTCATATGCTAACATAACCCATATAGAATCCGAAACAAGATTTTTATAAAACTTGGGGCTTGTTCAACATTATCTTTTCTATTCGCTCAATCACCTCCGAAGTAAGCAATGGAACTACCTCCAGTGCTTTCATATTTTCTATCAATTGCTGCTTTTTTGTAGCCCCTAAAATAGCTGTAGTAACGCGAGGGTTTTTAATACACCAAGCAATGCTCATAGCCGCTGTTGTAGTGCCTACTTTTTTTGCTAAATCAGCCAGTTTCCTCACCTTACCAACTTTCTCGTTAAGCATCCACTGATCTTTTAGCCAATCAAAATTATGCAAATCAAAACGGCTACCCTTCGGAATTCCATCATTATATTTTCCTGTAAGAAAGCCGGAAGCAAGCGGGCTCCAAATTGTTGTGCCCAATCCTACATTATTATAAACTTGTGAATAATCAGATTCAACTTTAAAGCGCTCAAAAAGGTTATATTGTGGTTGTTCCATAGTTGGCCCAATTAGGTTGTAGCGCTGTGCAATACGATGCGCCTCCATGATTTCAACCCCAGTCCATTCACTTGTTCCCCAATACAATATCTTTCCTTGTTGAATAAGATGATTCATAGCCCAAACCGTTTCTTCAATAGGCGTATTTTTATCTGCACGATGACAATAAAACAAATCAAGATAATCTAATTGCATCCGTTGTAAAGCTTCATTACATGCTTCTATAACATGCTTTCTATTATTTCCTGTTTGATTTGGCTTGTTTTCTTTTCCATGCCATCCAAAAAAAACTTTTGAAGAAACCACAAAAGATGACCTCTCCCATTTTTTCTTTTTAAATACACGTCCCATCATTTTCTCACTCTCTCCATGTGCATATACTTCAGCATTATCAAAAAAGTTTACTCCATTGTCATAAGCATAACTCATTAATTGATCAGCGACTTTATCATCAATCTGCTTATTAAATGTAACCCAACTACCAAATGATAAAACGCTCAACTGTAAACCTGAGCGACCTAAACGACGGTATTCCATATTTTTACTTTTTGCAAATATTGTATGCTATCTAAATCAAAATGCGGGCCATGTTTATTGTGGAAATTGAGATGTAGGTATTGTTATTACCCCGGTAACCTCCTTAATATTATGGTTTTTAAAATCCTGGCTAGCTTCCATTCCTAAGCCATCTATAATTTGTGCTTTTTTACGAATTCTTACCGGCTTATCAGTATAAAACTCTGCACCTATCCTGCTTCTGTCCCAATACAATTCATCACAAAACAAAGTATCCCCTTTTTGAAAATTGAGTACTACCACGCTATCTCGTAAATAAACTATCTCTTCATTTTCTTTATACCTTCCATACCCTGCTGTTAACTTACTTTCTGCCTCACCTTTTTCATTATAGAAAAGAGCAAATAGTGTTTTTGGAAATTCAATATAACTAACGGAATCTTCCACACGTAGCATTATGGGCGCTTTGAGCACTGATTTAATTTTTCCGGCTACTGTATAATTCAATACCACATCCTTTCCCTCCTCTACACCAAGTTCTTTAGATGAAAGATCTCGCACTTTTTCCAGATCATTCTCACAAGATGTGAGTAAGCATACCGCCAGTAGCAGAATTAATAGCCGTTGAAAATAAAACCAATTAATCATACTTGATTTTCTGAAACCAACGTGCATTCATGGAAACACCAATATTGAATCGAACTATACCTTCGCGCATGGTACCTGTAGATTTATTTCCTTTTGTACCAATTTCCACTCCTGCATTTAAAAATGAAGGTAACTCATAAAAACGCATACGGTTTGGCCCAGCAAGTGGCATACCTACACCAATTGTTAGCCCATATTCATTGCGCGATTTATCAAGCTTAATTTGATCAGTACCATAATAAAAACCACCACGATACTTAACAAAGCTAAAATAGTGGGAAGCCAATGTAGTTTTTGTAGCAGGAAAATATTCTGCGCCTAACTTAATTCTATAGCTATTCTGTAATGCATCCTTTTCTCCAAACACACGATATGTAGCCCAATTAGTCATTTCATAATCCGCACCAATTGTCCAATGTGAATCCTTATCTGTAAAAACAAAACCGAACCCAATGGTGGTTGGAACCTTTACCTTTCCATCACTTGAAGACACATACTGAACGGTATCAATGGGAATCATATCACCAAAGGAATTAGAATAGTATGTTTGATCTTCAGTACTCCTTGTTGCAGATAATTTATTTCCAACATGCGCATAAGCTCCTAAGGTCAGCCATCCCTTCTTTTTCATTGTGAACTTATACTGCATACCTGCCGAGAAGGCTAATCCGCCAAAGTTTACATTCTGTTGCCGTTCTGAGGAAAAATAATTAACAGTGTCGTTTACAAAGGACAATAAAGTGCTGGTTGATTTATTACCAAAAGTATATCCCAAAGAAACACCAACACTAAAATCTTTCACTCGATAACCAAAACCTGCAGAAGCCACACTCATCCCTCCTGAACCGCCATAGGTGGTATTCACTGAATCAATACCTGTTAACCTTCCGAGTTGCTCTAATTTATAATTTATGCGGGTTATTGGCCTTAATCCAAACGCAATGCCTAAAGATTTATTCTTATCCCTCATTTTGGCAGTAGTAATGGGAAAACCCATTTGGAGATAGGAAATATTGGTATTGGTTGATGTATAATTATCGGGAGAGATATTACTTTTTAGCGTGTGCAGGGTAATATCTCCACCTATATCAAAAATTGTATTTGAAATGGATGAAAAAGATGCGGGATTTATAAAATTGATAGACTGAAAATGCGAATACCCTGCAGAAATACCACCCATCGCACGATTAACCATGTTTTCTTGCCCTGCACGATCTCCCAAACCATATCTTGAATAGGGAGAATTGTCTTGTGCAAATGAAGACACAGTAGAAAACAAAAAGGCAAAAAACAAAACGCCAATTATGTTATAACGACTAACGGTTAAGTTTGCTGATAGCATACATTCCTTTAAATAAAAAATCAGGGTCGGCAAATATCCTGTATTTCAATCGAGTAGCAAAATAGCCAATATCCCCTCCGGTTAAAACCACGTTAAAGTTCCCATACTTTTCCTCATATTTCTCTATCATTCCATCAATCTCAGAGGCCATACCATTCAATACACCACTTAATAAATTTGTTCTGGTATCATATCCTGTTAATGGGAAATGCTCCTGCTGCTCCACCAGTGGCAATTTAGCCGTAAATTCATGCATCGCCCTAAATCGCATCTCTTTTCCGGGAGAGATCGCACCTCCCAGAAATTGATTGTACTGATTAATAAAATTGTAAGTAATACAACTTCCCAATCCGATAATCAGGTTATTCTTACTTGGAAAAAAATGAACTGCTGCTGCTGCCATAGCCAAACGATCTGCACCCACAGTTTCAGATTTTGATACGGGCAAAAAGAAGTTCATTTTACTATGATTTCCTAAACGATGAAAATGGGTATTATTGCGTAAGAAATCTTCAATTTCTTCATTATGACTAACTACTGATGATAGGATAGCGTATTGAGGCTGGTGCTTTTTAAAAATATTTTTTATTTCTTCCGGCATCGCGCCTTCCAAAACTTCAATTTTTTTTATTTCTTGATTATAAAAAATTGCCGCTTTCTTTCGGGTATTTCCAAAATCAAGACATAGTGTTATCTCGCTCATAACTAAAGTTTAAAACCCTTTATGTTTTTGAAGTGACCATTGAGTTTAATTTTTTTTCTTAATTCTTCAATTTCTGTCATCACAGGAATAATTTTACTTAAATGGCGTTTAATAAACTCTAAACGATGGGTTTCTGATTGAAGTTCCAACATTAAATATTCTTCTTCTTGCGAAAATCCTATTAAATGTGCTAAATCAAAACTTCTCAAATTCTTATCCGGCTTAGAGAAGGTTTTCTCCACCTTCATTTTCTTATACATCTCTCTGATGGCTGTTAAAATAAGTTTCATCTTAGAAGGGTGGCTCGAATGCATATTGGGCGGATAAGTTACAATAGCCCCGCTATAGAGCTTATCCGGCAAGGTTTTTATTACTTCAAGGATTTTAAACACCTCGGTCCCCTCTGTTTTAATATCCATTGTTCCATCATCATAAGTTTTTGAAATTTCAATTATCCTAACAAGTGTTCCCATTTCTTTTAACTCCCCTTTTATCACAGAAGGAATACCAAATGGCTTTTTATTTTCAAAGCAATACTTAACCAATTGTTGATACCGAGGTTCAAAGATGTGCAGGTTAAGTTTTTCATCTGGAAACACGATAAGCCCCAATGGAAATATGGGAATAAAATTCGTCATATCTGAAGCCAATTTACCAATTAAAATACAATAATAATCTACTAAAACCTTTCTATTCTATTTATCAAATAACCTATTCCATCCATAAAAGAAAAAATAATGCTTTAACATTGTAAGGTAAATGAAGGAATCAAAGGAAACGATATTAACATCACTTTTAAAAAGTGCCAAAGAGGGAGATATTCAATCTATTGCCAGGGCCATAACGCTTGTGGAAAATGATGCTGAAACGGCCTGGCAGGTGTTGCAAAATCAATCTCTTTCAAACACACCCATAATTGGTATAACAGGTCCTCCCGGAGTAGGCAAAAGTACTCTTACTGATGGGCTTATTGGAGAGGCTGTTTCCAAAGGCTTGTCCGTTGCAGTATTGTGTGTTGACCCTTCATCTCCTTTTCATTTTGGAGCTGTATTGGGTGATCGCATTCGAATGAATGAATGGTTCACTCACCCAAAGGTATTTATCCGTTCATTAGGTTCAAGAGGTGCATTAGGCGGACTCAACCCTAATATTATTGAAATAACCGACCTTTTAAAAATAGCTCCTTTTCAGTTAATTCTTATTGAAACGGTGGGTGTTGGCCAAAGTGAAGTGGAAATCGCCGGGCTTGCAGACAAAACAATAATAGTCCTTTCGCCCGAAAGTGGTGATGATATTCAAGCCATGAAATCAGGTATCATGGAAGTAGCAGATATCTTGGTAGTTAACAAAGCAGACAGGCCGGGAATTGAATTGTTTGTAAAACACCTTCGTCAAATGATGGCTCCGGCATTTTTTAAAAACAAAAAAGAGATTCCCATATTCCAAACTATAGGTACCACACGCAGTGGATTAAATCAATTGTTCGATGCTTGCATGGCAGATTCTTCGGAGTCAATAGAAAGAAAAGCGAGGCTATTAGCTGAAAAGGCTTTTTATATGATACGTAGGGAGCGAGTGAAAAACATTTCATCGGAAGTATTCTTCACACAGATTTTTAAGGAAATAAAAGAAGGACATTTTAATCTTTACCAATTCATTCAAACCTATATTTAATTTCTATCTTCCCATAAGAAAGAATCTCTGCAAATGGAATCTCAGGGAGATAGTGAATTTAAAAAGTAAAGAATGAATTATTGTTTTTCCGCACGATTTGCTCTCCACCATCTATAAGCAACAAATGCTACAATGGCATAAGGAACAGTCATCAAATACACGATAGCATTATTCAAAGCCTTAGCCGGCCGTTCACCTAACTGAGCCGCTGTTTTTGTACACATAGCACATTGAGAAAACACCTCTGCGGAAATCAACAACAGACCCATAGTAATCAATAAGAAAAATGCTTTCCTTTTCATAATGCAAAGGTAACAAACAAAATGAAGTATCCGTTATTAAACAGCCTCTTGAGACAAGGCTTTGGAAGCGCGTTTGCGATCATCTTCATTCAGCATGGTTTTACGCAAACGAACATTTTTTGGTGTAACCTCAATGCATTCATCTTGCTGAATATATTCCATACATTCTTCAAGTGTCATTAAAACCTTTGGTGCAATTCTGCTCGCATCATCAGCTCCGCTGGCACGGTGATTGGTTAATTTTTTGGGCTCTGTAGCATTCACTACCAAATCTCCGGGCTTAATATGTTCGGCAATAATCTGTCCCGTATAAACATCCTCACCCGGATCAACAAAGAAACGTCCCCTGTCTTGTAATTTATCTATTGAATATGCTGTTGTCTTTTCTGTTGTTTTACTTAATAAAACACCATTATTACGTCCGGGTATTGCTCCTTTCCAAGGCTTATACTCACTAAAACGATGAGCCATTACTGCCTCACCTGCTGTTTGGGTTAATAAATTACTCCGTAATCCTATTAAACCACGGGATGGTATTTCAAATTCAAGGTGTTGAATTTCTCCTTTTGTCTCCATTACCTGCATCTCTCCTTTACGTTGCGTTACCTGATCAATTACTTTACCACTATATTCAGCCGGCACGTCAACTACTAAAATTTCAAATGGCTCGCATTTTACTCCATTTATTTGCTTTACCAAAACTTGTGGTTGGCCAACGGTCATTTCAAATCCTTCACGCCGCATTGTTTCAATTAAAATGCCTAGATGTAAAATCCCCCTACCATATACAATAAAGCTATCTGCATTATCACTATCCTCTACCCGAAGGGCTAAATTCTTTTCTGTTTCTTTCATCAACCTATCACGCAAATGACGACTGGTAACAAATTTTCCTTCCTTTCCAAAAAACGGGGAGTTATTAATACTAAACATCATGCTCATGGTAGGTTCATCAACGCTAATAGTTGGTAATGCTTCAGGATGCTCTACATCTGCAATAGTATCTCCAATATTAAATGCTTCAAGCCCTACCACAGCACAAATATCTCCCGCCACCACTTCAGTTACCTTCTTTTTACCTAAGCCTTCAAAAACATACAATTCTTTAATCTTTAATTTTTTCTGGGTTCCATCGGTTTGCATCAACATAATTTGTTGGCCATCTTTAATTACTCCGCGAGACACTTTACCTACTGCAATTCGTCCAAGAAAAGAAGAGTAGTCAAGTGAAGTAATTTGCATTTGGAGCGGGCCTTCTGCAACCTGAGGCTCAGGAACATATTTAATAATACCATCCAACAATGGCGCAATGGAGTCAGTGGGCGTCAATGAATCATTAAACCATCCGTTCTTACCGGAACCATAAAAAGTAGGAAAATTCAATTGCTCCTCAGTGGCATCTAAATTGAAGAACAATTCAAATACTGCATCATGCACTTCATCAGGACGGCAATTAGGTTTATCTACCTTATTTATAACCACTATAGGTTTTAAATTTAATTGTAATGCCTTTTGTAATACAAATCTTGTTTGTGGCATTGGACCTTCAAATGCATCCACCAAAAGAATTACACCATCAGCCATTTTCAGCACCCTTTCTACTTCACCACCAAAATCACTGTGACCGGGTGTATCAATAACATTAATCTTAACTCCATTATACATCACAGCAGCATTCTTGCTAAAAATAGTAATGCCGCGCTCCCGTTCCAATTCGTTATTATCCATCAGCAAATCACCAGTCTCCTGATTCTCTCTAAATAATTTTGATGCATGAAGGATTTTATCTACCAAGGTTGTTTTTCCGTGGTCAACGTGTGCGATAATTGCGATGTTGCGTATGTTCATGTAATATTTTACAAAGTGAAATTCAACCTCAAAGGTTTTTAATTAAGCCTCCTACTGGTTTTACTTTTGCCGCGCAAAGTTAATGCAAATCAACGGTTTCACAAGAAAAAGAGCAAGGTTATTAAAGATTTTTTTAACTAAAATTGAAAAGAAAAAAATCTCACCCTCTCGTTTTTTAAGGGTAATATATTCTGCTACTGCTGTTTTACAGTCACTTATACAAAGAAAAATATTATTCATTTTCTTTCCATCACACACATCAGTTTGAATTGTTTAATTTTATGTACCTACATTATGTCATTCAAACTCATTTCAGATTATAAGCCTGCCGGCGATCAGCCTCATGCCATTAAGGAGCTCACCAAAGGGATTTTAGAAGGTGAACAATACCAAACACTTTTAGGTGTTACTGGAAGTGGCAAAACTTTCACTATAGCTAATGTTATTCAGCATGTTCAAAAGCCCACATTAGTTATTACACATAACAAAACACTGGTTGCACAACTATACGGAGAGTTTAAACAATTCTTTCCTGACAATGCTGTGGGATATTTTGTATCCTATTATGATTACTATCAACCGGAAGCGTATATCCCTACCAGTAATACATACATTGAAAAAGATTTAAGTATTAATGATGAGCTGGATAAATTGCGGTTACAGGCTACAGCACAACTTCTGAGCGGAAGAAGAGATATCATTGTGGTGGCCAGTGTAAGTTGTATTTATGGTATGGGCAATCCTACAGAATATGAAAACGGAATTATCCGCTTAAAACAAGGACAAATTATTTCAAGACAAGGATTTTTACATGCGCTGGTTAATTCTCTTTATCACCGTAGTCAAGGTGATTTTGAGCGAGGCTCTTTTAGAGTTAAAGGAGACACCATAGACATCAATCTTCCCTACGTAGATTTTGGCTACCGGATTAGTTTCTTTGGTGATGAAGTAGAATCTATCGAAACCCTTGAATTAGCAAGCGGCAAGCGTATCACTGCTGTTGAACACGCGGCAATCTTTCCGGCTAATTTATATCTGGCACCAAAAGATATGATTACTCAAATCATTCATGAAATACAGGATGAGTGTACCGCACAATCTGAATATTTCAAATCGCTGGGCAAATATATTGAGGCGCAACGAATTTCTGAACGGGTGAACTACGATATTGAAATGATTCGGGAGCTGGGGTATTGCAGCGGAATTGAAAACTATTCCCGTTTTTTTGATCGAAGAAAGCCGGGCGAAAGGCCATTTTGTTTGATAGATTATTTTCCGAAAGATTTTTTGTGCGTGATTGATGAAAGCCATCAAACCATTCCACAAATCAGTGGAATGTATGGCGGTGATAGAAGTCGTAAACTTACACTGGTAGAATATGGCTTTCGCTTACCAAGTGCATTGGATAACCGCCCACAAAATTTTGGTGAGTTTGAAAATATGGTGCCACAAACTATTTTTATTTCAGCTACACCTGGAGAATACGAACTTCAAAAGACCGGAGGTGTAGTAGTGGATCAAGTGGTTAGACCAACAGGATTATTAGATCCGCCTATTGAAGTGCGTCCTTCCCTAAATCAGATTGATGATCTACTTGATGAAATTGAAAAGCGTGTAAAAAATGGTGGCAGGATATTAGTTACCACCCTCACTAAACGAATGGCTGAAGAATTAGATGGCTATTTAGATAGGGTAGATATCAAATCAAAATACATCCATAGTGATGTAACTACATTAGACAGAATGGAGATAATTAGGGCATTGCGCTTAGGTGCAATTGATGTTTTAGTAGGCGTAAACCTTCTACGTGAAGGATTAGATTTGCCCGAAGTTTCGTTGGTTGCTATTTTGGATGCAGATAAAGAAGGCTTTTTACGCAATGACAAAAGTTTAACACAAACAGCAGGGCGTGCCGCACGAAATGCTGATGGATTAGTTATATTCTATGCAGACACCATAACCAAAAGTATGCAAAAGACTATTGACGAAACGCAGCGAAGACGAGAGAAGCAAATTGCCTATAACATAAAACATCACATAATTCCCAAAACCATTATCAAATCAAAAGAGCAAGTTTTGGCACAAGGTAGTGTGTTGGATGTGAAAGGCTATGATCCTTCTAATCCTTATGCCGTTGATAACGAACCGGAAATTTCTACCGCAGCAGACAAAACTTCCGAAATAAAAACCATCCCACAAATGAAAAAAGAAATTGCAAAAGTGAAAAAGCAAATGGAAAAAGCTGCAAAAGAAATGGATTTTATGGAAGCCGCCCGATTAAGAGACAGAATGTATAAAATGCAGGATGCATTAAAAGAGATGGAATAACGCCCATTCTTCAACATTACCATTCCGATAATTATAAAATTCAGATTAAGGAAACTGTCCTATATTTACTATCCTGACTAAAACAGAATATTAAGTATGGAAAAAAGTAGCTTTAGCTGGCACAGCCCTGCATTAGGAAAAGATATGCCCATTGTATCTTATGGTCATTACGGCTTTGCATTATTATTGGTGCCTACCGCTGCCGCTGATTATTTAGAATACGAACGATTCCAGCTAATCGACACCCTTGCTCCTTTTATTGACTCCGGCAAGGTTCGCATTTTCTCGGTAAATAGTATTAACAATGAAAGCTGGTTAAATAAGCAAATGGCAGGTGAACATAAAGCTATTCGTCACAATCAATTTAATGATTACATATTTAATGAAGTTATTCCTTTTATAAGAACCAACACTTCAGCAGATACATCTATTATTTTATGCGGTGCATCATTTGGTGCATTACACAGTATGAATCTATTTTTAAAGCGGCCTGATATCATTAATGGAGTAATTGCAATGAGTGGGGTTTATGACCTTACCGAATATAGTGATGGCTATTTTGACGATCAGGTATATTTTAATTCTCCTGCACACTATGTACCTAATTTAGAAGATGAATGGTTTTTGAAACACATTCGCAACAGTAATCATATTCATATTCTTACAGGAAGTGGTGACTATGAGGATCCAGAAGCGTCCCATAAGTTTTCGGATATTCTTCACCGTAAGGGGATTCCTCACACCTTAGATATATGGGGCGCTGAATGGAAACATGACTGGCCCACCTGGAGAGCCATGCTACCGGTATATTTGACAAACAGATTTTAGGGTGAATAGTAATGGATAATAACTGCATTTGAGACAAGTGAATTGGGAATAATAATCCTGGTCTTGTCGTCTTTTTCTAATATGGTTTCGTGTAAATTGATTTCCTTTACCACACCTTTATTACCCGAAATTTCTATTACATCTGACACTTTAAAGGGTCGCTTTAGAATCACAAATACGCCCGACATAAAATTGCTTAACACCTGTTGTGCTGCGAAACCTAAAATAAGAGTTGAGGCACCCGCTCCCGCAAAAAGAGAATGTGCATAAGATGAAGAAATAGGCAGCGATAAAAATGCCCATCCAAACCCAAGTAAATAAATTGTATAGGTAACAATATCCCGTATAAAAAGAAAACTGGTTATATCTGCACCCTCACTTAATAATCGCTTTGCAATTTTATTTTGTAAATATCGCCTTATGAGAATTGCCACCAAAATGGTAACCCCTATTATTATTCCAAAAATTATTAAACTTTCAGAATCTTTAAAAAGAGCTTTTGTCTTATTCATTATAACTTTTTAAAAGTTGAAAACGATATTAATGAAAGTTTTGTTTTAACAGTAAAACAATACTTATACTTCTATTTATTCATCATTCCTAACCTCATTACGAATTTACTAAAGAATAATAAAAAACCTATCTCATCCGGCAGGCTTTAACGAGAAAAAGAGGTCAATTTTAATACCTTTGATTATTGTTGTTGAATACAAAAACTATTGCCATGAAGTTGCAATTAGCATCCGAGCGTTTAGAAGATTATCTAATAGAAATCCCTCCTGTTATTGATTTTTCATCTACGGCAATACAGCAAGAAATCAGAACAATTGAATCGAAGGCATCATCAAAAAAGGAAAGAGCAAAAATTACTTTTGAATTTGTACGAGATAAGATTCAACATTCATTCGATACACAAAGCGAAATCGTTACTATAGACGCTGATGATGTTTTACAAAAAAAGGAGGGTATCTGCTTTGCAAAAGCACATTTACTTGCTTCTCTGCTTCGGGGAATGGGAATCCCAACGGGCTTCTGTTATCAACGTGTTAGCGGACACCCTAAAAGACGACCGTTCAAACAAAATCGGTTGACAATTAACTGACCGAAACGAAGAATAAGAAGAATGAAAATTGTAAATTTGCTTGACTCAAAAAAATAATATAAAGGACTAATGACAGACAGAATTGCAAAACCGTTTTTGAAGTGGGCAGGTGGTAAGACACAGCTCATTAGCGACATTGAAAAGGCTTTGCCAAAAGACATTTCTAATGACAAATTCACATACATTGAACCGTTTGTTGGAAGTGGAGCTGTTTTGTTTTGGATGTTAAACAACTTTCCAAACCTAAAACAAGCCGTAATAAACGACATTAACCAAGACTTAATAAATACCTACAAATCAATAGCTTCAAGACCAAATGAACTGATTTCAATACTTCAAATTTTGCAAAACGAATTTCACGGGCTTGAAGGCAAAGACGAAGAAAAAAAGGAATATTACTACTCAAAAAGAGAGCTTTATAACAAAAGAAAAGAAGAACAAAGCGGACAAGCCGCTTTGTTTATTTTTCTTAATCGAACTTGCTTCAACGGACTTTACAGAGTAAACCGTAAGAACGAATATAATGTGCCAATGGGCAGTTACAAACGACCAACCATTTGCGACAAGGAAAATATTTTGGCAGT
>CAZBBO010000029.1:0-25158 GCA_964490345.1 uncultured Ferruginibacter sp.
TCTGTTTGATGGTAGTACCTATTAAGTACCATAGTGAGGTATTGTTCCGCGTTTTTATAATTCCGAAATTTGCTTAGGGCGGGAACGCCAGTTCCCCATCTGTTTGATGGTAGTACCTATTAAGTACCATAGTGAGGTATTGTTCCGCGTTTTAAAAAATGCGATCTTTGAATCGGGGACGCGGGTAGCGTCCCCGGGCAGTAACATTATTTATACCACTTAAATACGTCTTGTAGGTTATTATTCCGCACTTTAAAATTTACTGTCTTTGAATCGGGCATGAGGGTTACCGGCCCTAGACGAGAATTATTTATTCTGCTAAATTACCTCTCACATATTTCACTGATCTTGTTTCTACAAATATGGACACCCTATGGGTTTATTTTTTAATTGCGCCCATCTGGATAATTTGAGCAAAATAAATCTAAGGGAGATCTCGCAGATTTTCTCTGATATTCCTCCTGCGTTCTTCTGTACAATCGGAAGAAAAATAAACCCCGGAATATTCGCGGAAACCTTAGCATCCTCACAGGATGAAATAAATGCCTTAGGCATGGACTTATAAACATCCCGGATGTTTAAATAATCAAGGGCGACCGTTTATTTTTGTATTATTGAAGAATTATAATATTAAATCTCTTTATGGAGCAAGTTTGTTCTTTATAATTTGCAAATGTTGCTCCTTTTTAGCCTTACGAGTTTTAATGGCTGTTTTCGTAAAAAAATGATGCTTCTCTAAGAATGATATCTGTAATTGATTCCATTCTCTTTCTGAATGAATAACTCCAAATAACATAAGTTCGTTAAAAAGGTGATTACCAATTTTAAAAAAATCATCCCTTCCTAAGTAATCCAGGTCAGCATCTGCTAAAATTTCTTCTAAAAGATTATTAGGCGATTGAGGAATTTTGGTTGCCATAATCATACCGCAAATCTTTTCTATTTGCCTGGCATTATAGCCATATTCCGGAAGGTATTCTTTTGCTATTTCACAAGATTTCTTTTCATGCTCGGCAGCATCAAATATAAAACCACTGTCATGAAATACTGCTGCCGTCTTCAGAAGAACTAAGTCTTCTTCAGAAACACCTTCTTCTATTCCAATTCGTTCTACAGCTTCTAAAACATCTTTAACATGACTTACACTATGATAGGAAAGTGTTTGTGATAATTCTTTTTGTAACTTCTTAAGTATTACTTTTTTTACTTCATTATAATTCATAATAAAAAATGAACCCAATTGAAATGGTTTTCTTTGATAAATGTATGTTTTAATTTGTTCTCTGATTTAAATTTTCACTATAATAATATTTATTAATATTTAATAACCCAAACTTCAATCTTCTCTTAGAAAGATATTTCTTTGACTCCCACTCTTCATTTCTTATTTTACAAAATACATATCCACCTCTCCTTTATTTTTCGCCTGTACTTTGCCTCTATATGTACATTCAAATTCATCTTTCACCAACTCGTAAGTAATGCCCGATATATTCACCTTGCCTACTTCGCTGTTTTGTTCCATGCGGGCTGCGGTATTTACAGTATCGCCCCAAATATCATAGGCAAATTTCTTCACACCTACAATACCTGCTACCACGCTACCACTGTGAATACCTATTCGTATCTCAAAAGTCTTATCGCCTAATTCTGCCCTGCGCCGAAGCATGAAATCTCTGATTTCTATTCCCGCCTTAACGATGTGTTGCGCATGTTCTGCATCGGGTTGTGGCAGGCCGCTAACTGCTAAATAAGCATCACCAACGGTCTTAATTTTTTCAATATGGTATTTACCGATGATTTCATCAAAGGCCTTGAAGCAGTGATGCAGTTCTTCAACCAATTCGGTTGAACTCATACGCTCTCCCGCTATGGTAAAATTGACGAAATCGGTAAACAATACTGTTACCGATTCAAATTCATGTGCCGTTGCCGCACCGCGCTCTTTTAGCTCTGCACTTATTTCTTCGGGCAAAATATTAAGCAACAACCCTTCCGATTTTCGCTTTTCTGCAGAGAGCTTTTTATTGTTTCTAAAAATAACAACACTGAACCCTAAAAAAAGAAATGCAATTGCTGCGCCAACACCAGTAAATATCTTTTGCCTTTCTAATTTCTCACCAGCAAGCGCTCTTAACTGCGCATTTTGCAAACTGTCTGCCAATTGCTTTTTATCAAACTCATACTGCATGGAAGATTGAGTAAGTTTCTTTGTATTTTCTTCATTAAAAAGACTGTCTTTATAAATAGTGTAGAGTTTGTAATTTTCGAGTGCGGATTTGAAATTACCTAAGGCGCTGTCGGCAGAAGTAAGGTACAAGTATGCCTCTTTTGTAAAATCTTTCGCACCTGTTTCCTTGCTGAGGCTCAAACCTCTTTGCAACCATTCTTTGCCTTTTTGAGCATCTCCAATTTTAGTATATGTCTCTCCGATATTGTTGTAAATATTAGCTATTCCGCTTTTATCTCCAATTTCTTCAAAGATTTTGAGTGAGGCAAAAAGGTTTTTTAAGGCTTCAGGGTAATTACCCTGATTGGAATAAATAATTCCGATATTGTTGTAATTATTAGCTATTCCATATTTATTCCCAATTTCTTCGTAGATTTTGAGTGCACCGAAATAGTTTTTTAAGGCTTCGGGGTAATTACCCTCATTCATATAAATTAAACCGATATTGTTGAAATTCATGGCTATACCGCCTTTATTCCCAATTTTTTCAAAGATTTCGAGCGAGGCAAAAAAGTTTTTTAAGGCTTCAGGGTAATTACGCTGATCCATATAAATAATCCCGATATTATTGTAATTATTAGCTATTCCATATTTATTTCCAATCTCTTCAAAGATTTTGAGTGAAGAAAAAAAGTTTTTTAAAGCTTCCGGATAATTACCCTGATAGTAATAAACAATCCCGATACCGATATAATTATCAGCTATTCCACTCTTATTTCCAATTTCTTCATAGATTCTGAGCGAAGTAAAATAGTATTTTAAGGCTTCGGGGTAATCACCTTGTGAATAATAAACACTTCCGATATTGACATAATTATTAGCTATTCCCTTTTTATCTCCAATCTCTTCAAAGATTTTGTGCGAAGCAAAATAGTTTTTTAAAGCTTCCGGATAATCACCCCGATTATTATAAATAAGTCCGATATTGTTGTAAGCACTGGCTATTCCTTTCTTATAACCTAATTTCTCGGCTAATTTAATAGCAATTTGGGCATAATACTTTGCAGTATCATAATTGCCTACCCGCCAACCGGCTACTTCACTTAGCTGGTTGAAGATATTTACTTTATTCGTATCCTCTTTTGCTCTCTTTAATTCTTTGTTTAAAGAATCTACTTTGGCATTTTGGGCATACGCTTTTTCAATTCCTACAAAAAGACCGGTTAGGGTTAAAGTAATTAACAGTATCCTTTTCATTGTCGCCTTATTTTAATTCACCCTTCATTTTTTATTTTACAAAATACATATCCACCTCTCCTTTATTTTTCGCTTGTACTTTGCCTCTATATGTACATTCAAATTCATCTTTCACCAACTCGTAAGTAATGCCCGATATACTCACCTTACCTACTTCGCTGTTTTGCTCCATGCGGGCGGCGGTATTTAGGTTGTCGCCCCAAATATTCTAAAATGATTTTTAACCCCAACGAAATCGCTACAACGCTACCGATATAGAAACCAAATGGAGGAAAATATCCGGTAGTAAATGTTACCCTGATTTTAATAATCTCTTTCAACATAAATATAAGCTATTCTTACAATATCAATTAATAATAAACTATTCAAACTGCTCCACAAGGCATTTACTAAAATATCAGTAATTAGGTAAGGAGCTTGGGGAAATTTAAAAACCAATTATTATGAATGCACAAATGTACCTAAGTACATTTGTAGAGTTTTGCTACCCTATCTAATTAGCTTTTATTGTTGTACATTGTTTTACAAAAAATTGAATCCTACGAATTCCTTTTGTAATTGCAATTATTTAGACAATAAGGATAAAATAAATTCCCTACAGATGTTGTAGATTTTCGCTGATTTTTTCCCCTATCTTCAGTATGTTCAGAAGTAAATAAGTGGAGCTGTTATAAGTTATAAGTTGGGTATGTAGGATTAGTATTTCGGTTAGATTAAAAAAGCTCGTGTATTCGTAACAGTTATGCTACTTAAATACATCTTATGGGGTATTGGCTTGTGTTTTAAAATTTACGAACTTTGAATCGGGGACGCGGGTAGCGTCCCCGGGCAGTAACATTATTTACACCACATAGGTACATCTCACAGAGTATTTTCCACATTAAAATTTACGATCTCTGAATTGGTCATGAGGGTTACCAGCGGCCATAGAGGAGATTGATAATATATGACAACCATAATTCCCTGCAGATTTTGCAGAGGTTTACAAATGTTTTTTCTACCACTCATCTGAGTAATGGGGTAGGAACAAATCATTAATACCAATCACTATTATCCTGCTTTTAAATTTTTTTGATAACGCCAGCTTTAACCCTAAGGGCTTCTGTTTTGCCTAAACCCGGTACTTTCTAAGAAGGCGTAAAGCGATAACCCATACTCCTTACCGAATGAAAATAAACAGGATTCCGGCTGTCTTCTTCAAAATACTTTCTAAAATTTAAAATAAAATTATCAATCGTACGTGTCGTAGGATATACATTGTACCCCCATACCGTTTGAAGAATTTTTTCACGGGTTACCACTTCATTTTCGTTTTCAATTAGAAGCTTCAGAAGCATAGCTTCTCGTTTGGTTAATGAAAATTCTTTTCCCCCCTTACCAATACAAATAAGGGCTTTGAAGTCTATCATATTTTCGCCAAAACGAAAAATATCAGGGAGAGATTTCTTATTGTTTAGTTGTTCACTTTTTTCTAGTAGCTTCTTAATCCTTAATAACAGTTCCTCAAGATTAAATGGTTTGGTTAAATAATCATCAGCTCCTTTTTTGAGGCCAAGCACTCTGTCGCTACTGGTATTTTTTGCACTTAAAATTAAAACAGGAATATCTATCTGGCTAACTCTTATTGTTTCAAGCACTGAAATACCATCTAATTCAGGAAGCATTACATCTAAGATCATTAAATCAAAGTGTTCTTTATGAATTTGTTGTAATGCATCTGTGCCATCGCTGCTACAGGTTACCTCATATCCTTCCAGCTCGAGATTTAGTTTTAGTGTTTCTTGTAGATTTTCTTCGTCTTCTACTAATAAAATAGAAAATTTACGTTCTTTCATGATGCATATTATTTAATAAAAGAGAAAATATGGTACCGTGGGGTTGATTATTTGTAATGGTGATTTTTCCATGATGTGCCTGTATTACTTTTTGAACTAAATAAAGGCCAAGCCCTGTTCCCTTAGCTGCTTTTGTAGCTTCATTTCCAATTCGATAAAATTTTTCAAATATATGCTGTTGCTCGTCAAGCGAAATTCCAGGCCCTTTATCTGCCACACTAAAAGTAATACCTGATTCACTTGTTTTTAGCAAAATTTGAATGTCGTCCTTGCTATATTTAATGGCATTGCCTATCAGGTTGTTTATGGCTATTTGTAAAAGTGTTAAATCACCGTTGTAGGTAATTTCACTTTCAATTTGATTTTCAATTTTTCTTGAAGGATAGCGATTTTTAAACTCTTCTACAATTTGCAGAATCATGTTTGAAAACTCTATTGCTTCAATATTAAACCTAAAGCCACCTTGTTCAATTTGAGAGGAGATGAGCAGGTTGTTGCATAATGCGTTTAATCTGTTTATTTCTTGTAGGGTAGAATGAGATAGTTTTTTTTTCTTTTCCTCATCCAATTTGTGCTTATTTAAAGTTTCTAGGTTTAACTGAGCAATAGCCAATGGCGTTTTTAACTCGTGGGTTATGGCCATCATAAAACTTTGTTGTTCACGACTATGTCTGAATTGGCGACGTACTGCTCTAAAAATAAAAATTGCAGCTCCTACAATTATTAGAAAAAAAATAATTCCCTCACCAATATATTGTGCTCGTTTGCGGGAATAATGATTCTTTATCTTATTCAATTCCTGCATATTTTGTGGATGAATAGAAGTAGTATGCTGTATCTGGTATTGATACGTTGACTCGTTTTGTCTGGATAGTTCAATATACCACCATACTAATGCAGCAATAATATATACCAACATAAACCAGTATATAGCAAATATTCGCTGTTGCTTTTTATTTTTTACCGGCATGGAACAGATTAATTACGCTTGTCAAAACCCCAGTTTAATTTATTGCGCAGTGTTTGCAAGAAATTATTTTCATTTAATCTGATTAGGTTAATTCCAAATGATTCTTTCTTTACTGCGAGTTGAATTTCCTTTTCAATGGTTTCGCGCCTGCTGTCTAATGTGCAAATGAATCCATCGGTTCTTCCTTCCAGTTCAAAAGACACTATAGTGTTGTCTGATACAATTATTGGTCGGATATTAAGGTTGTGCGGCGCAATAGGTGTGATAACGAAGCTTCCACTTTCTGGAAAAACTACAGGACCATTGCAGCTTAATGAATATCCTGTACTGCCGGTAGGTGTAGCTACTATAATTCCGTCAGCCCAAAATATGTTTAAGAATTCCCCGTTAAGATAGGTGTGTATTTTAATCATCGGAGACACATCTTTTTTATGAACAGAAAATTCATTCAATGCATAAGGACATTCACCAAATAATGGAATATTTGCGTCGAGATGTAAAAGTGTTCTTTTATCCAGCACATACTGCCTGTTTATCAGTGCTTCCAGAGCCTGATTCATTTCTTCTTTACCAATGTTTGCCAAAAACCCCAGCCTGCCGTAGTTAATTCCTAGAACGGGAATTCCCGAGTCCCGAACTAATGTTACAGTATCGAGCATGGTGCCATCCCCTCCTAAGCTAATTAAACAATCTATGGTAGGGTCAATATCATCAGCACTACTAAAGGTGGAGTATTTGTTGTTGAGATTAATGGCAGAATAAAAGGTATTAAAAAAGTCGGTAAAAAAAACCGGCTCTGCACCGCGTAACTCCAAAGCACTTATGAGCAGGTTAATGTCATTAAGTTGCTTACTTTCTACACCACGGCTGTAAATGGCAATCCTCATATATTTTCCTTATGGAAATTTAAAATGAAACCAAAGTGTGTAAAAATAACCCCTTTTCTTTTAATTGGTTAAAACTATACTCAATCCTTAAGTGGGTGTCGTAAATAGATACAATGTCAATACCGGCGCCCCAAGTGTACAAGAGTTTGTTATTGAGTGAGGTGCGTAAATGCTCCGGTTGATGTACATATCCTCCATCGCCAAATATTTTGGCATAAATGGCAAACGGAGCATCGGGGAGAGTTTCCCATTTAAATGGATTAGGAATACTAAAACTGATAACGTGCTTTTTTGCAGTTATTCTGGATAGACCTGATAAAGGCCCATCTATTACATAATACTCCAAACCTCTAAGATAGTATTCAAAATATCCTAATGCTTTTTGATTTACATAAGCAATTTCAAATGGAGCAATCAGTCTCCCTGTTAAGCGGAAATCACCATACCAGCCTTTTCCAAAATGAAGATAACGACTAACCGAACCGTCAAAGATTAATGCGTTAATTCCACCTTTCCATTCTAATCCCCGCTTCGTAATACCCCAGCTTCCGGAGAATCCATTTAAAGGATAGCGTACGTTATCAACGTCAATATACTGAAAAAGGTAGGAAAATTCAGGATAGTTTTGGTATGATTTATTACTATTGTAATAATTAGGATTATATTTTGAGGAGACAATAGAATCTCTTACATCAGAAAAAATAAAGCCCGCGCCAAATGTGTGCTTACGATAATGACCAGCCCTGCGCATATAGGAAGCAGCTACTTTGTATTCTTTCTTTAAAAAATGATTTGATTTAACAAAGGCAAGTTTGTTGTCCTGATTCGTTTTATATGGTATTTCTCGATTTTGAATATAGGATGCGGCAAAGCCAAATCCTTCTGTTAGGTTCTTATTTGAATAAGGAGCAGAATAGGATATGGAAATATTACGTGCATAACCGAACAATAGCATAGCCCGTAACTGATCTCTTCTTCCACTCACATTATAATGAGTAAATTTGCCTCCATAAATAACCCTGTTTAAATTTCCATTATGCTCTTGCATCCAAACATTAAAGTTTCTATCTGCAAGTTGAAATTGCGGCATTGGAAAAATATACCATCGTTCAGCAACCGTAACTGTTAAATGTATAGAAGTGTCACTGCTTAGTTCAGGATATATCTCAACCAGGTTAAACAGGCCTGTATTATAAATTAATTTTCTACTTTGGTTAATTTTTGTAAAGAGGAGTTTGCCTTCTACTATACTGTCGCGCTTGAGTTCCATCTCTCTGAGTATAATATAAGTCTTGGTTTTTTTATTACCGATTACTGTTATTCCTGATATAAAAAACAGGCAAGAGGAATCAGCGGTGATTTTTGTACTAATAACATCCGGAAGCGGTGCTGTGGGAGTGAATTGCCCATAAGTGTTTTGTGTGCATACAAGATAGCAAAGAATAGAAAAGGCAATCAGGTATTTGGGCATGAAAAATCAAATATCGAGGTAATTCATGAGGTGATGATAATTCTGCTCAATTTCTGTTTTTTCGTCTTTGTTGCCTGTAAAATAGGTTACGTGATAATCGAAGCGTTGCAGCGTAGTTACCAATGAACCTAATTCCCGGTTGTTAAGATGGATGGTTACAGTAAGGATGTCTGAACTATTTTGAGGAGTGGTGTTAAGGTGTAAGATATTGTGATGGGTGCTTTCAACAATGCGGCTTAATTCTGATACTGAATAATGTACACGTTCTATTTCCATTACAATAATACCGCCTAATTCATTTGAGCCGGAATATTCACCTAATGCTTTTAATAACTCACATATAGTAATAGTACCCTCAAAATCATTTTTTTCATTTATAACCGGTAAAATTCGCATATCATTTTGGTTCATCACCACTACAGCATTCAAAAAATGGTCATTAGCTCTAACAAAAATTTGGATAAAGGCAGGTTGGAGTGAACCAATAAGCGTTTTTTCATTTTCCTGGTCTAAACATTCTTCCTCACTTATTAGTCCTAAAAATTTGTGGTCTTTTACAACCGGAAGATGTGCTACTCTAAAATCTGCCATAAGCTGTAATGCCTTACTCACGGTGTCGGCTACTTGTAGTTCAGGAATATTATTATTAATGAGTGCTTTTGATTGCATAGGTTTGCCGGATGGTTTTTTTCTGTGAAAAGTTACTAATTCTATTTTATAACGAGCCTCAATGATTCGTTAAACTGAAGCGGCTGGTTGTTTTATTTTATTTAAGAAACGCTCAAGTAATTTATTAAATTCTCCCGGCACTTCCATCATGGGAGCATGTCCACATTTGTCAATAAAATGGAGTTCACTATTTGGAATTAACTTATTAAACTCATGTGCAACAAATGGGGGGGTAATGGTGTCGTTATTACCCCAAATTAAACAAGTTGGCTGTTTAATTTGATTTAGTTCTTCGCCTAAATTATTTCTAATAGCACTTTTTGCAAGCGCAATGATCTTTATTACCTTTAAACGGTTATTGGTTATTTCAAAAACCTCATCCACTAACTCATCAGTAGCCATTGCCGGGTCATAAAAAGTTAGTTCGGTCTTTTTCCTGATATATTCTCTGTCTCCACGTTTTGGATAAGTATCACCCATTCCATTTTCAAATAAGCCGGAGCTCCCTGCAAGTATTAAGGACCGAATACGATCGGGATTTTTCAAAATATGTACAAGCGCTACATGTCCACCTAAAGAATTTCCCATCAAGTGAATGTTAGTATAATTTCGTTTTTCGATAAACTTTTGTACAAATTTTTGTAATCCACCCACTGAAGTGTGTAGAAGGTCTAAATCGAGCAATGGCAGCATGGGCACAATTACTTTATGGCTGTGCTTGAAGTGGGATACAAGATCAGAAAAGTTACTTAGGGCCCCGAATAAGCCGTGTAGTAACATTAAAGGCTCTCCATTTCCCTCTTCTATAAACTTAAATTTTCCGTCTTGCTTAATTTCAAAGCTCATCTGTTGATAGCATTTAATTATCACATCATATTAAACCGATGTCCCTAAATTACATCAAATTAAATAAACTGTTTAAATTCCTTTATTATATTTTATCGGCAACCCCGGCAAAGAAAAGAGTTAATTGTTGAAACATATTTTTGAATATGGGCAATACAATGGCCAGTTTATCTATTATTGCAGGGCCCCAGGATTGTAATGAAACGGCTAAGGTTGAAGATTGAACCGTCTCTTCCTTAATAATACCAAGGGAAATACCATAAAACAAAAAGAGGCTTATAAGGAAAGCGTATAAAATTGTAAAGAAAAAAATTCCTCCTATTTTATTTATCCAGCCTAACATTATCCACTCTACACTGGATTGGATAAGTCTTGCACAGATATTAATGATTAATGCTATTAATATGAAAATAAGAAAGAAGGCTAGAAACGGCATCCACTTATTACCATCACTACCTATTTTATGTGCTACAACAACAGATAGTTTTAATGCTGCTGCCAAACCGATAATAAATGCAAATACTGAAAAAACTGCTACAATCAAACCCTTCCGCCAACCTTTTATAACAGCCCATAACAACAACAATGTTACCGTGCTATCTATTAGCATGGTTAGCTCTTATTCAATAATTGTTTCACAGTCTCACTAATGGCTTTGCCATCAGCCTTTCCTGCCAGTTGTTTACTTGCTACACCCATAACTTTTCCCATATCTGCAGGTGAGGTGGCATTAACAGAAGAAATAATAGTTTCGATAGTACGTTGAAGGTCTTCCTGGCTCATTTGTGTGGGAAGAAATTTTTTAATGATGCTCATCTCTTCTTCCTCTTTTACAGCGAGATCTTCTCTAGATTGCTGTTTAAAAATATCAAAAGCATCTTTTCGCTGCTTCATCATCTTTTGAAGCATTTTTAATTCGGTGGCTTCATCTACTTCTCCACCTGCACCCGGTTCTGTTTTTGCTTTGATAATCTCGGCTTTAATTGCACGCAATCCACGCAAGGCAGCCTCGTCTTTGGCTTTCATCGCCTCTTTCATTTCTGTCATTATTTTTTGTTCGAGGTTCATAAGAACATATTTATTTGTTTGAGGGTATTTTTTGCTGGTTTATAATGGCTTGAAATTTTGAGTGAAAATCTTTAGCATAGTTTTTCATTTCTTCACTTAGTGCTTCCTGTTGGGTTGAGCGCTTAAGTGTATCTGCCATGGTCATAATCATTTGGTAATAGAATTCACCCATTTCATCCATCATCATATTTTTTGTCCATAGATCAATACGCATGGCAGATTTTTCAACGCCATCCCACAGGGCAAGGCATAATGCTTTCGCTTGCTGCCACTGTTCTGCGGTGCTATCGCTGGCGTTCCAATTTATCTGTTCAGGTACTTTTTGATCGTCTAAGAACACATCAATGGTGATTGTTGACTTTTGCATATTTTGGTTTTGGCAAATTTACAATGTTTCACCCACAGCAGCAGAAATGAAACGAGACAGCGCCTCTGTACTAGCCTCCTTGGTATAAGGTTCGGCAAATATTGCTCCTGCCTTACTATAGTGGCTGTGTATATGTTCATCTTTGTATAAGCGCATCATTTGCTCAGCCAATCCGCTTTCAGATTCCTTTGCACACAGCGCCGCATTATTAAAAATACTCAGGTTGGTTGTTTCGCTGGCAGAGGTTATTGTAGGAACTCCGGCCTGCATTGCTGCCAGTGCATAATATTCATCATCCTCCCGATAGAGGTGGATATAGGCAAAGGCGTTCTGAATATACCATAAAGGGTTGATTGGGTTTGTGCTTTCGATGATGGTAATATCATTCCTATATTTATAGGAGGCAATGGATTCAAACTGACTTAATGCCTTTTCTTCTTTAATTAGTATTAATTTAAAAGAAGAGTGTTGCCATTTTTTAAAAATGGAAAAGGCCTTTAATAATGTAGTCAATGCACCTACATTCTTTTTATTGATTACACAAGCAAATGCAGCTTCTTTTTCTTCAACCGGCTTAGCATTACTTTGAAAATCTAAATTATAAGGAAGTGCCTGTAATTTCTTTTTATTCTGAGGGAACTTTTTCTGTATCCGGCTCAGAATGTATTTGTTGTAGGTAAGAGCCGATACACATTTTTCAAAATACTTTTTTTGATAAGCATGCCTTAACCTTCCGGTTGAAGCAAGAACATTGTTGAATATTATGATTTGTGGAATAGCTGTCTTTAAGTTACAAATTTCCCCAGAGCAGCACATTATATTTACTCTATAACGATTAAGGATAGACGGAAGTTTATACTGATACCAATAAAATTTAATTAAACTATTTTTAATTTCAGGTTCCTCATTTATTAAGGTGCAATTTTGCGGAAGATCATTGATATTACCGGCCGGAGTGTTGTAAATAAAAATAAAATGATGAGCCGGGTAGCGGTGAGACAGAGAAATAAAACTGTTATATAACCTGTTCCACTTATCATCTCTTTGATTAATGTGGATTGCAATTGTCATGGCATTTAAATCAGTACTTTAACTTTCACCGCTTCAATTCGCGTATTATCAACATTCAAAATATCAAATTCATAATTTCCGGTTATAATACGGTCCTTAACATGTGGGATAGCTCCATTTCTTTCTATTATATATCCGGAAAGAGTTTCTGTGTCCTTTTCATTTTGGGGAAAGAGCAATCCATATTTCTGCGATAAATAATCAAGCTCTAACCGACCGCTGAAAATATATTCATTTGGAGAAATTTGCTTTTCAATGAATGCCCTGTCTTTGTCATATTCGTCTTGTATATCACCAAAAATTTCTTCTAATAAATCCTCCATGGTTACTATACCTGCGGTGCCACCAAATTCATCTACTACCCATGCAATGGCACGTCTTTCTCTACTTAGTTTATTCATCAAATCTGTTGCACTCATACTTTCAGGCACAGTGGGTATAGGATGTAAAATTGACTTTATATCTGTTGGCCCTCTAAATACATCCAGGTGGTGAATGTAACCCACAATATTGTCTATGGAGTGATCATAAATAACAAGCCGGCTAAGTTTCGTTTCTATAAATTTATCCCTTACCGCAGATATTGGGGTATTATATTCAACACTGATAATTTCTTTACGTGGAATTAAACACTCTCTGAGTTTAACTTCACTAAGAGAAAGTGCATTTTCAAAAATTTCTTTATTTAAATTTGAGGAGTCTTCCTCTTCAACACCTCTAGTTTGTTGAAGATAGTGTTCCAAATCCATTTTATTGAATACCGCCTTCTTATTATGAAGTTTAACATTAAAAATATATTTCAAAATCCATTCAGCCAGAGTAATAAAGAAGCTTCCTGTACTAGAAAATAATGAATAGAATAGAGCCGCTGTTTTACTGATAATTGCCGACTGCATTATGCCGGATGATTTAGCTCTGAAAAGTGCTCTGGATGAAAATTCTACAGTAAGGATTATAGCACTGGCAATGGATACTTCTACAAGTAATCGGATATAATTTAAGTAGTCGGTAGCTGCATTAGGTATTCGTGGTTCAATCCACTCCCAAATAGGAGACAATAAGTCGCCAACCAGAATTCCGTATCCCACAAGCATAACATTGAGAGAGATAAGGATGGTGCCAATAAACCGGGTGGGATTGTCGGCAAAGTGGCCCCAGATTTTCCCACTGGCTGTGCCTTGTTTTCGATTTAGTTCAATGGATAATTTATTTGCAGATACAAAAGCTGATTCCAAACCGGCTAAAAAGCCAATGAATAGCAATAAGAAAACGATGATAATAAGAGAGAGCCATTCCATAACCTAAAAATAAACAATCTGTGTTATATCAGCCATTGTTGTTTATGAAGCGCTCTACCAACTCTTTTGCTTTTGTACAGGCTTGCTCAAAATGCTCATTAAGTATAGACTCGTTAAAATGATCTTTAAAAGTTAGTTCGTAAGAAGCTTTATTAACTCGGGTGGTCAATGAATCATCTGTTTCACTACCTCTGCCTTTTAGCCTGCCCTTGAGTGATTCAACGGATGGTGGTTCAACAAAAATACTCAGGGTGTTTATAGGATATTCTTGCTGTACATGAATTGCCCCTTTTACGTCAATATCTAAAACCGGGATACGATTTTCTTTCCAAATACGCTCAAGTTCAGATTTAAGTGTTCCATAATATCTGCCTTCGTAAACCATTTCCCATTCAATAAATTCATTTCGTTGAATCCTTTGTTTAAACTCTTCTAATGACATAAAATAATAATCCTTGCCATTTGTTTCGTTTATTCTTGCAGGCCGGGTGGCAGCAGAAATAGAGAATGCCAGTTGGGGAAATTGCTTCATTAAAAAGCGAGCGATAGAGGTCTTTCCTGCACCGGAGGGTGCCGTAATAATTAATATTTTATGGTAAGGAGGTGCCATGTGCAAAGAAAACAAATTCAAGCCGATTAATCTATTCTTTTAATAGATGCCCCTAATGCATTTAATCTCTTATCAATATATTGGTATCCCCGGTCTATCTGTTCGATATTTTGAATTACACTTTTCCCTTTCGCGCTTAATGCAGCAATTAAAAGTGCTACACCGGCTCTAATATCAGGTGATGTCATGTTAATTCCTCTTAATGCTCTTTCACGCTCCAACCCGATAACAACCGCACGGTGGGGGTCACATAAAATAATTTGAGCGCCCATTTCAATGAGCTTATCTACGAAAAATAATCGGCTTTCAAACATTTTTTGATGTATCAAAACGCTGCCCCTGGCTTGTATGGCAGTAACTAAAACAATACTGAGTAAATCAGGGGTAAATCCCGGCCAAGGATGGTCATAAATGGTTAGCACACCACCATCTAAAAAAGATTGAATTTCATAAACATCCTGCTTGGGAACAATGATATCATCACCCTTAAAAATGGTTTTAATTCCTAATTGAGAAAATTTTTCAGGAATCATTCCCAAATAAGCAATACCAGCGTCCTTGATGGTGATTTCACTATTTGTCATTGCCGCCATTCCAATGAAGCTACCCACTTCAATCATGTCCGATAATAACCGGTGTGTGGTTCCATTAAGTTTTTCAACCCCTCTAACAGTGAGTAAATTGCCTGAAACGCCTTCAATATCAGCACCCATACTAATCAACATTTTGCACAGTTGTTGAATATAAGGTTCACAAGCTGCATTATAGATAACCGTTGTTCCTTTAGCTAATACAGCAGCCATTAAAATGTTTGCGGTACCGGTTACACTGGGTTCGTCTAACAGCATATTACAACCTTTCAATCCGGTGGTTGTTAGCTTAAAAAATCCATTGTCTTCCTCATAGTGGAAGGTTGCTCCCAAACGCTCAAATCCTATGATGTGGGTATCTACTCTTCGCCTTCCTATTTTGTCACCACCCGGCTTTGGTAAATAAGCTTTATTAAACCTTGTCAAGAGAGGTCCCGCAAGCATAACGGAGCCGCGTAAACGCGAACTGTTTTTATGGAAGTTCACAGACTCTAAGTAATCGGTATTAACTTTATCGGCAGTAAATGTATAGGTGTCGTTGTTTATACGAGATACCGCAACATTCATTTCTTTTAATAAGTCTATAAGCAGGTTTACATCCACAATTTCGGGAATATTGCTTATAGTAACCGGCTCTGCGGTAAGTAATACAGCAGAGATTACCTGCAGGGCTTCATTTTTTGCTCCCTGCGGTGTAATAGTGCCCGTTAAAGGTGATCCTCCCTGAACTTCAAATATTGCCATGTGAAATAAATAATAAAAAAAATGCCCTTAGCTGATTAAAGGTAAGGGCTTAAAATATGTTGAAACAAAGAATCAGTATCTTTTTTTAAAGTTTCGGTTACCGCCTCTGTTTCCGTTGTTCCCTCCATTACGATTTCCTCCTCTGCCTCCTCCCTGTCTATTATCCCGTTGTCCATATCCTTTTCGATAGCTTCTTTGAGGATAGTCGTCAGAAATCATTCGGTTGTCCACCCGATGTTTTACAAATGGCTTGTTGGTAAATTCCAAGGCTCCATCCGTAATTGTTGTTAATTCATTTTGAATGGCATCATCGTGTACAAGTTCTTTATGCCAATTGCTATAAGTTAATTTCATGTAATAAGCAACAACATTTGCAAATCCTTGTCGCTTCTCCGGGTTTTCCTCCTGCAATGCTTTGTCAATAATAATTTCAATATTTTTTCCAAGGTGATTAAACCGAGGATGCTTTTTAGGATAGGGAAGCGGCTCAGGTTTTCCCTGAAGTATTTCACGTGTAGGAATGGGATATGGGCTATCTACATCCAGTTTAAAATCACTTATTAAAAAAAGATGATCCCATAGTTTGTGTTTGTAATCTTCAATGCTTTTTAATTGTGGATTTAATAAACCCATCAACTCTACAATAGAATTTGCATTTCGTTGCCTAACAGCCCTGTCTTCAATAGTTATGGTAAATTCTACCATTTTTTGAATATGACGGCCGTATTCCTGCATTGTCAAATGGTTGCGCGTTGTATTATATTCCATACAATGATTAAATAATGAGAAATAATTACTGATTAATATTTTTTAGATCCTTTAATTTTAGTCTAAGGGTGCAGTAAATAAACGCAATAAGTGCTCCTGTGGTATCTGCTATCCAGTCCAGCCATTCAAATCCTCTGCCTGTAATCCAATGTTCTTGTATCATTTCAGTTAATAATCCCCATACACTGCACATTAAAAAAATGCAGAAAAAGAAAACAGGCAATCTTTTAGAGCCCTTTGATTTTCTGTGTAATCCGTGCATAAATAAATAGGCTAAAAAGCCAAATAAGAATGCATGAATCCATTTGTCAAAGAATATTTCTTCCAGCCATGTTTGTGGCTTTGGAAGGTCATTTCCCGGTATAATTAATAATATGGTAACAAGAAGAAACCATCCTATACCCAATGCAAAGTAATTACGTTGCATTATCCAACCAAGGCCTTGTAGGCGGTTGTATCCATCAAGCCATCCACATCAGCAGGATTATCTACCTTCATTTTTATTACCCATCCTTCTCCATAAGGATCTGTGTTTACCAGTTCCGGATTACTTTCCAAAACAGGATTAATTTCCTCGATGGTGCCGGATACAGGGAGAAAAAGATCACTCACTGTTTTAACCGCTTCAACAGTACCAAAAACCTCATCTGCTTTTAATGACTTTCCTTTTGAAGGGATATCAACAAATATAATGTCTCCTAATTCCTGCTGTGCAAAATCTGTTATACCTACGGTGGCAGTGTCTCCATTTATGGAAATCCATTCATGGTCTTTTGAATAACGAAGGTTGTCAGGGAAATTCATGAATAATACTTTTCTATTGAGGTTGCAATTTAGGCAAAAAGGGGTTATTATTTTACAACGGATATTTTCATCCTAATATCTTGCTCGGGACGGTTGTTATTATCTCGTTTAACTTCCAAAATTTTGTCAATTACTTCCAATCCTTTTTCTACTTCTCCAAAAACAGTATAGTTCATGTCCAAAAAGGGTGTTCCGCCTATTTCTTTGTATATTTTACGTTGTTCTTCAGTATATTTTCTGCCTTGATGTTGTTCAAACTGGTCCAGTTCTTCATCTGTAACTTGTTTCCCTTGAACCAAATAAAATTGACACGCACTACTTGCCTTTTCAGGGTTATTATCGCGTGCTGCCGCCAAAGCCCCTCTTTTATGAATAAGAAGCTCATTGAATTCTGCAGGAATGCGCGCCATATCTCCTCCACCCATACCTAATGCAGAGCCTTTAGGCGCATTTTTACTTAATGGGTCACCTCCCTGGATCATAAATTCCGGTATTATCCGGTGAAATAATAAACTGTCGTAAAATCCTTTTTCTACCAATTTTAAAAAATTTGCCTTGTGCAAAGGCGTTTCATTGTATAATTGAACAATGATTTCACCCATATCTGTTTGGATAAGAACCTTGGCATTCTCTCCTCCATAAGGTTTTGTAGTCTCACTATCTTGTGCTTTTGAAAGAAAGCTTAAACTAATTAGGCAAAGGCCTAGTAAAATTGATTTCATATACTAAATAAATAAAATGTTCTGAAAATAAAAAAGAATATGGTCTTTTAAAAAATTTTCCTGCTCTATTGGGTTGTACACGGGTAAAGGTTTTGCCGGTAAAAAGTGTGGCCATCCATCTTTGTCTTTTTTGTCAAAAGTATAATATCCGCTTTGCGAAAGTACTGTACATACTGCAATATGCATTAAATCCTGCTTTTGTTCTTTATCAAAAGTTTGAGGGCCTAATCCTAACTCCTGAACCCCAATAAGCATCAAAATCCCATCCATATCTGGTTTTATCCCAAATTGCTGCTTAATCTTTATTCTTAGTTTTAGCCACCTTATTTGTAAATCATTTTCTACTTCAGGCATCATACAAATTTAAGGAGAATAGGTTTGAAGAGTATATTTGTACTCATATTCGTTTTGAAAAAACTATCATGTTACAAATTAGCCTTATTCGTCAGCAGCCCAATTTTGTTAAAGAGCGCCTTAGTCATCGCAATTTTTCCGGAATTTATTTAGTAGATGAGATTTTAAAACTGGATGAAGATATACGGGAAAAGAAAAGTACATCTGAAAGTGTACAGGCTCAGATTAATACATTGTCCAAGGAGATTGGTATGTTTATGTCAAAGGGGGATAAAGCTGGTGCAGAAATTAAAAAGGCTGAAGTGGCTACATTGAAAAGCAATTCAGCAGCAAACAAGACCGCATTAGAGGAGTTAGAAAATGAACTTCAAAAAAACCTTCTTCTTTTACCCAACCTGCCTAATGAACTTGTGCCTAAAGGTGTTTCAGCAGAAGATAATGTAGTAGTTCTACAAGGTGGAAGCATTCCCGAACTATCTAAAGAAGCGAAGCCCCATTGGGAAATTATTAAGGATTTTGACCTCATCAGTTTTGAATTGGGTGCGAAACTCACCGGAAGTGGTTTCCCGGTATATAAAGGCCAAGGAGCAAAACTACAACGGGCTCTTATTCAATATTTTCTAAACTATAATACCGGTGCAGGATATAATGAATTTATACCTCCTTTAATGGTGAATGAAGCTACAGCTTATGGAACAGGACAGCTTCCTGATAAAGAAGGACAGATGTATCATATTACTGTAGATGGCTTTTATATGATTCCAACCGCGGAGGTGCCGGTAACCAATGTATATCGGGATGAAATTATTGCTGCTGATTCTTTACCTGTTAAGATGACTGCATATACTCCTTGCTTTCGCAGGGAGGCAGGTAGCTTTGGCAGCGATGTGCGTGGTCTTAATCGGGTACATCAATTTGATAAAGTAGAAATTATTCAATTGACCCGACCTGAAAATAGTTACAATACCCTTGAAGAAATGGTTAACCATGTGGAAAGGCTTATCCAATTCTTAGAACTTCCATACCGCATTTTACGTTTGTGTGGCGGCGATATGGGTTTTACATCTGCGCTTACTTATGATTTTGAAGTATATAGTGCTGCACAAAAAAAATGGCTTGAAGTAAGCTCAGTGAGTAATTTTGAAACCTTTCAAACGAATCGAATGAAGATCCGGTATAAAGATGATAGCGGAAAAACACAGTTGCTCCATTCACTTAACGGTTCTTCCCTTGCCTTACCTCGTATTGTAGCGGCACTTTTGGAAAATAATCAGCACGGAGATTTCATTAAATTGCCAAGGGTGTTACACGAATATTTTGGCGCTCCACATATTTCTCTTCCTGAATAGTGTTGCAGATAGCTTTTACTGAGACATTAAACTTCCTTTAACCAAAAATGTCTCATCTTTATTATCATGAGCAATCGTTTGAACAACCAGCATCTGCTTTGGCGTGCAGGATTTGGTGCCGCCGCAAAAGATATTGAGTCTTTGCAAGAATTATCACCTCAACAATTATGGCAACTATTAAAAAAAGATTCCGAAAAACAACCGGAAAAAATAACGGTGGTGGAAAATATGGTAGCCCCGTTTTTTAAGGATGTGTATGATTTGGCCACTATTAAAAAAATTGAAAAGGAAAACAAAGCCGAAATTAGTAAGAAGCGATTGGAGATGCGGAAACAGTCGGGAGAACAACTTAAATCGCTTAATTTCTTATGGTCAGAACAAATGGTAAATAGCAAGGCCCAGCTTAGAGAAAAGATGAGCCTCTTTTGGCATGGCCATTTTGCCTGCAGATTGGTAAATGGATATTTCCAGCAGGAGTTGATTCATACTATTCGCACTCATGCATTAGGTAAGTTTGGAGATTTACTTAGAGCAGTAAGTAAATCGGCAGCTATGTTACAGTTCTTAAATAATCAACAGAATAGAAAGCAACATCCCAATGAAAATTTTGCCCGGGAAGTAATGGAGTTGTTTACCTTAGGGAGAGGAAATTATACTGAAACGGATATTAAGGAGGCCGCACGAGCCTTTACCGGATGGACCTATAATGTGAATAGTGATTTTTCATTTAGAGAATATTTACACGATAGTGGTGAGAAAACTTTTTTGGGCAGAACAGGTAGATTAGATGGTGACCATATTTTAGATATACTGTTGGAAAATAAAACAACAGCCCGGTTTATTACCCAAAAAATTTATCGGTTTTTTGTAAATGAAAAAATTAATGAAAGCAAGGTTGATTACTTAGCAAATAGATTTTATCAATCAGGATATGATATAGCTGCGCTAATGGATGATATTTTTTCATCCTCATGGTTTTACGATAAAGAAAACGTGGGTACGCGTATTAAAGGCCCGGTAGAATTGATTACTGGTATTATGCGGTTTTTACCTATGACTTTAGACAATCAAAATGCATTATTATTATTTCAAAATGTACTTGGACAAACTTTGTTTTTTCCGCCCAATGTAGCAGGCTGGCCCGGAGGAAGAAATTGGATTGATAGTTCTACACTGATTTTCAGACTTCAAATTCCTCGTGTATTGGCTTTTAATGACAGCATTGATATTTCTGCAAGAGCAGACGATGATGTGGATATGGGAAGAGAAGGAGCTGAAAAAAGAGAAAAGGGGTTTATTGGTAGGGCAGGCTCAGCAAGAATTTCATGGGAGCCGGTTATTGAAGGTTTTAAAAAGGTGTCACGAGATGATTTAGATAACGAATTAGCCTCGTTTTTATTTCAATCATCCGGAAGAGTTAATGAAAGTGTTTTAACTAAGTATGCTGATTTATCAGGAAGAGAAGCTTTTTTGAAAAACAGAATTGTACAATTGATGTGTACACCTGAATATCAATTATGCTAAGCGTTTAAAATATTTTAATAACTGAATTATGCTGATTAAACGTCGAAAGTTTTTGCAAGTGGGCTCATTGGCCTCAACTTCATTGTTTATGCCAAAATTTTTAAAGGCATTCGAAAGCAGAACACTTGTTCCTTCAGGTAATAAAGTGTTGGTGGTAATTCAATTTAGCGGTGGTAATGATGGGTTAAATACGGTAATCCCTATTACTAATGATATTTATTATAGAGGTAGGCCGGTATTAGGAATTGATGGCTCAAAAGCAGAAAAATTAGAAACTGATTTTGCCCTGCATCCAGAATTAACACATCTTAAATCTCTATACGGTGAAGGTTATCTGAGTATCCTTAATGGCGTGGGCTATCCTAACCCTAACCGCTCTCACTTTAGGAGTATGGATATTTGGCAAAGTGGAAGTCATAGCCAACAATATTTAAGTACCGGGTGGCTTGGGCGATATCTTGATGCACAGTGTAGCGGATGCGATAAACCTACCCAGGCGCTTGAAATAGATGATATTCTCAGCTTGGCTTTAAAAGGAGAAAATGAAAAAGGGATCGCATTAAAGAATCCCAAACGGTTGTTTTCGGGCAGTAATGAAAATTATTTTAAAGCAATCAGTAAAAGCCATGAACCAACCGAAGAAACTATTGATTATCTATATAAGGTAATGGGTAATACACTTAGCAGTGCTGAATATATTTATAACGAAAGTATGATTCATCCTACAGGAGCTGTATATCCCAATTCAAATACAGGAAAAGCACTAAAAACGATTTCCTCTCTTATTTTATCAGACATAAATACAAGTGTTTACTATTTATCATTAGGAAGTTTTGATACGCATATCAATCAGGCTGCACAACAAACACGGTTGTTTAAAGAACTTAATACAGCTATTGCTTCTTTTACTGATGACTTAAAGAAGAATGGGCGTTTTAATGATGTGCTGATTATGACCTTCTCAGAGTTTGGCAGGCGTGTAAATCAGAATGCAAGCAATGGAACAGACCATGGCACTGCCAATAGCATGTTCTTTATAAGTGGGGCATTAAAACAAAAAGGATTGCTTAACCCTTTGCCCGATTTGGGAGACCTTGATTCGGGAGATTTAAAATACAGTGTTGATTTTAAAAGTGTATATGCTACCGTATTGCGTAACTGGTTGCATGCAGATGATAAAGAAATACTCGGAGAGCAGTTTCCGTTATTATCGTTCATTTAAAAAAATAGGGTTATTTCGTATATTATTAACCGTTAGTATCTACTTATTTAATACCCTTCTCTTTCATAATTCCGTTTAGCCAGCGCAGCATAGAAAACATAATCAACGTTGCCAGCATCAGCAGCGCAAAGTTTACCCAGAAGAAATTGGCCTTATCTTCGTAGGTGTCCCACAGGCTTGCCAACACGCCCGATAGTTTATTTCCTATAGATGTTGACAGAAACCACCCGCCCATCATCAGCGAGGTAATTCGCGCCGGGCTTAGTTTAGATACCAATGATAATCCCATAGGGCTAAGTAGAAGCTCGCCTGCTGTTATTACCCCGTAGGTCATAATTAACCACATTACTCCTCCCTTTTCAGCGCCGTCATTTGTGGCATAAGCCGCAAACACCATTACTAAAACAGATAGCGCAGATACAAATAAACCCAATGCTATTTTAGTAGGTGTGGAAGGCTCCCTGCCGCGTCTGTTTAAGAAAGTAAAAAAGGCAACGATGAGTGGGGTAAGCAATATCACCCAGGCGGGATTAATACTTTGGCTGATATTGGTTGCCCACAGATTTATTTCTGCGCCCTCCTTAGGAAGTTTTTCAGCTTTTACATTTCTGAAATAGGGAGGATAATTCATTTCTTTCAGTACAACGCCATCTGCACTTTTTTGTAGCCTGAACTGGTGGTCGTATAGCGGTACAGAATCTTTTTTGTACACAATAGGCTGAGCCTGTTTCAATGCAACAAATACATTTTCTACAACACCTTTTACTTCACGATCGGTATAACGGTCTGCCCAAGTGTTTAGGGCCGAACCATTTTGTTTAAATACCGCCCAAAATAAAATCACTGCGGCAAAAATTGCAAGCATGGCAGCGATGGGTCGTTTTTCTTCTTTACTTGCTTTTAAATAAACCGAGGTGTAGAAATAAATAACCGGCACACAGGCAAAGATGAACGCGTCTGTACTGTCGGAGCCGAAAACAGACCCCGGAATAATCCAACCGATGATGCCTGCCACAATAGATGGAACCAAAATCACCATTATGATGCGGGTAAAAGACATATCGCCCGGTTGAACACCCTTTTTAATATCATATTCCTTATAATGTTTTGTACCCGACAGAAAAACAGCAACCCCAATAAACATACCTATGCCTGCGGCGATGAAGGCATAACCCCATCCTAATAATATATACAGGGCGGCACCAAAAAAATTACAGATAAAAGCGCCGATGTTTATACCCATATAAAAGATATTGTAGCCTTCATCTTTTCTATGGTTGAATTGTGGAGTAGAATATACATTCCCTAATAATGTTGAGATGTTGGGTTTAAAAAAGCCATTCCCTAAAATTACCAGCGTCATGGAAATATACAAGGCGGTGAGGTTATGGATAGCCATCATACAATAGCCTATACCCATCATCAACCCGCCGATAACAATACTTTTCCGGTATCCGAAATAGCGGTCTGCAATCAATCCACCCAGAAACGGTGTTAAGAAAACCAATGCAATAAAAGTTCCGTAAAGGTCGGCGCTCTCTGCCTCTGTCATTGCAAAGCCGGCTTTTACATCTTTTAAATACAATGTAAAAATTCCAATCATTAAGTAGTAACCAAACCGTTCCCACATCTCTGAAAAGAAGAGAAAGGGCAGAGCTTTAGGGTGTTTCCGGTTTTCTTCCATAAAAAACTATTTTTATTACAAATGATGATTAATGCAGGTTGGGGGCTAAGTAAACATTTATTTTCCGAAAAAGAATATTTCGTTCAATAAATATAATGTTTAAGCCCGAATGTTGAGGAACTTTGATTTTTACTGCTATGGTATAATTTTTTTATTTCCCAACCATGCAGGCTAGATTTACGGTAGTTGAAAGTCTGCGAAATTATATGTTTTAGTGTCTTAACTTCTTATAACCAGACTATTTTTTCAAATAGGTTTGCTGCTGATGGATTGTCTGATGTACAAAAGATACTTGATTGAGTTATTGAAGGCTTTGTCAACAAAGCTGATTGAGAAGGGCAAGAAGTGATTTGCACCATCCCTTGCCGCTCCTCTTCGTTGGTCAGATTATTCCCGGCGGGTTGCTTTTGGGCATTGCCCGTTTCTGCTTGACCTGACAGGGGAAATGTAGAAAACATCTTCCGGTAAAACACTTCCCATTTTTTTATTGGAGTTATCATGCCGATCTGTCCGTGTTTGCATCTGAAATTATACCAATGCATATATTTTTCGATATGCTCTTTGGCATCATAATAACTCGAAATTGTAACCCCTCCAAAAATTTATAGAAAGAAAAATATTCAAGTTATTGAGCTTCGTTACGCTTCACTACGCACAACAACTTGAATAAATACGATAGCGATGATAAATTATTCTACTTTTGAGTTATACTAAAAAAGGGAAGCTTACAACAAACTCACTTTTTAATTACTTTAAACGAAATCACTTTTAGATTTCTGATTTTTGCACTAACAAAATCCGGTAAAAATGAAATCCTATAACACAAACACAGCGTGGAAACAATTAAATGAATTGCTTCCCACAGATTTTCAAATCAA
>CAZBBO010000030.1:0-20502 GCA_964490345.1 uncultured Ferruginibacter sp.
TTTCAATTCATTAAACTATATTTACAACTTGTTGAAAAAAGCAGCCACTTTCACTAGCAATGGTTGTACTTCTTTTGGTATGGCTTTATTATCTCAAATTATCTGCTTCACTTTCCATCGGAATACTCCTATTCTCTTTTGCCTGCTTATACTTAGCGCAATGGATTGAAACTTCCCGTATTATTCCGCTCTGGATATTTTCACTATTAATTTTTGCTCTTGCATGGGTTGCACAATTCTGGGGCCACCATCTGGAAGGGAAAAAACCATCCTTCCTTAAGGATATCCAATTTCTTTTAATTGGTCCTGCATGGTTGATGAGTTTTATCTATCAAAAATTAAAAATCAGCTTTTAATAACTATTCAATAGAAAGCGCATTGGGGAATTCAACACCCAGCTTGTTTCCCAATAATTGCAAATCTTTAATCACAGATTCTAATAGCGGTATCCCACTCGCCATGCGTTCAATTTCCATTTTCCTTTCTAAATCACCGGGAATTAATACAGACTGATTTTTACTTTTGGGATTAGCTTTTTGAAATGAACGTATCCATAAATCCATATCTTTTTTAAAATCTGCAGCTAAACGAAAGGCATCTATACGCAATGCGCCAAAAAAATGACCAATCCCTTTACCGGGCATAAATGTTGGCATCGGTATATATGCAGGAAATGGTGGAACAAAGGGCCCAAAGTTTGCTCCGCTTAATACGGCAGAGAGAATATCTACAACACTACCTAACATATACCCCTTGTGCCCTGAATGCTCTCTATCTCCACCAAGTGGAAGAAGCGCCCCCCCATTTTTTAATTCATTTGGATCAGTACTTGATTCTCCCTCCTTTGTTTGTACCCAACCTGTAGGAATAGACTGGCCAAGCCTTTGCATGATTTCTAATTTACCATTGGCAACAGTTGTGGTAGCAAAGTCTGCAATAAACGCAGGCTCCTCACCTGCAGGAACAGCTACAGCTATAGGGTTTGTTCCCAACATTCGAGAACTTGAAAAAGTTGGTGCTACTATTGGCGATGCATTGGTCATCGCAATTCCTATCATATCATAAGGAAGCGCCATCATCGCATGTATTCCTGCAATTCCAAAGTGACTGCTATTTTGTACGCTCACCCAACCACTTCCCACTGTTAAGGCCTTTTCAATGGCTAACTTCATCGAATAGGGCGCTACCACTAAACCCAAACCACTGCCACCATCAACTACCGCTGTACTTGGCGTTTCATGTATAATGGATGGCCTTACTTCTACCAAAATCCTTTTCACTTCCCAAAGACGTACATAACCCGATAACCGAGCAACACCATGACTATCCACACCACGTAAGTCAGCTGACAATAAAACATCTGATGCCTGATTAGCTAAATCAGAATCATATCCCATCTTTTTGAAAATAGAAACACAAAAACTGTGTAAATGCACGTGGCTAAAATGCTGAATCATAAAGCGAATTTAATTCATCGCCCTATTGTTGAAACAGATTATTTATTTTTGTACCTGATAAATATTTTAATATCATAATAAAAATTACTTAAAGATGGGTCGAATTTTTGAGGTAAGAAAAGCAACCATGTTTGCCCGCTGGGACAAAATGGCGAAAAATTTTACACGTATTGGAAAGGAAATTGTAATTGCTGTAAAAGCCGGCGGACCCGATCCCGAAAACAATCCCGCATTACGCAGATGCTATATTAATGCAAAGGCTGTTAATATGCCTAAAGACCGAGTTGAGGCCGCTATTAAAAGAGCGATGGGAAAAGACCATAGTAATTACGAAGAGATTACTTATGAAGGTTATGCTCCGCATGGAGTAGCTATAATGGTGGAAACTGCTACCGATAACCCAACACGTACGGTGGCTAATGTGCGTATGCATTTTACCAAAGGGAACGGCACCTTGGGCACAAGTGGATCTGTAGCATTCTCCTTTAATAGAATGGGTGAATTTAAAATAAAAAGCAAAAATCAAAATCTTGAAGAACTTGAACTTGATTTAATTGATTTTGGACTTGAAGAAATTGGAGAGGATACGGAAGGAAACATCATCATTCGTACTTCATATAATGACTTCGGGTTAATGGCAAAAGCATTAGATGAAAAAGGAATTGAAGTAGAAACGGCCGAACTAACCAGAATCCCTGCTAATACTGTTGAACTAGGAGAAGAGGATGCTAACGATGTACTTAAACTGGTTGATAAACTTGAACAAGATGATGATGTACAAAAAGTATATCACAACCTAAAATAAATTACCTACTGCTCAATTAATCCTCTTTGTACTGAATTAATATTCTTGCATTCGTCTTAAAATCATAAGAGGCATGTAATTCATAACGCGCTTTACCCGCTATAATTACTAACAATGCAGTATTAGGAGGTATCGCCCCCAGGTTGTTTGCAAATAAATCTATGCTATGTATCTTACTTCTACTAACCGGCAACGTTAGTATCCTTGCCTTATCAGATATCATAAACCTGTCTAATACCACTTCCTCATCATAAAATACAGTTACTGTATCACCATCAATCTCTCCATTGTCGTATAGATATATTTTAATACTATCAGCAGATGTATAAATGGTGCGCATTAATTTAGATGCTCTTTCCTGCTTTTCACGCAAAATATAATCCGGAACTTTTATAACCGGCTTCGATTCTAATGGACTCTTCTCTTCCGGAGCAGGGCGAGGCATTGAGGGAAAGGACTTTGGTGGAGGAGGCACAGGAGATGCCGGTGGTGTTTTCTTAGGAGGAGCCTTGGGTTGCTTAACTTGTGGCAATACCTTCACCTCTTGCTTTACAGATGGTGCTTTCTTTACACTATCGCTTGAAATTTTGAGTAACTCAGGTACCTTACTCACCCTTTTTAACCATTGTTTATCTGAAGAAATACCTATTGATTCTAACACCTTACTCATCATTTCTCCGGCATCAGGTCTGTTTTCTACCAAATAATAATCATTCTTATCCTTTACCAACACCCAGTCATAGGTGGTTAAAACATGATTGTCTGAATGTTCTAATAACACACCCCCGCGACCTAATACCCGCTGCTGGCCTTTATAAAATTTTCCAAGAAATGAAGCATAACAATATCCGTCAACAATATCAAAAGTATAACCCATTAAAGAATCACCTGATTGCCGCACTACCAGCTTTATATAATCCGTTCCTCCACCCTTACCAATCCAGGTTCCGGTCAAATTCTGTGCTTGTAAAGCACTACCGGAAAAAATAGCCAGCATAGCAAAAATGAATTTCATCTATTTTTATTACTCCCGCATCATTTCTTGTACTATCCGTACAATATCTTCCGCATTGGGTTTAGAAAAATAATCCCCATCACTACCATACGCCGGACGATGTGATTTTCCGGTTAATGTTCTTGGAGCTACATCAAGATAACGATAACCTCCCTGCTCCTCCATTACTTTATTAAACATATACGCTGAAGCGCCTCCGGGCACATCTTCATCTATAAAAAGTATTCTATTCGTCTTTTTTAATGACTCGAGTATGTTATGATGGATATCAAACGGTAATAACGTTTGAACATCTATTATTTCACAAGAAATTCCAAGTTCAGCCAGTGTGTCTGAGGCCTCCTTAATTATGCGCAAAATAGAACCATAGCTTACTAATGTAATATCAACTCCTTCCTGCAATATTTCCGGCACTCCAAGAGGAACAGTAAATTCGAGTAAATTAGATGGCAATTTCTCCTTGAGACGATAACCATTCAAACATTCAATAATTAACCCGGGGTCATTGGAACGCAATAAAGTATTGTACATCCCTGAAGCCTGTGTCATATTCCTGGGTACACATACATACATGCCACGTAGTGCATTTATTATCACTCCCATTGGCGATCCACTATGCCAAATGCCCTCCAAACGATGCCCTCTTGTCCTCACAATTATTGGAGCACTTTGTTGGCCTGCTGTTCTATAATGAATAGTGCTAACGTCATCACTTAAAGGCTGCAAGCCAAATAATAGATAATCGAGATATTGAATCTCGGCAATTGGCCTCAATCCTCTTATCGCCATACCTAACCCTTGTCCCATAATAGTTAACTCCCTTATACCGGTATCAAATATCCTTTGTTCTCCATATTTTTCTTGTAAGCCGGAAAAGCCTTGATTTACATCGCCAATAAAACCCAGATCTTCTCCAAAGGCAACTACTTTATCATTCGATTGAAATAATGCATCAAAATATTTATTCAACACCTCAAATCCATTAATCAATGGAGCATCTTCAGCGTAATTCACCTTTACTTCTGGCACCACAAGTGCTGATTTAGGCCCTTCATTATAAAGAAAACTATCATATTGTTTAGCCTCACTTCCTTGCAAACGTTGATAATAATCAATTAAAACCTGGTCATTTAATTTTACAGATGCTAACCCGAGCACTTTAAGCACATCTCTACGTGCCGGCTCACGAATACTTTCCAACTCAGCAACCATTTTTTCTACCTCAGTATTCCCACCACTTGCCTTTCTTAAATGAACAATCGCTTCATTACGCAACGCCAAAATAGGATTCAAATATTCTTCCCATGCCTTATTTTTTAAGTCGCGCACATAAGTTACCGCATCCTGCTCTATCATATCTAGTTCTTGTGCGCTTACCAGAGAATTAGCAATAATCCATTCTCGCATTTGCTTTATACAATCCCATTCCTTTTCCCACGCCAAACGTGCGGCACTCTTATAACGCTCATGGCTACCCGAAGTGGAGTGCCCCTGCGGCTGAGTTAATTCTTCAATATGAAAAAGACAAGGCTCATGTGTACGACGTGTGTTTTCAATTCCTTCCTCAATTATTTCACACATCCCTGCATAATCCCAACCTTTTAATTTGTATATATTAATCCCATTATGACCTTCTTTTTTCTGCATACCGGATAATGCCTGAGAAATTGACTCTGTGGTAGTTTGATATTTCTTTGGAACAGAAATTCCATACCCATCATCCCATACAAATACAGCTAAAGGAATTTGCAAAACCCCCGCAGCGTTTATTGTTTCCCAAAAGTGGCCCTCACTGGTGCTGGCATCGCCTATGGTACAAAAGCAAACCTCATTGCCTTGATTACTTAAATCCGTATATCCATGCAATCGCTCTACATTTCTGAAAACTTTTGACGCAAATGCCAACCCTAAAGCCCTGGGCATTTGCCCTCCGGTGGGGGCAATATCACTCGACACATTTTTCAACTTTGACAAAGAAAGCCAATTCCCCTGATCATCAACCATCCGGGTGGCAAAGTGTGCATTCATTTGCCTTCCAGCACTAAAGGGGTCATTCTTAACATCCGAATCTGCATATAATTGTGCAAAAAACTGTTGTACGGTTGCCTGCCCTGTAGCAAACATGAAGGTTTGATCACGATAATACCCCGATCGAAAGTCTCCTGGCTTAAAAAACTTGGCCATCGCCACTTGAGCCACTTCCTTCCCATCTCCAAAAATGCCAAACTTTGCCTTGCCTGTTAAAACCTCCTTTCTGCCTAACAAACTAGCTTCCCGGCTGATGCAACAAGTTTTGTAATCATTTAAAACTGCTGTTTTAAAAACATCAAAACTCAACTCATCAGACGAGCTTTCTGAAACAACATGCTGTGTATCCATAATGCTAAAATATGAGCAAAAATCCCTTTAATTGTTAAAAAATCCAAAACTCACCTCCAATCTGAACACTTTATTTGTGTTTTTGTATCTTTGGTAACTCATTTTTTAACTATCAGTTTATGAAAAAAATAATACTAAGTGCCTTTTGTGCCATAGCAGCATTATCTATGCAAGCTCAAACAAAAACTATTCAAGCTACTGATGCTCAGCCAAAAGTTGCTAATTTACCAACGGCAAAGTCTGCAACAATAAAAAAAGCAGATGCCGCTTCTTCGCAAACCATAACCACAACTAAAACGGAGGATATAAATATTGCTGAAACCCACGACTTTGGAAAAATTCCACAGGGAAAGCCTGTTACCTATGATTTTGTAGTAACAAATTCAGGAAAAACACCGCTTAAAATTAATACTGTACAGGCCTCATGCGGCTGCACAACACCTTCTTGGGATAAAGACAATGCCATCGCTCCGGGAGAAACTGGAAAAATTACAGTAGGATACAATGCTCAAGCAGTTGGCCAGTTTACAAAAAATATTACCATTAACTACAACGAAAATCAATCAAAAGTAATCCATATCAAAGGCGAGGTTTTTCAAACTCCGGCAGCCAGCGCTCCGGAAAGCAAGGCTTCTGAATTGATTAAAGAATAATCTTTCACCATTTAAAAGAATACGAAGAATGAAAAAGTTAACGCTATCCCTATCCCTACTATGCTTCTCAGCTATTTTATTTGCTCAAAAGAAAGCAGATGACGTAGCTAAATTTAAATCTGATGTGATTGATTTAGGCAAGATTGAGCAAGGAACTCCTTCCACCGCTACTTTTTACCTTTCAAACATCAGCCCGGAACCTCTTATTATTGAACAAGCTAACCCAACGTGTGGGTGCACAATTGGTGATTATACCAAGGCTCCTATTGCAAAAGGTAAAGAAGGATGGATTAAAGCAACATACAATGCTGCAAACTTAGGAGCTTTTGACAAAAAGCTTACCGTAAAGTTCGCCGGTGTAGATGAAATAAAAAATATCACTATTAAAGGTGAAGTAGTATCAAAAGAAGAGTTTTTAAAATTGAAAAAAGAAAAGCCAGCAAAAACTAAAGGATAATTTCTCAACATATTTTTTACTCAGCCCTTGTTTTTAACAGGGGCTGTTTTTTAATCTACCTTTACTTAATATCCATCAAATCCTTACTCATGTTTGCAAATGCTATTGAAAAAGTTTCTCTGTTTACACGCCCGGTTAATACGATTATGCGCAACTATGGAAGCAATAATATTATTCCCGGCTCCGCAACCTTATTCTTTATAAATGAAGACGGATACGCACTCACTTGTCGCCATGTGTTGGATTTACTTATCTCATCAGACAGGGTAAATAAACAATACCAACAATTTTTACAAGAGAAAAATACCTTACCACTAACAGCACCTGATAATACCATAGCACTGCGTAATTTGGAAGAAAAATATAAATACTACTTTGGCACTACCATTCAGTTAAAAGTAAATTTTATTGACTGTGTAGATCAAATTACAGGGTTTACCTGGTTTACACACCCAACACTCGATTTGGCCATTATAAAGTTTAACGGATTTACTAAAAAAATGTATCCTGAACCAGCCACATTTTTAAAAAATACTGAATCTATAAGGCCCGGATCCTCCTTTTGCCGCTTAGGATTTCCCTTCCCGGAGTTTACAAATTTTACCTATAACGCCGAAACGGATGATATTGTTTGGACTCAACAGGGAGTTACCCAATCGCCCAGATTCCCTATTGATGGCATGGTAACCCGCTTTTTAGGAACCGATAACCAACAAACTTATGGAATTGAACTCAGCACACCGGGCTTGCGTGGGCAAAGCGGAGGACCTCTGTTTGATGAAAAAGGACTCGTTTGTGGAATGCAGTTTTCAACAAAACACATGCACCTCGGCTTTGATATTGAAAACAAACCCATGATGATAAATAACCAAATAAAAAATGTGTCAGACTATTCTTTTATGCACCTTGGTCAATGTATTCATATCAACGTTATTAAAGATTTTCTAAACCAACAGAAAGTAAAGTTTTACGAAGGTTAAGTGCAACTCAATTTTATACCTATTCCATTCTCTATCTTTGTACCATGCTACAAATTAGTCAACGCGGCATAGAAATGCCGGCATCCCCCATAAGAAAGCTTGTTCCATTTGCTGAAACTGCAAAAAAGAATGGAACCATAGTATACCATTTAAATATTGGCCAACCTGATATCGAAACACCCAAACAATGTTTAGATGCAGTAAAGAATTATGACATTAAAGTGCTGGAATACAGCCATAGTGCCGGAAATGAAAGCTATAGAAATAAATTAGTAGGCTATTACGCAAAAAATAAAATAGATATTACTGCTAATGATATCATCATCACCACAGGTGGTAGCGAGGCTATCTTGTTTGGTTTTATGACATGCTTAAACCCCGGTGATGAGGTTATTATTCCCGAACCATTCTATGCTAACTATAACGGATTTGCCATTGAAGCAAATGTGGTAGTAAAACCAATCGCCAGCAGTATTGAATCAGGCTTTGCACTTCCTCCAATAGAAGATTTTGAAAAAGCTATCACACCAAAAACAAAAGCAATTATGGTGTGTAACCCAAACAATCCTACCGGTTATCTGTATAGTTCAGCAGAAATGAAAACACTTGAAGAAATTGTACTTAAGCATAACCTGTTTTTATTTGCAGATGAAGCTTATCGAGAGTTCTGCTATGAAGGAATACATACCAGTGCCATGCATCTTAAAGGTGCAGAACAGCACGTTATTTTAATGGACACTATTAGTAAAAGATATAGCGCATGTGGCGGAAGGATTGGTGCATTTATTACTAAAAACAAGGAAGTTCTTAACACTGCAATGAAATTTGCTCAGGCAAGATTAAGCCCCCCTTCTTATGCTCAAATACTTGGAGAAGCCGCTGTTGATTTGCCAGACGATTATTTCAATACTACCAAGGCTGAATACAGGCTTAGAAGAGATACACTAATAAAAAGGCTCAATGCTATGGATGGCGTTTTTTGTCCTAACCCGGGTGGTGCTTTTTATGCAATGGCTAAATTACCTATTGACGATTGTGATAAATTTTGCCAATGGTTGCTTGAATCTTTTTCTCATAACGGAGCCACAGTGATGCTTGCACCCGGTACCGGTTTTTATAGTACTGCAGGAAAAGGCTTAAATGAAGTTAGACTCGCTTATGTATTGAATGTAGAAAGTATTCAAAAAGCAATGGATTGTCTTGAAGTTGCACTAAAACAATATCCGGGAAGGAAATAAAATATGCTGCAACAAATTGCACCGTTTATTGGATATCTCGCATCTCTCTTTTTGGTGCTAGCCATTATTGTAAACAATGACCTGAAGTTTAGATGGTTTAGCCTTTGGGGAAATATCTCTTTTATTATCTACGCACTAATCATTAATGCTATCCCGGTTTTTATTACCAATTTTATCTTGCTATTAATTAATATCTATTATCTGCGAAAAATTCATTCTCGAAAAGAATATTTCGACTTACTTACATTTGCAGGCAACGAAACACTGGCCCTGCGCTTTGTTGAGTTCTATAAAAAGGATATTGAACGTTATTTTCCACAGTTCACACCAGACCAGCTGAATAACAAACTAAACTTTGTGGTTCTGCGCGATTTAAATATTGCCAATATGTTTTGTGCAGAGCTTAAGGAAAACGGAGATGCTCACGTATTATTAAATTTTACACCTCAAAGATATCGTGACTTTAAAGTTGGAAAATTTATTTTTGAACGTGAACACGATTTTCTGGTTTCAAAAGGAATTAAGCGAATTGTATATACCATTACTCCATTTTATGAACATCAAAGATTTTTAAAAGTAATGGGCTTTACTAAAGGAACTGAGCCTGATCATCTTTTAGTAAAAAATATTGATGCTTAGCGCCCTCCCGGCAAGCAATGGATGCGCAAATAATTCGTGTATAATGTGGCTAAGTGCTTTCTGGTTCCGGCTCCCTCACGAATACTGTGGCCTCTGTTAGGATAAGCCATAAAGGTAATTTCCTTATTATATTTTATAACTTCATTTAGCAACATCTCCGCATTACTATAATGAACATTATCATCACCCGTACCATGTATATACAACAAATTCCCTTTTAAGCCATTTACATAATTTATGGCTGATCCCTTTTTATAACCATCTATATTTTCTTCAGGCAATCCCATATAACGCTCGGTATAAATATTATCATAGTTCAACAAATTAGTAATTGCGGCTATGCTAATACCTGTTGTAAATAATTGAGGATACTTAAACATAATATGCAAGGTGGTAGCACCGCCTCCACTCCATCCCCAAATGGCCGTTCGGCTTTTGTCTATATAAGGCAATTCCATCAGTTTCTTAGCCCCGCCGGCTATATCATCAATATTTATTTGTCCGTTCTTACCATAAATACTCTTACGCCATGCCGCCCCCTTTAGTACAGGAGTTCCTCGGCAATCTAAACTAGCTTGAATGTAACCATCTTCTCCCATATCACCGGCATATAAAGAATTACTATGATTTCCATACTCATCGTTAACTGTTGATAAAGCAGGCTCACCATAAACATAAACAACCAATGGATATTTTTTTGAAGAATTAAAATTTGCAGGTTTACGAACCCACGCATCCACTTCAATATTATCTTCAGTAACCAATTTTAAATACGTTACATCCATTCGCGCATCAATCTTAATATGCTTTACAATTGATTCGGCATTGTTTAATGGTTTTCCATCAGGCAAAGAAATCCATTCAGTAATTGGTGGTGTATTATAATTACTAAAAGTATGACGCGCCATCTTTGCTCCCGGAGAAATACTATAACTATGGGTACCCTTTAAATTTCCTAAGGTTACAAGTTCAGGCTGATCTTTTGGTGAGTTAAATCGCACTCTATATAAATACCGCTGTAATGGATTTTCCGGTGATGCATTGAAATAAACAAAACTATTTACCTCATCAATACCTAAAATCTCGTCAATATCATAATTTCCCTTAGTAAGCAACAGCATATTTTTTCCATCTCTACTGATTTTATAAATATGACGCCAGCCATCTCTTTCACTCACCCATAAAAAATCTTGGCCATTATTAATCCAAATGAAATTGCCGGGTGTGCTATTCAAACTAACAGGCTCTGCATTGTTTAAATCAACCCAAGCATCATCATTTTCTGCCCAAAAGGTTCGAACATTGCCATCAGATGTGTTGGCATACATCAGCTTACTTTCCTGCTGCTTCCTATCTAACTGCTGAATAATTAATTCATTTGAACCGCTCCATTCCATTCTTGTAATATAATGCTCATCAGGCTTCCCTTCAACCTGCATCCAACGAGTAACACTATTTAGGAGCGAAACCACACCAACACGAACAGCAGAAGGCTTCTGCCCAACTTTGGGATATTCCACAGGAATAATACGAGAATAAACAGAATCCGTATTGTTTATCATATAAAAATCTCGAATCCCGGTTGCATCTACCTGCCAATAAGCAATACTACGGCTGTCCGGGCTCCACCTGAACCCATCCCTCAGCCCAAACTCCTCTTCATATACCCAATCAAAAGTACCATTAATCATTCTTCGTGTACCATCAACAGTTAGTTGCTTTATAGTTCCGGTAACCACATCCTCAGCATAAATATTATTTCCGCTCACATAAGCAACCTGGCGGCTATCAGGAGAAAACTTGGCAAACATAAGTGATTGTTTAGGCAACCTGCCTCCTAACTGCTTTAACTGTCGCGTATGCAAATCCATTACCCAATAATCACCTTTAGTGTTATATCGCCACACTTTTGCAGAATTTGTAAATAGTAATACTCGCTTTCCATCTTTAGCATACTCAAACGACTCCACCTTTAATGGTAAAGAATCTTTGTAAGGTATTAAATCCCATTCTTGAAATACAATCGTTTCAACATTTGTCTTAGGATCAATTTTAACTAAACTTCCTTCCTTTAATATTGTATAAAACAACCCATCCGATGTCCAATTAACCTTTTGTGCATAGGAAGTTGAAAATGAAATAATGATAAACAGAAACAAAATTGGTTTTATTCTCATGCACATATTTTTTACTAAATTATAATATTCAACCCAATATTCAGACCCAAATTTATACGCATACATTCTCTTTTACGGTTGAAGCAATTAGGCTAAATTTGACATAATATTATGGAAAAGGGAAAGATTAGACTCGATAAATTTTTATGGTCAATACGTATTTTTAAAACACGTGCAATGGCTGCTGAAGCATGTGACAAAAACAAAGTGAAATATAATCACCAACCGGCAAAACCGGCAAAACAAGTTCAAATTGGTGATGAATACGATATAAAAGCAGAAAGCAGAAAGTGGATCATAAAAGTAACTGCCCTATTGAATAACCGGGTCTCTTATAGTGAAGCATTAAAATATTATATTGACTTAACACCGGAAGACGCTAATCCTAAATCAACAATCCACTCATCTTCTTTCCATACCGGCAAACGACTAAGCAAAATTGGCAGGCCAACAAAAAAACAAAAAAGAGCAATAGACGATTTCTTAAATCCCAGTTATCAACCCGATAATAACGAATAAATCTTTAGCATTGAAAATAGATATAATTACCGTTGTACCCGAATTGTTGAGTAGCCCTTTTTCGCACTCTATTCTTAAACGTGCTACAGAAAAAAATCTACTTTCAATAAATATTATTAATCTTCGTGACTATACTACTTATGCACGTGCACAGGTTGATGATTATCCCTTTGGAGGCGGAGCCGGTATGGTTTTAATGCCGGAACCGTTAGTAAATGCAATTGAATCCTTAAAAAAATTGACCGAATATGATGAAATCATTTACCTCACTCCTGATGGAAAATCTTTTGACCAACAAATGGCTAATAGGCTTTCACTAAAAAATAATCTTTTACTCATCTGCGGACATTACAAAGGCATTGACCAACGAGTAAGAGATCATTTTATAACCTCAGAAATTTCAATTGGTGACTATGTATTAAGTGGTGGGGAGTTGGCTGCAGCGGTGCTTACAGATGCTATTGGACGATTAATTCCCGGCGTGCTTAATGATGAATCCTCCGCTCTTTCCGATTCCTTTCAAGATCAATTGCTGGCACCACCTGTATATACCCGACCTGAAGTGTTTAGAGAATGGAGTGTTCCTTCGGTCTTAATGAGCGGTAACCACCAATTGATTGAAGAATGGCGCTATGAAGAAAGTGTAAAACGAACCAAGGAACGTCGTCCCGATTTATTGTAGTAATTATTCCTTTTCCACCCATAGATACTCTGCAAAGCCTAACACATCCCAAAAAATATTCCCTTGTAATCTTTTACCGCGTACCCAATACATACCCATTCGAAAAGGTATAGCCAAAATAAACCAAACATTTCTTCTTACACCCCTCCTTAAAATCTTGCAGCCTGCTTCCTCAAGCATTTTAGCCAACACGGCATGATGGTATATACGCACATGCGTAGGATCATCGTAAAAATTTAATGTGCCATACATAGAAGGGAGATGTGTACTCCTTTCTCCCGGATATTCAATATACATCTTACCACCGGACTTTAATTTTTTCAATAAACCTAAAATGACTTCATCCCCATTATATAAGTGCTCAATAACATGCACCATCCATATCCCATCAAAGTAACCATTAGGAATAGACGAAAACGCTAACTGTGTTACGTCCATTTCATAAAATTCATCCATAGCGGCTAAATCCTCATCAGTATTATTATAATCACGTTCCATATCTACTCCGTGATAAACACATAAAGGAAACACACGCTTAGTTTTTGTGGCAGAATGATTTCCTGCACCTATATCTAAAAGAATGAATGGCCTTTCACCAAACGATTTCTTCATGAAATGAAACTTACTTACCAAAGAAGAAGCAAAAGAACGTAATTTCACAGTAGAAAGTTAGTTACCAAAAGTAACAACTCTACAGTTAACCCGAAATTTATTCTTAACATCAAATGGGCAAATACTATGTTTCATAGAAATATATCTTCGGTGGTTGGAAATATTGTAAATATCCGAATTCAAACCATTGGCTTTGGTAGGGTGATTTTTCAAAATGGAAAAATTGTTGATGTGCATATTGATGACCCCACCCCAAATCCTGATGCACCTTATATCATGCCGGGTTTTATTGATGCGCATGTACACATTGAAAGTTCATTGCTCATCCCGTCAGAATTTGCGCGCATGGCTGTAGTACATGGTACTGTAGCCACTATTTCCGATCCACATGAAATTGCCAATGTGTGTGGTATGAAGGGTATCACATTTATGATTGAGAATGGAAAAACTGTCCCATTTAAGTTTCATTTTGGTGCACCAAGTTGTGTACCTGCAACAACATTTGAAACTGCAGGAGACGAAATAACTGTTCAGGATATACATACCTTGTTGCAACGGGACGATATTTTTTACCTCAGCGAAATGATGAATTTTCCAGGTGTATTACACGGCAATAAAGAAGTAATGGAAAAAATTGCCGCTGCCAAGCAATATAATAAACCTGTAGATGGGCATGCCCCGGGATTACGAGGAAACGATGCAAAAACATACTGTAACGCAGGAATTTCTACCGATCATGAATGCTTTACCGAACCTGAAGCAGCAGAGAAACTTTCTTATGGCATGAAGATTCTTATCCGTGAAGGGAGTGCTGCAAAAAACTTTGAAGCCCTGGCTGGGCTTATTGAAGAACACTATGAAAATATGATGTTCTGCTCAGACGACAAACACCCTGATAGTTTGTTAGAAGGTCATATCAATCAATTATGTGCTCGCGCAGTAGCTAAAGGAATAGATTTATATAAAGTATTAAAAATGGCCTGTATTAATCCGGTAGAACATTACAACATGCAAGTAGGGCTATTGAATCCCGGAGATAACGCAGATTTCATAATGGTAAAAGACCTTAAAGATTTTAAAGTACTCCAAACATATATCAACGGTAAGCTGGTATCTGATGCGGGAAAAACACTTATTCGTTCTCAAAAAACAGGTATAATAAATAACTTCTCAGTTGAAAAAATAAGCCCCAATGACCTCATTTTGCAATCTAACGGTAAAGAACAAACGCTAATAATAGGTGCATTAGACGGTCAGTTGATAACAGAAAAGATTAATTATACCCCTCTACTACAAAATAACAATTGGATTACCAACCCTGCAGATGATATATTGAAAATAGTGGTTGTTAACCGATATAAGGCCTCACCAATTGCTAAGGCATTTATAAAAAATTTTGGATTAACCACAGGAGCTATTGCTTCATCGGTAGCACATGATAGTCATAATATAGTGGCGGTAGGGGCTGATGATGAATCACTGGCAAAAGCCATTAACCTGGTAATTCAACAACAAGGTGGATTAAGTGCGGTAAGCCCATTAGGCGAAGAAGTGTTGCCACTTCCGGTTGCAGGATTAATGAGTAACCTCGATGGATACAAAATAGCAGAAGATTACACCAAGCTGGACAAAAAAGTTAAAGAAGAAATGGGAAGCAAACTTCGAGCACCATTTATGACACTTTCATTTATGGCACTATTGGTTATTCCTCACTTAAAACTTAGTGATAAAGGACTCTTTGATGGTGACTCCTTTTCTTTTGTGTAATTATGATTTTGCTCCTGTTATTTCCACTGCAACACTATCTGTTTGTTTAGGAGCAAAATATTTTGTCTTAAAAGAAATAGTTTTTCCGGGAGGAACAGAATCGTATATCGTTTCCTTATCCTCTTCTAACAGTGTACCGGTTTTACTATAAAAGCGAAAGGTTAAATTAATATCTTTAAAAGTGACCATTTTGGCAGATGAAGAAATCTTTCCACTCACCACTCTTTGCCCTAAAATGTTTTTCTTTGATTTAATAGTAGCGGAAAGAAATTGCACCGAGGCGCTTTTTTCAAATTCTAACATAGACAACTTACTCTTTTCATAAATATCTTCCTTCCCATTATTTGTACTATCCCCATTACAAGAAAAAAGCAAAAAAATAAACAAAACCGAAAATAATCGCTGCATGTTCAAGTATTTATCTAAAAATACAATATATTGAATTGGGTTTACAAGAATTAATCATCCATACCAGCACTTTTTGTAATAATTTAGCAACATGGTAACAGAAGTGAAACCGATGGTAAGAAACTTAAGTATTTATCACTCCTTAGTAAGCAACTGGGTAAGCGAGCTGAGAGATGTAACGATTCAAAATGACCGTATGCGCTTTAGGCGTAATTTAGAACGCATAGCCGAAGTTATAGGTTATGAAATTAGCAAGGAAATGGAAACAGAAGAAAAAGAAGTAACCACACCCATGGGAACAGCAACTTGTAAGGTATTAAAGTATCAACCTGTTTTAGCCACCATTCTTCGTGCCGGACTTGCCATGCACAACGGATTATTGAACTTTTTTGACCGTGCCGATAATGCATTTTTAAGTGCTTATCGAAAACACCACCCGGATGGTTCTTTTGAAATCAGATTAGAATACATGAGTTGCCCCGAAATAAATGACAGAGTTGTTATTATTAGTGACCCTATGTTAGCCACTGGCGCCTCCTTGGTTAAATCTATTCAATATTTAAAAGAAGAAGGCACCATCCGCACCTTGCATATTGCATGCGCTATCGCATGTACAGTAGGAATAGAATACGTACGAAGAGAAATTCCACAAGCTATTATTTGGTGCGGAGCTATAGATGATGAACTTACCGCAAAAGGTTATATCGTACCCGGATTGGGCGATGCCGGAGACCTCGCCTATGGTGCAAAAACACAAAACTAACTGATTATCAATATTAGGATTTAAAATTTTACCCTCTTTTTTACAAAAAATATGCAGCATTTTGAGATGTTATAGTACCTTTATAGTATAATCTGAATCATACTTTTCTGCATAATATGTTTAAAAAAATTGCCCTGGTTGTAGGGTTTGCTTTTTTTGCACTCTACTCCTCCGCACAAGACCCGCATTTCTCTCAATTCTTTGCCTCACCGCTTACCTTAAATCCTGCATTTACCGGTAAGTTTGATGGAACGTGGAGGCTTGCTGTTAACCACCGGGATCAATGGCCATCTATACCAAAGGCATATGTAACAACCAGCGCTTCTTTTGATATGGGCATTTTAAAAGACAGAATTCCTGATGGAGATGTTTTTGGAGTAGGTATATCAGGCGTTTCTGATGCCAGCGCCAACAGCCAATTAAAACTAAATTACGGCTCATTTTCTCTTTCTTACCATAAATCACTGGATGCAAACGGATACAATACTATCGGTGCAGGGTTTCAGGGAACTTACAGCAGCATGAACCTGGATGTATCCAAATTAACCTTCGAAAGCATGCTCCAACAAAATGGTTTTACCGGGCAATCAGGAGAGTTTTTTACCAACGGAACTAACCAAAATTATCTCGACCTTAACGCCGGATTGCTGTATTCAGGCTCCTCAAATGGGCAAAATAACTATTATTTGGGCGTTTCTATGTATCATATCAATAAACCAAAAGTAAGTTTCAAAGACCAAAACTGGTATCTCTCAGGGCGAGTTACCGTTCACGGTGGTGGCTCATTTCCGGTTAGTGATGTATTAGGTGTTTATACTTCTTTCATCTATCAAATGCAAAACAAAGCAAACGAAACGATGCTTGGAGCCGCTATCAGTCTTAATGCCAATGGAGATAAAGAAAATCCAACCAATGTATTTATAGGTTCATGGTTACGCCTTAACGATGCCTTTATCCCATATTTGGGCCTTGAATTTTACGGAATTCGCTTTGGCGCCAGCTACGATATTAATGTAAGCAGCCTTAAAGCAGCAACCAACAACCGGGGTGGTAGTGAATTTTCCATCATCTATATTAAAAAGCCGGTTGAAGTAAAGGGAATTCCCTGCCCAAGATTTTAGTATAAACTATTTCTTCGGATAGCCACTAACGTAAGTATTACCCTTTATATAAAAGCGATATGGATAATCCGCATCGGGATATCCGGCACCTTCTACTCCAATCCGTTTGCTTATCCCAATTTGTTTCTTTTCTAAAAAAAATCCATCATCAAGTATATTCAATAAATTACCTAATAAACTTAAACCGGAAATTTCTTTAGAAATTCCTAACGCCCTGGTAACATTTCCCGGACCGCTTGACACAGAAACATCTCCACTTTTCTTACCCGTCCGCTTTAACATGATATCCAAACCAATTAAGGGTTCAACAGCCCTTATCAAAATCGCATCCGGAATACCCCTGCTATTGGTTACCACATTCATCATATTATGAACACCATAACAAACATAAACGTATGATGTGCCGGGCCTTCCATACATATCCTCATTCCTCGCAGTACGCCTGCCACCATAAGCATGTGAAGCGCTATCCTTAACAGATTTATATCCTTCGGTTTCTACTATCCTGCCTGCAGTAATGTTATTATCAATTGAGCTTAATAAAACCTTTCCCAATAGTTCATAAGCTATACTCAACACATTTGTTCGATTGTAAAATGACAATGAAAGTTTCTTTCCCTTCATAAACGTAAATTAATCAGAATGTATTTATTAAGCACAGATTTTAGTTGTTTTCTTTAACTTTATTCCTATTCGCTAAGGTTAATTATGCTTAAGGAAATTGTAATTGCTTTTCAATCTTATTTTCAAGCTCATTATTTCATAATGAAACATAAGCTTTGGAAATGGATTGTTATTCCCGGACTGATATATGCCATCCTCTTTATTGTTGGCCTCTATTTCTTCTTAACATCAAGCAATACCGCCATTAGATTTATGATGGAAGCAGGTGGAATTAAAGCATGGCTTGATAAAATTCAAACATCCTGGATTAGCTTCCTGTTTCTATTTGGACAAATTATGCTTCAATTAGTGCTTCTTCTTTTCTATTTTTCACTATTTAAATACCTATTCCTCATTATTGGATCACCGTTTTTTTCTTATCTAAGTGAAAAAACTGAGAGTATATTAGAAGGAAAAGATTTTGCATTCAGCTTTTCTCAACTAGGAAAGGATATTATACGTGGTATCCGTCTTGCTTTTAGAAACTTAGTGTGGCAATCTGTTTATATGGTTACTATTTTCTTCCTTTCCCTTGTGCCTTTTGTTGGTTGGATAATGCCCTTGGTAGCCTTATTTATTGAATGTTATTATCTTGGATTTTCTATGCTCGATTATAGCAGTGAAAGACATCGGCTTGGCTATATACAAAGTATAAAATTTGTAGGCAATCATAAGGGATTAGCCATTGGAAATGGTATGGTATTTTATTTACTTCATCTGCTTCCTGTAATAGGTTGGATGCTGGCACCGGGTTATGCAGTAACCGCTGCAACTTTAAGCCTGATAAATGCTAAAAAAAGCAAACTCATTTTCTAATGGCTACAGTATATTTAATTCCTACCTATTTGCACGAAGAAGGCCTTCAATGTTTACCCAACTATCTCCTTGAGGCCATACACCGTTGTGAAGTTATTTTTACCGAAAACGAACGCACTACTCGTCGTTATCTAAAAATGCTGGATAGTAAAATCATTATTGATGATTTTGATTGGTATACAATAAATAAAACTTCTACAGATTATATTATCTCATTTCAACAAGCCATTAAACAACAAAAAACAATAGGTATTTTTAGTGAAGCAGGCCTTCCGGGAATTGCTGATCCTGGGCAAGACCTTATAGCTATAGCACACCAAAATAAATGTATCATAAAGCCCTTAGTTGGACCGGGGGCTGTTTTTCTGGCACTAATGGCCAGTGGTCTAAATGGACAGCACTTTGAGTTTTTAGGATACATACCCATAGAAAAGCATGAAAGAGAAAAGAAAATAAGGCAGATGGAAAAGGAATCCATGCTTACAGGGTGCACAAAGATATTTATAGAAACCCCCTATCGAAATGCTTCATTAATAGAAAGTCTTATTACTAACTGTAACCCACAAACGAAGTTATGTATTGGCGTTAATCTCACCGGCCCTAATGAGAAAATTATTACTCAAACCATATCAAACTGGAAAAAGAAAAAGCCCGATTTACAGAAAATGCTCGCCATCTTTTTAATAAATGCAAAGGAAGTTTAACCGCTTAAACCTCCCATCCTCCCATTTACTACAAGTAACTTGCCTTTAAAATAGCCCATAGCATCACCCATCTCCAAGCTCAAGATTGTTTTAAACAGCCTTAAAAACCTATCAAATAAGCTATTTTAGGACAAAAAAGAGCGGATCCCTTTTCCACTTATAGATTAGAACATAACCACATAAACAAAAGCAGAAGTACTCATAATCCACTATAGCAAAGTTTTGCCCTCTTCATTTAGTGTCAAGGTAAATAAAAGAACAAGATAAACGGAATTTTAAAACACAAACAAAAAGGCTGTTTTAGAGACCTATCTGTTTACCAAAAATAAAATGATTAATAAAATTTAACATCATTATTATGAGCCCTAATATGGAGAAGCAAGTACTTAATTAACAGTTAAAATAGTTTCGTTTATGCACACCAGTTATACCTCATAAATCTCAAATTTGCAGTATTGTTTCGTGTTTAAAAAACAGGAATTTTAAACGAGATGAGGTATCCCTCCAAAAGGGGTGTCTGCCCCATAATGCACCATGATGAGGTATTGTTCCATGTTTTAAAAAATCCGAAATTTACCTTAGGGTGGGAACGCCAGTTCCCCATCTGTTTGGAGTAGCACCCATAAAGTACCATGATGAGGTATTGT
>CAZBBO010000031.1:0-19081 GCA_964490345.1 uncultured Ferruginibacter sp.
GCGTGCTGAGCCTCAAGGAGCGCGAGTACGTGGAGGCGGGCCGCGCCCTGGGCGTGAACCACGGGCGGCTGCTGTTCAGGCACATCCTGCCGGGCGCGGTGGGGCCCCTGGTGGTGCAGGCCAGCCTCAGCCTGGCGGTGGCCGTGCTGGCGGAGGCGGCCCTGTCGTTCCTCGGCCTGGGCACGCCGCCAGATGTACCGAGCTGGGGCAACATGCTGCGCGAGGCGCAGGGCTTCATGAACATGAGCCCCTACCCCGCCCTGGTGCCGGGCCTGGCCATCGTGTGGACGGTGCTCGGCTGGAGCCTGTTGGGCGACGGCCTGCGCGACTGGTGGGACCCGCGCGGTTGAGGCGCACCCCAAGCGAGCGCGGCGCAAGTTGAGGGCCCGGAGCGTTCGCCCCGGGCCCTTCTCGTGCTCAGCCGAAGCGGCCCACCGTGGCGGCCGCTGCTAGCGCAGTTTCGTCAGCAGCTCAGCGTCACTCGCCGCAGGCGCCCACGAACGTGTCGCAGTAGCTGAGGCGGTCGCCGGCGCTGGTGGCGTTGAGGATGGCGTGCACGATGGCGCGCGACATGACGTCGGCGGCGGCGGAGCCGATGGCGCCGAAGGCGTTGCCGAGTTCCATGTCGCCGGTGCCCATGGCGAAGATGACGTCGCCGTCACCCATGGTGTGCACGGGGCGCAGGGCGCGCGCGTAACCGTCGTGGGCCATCTGCGCGATCTTGAGGGCCTGCGACTTGGTGAGCGTGGCGTTGGTGGCGATGATGCCGATGGTGGTGTTCTGCACGGTGGTGTTGGGGTCGGAGAACAGCGCGAAGTAGTCCTCACTCGCGCCGCCGTAGCCCAAGGTGGCGGGCGACACGAGGTTGGCGAACTCGTCGCCGAGCCCAAGCCAGGCGCCGTACAGCTCGTTGGTCACCGGGTTGGTCGGCCGGCCGGCGGGGTTGACGGCCACGATGGCCGCCACCACGATGCCGCCGTCCAGCACCACGCTGGCGCTGCCGAGGCCGCCCTTGATGTTGCCGCCCGCGAAGGCGCCGGTGCCGGCGCCAACTGAGCCCTGCTCGATGGGCCCTTCGTTGGCGGCGAGGGCCGCCTGGTAGCCGTACTCGGCGGTGGGGCGCTGCGTCCAGTCGCCGCCGCGGCCGAGGTCGAACAAGATGGCCGACGGCACGATGGGCACCACGCGGTCGGGCCCGACGGGGTAGCCGATGCCCTGCTCCTCGAGGTAGCGCACGGTGCCGGTGGCGGCCTCGAGGCCGTAGGCGCTGCCGCCGCTGAGGACGATGGCCTGTACTTCCTGAACCAGGTTGATGGGGTTCAGGAGGTCCGTCTCGCGGGTGCCGGGCGCGCTGCCGCGCACGTCCACGCCGGCCACGGCGCCGCCCTCAACGAGCACCACGGTGGTGCCGGTGAGGGTGCCGGAATCGGGGTCGTTGACGGTGTAGTGCCCGACCTTGACTCCGGGTACGTCGGTGATGTCGTTGTGCGGGCCCGGCTGCTGGGCCGCCGCGAGCGTGAAGGCGAACGTCAGGAGGAGCGCACCCAACAGGCGGTGCGAGGATCGGCCGAAGTGCAGGTTCATCTAGCTGGTAACTCCTTAACCCCCGTGCGAGAGAGCGAGTGTTGGCGCGGCGCGCGCCGCGCGCCTGGTACCGGCGCCGCCGATCACCTCCCCTTACGCCCCGGCGCCGTGCTGGACATCGTATCAACGCACCAGTGGGCGGGGAGCAGCTGGGTGGCCGGCCCAACGTAGGCGTGGGCGCAGCCCGGGCGGTACCCGGCACCACTAGGTAGACTAGTGATCAGAACAGGCGGCGCGCCGGCCATGGACCGCCAAGCGCCGCGAGAGGATGAGCACCGTGCCCAGCAAGAGAACCGGCCGCCTGATCGCCCTGACCGTCACCCTCGCCCTGGCCCTCGCCGCCTGCCTGCCCATCACGGTGCCCGGCCTGCGCAACATAAACGGGCAGACGTGGAGCGCCCGCTTCGAGGTTGAGGTGAACTCCCTCATCAAGCTGCCCGTGAACCTGGCCCTCACCTTCAGCCAGAGCCTGGACCAGGTGACGGCCAACGCCACCCTGCAGTACGACGCCGGCATCTTCCGGCTGGAGAGCCCCAGCATCGTTGACCTAGACGGCCGGATCAGCCTTGACGACCACCTGTCGATCAAGAGCGGATCGGGCGCGCTGACGTTCGACGGGACGTTCGTGGGAGATCAGTTGGTGGGGACCGTGGCGATTGCGGGGGTGGTGCCTGTGAGTGATGTGACGTTCAGTAGGGCGAGGTAGGCGCTACATCCAAATTGCTGTCATAGCCGAAGCGCAACATATCATCGTCGTCCGAAACCTCGGAACACCCTAGTCTTCGTGGCCCAACAGGGTCAACCAGGCATAGTGCAACTGGGGTAGCGACGGGTACGTCTGGACGGGCAGCACCGTGGGCCATCGGCGCTGCCCCCAAGAAAGCCACCCCGAGAGAATACTGCGGGCCCCCAACGTCTAGGTCTAGACGAGTCCACCTACAGCAGGTTCGTCGGTGCCGTGGCCTATTAGTGCCGCTACGTATTGAGTACGTGAGTCAAGACCCAGCTTCCCAAGGATGTTTGAGATGTGGGCATTGATGGTCTTCTGAGAGACTCTCAGGCTAGCCGCGCTCCCGGCGGTGTCACGGCCTTGAAGGAGGAGCCGAGAAACCCTCAGTTCCATGTATGTAAGACCTGACTTCCACTGATGCGTTTTCAGCGCCGAGGCAGCCGCGTAGATGCCAGCGACCAGGATACGGAGATCACCGGGGCCGACAACCCCACTTACATGGAAACTCGCCAAGAGATCGAGATATGCCAGGTGAGAGCCTTGCGTGACAACTAGAGTCCTAGCCCGGTCTAGGCTGTTCATTTCGGACAGCTTCCCGATCGCCCACGTCATCGGGAAGTCCAGCACCAGATGCGCTGTCGATCCTCCAGAAGTCCGCGTCACATCTGCGCCAATTTGTTCTAGCGCAGGCTGTACTAATCGAAGGTACGATTCGTGTGCAGCGATGACATTGACCATCGGCGTCTTGTGTTTCATTTGCTGTCCTCCGCAATACCGATTTCCCGGATGGGGACCCACAGCATGTCGGAGCTTGGGTAACAAGTGGGTAACAGCGCTGAGCCATAAGCACTTCTCCAAATTGGGTCGGCTCATCCAACCAAGGGCCGCTTACACGAGAGATTCACCATTTCCGAGTCGCCTTTGTTGGGCTAGGCAGATACCCCGAATCTCTTACACGTTTCTCCTGCTTCTGGGGTAGTCCAATATCGAGGCTCTCGGGTCGGCTCCCTTTCAGCCGGGAGAGGGAACAAACAATCCCACAGCAGCGGCAAGCCTGAGTTCGCAGAATGAGCGTAGCAATTTGCCACCATGCCTGCTACGTCTCGCGCTACCTGTAGTAGTCTACAACGCACATATGAGTCACGATTGACATATTCTGCCACGATTCTCCGGCTGCAACTAACACTCTCGGCGTGCCGACGGCCAGCCGTTGACGAGAATTGCCTTCATCTAGTCAAAGCGAAGGGCCCTTAACCACGTGTAGTTCCAGTTCATGCACTAATCGCATAGGTCAGAGTAGACGAACCAGCAAGCTGTAGACTTCTGGACACTGCCCCTTGGTACCCTACATCCGCCCATGACGCCATGTGAACCGGGTGCCACTTGCTGCTGCCAACCAAGACAAAATTGGCGCCCCGCTGGTTCCAAGCCAAATGCCTAGTGGGGAGGAGTCTCCTGGGGATTTATGTGGGACAATGTTTAATGAACAGGGCCGGGGGCCAGCCAGTTCTTTGGTTGGCAAAACAATGAGTTGTCGCTTGATACACTTGCGGCATCCTAATGCCGCAGAGAGGGCTGAGTGATTCGCATGGGATGGCGATCCCGTGTCCAAGAGCAGCTCTCGGGTCTGCCAAAACGCACCCTCCTTTGGAGCGATTCAGAGAGTGGAGTGGACCTGATAAGCGAGGGCGTGCGGCTTCATGGTCTGCCTACCATCTCTGCCTGGGCTGCGTCCGAGGTCTCGCGCATACAGCTCGCAAGAATTTTGAGAGCAGGCGTTGCTCGGACCCTTGGTGCCTCGTTTGCCTCTAGCCTAGATACTCTTGATAGTCTCGTTGCTGCTTTGGTTGAGTACCAGATTCATATCGGGCCGATAGGCCTGATACTGGGATGGGAGCACTCTCTTGCAGCTCACCTCTCAACTCTCGTAAGCTGTATTCTGCCCGGCAGTAGTATCGTGGTAGTCGCACAGTACGGCGTTAGCGCATCAACGAGTTACGGCCTCAACGTATTTCATTCAGAATTCCTGCGACTATCGACGGACGAAGCACTTGATGAGGCCGATAGTCGCTTGGCCACTGATGATGTCCTCTTCGCGCTGAAAGCGTCCCAGGGCCACCACCAGAGCTTCTTCCGACTCCTACACGAATTGAGCCCTGCACCAATGCGAAAGAAAACCCTCGAAAACCCACCTCAGCAATGGCCCGAGGACCCGAACCGCATTATTGACGCCCTCGCCGACAGAGGAATGTGGGCAAGTGCATTCGACTGGGCATGCCAGTCTGCGCCGGAACGTCTCATTCAGTTGCTACCCGCCGCTGGGAACGCCCTCTTCAACCTGGGCGAGCACGAATACTTGCTCAGAAGACTTGGAGCTCAATCTTCAAGCATACAAGATCACCCTGAAGTTATGTACTGGCAATTCGCAGCAGCATGTGCCGTCGGCAGGCAATCGTCTTTGGTATTACGTGTTCACGAGTTACTTGCGCACCATGAGGCGCCACAGTTGCGCGCAGTCGCGGCGCTCGCTTTGCCCTCACGCAACATGCTTGCCGAAACGAGTAGGGCGCTCCATGAGCTTGAGTCCCCTGTTACGCTTCGCGCTCATGGCTATGCTCTAGGGCTCCATGGGGAACGAGAGATTCCGATTGTGATGCTGGAAGAAGCAATGCGCCTAGCGGACTTGGCCGGCGCGCATCACCTTGTTGTTGCTTGTGGGGTGGATATCGCCCAACTCGAGTTGACCGAAGGACGATACGCTGAAGCGCAGGGGTGGGCACGCTGGTCACTTTCCGAGCTAGAGCGGCGGCGAGTCCGCGATGAATCGCGGAGACTTTCAGCGACCGCTACGCTCGCCTACTCCACTCTTCTTGCCGGTGACGTGGCCAGCGCGCAGGAGGCACTTGGTGACCTCAGCGACACCAACAAGGCAATCGACGTACCTGGTCTCGAGCTCCTCGTCTCAAGCCTTGGCGATCTCCATTTCTTGCTTGATGATTATGATCGCTCGGAGGTCTACTATCGACTGCAGTTCAATAGCGCTCCAAAGGGATATACCGCGCATGCTGCAGTTGACTTGGTAGCGCTCACTCTTGCCCAAGGCAAGATCCCTGAGGCTGAGCGGCTCTCCGGAATTGCCTTTGCGTTGAGCCGGTCTGGCTCCATCCAAGAGCAGGCGCTTGGCCATTTGATTCAGGGTCTAGTGCTCACATGGAAATCCGCGGTTGGCGCTGACGTCGCTTTGGCGGGCGCTATGGACACCCTAAGAGTAGTTGGGCAATCTTTCCACATCGCGCGAGCTGCGATTTGGATAGCTATCGAGCGCCTAACTCGGAACGATACTTCCGGAGCCAGAAATTCCTTGATTGAGCATAGACCATTCCTAGACCAGCTAAGTCCCACTGGCTGGAAGCTTCTCGCCGCTAACCACCGACTTCTTCACGAACTCTTGACACTTTACGACATGAGCAAGAACCAGCTCAGTTTCCGATTCCTCGGTACTCAGGTTATGCACGCAAAGGATGGTGATTCGCGACTCTCCCTACGTAATGCCGAAATACTCGCAATATTAGCCGCAAACCCAAGCGGCCTAACGGCCGAGAAGCTACACGCCCTACAATTCGGGGATATCGGCGAACCTAGCCGGACAAAAGTAGCCGTGTCACGCCTCCGCAAGACATTGCCTATTTCCTCGTCCCCATACCGGATTGAGGCTAACTACCGCGCAGACTTCGTTGAGCTACTTGAGCACCTTGACGCCGGTCAAGTACAAGCCGCTTTGCAGTTATACGAAGGGCCTTTATTGCCGGATTCCGACGCGCCAGCAATTGTGAACTTGAGGATTCATGTTGAGGAGGTGTTGAGGCAGGCAGTGTTGCGCTCGAATGACGGAGAAGCACTGATCCAACTCGGTATCGTTCTAGATGAGGATATCGAAGTGTGGCTTGCCGCTCGCGCAAGCCTGGCTCAAGCAGACTACCGCCAAGCCGCGATCTCTGCACGAGTCCGGCGAATCCGCGCTGGTTGGAATCGCTAGAATGCAGTCTTGACCAACATCCTGACGGTCTATAGGCCGGCTACCCCTGGCGTCGCCGCCGCAAGCCGCGTCTTGCTTAACCTGGCTGACTAAGCGTCAGCTTCCCCGAGGAACTGCCCCATCTCCCGACAGACTTCCTGCGGCCGCCGCTGGCACACGCGCCCAGCCAACCTCAACCGTCTCGCAATTGCCTGCCAGACAAGGTACGCCGACACTCTCGGCTCTTTGAGCCCGACAGTCGCTTCCTGTTCTTACCCATTCAAAGAAATGGTCCGTCCAGACTGCTAGCTCTGGTTGCGACTGCGCCAACTCCCCACCTCACAGGAAGCCATCCCGATTTTACAGCACCGGCTTCCGGACGAGCGGACACCTTACCCATCGACAGCAATTCCAGGAAAGTCTTCACTACCTCCGGATCAAAGTGGCTTCCGGCTCCATTTCGTAAGTAAACTGCAGCCTGTTCGACAGTGAGGGCAGATCGATAGGACCGATCGCTCGTCAAGGCCTCAAACACGTCTACGACGGCCACAATTCTCGCGGCGATAGGAATCGCCTCGCCCTTCAACCCAGAAGGATAGCCGCACCCGTCCCAGCGTTCATGGTGATATCTCACCGCAGCGCCCAAATCCTCATCATTTGGTAGTACAGCCCGTATCAAGTCCGCCCCCACCGTCGGATGGCGACGAATCTCTTCCAGTTCCTCGTCAGAGAGCCTTGTAGATTTCGAAAGCGTTGCCTTCGGAACGGCAATCTTTCCGAGGTCATGAAGTAGTGCTGCCCATCTCAACTTGGCAAGGTCTCGAGCAGATAGGCCAAGTTCGCCACCGAGCCGCGTCGCGATCTCCGCCAACCATGAGCTGTGGTCGAACGTCGCCTGATCGTAGGTTCTTGTCAGCTCCAGAAGCCCAGTGCGAACGACGTCCTCTGATAGAGCCCAAACTTCCAACTCGGGTACCGCGATGATCGGGTGATTTCCTGCCGAGCGCATTACTGAAGTCAACCCGGCGCCAACGGCGACGACGATCCCCACCAGAGAAAGCCACCACGAACCCGTGGCAACGCCCACTCCAATGACCACCCCAAATGCGGAGCCGAAACCGACATCTTTCCAGGCGCCATCCCAATGAAAGGTCGGGCGCCGCACAGAGCGCCGACGGTGACGCCACAAAGGAGTCCGCCCGCTTAAGCGCCGCCCACTACCTACACTTTCCATGCCGCCCCCTTTCGAGTCGCGCCAAGACCAAGTGCAAGCAGGGTAGACGTCCAACGCTTATGTCACGTATAAGCGTTGTCCAAAACGTAACGCCGGCCCGGTGCTAATCCCGGGCCGGCCGAACCCTGTTAGGGTTTCAGATTTCTCTTTCGGGTGTTACCGCTGCGAAGAAAGCACTCCTGCAAGGCTAATCAACGGCAGGCTGGCTACAACCGCAAACAGGACCGCAACAAAAATCCGCTTCCCAGTGTTCTTCATCCCAATCCCATCCTTCCGTGGTCCTCTACAGAGGCCCCGCCGCGCACGGCCAAACGAGCCGAAACACAGCTGCTGGGTACCAACCCAGCCGGGCGAGCCAACCGCTCAGCCCACTAGACAAGTGAAGGGATTTGTCGGACTCTGACGAGATACCCCCGACTCCTCCCAGCCTCTTCCAACCCGCACCGCTCCCGAAGTGCGAACCGAACATGGTCTCCCAACCAGATCGATTGGCAAGACACTACCAGTCCAGGGCCGTCAATGCAAGTGGGATGCAGGCAATCTCGGCGCCGGGGAAAACGTATATTATCGATGGGGGCCAACCAAGCATGAAAAATCCACAACGCGAGCACGCCGGCGCACTAATCGTATATACTAGCTCCCTATGGAGATGGGGAACGTCACCCTCTACGAGCTTGGGCCGGTCTGTTCCGCATGAAGGGATCAGTCCCAGTTCTCTCAGCAACTGAAGGGGCGGCAAATCCGGTGGCGCTGCTGGTCGAGAGTAGGTTCCCCGGCGTCGAGCTTGAGAGCGATATCCAGGGCTGGGCATTCCTTGAGCAGTTTGAAGATGGACTGGAGGCATTTGCCCGGATTCCGAACCCTACGCCTAAGGACGAACGGTGGGCTGGAGTGTGCTATTTCCAGACTCTCCAAGACATGGAAGCTCTTGAGGCACTCTTCCGCGCGGTGAACCGGGGCGAGGAGGGCGCACGCGTCTATCTTGCCCACGTTCTCCCCTTCGTTGAGCGGAGAGACGATGCGCTGAAAGAATTAGCGCAAGTGAACTTGGGGAAGTTAAACAACTACGACACGGCCCTCTATTACCGGATACTCAGTATGAGTGAGGAAGCTACCGGCAACCTTAGAGAAGCCCTGAGAGCAGCTGAGTCTGCTTGGCGCTTGATTCAAGGTGTGCCCGAATACGAAGTGTTGGCTCCCTCCATTCTCGTCCAGCTGGCCGTTCTTTATGGGCGTATTGGCCGGTCACAGCGCGCACTGTGGTTTCTTGAGCGCGGCCTTGCGGGAACCACAGGCGCGGAACATGCCAAGGTGCGACTGAGACGAGCGGCGGTACTAATAAACCTCGGCCGGCACCTTGAAGCTCAACTTGAGCTTGATGCTTTTGACGTCGAGAGTGCCCCCGCTTCCTTGCAAGCCGAACGCAATTGGCTTCTGGGAGAAATCGCTTGGGCAAGCAACAGCCTCAACCAAGCTGTCCAGCGCTATGGGGCCGCCATCGAACTCGCCACGGACCTCCAGTTCGTTTACGAAGAGTTCCTGTGCCGCCTCCCACTCGTATGTATCCTCGGCTCCCGCGGCGAGTTCCCAGAGGCCTTCGATCACCTTATGCGGGCACAGACGTTGATAGCCGACAAGTCAGACAGGCTCATCTTCCGCTTCAGGGAGGTGCTGCTCAACTACTGGGCCAAGCGCTACAACGTCAGCCACGCGCTCCAGGAGTTCGAGGGCCTCATCGTGGCCTTCGGCGAGATGGGCTTGCTGCAGGAACAGGCCGCCGTGCGTCTCCATTACGCGGAGCTCCTCCGGCTCAGTGGGGCCGACGACTGGCATCACCAGCTGGACGAGCTTCAGACGATGAGCGTCTCGCTGCAGAACCAGGCGCTGGTGGCGCGGGAGTGGACGCTCTTACCCGAGCTGCGCCACATAGCCTTCCACACCCACCCCCGCATAGCCGGCACGGCCGTGAAGGTGCTCGAGGTCTTCACCATGGGCGACGAGCGCATGCTCCTCGACGACAAGCCCGTGCACATCCCCCTGCGCCGCGGCGTGGAGCTCTTCGCCTACTTCCTCGAGAACAAGGCCGTGTCGCTCAAGAAGGTCATGCTCGACGTGTTCCCCGACGAGAAGCCCTCCGCCGCCAAGTCGTACTTCCACCAGTACCGCCACCAACTCCGCGAGGGCGTTGACGGCGTGGAGATCGAGTACGACTCCGAGTCGAAGCTGTACCGCCTCAAGAGCGAGATAGACGTCATCTGGGACGTGAGCGAACTGCGCGCCGGCCGCGTGATGGGCGAGACGGGCATCTTCCTCCCCTCCTCCGGCAACGAGTGGGCCTACGTGGTCGACCGCGACCTCGACCAGCTCCGCGCCAAGCTCTAGCCTCCCGGCACGTAGCTCCGGAAGGCGCCGGCAGCCCTCTCCCATCGGGTCCTGAAGCCATCACAGCCCAGCCCGGCCGTAAGCTGTCGGCTCGGTTGTAAGAATCCCGTGACGACCCCCGCCTAAGCTACGGCCGTGGACTGAGGTAACCCTCCCATTACCTCCTCCCATCCTCTTCCGACCGAACCCCGCGCCTCCCACGCGGGGTTCAAACTTGCCGGCGCTCTGGGGCCTCGCCGATCCGGTCCCAGACACCCCGCCAGCCCCCGTCGGACCTGGGCCCGAGGAACGCTTAAGCGCGTCCAGCACGCGCGCGCACGCGTTCCGGTGCATCTAACGGCGCCGGGTCACGCGGGCGTGTAAGAAAGTTGTAAGCGCGCCTCCGTAGGCTGTGGTCGTGGACTGAGGTAACCCTCCCATTACCTCCTCCCATCCTCTTCCGATCTGAACCCCGCGCCTCCCACGCGGGGTTCAACCTTTGCTGCCGAGCCGGAAGCGCCCCGCACCACCGCCATGAGGCGCTCATCCCAACAACTCCTGGCCGACGGCGAACGGTGTTTGGCAACGTAGTAGGCGCCCGAGGCGACCCACAGGGGAGCAGGGCGCCTTCGCCAGGAAGTTCTACCCCGACGGGAACATGGTGTGGTCGCACCAGTTCGGCACCGCGTCGTACGACCTCGTCCTGGCCGCTGCGGTAGACGGCGCCGGCAACGTGATCCTCACGGGTTTCACGGGTGGGGACCTGGCGGCCCCCAACGCCGGCGAGAGCGACGCGTTCCTCCTCAGGCTGGCCCCTGAGGTCGAGCAACCAGCGGCCCGGTCCCCTCGCATTCGGACCGGGCCGCCGGGAGCCTTTTCCTGCTCCGCGCCCGGAGTACTTCCGTTGCCCTAAGCGCCTTGCGCTCCACCCCTCCTGCGTGGTCTAATCAGAAGCTGTCGAATAGACACCAAACTCAGGAGGAACCCCCTTACATGGATGAGAAAGTAAACCCCGCCGCGGGGAGCCCTGCCCCAGGCACCGTCCCAGCCCCGGAAGAAACCCAGAACCAGGCCGCAGCCGCGAACGCCGAACAGGGTGTAGGCACGCAGGCTGAAACTCAAGTCACCAGTTCAGCCGCCCAGGTTCCCTCCGAGACTGTAGACGCTAGTGCCACCCCAGCCGCCGCCCCCGTAGAGGCCGCGGCCACCACGCCCGCCGCGGCCGACGACGAGATCAGCATGGAGGACGTGCTCGCCGCCAGCGACGAGCTGCTGGCACGCAAGCCCGTTCACCGCGGCATGATCACCACCGGCCAGGTCATCATGCTGGCGCAGGAAGGCATCGTCGTCGACGTCGGCGCCAAGATCGAGGGCATGCTGCCCTACAACCAGCTCTTCGAGCACGAGTCGAACGCCGAAGAGGCCGCCAAGTACTTCAAGCCCGGCGACGACATCCAGGTGTACGTCGTCAGGTCCGACATCCCCAACAGCACCATCACGCTCTCCAAGAAGCGCGCCGACCAGGAGCGCGCCTGGAACCTCCTCCAGGACATCCACGAGAACGGCAAGCCCGTCGAGGTGGAGATCGTCGAGAAGGTCAGGGGCGGCCTCGTGGCCAGCCTGGGCGTGCGCGCCTTCCTGCCCGCCAGCCAGGTGGACGTGCGCCGCGTGAACGACCTGGCGCCCTACGTGGGCCGCCGCATGAAGGTCAAGATCATCGAGCTGAACCGGCGCCGCAACCGCGTCATCATCTCGCGCCGCGCCATCCTCGAAGACGAGATGGCCCACCTCAAGGAGGACACGCTCAAGAAGCTCGAACCCGGCGCTCGCCTCGAGGGCGAGGTCGTCGAGGTAACCGACTTCGGGGTGTTCGTCAACCTGGGCGGCGTCGACGGCCTGGTGCACCGCTCCGAGCTCACGCACGGCCGCTTCAGCCACCCACGCGACGTGGTCAAGCTGGGCGACATGGTGAAGGTCGAGGTCCTCGACATGGACCTCGAGCGCGAGCGCATCAACCTCTCCATGAAGAAGCTCGTCTCCGACCCGTGGGAGAACGTGCTGGCGCACTACAGCATCGGCCAGCGCATCACGGGCACCGTCACGAACCTCACGCCGTTCGGCGCCTTCGTCGAGATCGAACCCGGCCTCGAGGGCCTCATCCACGTCAGCGAGATGAGCTGGACCAAGCGTGTCCGCCACCCCAAGGAGATCGTCAACGAAGGCGATCAGGTGGAGGCGATGATCCTCAAGATCGACATGCAGCAGCAGCGCATCTCGTTGGGACTCCGCCAGACCCAGCCCGACCCGTGGTCCAGCCTGCCCGACCGCTACCCGCCCGGCACCGAGGTCACCGGCCCCATCACCGGCATCACCGACTTCGGCGTCTTCATGGAGATCGAAGAGGGCATCGAGGGCCTGGTGCACATCAGCGAGCTGTCGCACGACCACATCGACAACGTGGCCGAGCACTTCAAGCGCGGTGACGAGATCACGGCCGTGATCCTCAACATCGACCCCGTCGAGCAGCGCGCCAGCCTCTCGCGCAAGCGCATGCTGCCCTTCACCGCCGAGAACGCCGCCGAGTTCGGCGGCAACGCCCCCGCCGGTGGCGGGCGCGGCGGCTACCAGCAGGCCGGCGGACCGCAAGGCGCCAGCCGCGGACGCCGCGGGCGCCGCAGCCGCGACATCGACTACGACTACAGCTACGTGGCCGACGCGGGTGGGACCAAGACCACCACCAAGCTCGGTGACGTGTACGCCGACCTCTTCGCGCAGTTCGGCCTGGGCGACACCAAGGCGGAAGACGAGGCTCCCAAGCCCGCCGCCGAGAAGCCCGCCGCCGCGCCCAAGGCCGACAAGCCCGCCGCTCCCGCGCCCGAACCCACGGTGAAGGCCGCAGCCGACGAACCCGTAGACCCCGAGAACGCCATCGACGCCGCCGAGGCCGCCGCGCTCCTCACCGCCGCGTTCCGCCAGGGCAAGCGCCCCGCCGGACAGCAGGCCGACGCCGCCGAACTGGCCGACGCCGAGCACGCGGACGACGTGACGGCGGATCACGCGGACGACCACGCCGACGACCACGTCGCCGATTACGGCAGCGACGAGGACGACGCCAACGCCTGACCGCAGGGCCGAGTGACGGCCAAGTGACACCAGACCGCCCCGCGCCATCACCGGCGCGGGGCGGTTCCGTTACTGCCGGGCGGGGCTGCGGGACAAACCCCCGCAGCCCCGCCCACGCGCCTCAACAGATGACCGTGAAGCGCAGGATCACGTAGTCCTGACCCACCCCGCCCCCGGCGTCCGTCACCTGCACCCGCAGGCGGATCAGCGTGTTGAGCCCGCAGACCGGGTTCTCGTAACCCGGGATCTGCGAGACGCTCCACCGGTGCTGAGCGTCAGGCGTGACGGGGTACAGGGCGCCGCCCGTGCCCGTGCTCAGGTCGAAGTCCATGAGAGCGTCCCAGGTGGCGCTCACCATGGCGTCGTCCTCCGGGTCCACGGCGTCGTAAGCGAGTATCAGCTGCTCGAACTGACCCACGTAGACGAAGTCCTGCGGGCTGGTGACGGTGACCACCGGCGGGTAGTTGGCGGGCGCCGGCCCCACGGTCAGGCTCACCTGTGCGGTGCCCTCCGCCCCGTTGCTGTCAGCGGCCACGAGGGTGACAACCTGGCTGCCCTGCGCGAAGCCTGAGTTCAGCGTGACGTCGCAACCCGTCCACGACGTGCCGCCGCCAGTCCACGTGAGCTGCCCACACGGCACGGCGAAGCCCGTCTCGTTGGGATCGTAGGTGAACGCCCGGAACCTCACCGGCTGCCCCGCGTAGAACGGCTCGCCGCTATACGGCGCGGTGATCGTGACTTCGGGCGGCGTGTTCACCACGTCCAGGCTGAAGGTCTTGGAGGTCTCCTTGCCTCCCGAGTCCACCGCGGTGACGGTGATGGTGCGCTGGCCGGTCGAGGCGAAGTAGGCCGGCACCTCCGGCATGGAGCCCGTGACCGTGCCGAGTAGACCGCCGGTGCCGTCGGCCGTGTTGCTGGACCGGAAGGTGGTGGCGCAGCAGGCGCTCCCGTCCTCGGCGTCGCTGACCATGGCTCTCATGTTCACCCCGTTAGGACCCACCTGCGCCGGGCTGTCGCTAAGGATCGTCACCTCCGGCGGGGTGTTGCCCGCCTGCGCCACCTGCCACTCCAGCCGCATCAGGTTGGCCGACCACTCCTTCTCGAAGAGCCACACGTCGACCATGACGCCCACGTTGGCATCCAGCCCGGCGCTGAGCTTCCAGATGGGGTCCCTCGGGTACTCGATGTCTATGCCGGCCTGCGGCACCAGCTCGGCGAACGCGCCGACCATCCCGTAGAGGAGCAGCTCGCCCCGCACGGCACCCTTCACCTTGGCCTTGGCCAGCACGTGCACGAACGAGTCGCCCTTCACGGGCTGGGCCAGCTCGTCGTGACTGGCGTCGCTGATGTTCGACCAGTCGCCGTCCTTGTACTGCGCGCCGAGCTTGAGGGTCAGGGTCTCCTGCACCTCGTAGCCGAGGCTGAAGCCCACCGAGCCGTCCACCTGCAGCTCCAGCTTGAGCTTGGGCACGATGACCACCGGCACCGGCCCGATCCAGAAGGTGATGGCCTTGGCCGTGAGGGTGGCGAGCGGCACCTTCTTGCTCAGCGTCACCGCGCCCGGCGTGGTGCTCTCGAGCGCCAGGCGCGCTATGACCTGACCGCCCGCCTCGAACTTGAAGTACGGGTTCGTGTCGATGCAGAGCCAGCTGCAGTTGAGGGCGAAGTCGAGGTCGAAGATGGGCTTCACGCCCACGTCGCCGTTCAGCACGATGCGGTCGTTCTTGGTCGCCGCCTGCCCGTCGGCGTCGTACACCACCACGTCGGGGAAGCTCCAGCCGAGGAAGCCCTTCGGCAGCTCGAGCGGCCCCAGGTCTCCCCCGCCGGCGGCCGCCAGCCGCTCCTGCTCGAGCGGGTCGCTCGGGTCGAACAGGCGCACGCCGTCCACGTAGTACTCGAGCGAGACGATGTCGTCCATCGTCAGGGCGAAGGTCTCGTACAACGTGCCCGACTCCAGCGCCATGTCGAGCGAGGCGGGTTCCGTCTCCACCGTCAGCTGCCCCGCCACCGAGTCGTCGACCGCCGTCACGCGCCGCAGGAAGCCGTACGGCGCGGCGGGGGTGGGCTCGGACACGACGACGTTGCCGATCTCGAGGACCGGCAGCCCCGCGCCGGAGAAGAGAACCGTTCCCGCGTCCTCGTCGAACGACTGCATGGCCGCGCGAGCCTCCGCGCTCAGCACGCGCGTGTCGGCGTTGGCAACGGCCGGGTAGTGCGGTCTGGGATCGGCCGGCGGCCCGCCGCAAGCGACCAACAGCACGAGCGCCATGACCGCCAGCCTGACGATCTTCCGTCTCCTCATGCCTACCTCACTCTCCCCGTGCGGCCGCGTCGGAGCCGAAGCCGATCACCGGGTCACCGCATTGGAACGAACCTGTGTAGGACGTGGGGATGGAGAGCAGCGGCGCCGAGCCGTCACCCTCCTCGTAAACCGCCGTGAGCTCCCACGTGTAGACGGTCCCCTGGCAGTTGTAGGCGGTCGGCGGGTAGTAGGTGACGGTGAGCCGGTCGGCGCTCAAGGCCACCCGGGGCGGCGTGATGGTGTCGAACGCCTGGCCACCGCCCGTGTGGATAGAGCCGGCTATGCCGGCCACCCGCATGGGCTCGCTGAACGTCCAGGTGATGACCCGGTTGGGGTCGGTCGTCTTGCCGGGCAGGCCGAACCTGTTGGGCGGCGGCGTGAAGCCGATCAGGCGCGGGTTGAAGTTCTCCATGTCGATGCTCATGTTCCAGGGGCCGCTCAGATCGTTGCCCATCAGGTCGCTTGCCCCGGTGCCAAGATGCAAGGCGTAGGCGCGGTTCTGCTCCAGCCCGCCGGCCGCGATGGTGCAGACGGCCGTGTCGGCCGCCGGCCACGTCCAGGCGCAGGTCAGGGCCGGCGCGCTGCTGAAGGCGGCCTGGGTCTTGTCCTGGTCCATGGCCTCGCTGAACCCGAAGGTCAGCGTGCCGCCGCCCGTCGACGAGTCCACCACCGACTTGAACTGCGTGACCTCCGGCGGGATCACGTCGGGCACGAACCCGGTGAGGAACGAGACGCTGGTCCCGGCGGGCAAGGGGTTGCCGCCCAGGTCCTCAGCCGCCAGCTCGATGCGGTAGGCCTTGTCGCTCCCGAAGAGGTCGGGCGCCACACCGCCGAACTCCAACAGCGTGGAGTCGAGGTTCCAGCTCGCTGGACCCAGGTCGGCCGCGTCCAGGGTGGCCACCACCGCCGCGTCCGGGTCGATCGGGTCGTCGCCCGTGGGCGCCTCGACCTCGAAGACCTCTACCACGAGGGAGGCGGGCGCCACGGGCTCGGAGAACACGAAGCGCACCAGCGTCACGAGCCCCGTGCCCTTCAGACCGTTCGTGGGTTGGCTCGAGACCAGCGTGGGCGGCGTCAAGTCCTTCGGTGTGGCGGAGACGGTGGCGGAGGGATCCGAGTTGTTCCCGACGGCGTCACGGGCCACGAGGTAGGCGTGGTAGGCGGTGCCGTTGGTGAGGGCCGTGATCAAGTGCTCGGTGGCGCCGGCGGGCAAGGAGGCCACGCCCGTCGGCGCCGCCGCGTCCTCGCCCCAGAAGAGCAGGTAGCCGGCCAGGTCGGGTTCGGCGTTGGGCGTCCAGGTGAGCCTCATGGCGCCGTCCAGCGCCTCGGCCGCCAACCCGGCAGGGGCTGCGGGCGGGCTGACGTCGGCTAGCGTCGTGAAGCTAAGGCTCACGCTGCGCTTGGCGCCGCCGTTCCCCTCGACCACCACGGCGAAGCTCAGCGCCGTGGCGAGCGGCCAGGCCGGCGACGGGCTCACCGTGGCCACGTCGCGCGCCACGTTGTAGACGGGCTCTGCGAGGCCCACGAGCGGTGATGGGGTCAGCTCGAGGCTCTTGACGGGGGCGCTGAAGGTGAGGACCAGGGCTTCGTCCGGCCGGACACCGGTGGCGCCGTCGGCCGGCGAGGCGGAGAGCAGCTTGGGGGCCGCGTCGCCGGGCGGGTCCACGCCGTCCGGCGCGCAGGCGGCGAGCAACGCCAGCGTGGTCAGACCTACGATCAGTGACCGGGTACACATACAGCTTGCCTCCCTCGACGCACATGGTGGGGCTGGCAGTTCTGTGAGTTGAGGAAGATTAGTCGCCGGCTGGGGGTCTGACAGTATCGGCCGTCACACCGCCCGCGCCCGGGGCGCCGTGGCTACATGCTGCGCAGTCGCCTGATCCGTTCCGCTATTGAAGGGTGCGTTGAGAAGAGCCCGCCCTCACCGCCCAGCTCCATGGCCGGGTTGATGATGAACATGTGCCTCACGCCCTCGCTGACCTCGAGGCGCTGCCCGGAGTAACCCGCCAGCTTCTCTAGCGCCCGCGCCAGCCCCTCGGGGTTGCGGGTGATGTAGGCGCCCGTGGCGTCGGCCAGGAACTCGCGGCGCCGGCTGACCGCGAAGCGCAGCAGCATGCCCACGATGGGGCCCAGCACCAGCAGAACGATGAGCAGCACGAGCGCCAGCCCCTGCCCCATCCCGCCGCCGCTGCCCCCGCCTGAACGCCGAGACGACCGCCGCGACCCGCCGCCGCCCCACATGCCCCACCTGAGGACCAGGTCGCGCAGCACCAGCAGTGCGCCGAGGGTGGCGACCAGCATGGACATGAACCTGATGTCGTAGTTGCGCACGTGCGCCAGCTCGTGAGCCACCACGCCCTCCAGCTCCTGCCTGTCGAGGAGCTGCAGCAGCCCGCTGGTCACGGCGATGGAGGCGTGCTGCGGGTCGCGGCCGGTGGCGAAGGCGTTCGGGGCCGGCGAGTCGATCACGTACACATTGGGCATGGGCACGCCCGCGCCGATGGCCACGGCCTCGGCCACGTTCACCAGGTAGCGGTGCTCCTCGGCGTTGGCGGCGCGGGCGCCGGAGGCCGCCAGGGCGATCTGATCGGAGAACCAGAAGCCCGCCGCGGCCTGCCCGAAGCCGATCACGGCCGCCACGCCCACGAAGAACGTGGCCGCGGTGGGGTCCACGGCCTGCGACAGCAGGTAGGCGGCGCCCACGAGCAGCGCCAGCGTGACCAGCGCCAGCACCCACGAGCTGCGCTTGTTGGCGGCCTGGTACTCGATGAGGTTGATTCGGCGACCAGAGCCGGGCACCGTGAACTGATCGCCCAGCCGCCTGAAGCCGCTCTGATCGGCGGCGGTCGGCGCGGCGCGCGAGGCGCGCCCGGTCGCGTCGGTGCCGCCTGGAGCCCGCATGCCGCTCACTTTACGGCACGCACGTGAGCGCGGGCGCCCGTCAGTCGGACCGCGCCTCCGCCCCGAGCAGCCTGGGCAGGTCGCCCACCTTGCCCACCAGGCCGAACAGGAGCGCGGCCACCAGGAAGAACAGCAGCGATATGGCCGCCATGACGGGGCTGTAGCCGTACCTCAGGCTGTTGAACACCTTGACGGGCAGCGTCTCGTAGGTGAAGCCCACCGTCATGTAGGCGATGATGTACTCGTTGAGCGAGAGCACGAACGCGAAGATGTAGCCCGCCAGCACGTACGGCCGCAGGTTGGGCCACACCACCGTGCGCGCCACGGTGGCCGGCGTGGCGCCCATGGTCACGGCGGCCTCCACCACCTCGCGGTTGAGCCCCGCGAAGCCGAGCGTGATGGTGGCCAGCGGCAGCGTCACGAGGAACACCCCGTGCGACAGGACCACCGTGTACGGCTGCCCGAAGCTGCGCAGCACGATCCAGAGGACCAGGGCGCCCAGCGCGGTCACAACCGGTGGGAGCGCGAAGGGCGCGAACCCGAGCAGCAGCACGGCCCGCGACAGGCGCGTGCCCCAGCGCCACACCACGTACGCCAGGGGCGCGGCGATGCTCACGGCGATCACACCCGCCAGCAGCGCCACCACCAGGCTGCGTAGGGCGGGCGCCGACCAGTCTGCCGTGGTGAAGAACTCGCGGTACCACCTGAGCGAAACGCCCTGAGGCGGGAAGAACAGGACCTTCTTGGCGTTGAGCGACACGCCCGCGATGACGACTATGGGCAGCAGCAGGTAGAGCGCCACCGCCCCCATGAAGAGCCGCCGCCACCACG
>CAZBBO010000032.1:0-18603 GCA_964490345.1 uncultured Ferruginibacter sp.
CCTATGTGAAGTATAATTATTTTGATAAAGAGCAGCAGGGAAAAATAAATGAGTTTGCAGGTGAACGGCTTCATTATAATGCCCAAGACGATTACATTGTTTGCCCCATGGGCCAGCACATGCAAAACATAGGCACCCATAAAAGAATTACACAAAGCGGTTATCAACAAAACATAACAAGATACCAGGCGCAAAACTGCCAGGGCTGTCCCATGCGAAGCGTTTGCCATAAAAGTAAAACCAACCGCATTGTGGAACTCAACCACAACCTCATACGCCTAAAGAAAAAAGCAGCAGAAAAACTACGCAGCGATGAAGGAATAAGAAAACGAAAAAAGCGGTGTGCCGATGTAGAACCTGTATTTGCAAATTGGAAGCAAAATAAAAGCTTCCGGCGCACCAACCTTCGAGGCAAAGAAAAAGTATTGGTAGAAATAGGCCTAATAGCCCTGGCACATAACCTGCAAAAGTTCTCTAAACCAAAAACAACCACACAAAATCAAAAAGTGGCAGCATAGAGGCCATTTTATTCTAAAAAATTTACCTAAATACCTCACTCAAAAAAAATCTTTGTAAAAACACTTCAATAAATCAAATTAAAAAGGCCGTACCAAAATTTACTTTTGATACAGCCTCTTTTAAAAAAGACTAAACGAATTATTTCAAATTGAATACTTTTTTTACATCTTTTACTGCATCGAGTTTTTCCCAAGTAAACAATTCTACCTTTTTCTTTATTACTTTTCCATCAGGAGAGGTAAATACTTTTTCAACAATTTCCGCACTTCTCCCAACGTGTCCGTATGCTGCTGTTTCACTATAAATCGGATTACGCAATTTCAATCTTTGTTCAATAAAATAAGGCCGCATATCAAAACACTTCATTCCCATTACTTTTCTTGCAATTTCACCATCTGTCATTTTCACTTTTGAAGTGCCATAAGTATTTACAAAAATACTGGTAGGTTCAGCAACTCCAATAGCATAAGATACTTGTACCAAAACTTCCTCACACACTCCAGCGGCAACCAAATTTTTAGCTATGTGGCGTGTAGCGTATGCTGCAGAACGGTCAACCTTACTTGGGTCCTTCCCACTAAAAGCACCACCACCATGCGCTCCCTTACCGCCATAAGTATCTACAATAATTTTACGTCCAGTTAATCCGGTGTCACCATGGGGGCCTCCAATAACAAACTTACCGGTTGGGTTAATATGATATTTGATTTTATTATTAAATAAATGACTGTATTTCGGATACTTTGCTTTCACACGTGGAATGACAATATTGATGATATCCCTTTTAATTTTTGTCAACATTTCATGATCGCTTCCGAAATCATCATGCTGAGTTGAAATAACAATTGCATCGATACGAACAGGATGATTATTATCATCATATTCTAATGTGATTTGACTCTTTGCATCGGGGCGCAAATATTTTATTTGCTTATTCTCCCGACGAATAGCTGCCATTTCCTTCAATATATAATGCGCCAAATCCAATGCTAAAGGCATATAATTAGCTGTTTCATTAGTAGCATATCCAAACATCATTCCCTGGTCGCCGGCACCTTGTTCTTCTTTTTTCTTTCGATCAACACCTTGATTAATATCTGATGATTGTTCATGAATAGCAGAAAGAATACCACAACTATTAGCCTCAAACATATATTCACTTTTGGTATATCCAATTTTGCGAATTGTTTGCCGGGCTATCTCCTGCACATCAAGGTAGGCCTTGCTCTTTACTTCACCGGCTAAAATAACCTGACCGGTAGTTACCAATGTTTCACAAGCAACTTTACTGTTAGGATCAAATGCTAAAAAGTTATCAATTAGGGCATCGCTTATCTGATCGGCTACTTTGTCAGGGTGCCCTTCACTAACCGATTCAGATGTAAATAAATATGGCATAAGAATTTTTTAGGTTCGCAAATATAATACGGGTTTATTAAAGTAGGGAGTAAATAATCACCATTCTCATTTTATAGTTGGAATTTCCACCACCACCTACTTTTATTCTACCGTATGCCAGTGGATTATTATAAGCAACTACATAATTGCCATATTGCTTATAAAAAATCTGGTAAGGTGCAAAAATACGCAAGCCATAATTAGAGATTTCTTGTTTAGAAATTTTTTGAACAAAACGCGAAACATTAAACACATAGTATGAAATATTTCTTCCGCTAATTGGATCGTATTTTTTCCGAATGGCTCCTCCGTAATAATTATAATCTACCGAATAGGGAAACACAGGTACCGATAGCCCACCCATAAAATCAGGATTATAAAAAGACAAAGGATTTAAATCTTCGTATATCGGTTTGTACCTATTATTTACACCGGTGTCTTTCAAATCTAAATACAAATATGGTGGTGCACTGAATATGCTGTCATATAAAAAATTAGAAGAGGGCGCTTGCTCGATAGTAATTTGGGCTCGGTGTATTATTCGTTTTGGATAACCGGTAAGGCCCGGAATAGAAAGGTCTGCGAATGTGCCGGGTGTTGTTTGAAGATAAATTTCATCAGCCGGTAGTCCCGGTAAAGGATATGTTCCGGTGCTTCGATCTCTTTGAATATGGTTTGCAAATGATGAAGCTTTAATTCTGGCACCTCCAACCCGGTCTAATTTCAACACACTAAAAGAAGTATCAACAACATTATTTTTCCGTTTTTTAAAATGTATCTCCAACCTGGTAGCATCATCAGTTAGCATAGTGTATAAAATAGAATTACCGGATAAAGATTTTATACCAAAGCCTGAAAACTTACTTCTAAAAAGTGAATCGTTACGGAATCCGTTATTGGGTCCGGTAAGTGAGCTGTCTTGTTGGGCAAATAATGTTGCAAATGCCGATCCGGGAAGTATTTTAAGCCTGATTTGATTTACCACAGAATCTTTTCCTTTCGAAATTTTCTGATAATTTCTTAAGGTACGCACATCCACAGGAACTATATTCGAAATGGGAGTTGGCAATAACGGGGGAGCATAAGTAATAGGTCTGTTAAGAATAGTAGAATCTTTCCAAAAACTGTCTGCCTGTCCATCCACTTCAAACAGTTGTAGCTGCTGAACAACGCTGCTATCCCCATAAAAACCTTTATAGCTCAGGCATAGAACAAGCGAATCAATTTGCAAAATAGTATCATGGATATCGCCAATATAATAGGGGTATCCAAAAGGTTTGGGCTCAAAAAATAATTCAGCTTTGGTAGTACCAAAGTCAGGATCATTACTAATTTGCCCAACCAGGAACCCATCAGCAGAATTCATTTTTACTGTATCCTCATTAGTAAATATTCCCTGAGAGGAAATAATATCCAAAGTATCTGCAAAGGTGGTGATGTTGTCAACCTCAGGAATTATATCCGTACCCAGTTTTGTAGTATCGAATTTGGTACAGCTTACGGCTAACAGCCAGGCGATTATGCCTATAAAGGCTATCGCATTAAAAGTTTTCTTCACAAAGTTAATTTATGATAACCAGCGTTTTAATTACTATTTAGCAAGGTCGGAATACAATTGTAAATAGTCTGTTAAATCACTTTCAGCATTATACTTAAGGATTTTCTTCCCTTTTACTTTTGAAAACTCCTCGGCTAGTTTTTTGTCAGGATTATCGGCTCCAAAGGTAATGGCATCAGCAAAAACAGCACCACCACGGAACATTGCAACGTTATTTGCGCCTTTAAAAGGCTCCAACTCCTTCCGGGTTACATTATCATTTATTGCTGCCAGTTTTAAGAAGTCTTCTCCCAATGTATCCTTAAAAGTTGATTGGCCTATGGTATAGATAATCTTAGCATTAGTAAAAACTGGCTCTTTCTTGTATGCAGATTTTATCAACATAGGGATAAGCCCGGTCATCCAACCACTACAATGGATTACATCTGGTGGCCATCCGAATTTTTTAACCGTTTCAAGCGCACCACGGCAGAACAGAACAGTTCTTAATCCATTGTCATCGAACCAGTTATTCCTTTCGTCGGTGAAAATACTTTTTCGCTTAAAGTAATCTTCATTGTCTAAGAAATAAATTTGTAATCGCGCATTGGGTAATGAAGCCACTTTAATGGTGAGCGGATAGTCATCATTGTCAATTGAAACATTTATACCAGACAACCTTACTACCTCATGTAGTCTATGGCGACGTTCATTAATCACACCAAATTTGGGCATGATACACCGCACTTCCATATTATTGTCATTAGACATCACCGCTAATTTATTCACAATCTCTGCATATTCAGTCATTTCTAAATAAGGCGACATCTCGTTGGCAATAAATAAAATTCTTTTCTTTGTTGACATGCTGTTCCTTGGTTAAGTAGGATTTTATTAATAGAATGGAGTACAAAGTTACGATTTTTCAATCAAACACCAATGGGCAGCGATTTGTACAGCATTTTATTTAACCTTTTGTAAATGAAAATATTTAAGTTTAAAGAAGACCTTATTAATCATCTAAATATACTTCGCAGCCAAAATAATTCTATTGGCTTTGTGCCAACAATGGGTGCATTACACGATGGCCATGTGTCGCTTATCTTAGCCTCAAATCAACAATGCGATAAAACCGTTTGCAGCATTTTTGTGAACCCAACGCAATTTAATAACGCCGCAGATTTAGAGAAATATCCCCGAACGATTGAGCATGACATCGTTATATTGGACACTTCCGGATGTGATATTTTATTCATTCCGGAGGTTGATGAAATATATCCTAATAATGAACAACCTGTACATTATTCATTGGGGTTTTTAGAAACTATTTTGGAAGGAAAATTCAGGCCCGGTCATTTTCAGGGAGTTTGCAGGGTGGTGGATATTCTGCTAAACATTGTTAACCCTTCTTTCCTTTTTCTTGGCCAGAAAGATTATCAACAATGTATGGTTTTAAAAAAAATGATAATGCTTAGAAAGCATCATACTTCTATTGTAACTATACCTACGATGCGAGAAGTTGATGGACTTGCCATGAGCAGCAGAAATATGAGACTTAACGCTGACCAAAGAATAAAAGCCCCCATGATTTATGTAGCCTTACAAAAAATGAATCAATCAGGCACCTTACCATTACCCATTGCTAAAAAACAGGCACTAACCTTATTGTCAGATGCTGGTTTTTTGGTAGATTACCTTGAAGTTGCCAATGCCAATACATTAGAAATATTAACCGAATGGGAAAAGATACCAATGGTTATCCTTGTAGCAGCTTATCTTGATGACATCCGGCTTATTGACAATTTAATGATACCGGAAATATAACAGCTATGCATAGACGAATCTTCACCCTGTTGCAATATATCTTATTTCTCGCTGCAGGCCTTATATTGATTTGGTGGCAGCTTCATAGCATGAGCAATGAAGAATGGAAGCAATTTACTGCCGCTTTTGGAAAGGTACGTTATTGGATATTTCTTCCTGTGTTTATTTTAGTTATTCTCAGCCATTATTGCAGGGCAATTAGATGGAAAATTTTAATGGAGCCACTCGGTTATCGCCCTAAAATAAAAAATGTTTTTGCCAGCGTAATGATAGGATATCTTGGTAACTCGGCTGTGCCCAGACTGGGAGAAATCTTACGATGTACCATTTTAGCAAAATATGAAAAACTTAAAGTTGAAAAATTAGTTGGCACTATTGTTATGGAACGAACATTTGATATGATTTGCTTTTTTATATTTATTGTATTAACCCTAATCATTCAATTTAATGTGGTTAGCCATCATTTATTTGAATTGTGGAAAAAATTCTCGCATGAAAAAGGGACGTCATTAGGGTTAAAATTGACCGCTTTTATTGGTATTGCTTTTTTAATTATTATCACTATACGTTTTCTTATACGCCGATACCCTAACAGTAAACCCATTAAGGCTGTTTTCAATTTTCTTAATGGAATGGGGCTCGGTTTTTTGGTTATTTTAAAGTTAAAGCGTAAGCGTGCATTTTTGATGCAGACACTATTTATTTGGTTATTATATATTGCACAAATCTACCTGGGGTTTTCAGCCATGGAAGATACATCTTCATTAGGCCCGGGCGCTGCCTGTGCTGTGCTTATGTTAGCCACGGTAGCCATGATTATAACTCCGGGGGGGATTGGTTCATTTCCCATCTTCGTAATGGAAGCACTAATTCTTTATGGTGTTCCATCAACAAGCGGAGCCGCTTTTGGCTGGTTGATGTGGGGATTAAATACAATAGTCATTATCCTAATTGGTTTGGTTGCCTTGTTATTGCTACCTTACATAAATAAACCAAAGCATGAAAGCAACTCAAAATATCCCTTCCAAAATTTACAGCCTTAATACCCTTTTACATCAGTTGCTGCGATGGCGTTTGCATAACAAACAGATTGTTTTCACTAATGGTGTATTTGACATTCTACATCGTGGTCATCTTGCCTCACTTTCAGAAGCGGCAGCACTGGGCGATATGCTTATAATCGGAATCAATACAGACGCTTCAGTAAAAAGATTAAAAGGAGAAGACCGACCGGTTAATGATGAGCAAACCAGAGCGCTAATGCTTGCCTCATTGCTTATGACCGATGCCATTATCTTATTTGATGATGACACTCCACTCCAACTCATTAAAGCCATAATGCCTGATGTATTAGTAAAGGGAGGCGATTACACCATCGAACAAATTGTTGGAGCCAAAGAAGTATTGGCTAACGGAGGTCGCGTGGAAAGAGCCCAAATTGTAGAGGGCTTATCCACTACCGCAATAATTGAGAAAATGAGGGGAACCGGACATTCGTCCTAACATACTTTTTCAAAACCTATATACTATCATCTTACTGTACTAATTTAAAAATAGCAAAATCTTCATACCAATGATTTAAGGATACAGTAATTTTTACAGTACCTTAGATATCCTTTTTAATTTCAACTCCCAAATTATTAAACCATGTCGGTAAACAAAGACATTAAACGAATCACTACCAACACACTTTTAAAAATGAAATCATCGGGTGAAAAAATATCCATGATAACGGCATACGACTTTTCGTTTGCACGCATTTTTGACCAAGCAGGTATTGATGTAATTTTAGTTGGCGATAGTGCAAGCAATGTGATGGCCGGGCATGAAACCACACTTCCAATAACCCTCGACCAAATGATTTATCATGCATCATCAGTGGTAAGAGGTGCACAACGCAGCCTTTTAGTGGTTGACCTCCCATTTGGCTCTTATCAGGGAAATTCAAAGGAAGCCCTGGTTTCAGCAATCCGCATTATGAAGGAAACCGGAGGGCATGCAATAAAATTGGAAGGAGGTGAAGAAGTTATTGAATCTGTTAAGCGAATTATAAGTTCAGGAGTTCCGGTAATGGGTCATTTAGGATTAACCCCTCAAAGCATATACAAATTTGGCACCTACACTGTGCGCGCAAAGGAAGAGGCTGAAGCTGCAAAACTGAAGCATGATGCTTTATTATTACAAGAGGCGGGTTGCTTTGCTATAGTACTTGAAAAAATTCCTGCTCAACTGGCCCAAGAGGTGAGCCAAAGTTTAAGCATACCAACAATTGGAATTGGTGCCGGTGGTGCTTGTGATGGTCAGGTATTAGTTATGCACGATATGCTGGGTATTAATACTGAGTTTAAACCCCGCTTTTTAAGAAAATACCTCAACCTCTTTGAACAAATTACTGGTGCGGTTCAACAATATATCAAAGATGTAAAAAGCAATAGTTTCCCTAACGAGCAGGAACAATATTAGGTGGTTAAAAGAAGAACGGGAATAATGCTGTAACTTGCGGAAAAATATTTTTTGATTATGACTGCATTCTTAAAATCTTTGGGTATCACATCCCAAAATGCCGGTGTTTCTACCGGACTAAATTGGATTAAATCAAAAGGGGAAATCATACAATCATACTCCCCGGTGGATGGGAAATTAATAGGCAGTTTTACCACAGCAGATAGAAAGAGTTACGACCAGGCTGTTCAATCTGCAGTTAATGCATTTAAATATTGGCAGCTTATACCCGCACCTAAGCGCGGAGAAATTGTTCGTCAAATTGGGATAGCCTTGCGTGATAATAAAGAAAACCTTGGCAAATTAGTGAGTTATGAAATGGGGAAAAGTCTGCAGGAGGGCATGGGTGAAGTACAGGAGATGATTGATATTTGTGATTTTGCAGTTGGATTATCCAGGCAATTACATGGCCTCACTATGCATAGTGAGCGACCCGGCCACCGCATGTATGAGCAATATCACCCACTGGGTGTGGTGGGAATAATTTCTGCATTCAATTTTCCTGTAGCTGTATGGAGTTGGAACAGTATGCTTGCCTGGGTGTGTGGTAATGTGGTAGTTTGGAAACCAAGTGAAAAAACCACCCTATGTGCTGTGGCTTGTCAGAAGATAATTCAACATGTTTTTAAAAAAAATCAAATCCCCGAAGGAGTTTGTACATTAATATGTGGTGCAAGAGATGTGGGTGAATGGCTAAGTCATGATGAACGAATTGCCCTAGTTTCCGCAACAGGTAGTACACGGATGGGAAAGGCAGTTGGGCAGGCTGTGGCTTCCAGACTTGGAAAAAGTTTATTAGAATTAGGTGGCAATAATGCAATCATCATTTCAAAAGACGCTGACTTAAACATCGCACTTACTGCAGCCACATTTGGTGCTGTTGGTACCGCAGGGCAAAGATGCACAACTACACGAAGATTAATAATTCATGAAAAAATATTCAACACCTTTAAAAATAAATTGATTCATGCCTATGGTCAATTAAAAATCGGCAATCCTTTAATGGAGAAAAATCATGTGGGCCCATTAATTGATAAAGATGCAGTAAAGATGTATTTAGATGCTATAGAAAGATGTAAGGCTGAAGGAGGAAAATTTGTAGTTGAAGGGGGTGTGTTAAAGGGCAAAGGATATGAAAGTGGTTGTTATGTAAAGCCATGCATTGCAGAAGTAAAAAACAGTTTTAGTATAGTGCAACATGAAACTTTTGCACCCATTCTGTATATCATGAAATACAAAACCATGCAAGAGGCAATTGCTTTGCAAAATGGAGTTCCTCAGGGATTATCCTCCTCAATTATTACCAATAACCTTCGTGAATCTGAACATTTCTTATCACACATCGGAAGTGACTGTGGTATTGCCAACGTTAATATCGGTACTTCCGGTGCCGAGATTGGTGGAGCTTTTGGCGGTGAAAAAGAAACCGGAGGCGGACGGGAAAGTGGAAGTGATGCATGGAAAGCTTATATGAGAAGACAAACTAACACCATTAATTTTACAGATAAATTGCCGCTTGCTCAGGGAATCAGGTTTGATTTGTAAAATTCCCTTAAAATTTAAATCCATTCTTGTTCTATTTATTTAAGAGTCTATTTTCGTACTCTAACACAAAAAATAAATGAAAAAACTATTACAGCTATTGGTTATTGGGTTGCTATTTACCAATCTAAGCTTTGGACAGGAGAAAGAAGAAATGCCAAAAGACTGGCACTTATTAGACCCTGCCACAACCGGATACAATGGCATAAGCCTGGATAAAGCATACGACTTTCTTAAAAACCAAAATATTAAAAGTAAACGTGTAGTTGTAGCCGTTATTGACAGCGGAATTGACACTTTACATGAAGACCTTAAACCGGTGCTTTGGATAAATAAAAAGGAAATTGCCGGAAACAAAATAGATGATGATAAAAATGGTTATCCGGATGACTTACATGGTTGGAATCTGTTAGGAGGCAAGGATGGAAAGAATGTGGGTGTAGATAGCTATGAGGCTGCTCGTGTATATTATGCGTTAAAACCCGTTTGGGATGATAAGGATGTGGACACCTTAACCCTTAACTCTGAACAAAAGAAAGAATATTTTACCTTTTTACGCGCAAAAGCTAAGGTTACCGGCAATGCAAATGATTCTGAAGTAAAAATGGTGGAGGCCTTATTACCAAAGCTTTTAGCTGGTGATAGCGTTATTAGAAAAGAATTAGGGAAGGAAGAATACAATGCAACTGATTTAGAAAATTATAAAACTGAGAATGGAGATGCCAAGATGGCCAGAGGCTTCTTAATAAATATCTCAAAAGCCAATGGAACCAATGAAATTTCAAATACTGATTTAATTAGTGAGTTTAATTCCATCGCGCGTAAGGGCAAAGAAGTGAATACACCACCACCAACCTATCGCAAGGATATAGTTGGTGATGATGAAACCAACATCAATGATCGCGATTATGGAAATAATGATATCATGGCATCCACACCATTTCATGGAACACACTGTTCAGGCATTATTGGTGCAAAAAGAGATAATGGCATTGGAATAAATGGCATTGCTGATAACGTAGAAATAATGATGCTTCGCGCAGTTCCAGACGGAGATGAACATGATAAAGACATAGCATTAGCTATTCGTTATGCTGTTGATAATGGAGCAAAGGTTATAAGTATGAGTTTCGGAAAAGATTTTTCTCCTGAAAAAGAATGGGTTGATGATGCATTTCGTTATGCTGAAAAGAAGGGTGTTTTACTGGTTCATGCAGCCGGTAATGACAGAAAAAATATTGACACCACCTACAACTTCCCTACAGGGAATTATCTTAATGGAGGTGTCGCTTCTAACCTGATTACAGTAGGTGCAAGCGGTGATAAAAAGAATGGCGGATTAACAGCATCTTTTAGCAATTATGGAAAAAGAGATGTTGATTTATTTGCTCCAGGAGTTGGGATTTATTCAACCATCCCCGGAGGAAATACTTATGGGAATGCCAGTGGAACCAGCATGGCATGCCCTGTTGTTGCCGGTGTTGCTGCATTAATTTTAGAATACTACCCCACCCTTACTCCACAACAAGTTAAACTAGCTATTGAGAAATCAGTTAATATCCCTACGGAGAAGGTTAAAAATCCGGGCACAGGTGACGACATTGAATTAAGTGAACTCTGTAAAACCGGAGGCTTTTTAAATGCTTATGGTGCAGTGAAGGCTGCCTCTGAAATTGCCGCAAAACAAAAGGTTCAAACTCCAAAACCAAGAGCTGCCAACAGCAAGCTTTAAAAAGTTTATCTTTCTATAAATATTAAACCGCAGATTAACGCTGCGGTTTTTTTATGGAAATGAAATAGTATGCACCTCTTAAAAATACTCACCGGGTGGTATCTATAAACTTAAAATTTATACCGGGAGATTAGTAAAGCGTCAAAATGAAAATAAAATTTATAGTGCAAAGTTTGGCTACCTTAATGAGATTCAACTAGCCTTATTCATTTCACTGAAGTATCTTTGTTAAAACCATTTTAGCCATAAGCAGGAAATGAATGTTATCCATTAAACAAAAACTTAAACAGAATACAGCTGATTTATATCCTGGCTATTTTGCATTAGTAATGGCAACCGGTATTGTGTCTTTAGCCACTTCAATATTTAATTACTCTGAAATTGCTAAAATTCTTCTTTATCTAAATATACTATTCTATAGTTCTCTTTGGTTGCTTTTATTAATTCGTTTGTATTTCCATGCTGATCTTGTATTGAATGATTTAAAAAATCATAAGACGGGAGCTGGTTTTCTTACATTAATTGCAGGCACTTGTATTTTGGGCACCCAGTTTATTATCATGTTCCCCAACAATTTTATAGCATTATGGCTTTATTTTTTAGGAGTGATTCTATGGTTGCTTTTAATCTACTCTTTTTTTTCATCCATCATTATCAAACAACAAAAGCCACCTATTGAACATGGGATAGATGGAAGTTGGCTCCTTATTGTAGTAGCCATAGAATCTATTTCTATCTTAGGCACCCGGCTATGGTATAACAATATCATCACCGGAAAAACCATCGAGCTTTTTAACCTCTCCATGTTTGCATTAGGATGCATTTTCTATATTCTCCTTATAACATTAATACTTTACCGCTTAATTTTTTTTAGATTAAAGACTGAAGATTACGTTCCTAATTATTGGATAAACATGGGCGCTGTGGCCATCGTTACCTTAGCCGGCGCAGAGTTGATTATAGCTCATTCCGGCTTAGGCATCACTGTTGATTTTATCCCATTCATAAAAGGCATGATACTTATGTTTTGGATATTAGGCACTTGGTGGATTCCACTAATACTTATCTTAGGAATTAGGCAGCATATTTGTTTAAAAGTACCGCTCACCTACCATCCTCAGTATTGGAGCCTGGTGTTTCCATTGGGCATGTACACCGTGTGCACCTTTGAACTAGGCAATATCTTACATGCATCTGCACAAATACAACTATCTAAGGTATTTTTAATTATTGCTTTAACCGCATGGTTTATTACAGTTACAGGATTATTAAGAAGGATATATTCTACTACGAATAGCCGGTAGTTTTAATGAGCAATTTGAGTTCGAATCATATTACTCCCGCTTTGCCATATTCTCTCGAACAATCATTTTATTAACCACCTTAACTGATTCATCAATAAAAATATCTTCCTTGATTCGTTTCATCCATGCGGCATTCTTTTCAGTTTTATCTACCGCACTATTAATATCTGCAGTATCTGCCGGATTATTAGTTATATTTAAAGGAGTAGTCAATTTATATAGGTCTTCAATTTCCTTCACCACATCTTTCAATTGCTTCTGTTGTTTCCTATAATCATCCAATTTGAGTGAATATGCCCTGTCGGTGTTTTTTTCCAGCCATTCAACATTAGTTTTAATTTTATTAAAGGTGCTACTTTTGGCAACTTCCTCTTTCGTTTCAGAGATAACGGGCTCGATGCTAAATGTACTCACCCAAACCTTATAATCAGTCTTTTTAATTTCATCCCATGGCAATGACATTTGATTATCTTTTTCCCTAAACTTTAAATATTCCAGCCTATCCGGCAAAATAATATCGGGTGTCACTCCTTTCAATTGAGTAGCACCGCCATTGATACGATAGAACTTTTGCAAGGTGAGTTTCAGGGTACCCAAATTATCGCTCTTTTCATTACTATATCCTACCAAAGAGTTTTCTGAAATTGGATCGAGTGGAATATTTCTTTGTACAGTACCCTTGCCAAACGTAGATGTACTGCCAATAATTATTCCGCGCTTATAATCCTGAATAGCTGCCGCAAAAATTTCAGATGCTGATGCGCTGGTTTCATCAACCATTACAGCCAAGGGGCCGTTATACTGAATGTTTTTATCCCGATCTCTCAATATCGTTGAATTGGCTCCGCGTCCTTGAACTTGTACTACAGGCCCATCGGCAATGAACAACCCTACCATTTGAATTACATCCTGTAATGAACCTCCGCCATTTCCCCTTAAATCTATAATAATTCCTTCTACATTTTCTTCTTTTAGTTTTTCAACCTCTTTAGCTACATCCGTTGCACTTCTAGGCCCACCGGGTCGTTCAAAATCTGCATAAAATTCAGGCAAATAAATATACCCGATTTTATGTTCGCCATTAATAATGGCAGATCTAGCAAAAGTATCTTCCAACTTAATATCATCTCTTATTAATGAAATCACTTTAATAGTTCCATCCATTCTACGAACTGTTAGCCGCACCTCTGATCCTTTAGTGGCACCACGAATAAGTTTTACCGCATCAGTAACAGAATATCCTGTAACATCAACCGGTTCTTCATTACCCTGCCCAACTTTTATAATTTCATCATCTACTTTAAGCTCTCCATTTTTCCAGGCAGGCCCTGCTGTTACCAAACTAGCAATTTTAATTTTACCATCATCCTCCTTTAATTGTGCACCTATTCCATAAAAATGTCCGCTCATGGATTCGTTAAATGAGCGTAAATCTATAGGTGGAAAATAGGTTGTATGCGGATCCATTGTTCCGGTAATAGCATTTATAAATGTGCTGAAATTCTCATCATTAGTTTCGCGGGTCTTTCGTGTTGAAAAATACCGAGACATTTGTCTGCGAACATAATCCCTGCTTTCTCTTTCTAAAGTGCTATCTGCTTTTTGAACAAAATCCTTTTTGTCCTTATTCTTCTCCCGCTCATCCAAAAAATCTGAATACTTACTTAAAACCATATATTTCATTCTCAGGCGCCACGCCTGCTCTCTTGCTGAATTATCTTTAGGGAAGTCGCGCTTTTTGGGATCCAATTCAATCATTTCATTAACTCGAAAATTAAAAGGAGTAGAAAGATATTTCTGATAGAGTTGAGACACTTCTTCAAATCGCCTTTGATATACGCTATTAATATCATAAAATGATTTAAGTGGAGCTCCTTTTAATTCATCATCTATCTTGTTATTATAACTCTGTTTAAACGATTTGATATCTGATAACAGAAAAATATTTTTATCTCCATCCAGGCCTTCCAAAAAATTTTTTAGAACCACTGAAGAAAAATTATCATCCACCTTTTTAGGGCTATAATGCCCTTCCTGCAACAAAACTCCAATGTTGCGAATAATTTTGGCATTACGCACTTTGGGGTTGTCATCATTTTCTGATTTCCCCATTGTTTGAAAGGCAATAAAAAAACTAGCTGCTACAAAAAATAGGATAACGGGCAAAAATCTCTTATTCATCATAATGGTTGCAATTTTATGCATAATGTAAATTTAAGCAATAGCATCGTGCCTGGTAAGAATATTAACGAATGTTTGGAAGACTGAAAATATATAATCCTTTCTTAAACTTTCTCATTTAAACTTTATTCAATAAAAGAGAAATCCTCCTTTTGAAAGGAGGACTTGGGTAGCCAATGGGACTCGAACCCACGACCCTCAGAATCACAATCTGATGCTCTAACCAACTGAGCTATGGCTACCATTTTGTGGGAAGCAAAAATATATAAATTGCCTTTGCATACAAAATCAATTTTTTGAAAAATTTTTCATTAAATGTTAATACTTAGCTATTTATTAGCCAATAATCCTTTTAAAACCCTTAAAACATGCACCTTTGCATACTCAATTTTTAAGATGAAACTACTGCTCTACATAGCCTTGCCTTTATTATTCTTACCTATTTTATCTACAGCTCAAATGCCCATATCCGGAGCAAAAGGAATGGGTGGGCAAATGATGAATTCAGGCCAGTTTTATGGGAAGTTGGTAGATGCTAAGACAAATAAACCTATTGAAGCAGCCAGTATTCAGTTGATGCAAAACCAAATGGACACTGTAAGTAAACAGCGTATTGATAAAACTTTGGGAATTACCTTATCAGATAAAAAAGGAGATTTTCTTTTTGACCAACTGCCTGTAATGGGAAGTTTTAAATTACTTGTATCTGCTGTTGGCTATAAGCCCATTGAAAAGAAAATTCGATTCGATATAAATATGGGAAGCGCGCGTAACGGCGATTATTCATCTATGTTAAATGCGGCCATTAAAGACCTTGGTAATATTAAAATGGATGCAGATTCGAGGGAGCTTCAAAATGTTACAGTTACTGCAAGTAAACCTTTAATGCAAATGAATATTGACCGTAAGGTATATAATGTTGAAAAAGACCTTACAGCAACCGGTGGAACAGCTGTAGATATTATGCGAAATATCCCGTCTTTAAATGTGGACATTGATGGTAATGTTTCTTTACGTAATACATCTCCTCAAATTTTTGTAGATGGAAGACCAACAACGCTCCAACTCGACCAGATTCCATCTGACCAAATTGCAAGTGTTGAACTAATTACCAATCCTTCTGCAAAATATGATGCCAGTGGAGGTGGCGGTGGTATCTTAAATATTGTTTTAAAGAAAAATCGTAGGAGCGGGTACAATGGGAACTTGCGTGCAAGTATTAATTCTTTTGGTATGCCTGGTGGTGGTGGTGATATAAATATCAGGCAAGGAAAGGTGAATCTCTTTATGTCGGCAATGGTTAATACCATGAAATCAAAAGGTGTTTCTTTTGTAAATCGTATTGATTACATCGGTGTTGATTCAATAAGTAATAACATTCAAAACAGCAACCCTGAATTTACCGGGGGATTCGGCTTTGCCAGATTAGGTCTCGACTATCTTATAGATAATCGAAATACATTAACACTAAGCGGAAGTTTTTCAAAGCGAAAATTCAACAATGATGATGACCTGAATATTTATCGTGATTGGGAGTATTTTGGGGTGATAGATGATTATGAAAATGGCTTACGTACTTCAGATAATACTTCAAAAGGAGGAAATTTTGGAACCTCTGCAAACTTCAAACACAATTTTGCAAAAGCAGGTAAAGAATGGACTGTTGATGGCTATTATAATTCATGGGAAAATAAAAGTACCGGAATCTTCGGCACTCAATACTTTGATGCAAGTGACCTTCCTAAAGGGCCTCTAGTTAATGAAAAGTCAAAAACAAATGGCAATACGAAAATATCAACTTTGCAAACTGACTTTGTAAACCCTATAAGCAAAACATTAAAAATAGAAAGTGGGCTCCGATTTTCAAGACGTACAGTATATAGCCATAATGAGAGTTTTATAAAAACACTCGGAACAGATTATATCCCGGTGCCTGCATTAGAAAATGAATACAAATACGTAGATGAGGTTTATGCAGGATATTCCACTTTTTCACAGCAAATAAAGAAGTTTTCTTATCAGGCAGGTTTACGTGTTGAAAGTTCAAAATATACCGGAAATTATATTTCAAAAACTCAATTATTCGGAAATGAATATCCTTTTAGTTTATTTCCAAGTGTTTTTCTTACATACAGTATTACCAAAAAGCAAGATGTTCAGGTTAATTACTCAAGAAGAATTAACCGTCCTAACTTTTGGCAATTAGTTCCATTTATTGATTATACAGACTCCCTCAATCTTAGCCAGGGGAACCCAGATTTAATTCCTGAGTTTTCAAATTTGGGTGAGATAAGTTATTCAAATCAATACAAACCCGGCCATTCCCTTCTTTTAAGTATATATGGAAGATATACTGATGATTTAATTACTAAATATCAGTTTAAAATGGCCAATCCAAACTCATTACAAAGTGACACATTGTTAATGAGCACCTATGCAAATGCAAACAGCAGCTTTACCAGTGGATTGGAAATCACCTCTCGTAATAAGGCTACAAAATGGTGGGATATCAATACTAACTTAAACTTCTTTTATATTAAAATAAATGCTGGCAATCTTCCCGGTACGGAAGCCAGTAAACGATTTAGTTGGTTTGGAAAAGTTTCTCAAAGCTTTACCCTTCCAAAAAAAATCTCTATTCAATTTAACGCCGATTATCAGGCAAAAACATTGTTGAATGCTGTAGGTGGTGGTGTTCGTGGCGGTGGTGGAGGAGGTGGATTTGGCTGGGGAATGGGTCAAGCTACTGCCCAAGGATATATTAAACCTAATTACGGCTTTGACTTATCTGTACGTAAAAACTTTTTAAAAGGCAATGCTGCTTCTATAACTGTTCAATGGAGTGATATCTTCCGTACAAGAAAATACGAAGTTCATTCAGAGTCTATTTTCTTTGTGCAAGACAATTATCGTCATCGTAACCCACAAATGGTACGGATAAATTTTAATTATCGTTTTGGGAAAATGGATGTTTCACTTTTCAAGCGTAAAAACATCCGCGGTGAGATGGATAGTATGCAGGATATGAATCAAGGTGGCGGGCAGGGCATGTAGATTTTATGAACAACAGGCTTTAATAATATCCTTACCTAAAGTGGCAAACCAAGGTTGTTATTTTTCTAACAAAGAGTATTTGATTTAGGAGTTTTCTTGATTCTTCTCTTATTATATTTATCGCTTTTAAACAGATGTGCTTTTTCAATTTAATTTTATCATGGAGTTATAAAATAATGATTATTCCGGAAGAGTAATAAATTTCAAAACACAATACTTCACTAATTCGATATTTTTTATACAAAATTGGAATTCAAATAGCAGTAATCAGGTATTAAAAAACAATCCGTTTATGCATACCCGTTATGCTCTATAAATTTCGGATTGAGGGCATTGTTACTTGTTTGAATTAATCCGAAATTTAAATTTAGGTGGGTCCAAAAAGGTTGTTTTAACCAATAAAATACCATGATGAGGTATTATTCCATGTTTTAAAAAATCAGAAATTTACATTAGCCCCGTCTGTTTGGGGTAGTACCTATAAAGCTCCCTAATGAGGTATTGTTTCATGGTTTCATAATTCTGAAATTTGCTTAGGGCGGGAACGGCAGTTCCCCATCTGTTTGGAGTAGTACCCACAAAGTACCGAGATGAGGTATTGTTCCGCGTTTGAAAAAAAACGAACTTTGATTTAGGGCGGGAACGGCAGTTCCCCATCTGTTTGGAGCAGTACCCACAAAGTACCGAGATGAGGTATTGTTCTGTGTTTGAAAAAAAACGAAATTTGATTTAGGGTGGGAACGGCAGTTCCCCATCTGTTTGGAGTAGTACCCACAAAGTACCGAGATGAGGTATTGTTCCGCGTTTTAAAAAATGCGATCTTTGAATCGGGGACGCGGGTAGCGTCCCCGGGCAGGAAACATTATTTTTACCCCTACAATACGTCTTACGGGGTATTGTTCTGCGTTTTAATAAAAACAAAATTTTCCTTAGTCCCATCTGTTTGGAGTTGTATCCACAAAGTACCGAGATGAGGTATTGTTCCGCGTTTTAAAAAATGCGATCTTTGA
>CAZBBO010000033.1:0-319 GCA_964490345.1 uncultured Ferruginibacter sp.
GAGGATGATTATTTTTGAGTAACTGAAGTTGATTTAATTCCCGGGCCGGTATCCCGCTGACCCGATATAAAGATATGAAATTTAGGGATGCCAAACAATACCTCAATGTGGTACTTTGTAGGGTAAGAACCCCTTTGGGCGGGGGCTACGCCCCCCCACCCCAATTCAAAGTTCGGATTATTTTAAATACAAAACAATACCTCAAATTCGGTATTTATGGAGCATAACGATTAGGGATATACGAACATATTTTCTATTTAGATTTTAAAATCTCTTTTCACTTTCCTAACCTTAACACAAAGAAATGAGCCGGAAGAAA
>CAZBBO010000033.1:419-14756 GCA_964490345.1 uncultured Ferruginibacter sp.
TACATTAACTGTTTTATGGTATGCTCATTAAATTTTATACATCATCCTTTTAATGTAGGTTAAAATCTCTTTTCACTTTCCTAACCTTAACACAAAGAAATGAGCCGGAAGAAAAGTCAAGGCTTGTGAATGCTGATAAAAATTTACCTTGTTTTATTACGGCTAATAATGTGTACCTCTGTTTTGTGCTGTAATGAGTTGATCTGTATTTCAGCAGGAGGATAAGTCTGCATACATTAACTGTTTTATGGTATGCTCATTAAATTTTATACATCATCCTTTTAATGCCTGGTTAAAATACTGCACATTGAAAGAGAAGGCATGGATTGAACAGCTTTTGGAACGGAGAGAATTTAGAAAGAGAAACCGGTAATTAGGAATAAAACCGAGTAAATGACGGGAAGAAAAATCTATCAGGGTGAGTATCCTCAAACTCTATTTAAAGTTCTGATTTTATAAAATATTGAGCAGTGCCCCGGAAGGGAGTATTTTGGGCACCATTACCCCCAAAATCAGATGGGGCTATAGCAAAAGTCATAATTGTTTAAACACAGAACAATAGCCCGGCTTGGTACTTTATGGGTGAGAGTGTATAAATTGATGGTTATTTTCCCGGGCCGGTATCCCCCTGACCCAATTCAAATTTCGTTTTTTTTAAAACACAGAACAATACCACAGATTGGTACTTTATGGGTGAGAGTGTATAAGTTGATGGTTATTTTCCCGGGCCGGTATCCCCCTGACCCAATTCAAATTTCGTTTTTTTTAAAACACAGAACAATACCCCGACTTGGTACTTTATAGGTGATTTTTTAAAAAAGGGGATAACCGTATTTCCCATCCCGGAGTATAGTTTGAATTTTTACAAATACAGAACAATACCTCAATGCGGTACTTTTTGAACATTAGTAAAGATTAGTCACCATGGTAAAACAGGATAAAGCCATAAAGTATTTTAGAGAAGTAGGAATACCTTGTTGAGAAATGATTTAGTACTCAGATTCGTTTTCCTCATTGTTGGATAAAGGATTCTCATATCAATTTTAAATCTGTATTAAAACTCCTTTTAGCGATGAAAGGACTTTTTAAAAAGAAGAGGTATCAAAAAGTTTTTTTAAAAAAGCACCTCAATGAAAATCATTAACTCTTTTATCTACCAGGTTTCCACCGAAGCCTTTCATACTTATTTATAACAAAGCCTCCTGTTTCTTCTTAAGTAAAATTCAATAACCTTCATAAACAACACCGGAAGTTGGTGTTTCCTTCAATTCAATCTTCTTTAACAAAGGAATTTCGGGCTTTATCTTATTCCATAGCCAAATTGCAATTTGTTCACAGGTTGGGTTTTCCAAACCGGAAATATTATTCATTAGTTTATGATCAATACTATTTATAACCGGGCTGATGGCTCTTTTCAAATCTGAAAAATCCATTACCCAATTTAAATTGTTATCCAGGGGGCCTTCTATAAATACAGTAAGGCAGTAAGTATGCCCGTGAATTTCTTTACACTTATGTCCGTCCGGGACGTTGGGAAGAAAATGGGCAGAATCAAATGTGAACTGTTTGAAAATTTGCATAATGCTGATTTATTCCTTAGTTCTGAAAGAATATATTCATTATCTCGAAATGGAATTAAAAAATTTCGTGAAAGAACGGCTTAAGGAAACGAGGTGCAAGTTAAAATTTTGCTTTTAAATGTCATTATCTAATTAAAGAATGATGAAAGATGACAAAATAAATGAAGCGTTTTTACTGAAGCATAATAAGGAAGTAAAACTCGTTTTAGAATTATGGTTTTATCCGTATTGATACTTTCCCGCTCATCTCCCCAATCTTGTTTGCATTATTTACCGTGGCTAACTGGTAAAAATATAATTTACCCTTGATAACATTTTTGTCAGTGAAAGAATCAGCATCTGAGATTGTTGTAATCAGCTTTGTCTGTTCTCCCGGCTCTGACCGATAAATATTAATAGCATTAACATTACCAACAATCTGCCCCCATGTGACATATACATTATCCCCAGCCTGGCTTACTCTAATACCTGATGGCGCACCCGGTAATTCTTCAGAGATTACGGGGATAACAATAATTGATTTTTCGCTTTCATTTCCAGAAAAATCCCACGAACTTACAGCATATGTATATTCGATATGAGGTTGAATAGTGGAGTCAACAAAGAAGTTTTTTTCCGATAGCAGACTGTCGTTGGCCATTCTAATAAAACTTTCTGAGGCAGCTTTCCTGAAAACTTTATACCCCAGTAAGTTGTTCTCCCACCTACTCATGTTATCCCAAATTATGGTAATGTTTCCTTCATCTATTCTATACCTGAGGTTCATCGGCGATACAATCACTTTTTTTATTCCGGGGTTTGCAGATACCGCTTCTGAAGCTGCACTCAACTGGTTATCTTCATTAATGGTACGAACAATATATTCATAGGCTTCACCGGATTGTAATTGACGGGATGTATCTGAGAAAGAATAAACATCAAGACCTGCAGGTACCAACGGACTTATTTGTGTAAATTCATCTTCAGTGTTATTTCTGCGGTAAACATAAAATCCTTTGCTAAAAGGCTCTTCGCATTTCCAATATACTTTTATACCATTGGTTATGGTTATTGCATCAATCTCATTGGGAGCCTCCGGCTTTGCGTTATTGTCGGTATAATTAGCGAATATTTTTGCAGTGGGTACGGGAGCTTTATCGGCGCTCAAAAGCAAGAGATAATAGTAATAGTTTTCTCCCGAAACAGGAAGGATGTCTGTATAAGAACTGTCACTTAAAGGAACTGTTGCTATCCTCGTGTACCCTGAATCGTAATTTGTACTTCGCATAATATCTATTCCGTTCAGGTATCTTTTGTTTTCATAACGCCAGGAAATTTTCACTTCATGATTTGCTTGTGTATTAATGGCTTTAAAATTTGAAACTGGGGGAGTATAATAATCCTCAATATTACTGCCACTTATATATCCCTGCATTTCGCCTTCATTGCCAAAAGCGTCAACTGCCGCTATTTGATATTCATACCATGCTGGCTGCAGGCCTATAGAGTCAATACCCTGTAGCTTGAGTGAATCTTTATCAGTATATACACCCTTTATTACTTTTATCCTTTGGTAAGAATCTTTATCAAACACTGTCCGATAAACATTAAAATGTGCCATATTCAGTTGATCCGTTACCCCCCAGGTGAGAGAAAGTTTTCCGTCTGCATATTTCTTAGTTGAAAAATTAATTTTGGGAAGTGATACTTTTTGTAATGAGGAAGATGGGTTGGATTCTTTTTCTGACAGTACTTTTTTATCGGCACCTACAACACTAACCCGATAAATATATCCGGTTTTACTTTCTGCGGTGTTATCAAACCAGGCTGTTCCGGTTAGTAAATGCATCATGGGCAAGTTATTGCTGTACATACTGTCAATCGAAGAATGTGTTGTAAAATATTGCCACAGGGTATCTATCTCCCCAGCATCCAATGCGTCTAACTTATCAAAGTATTTCTGATAGTTTTGTTGTCGTTCTTTCATTTCTGATTCACTGGCAGAAGCTTTTACTTCAGCTAATTTCTCGTATCGTTGTGTCCCTTCTTTTTTTCTTTCAACTATGTAATTGAAATTTTTAGGAAGGTGCCTTCCCAGATAAATCCAAATTCCCTGAACAACAGGCTTTGCTACCGGTTGATCTCCTGCTTGTGTAACTTCCTGGGCAGATGCTGGCAGGATACAGATTGCTAAGAGAAATGATAGAATGAGTTTTCTTTTCATTATAAATAATTTTTCAATCATTACTTTATAAATTAACCCTCGTTTATCGTTATCCAATTTGTTCACCTGATGCTCTTGTTCAAATTATTGCCCACTACAACTACCTTTTCCAAATGACATATCCGAATTTCCATTTGAGTCTAAAATTAAATCAAGTCTGAATCCTACACTTGTTGAAACACTTCCACAACCTCCACAACAAATACCATCACTAAAGCACGGATAAGGGAAGCATTGTTTAATGCCACCTGAAATCTTAAAGCTTCCGCATCCTTTGACTGTAAATACGCCGTTTGTTATATTGTATATTCCTGTTACGCCTATTTCAGCTCTTGCGTCTGCATAAAATTTAGTACATGTAATTGCTGATCCCTTTAAATACGCGTGTATAAAGGCCATGACACCTATCCCTATTTCTTTGCCGCCGTCCGAAAAATTCATCCATAGCCTTGCATCCAACCCTGCTTCTACCCCAAACGACACTTTAATGATAACAAGATTAATATCAACATTGGGAACACTTATGGGCAAGGTTTTCTTACCGGTGAAGAAAAATCCGGAAATACCATTTTGAAAGCCCGGTGGAACATTTTTGTCATATGCATATTGCATCAGTTTTTGCGATACTTCACCAGGCATGGTTTTATAATCGCCAATCAATATCCCTGCAGAGAACTCGCCTAGTCCCGGAGCTTGTAATTGAGCGCCTGCGATAAAATACCAGCCGATAGGATCTACTATAAGAGCAGCAGTTCCTTTAACGCTTAAAGGTCCTAAACTCTGATCTATTTCCAGGTTGCCAGTAAAACGACTGTTAACGATATCATAGGTAAATGAAATTCCGGCAAAACCACCGGAAATATTTTTCACCTCCATATTTTGGTTTACTGCATTGATAGAGCCGGTAACTACAAAAGTTTTCCGTGTATTGCCCTGCATACCTGTAAACCCAATCATCTCTCCACTAAAAGTAAAGTTCTTCCATTGCCCATTACTCATATCGGCTTCCATCTTACCTTTGATATTAGCTAAGCTGGTATTGTTGCCGCCTAATGGCATTTTTTGGTTTTCGGGGTCCACCTGTATCCAGGCCTCTTGTGGGGTTTTAACCAAAAAACCTTTTAAGTTAATTCCTTCTTTATCGTGAATAGTACCCAGTGCGGTAAACTTACCTTCTGTGAGTGTTTGCGGGGTTTCGTTAAATTTTACATTGGCTGAAAAGTTAACACCACCGGGGCCTTGGAGTGAAACATTTAAAGGGTAGAGTTTGAATTTTACCTGGCCTTCCGACTTAGAGAATTGGATTACACCCATGGTCTCCTCCAATTGTGGAATATTCAAGTCTATTCCACAATCCATATTTACATAATCTGTGCCACTGGTAAATGTAATCGGCTTTACCTTCATCACATTGTAAAATGTAATAGTGTTAGGCTGATTGCCGGTTAGTACTCTTTGCTCTCCATTGCTGATTAATGAGAAGTTCTGAAACTTCATTTCTTCCCCTACTTTCATTCCGGGTAGAGATTTTATAGTAACACCCGGACTTCCTTCTTCCCCTATGAGGCTTAGTTCGTAATGCCCTTTTTGGTCGCTACCAACACTTTTATTAAAACCAAAAGCTGGTTTGGTAGTAATTACATTTACAGGAACAATACCTGCAAAAGAAAGATTATTAATATTAAAGTTGCCAATAGAAATCTTATCAGGAGTTAAAGAAACATTCTCCAATGGAACATCTAAACTTCCTGTCTTCATGGTACCTGTTGGAATATGGATAGCACCCCCAGATGTCGAAAGTTGCCAGGTATCTCCTATAAATTGCCATTTTTCCAAATTAAATTTAATTGGCTTATCACCTTTCAACGGTTCTATTTTTTCAGGATGTATAACCAAACTACCCACATTAATAGCCAGTTTGGATGGTGTCATACCAGGCAAACCATTTATTTGAATGTTTATTTGAATACTTATACTGTTATCCTGAACCCAGGATTGTACGGCATCTGATTCGGCATCGAACCCAAGTATTTTAAAACTCAAGGCTTTCGCACTAAGGTTAGCTACACCAAACTTCTTTTTAGTCGGTTTGTCAGCTTCGACAGATGGAAGGTTTGTATTAAAAGTACCCGGACTTTCTGTCAACAGCATTGCAAGCTCAGGATCATCATTAAACTTTACATATTCTTGTGTAAATTGAAATGAAGCCTTTTGAATATATATTTTTCCCATCAGGCTTCCTTTCTGATTACTGCCTTTTATTTCCAGCAAGTCTCCTGAAGACGGGGTTTGAATAACAGCAAACGAATTTTGAAGTAATAGTTTTATGTTAGCGAGGTCTGTTGACAATATATCTGTAGCCGGTGTGCCTACAGGAATACCATCTTTTACTATACCACTCTTTTTAATTTTCAAATCATGAAAAGGAATAGATTGTTTATTATCATGCAGAGCGAAATTGTCATTCTCTGGTAGGTTGATGAGGCTACCACTAATTAGCCATGTTCCGTCAGATGCTTTGGCCTTTGATTGAATATCCACTTCAAAACCAAAAATGTTTTCAATTGTCAATTCATTATCAATAAGCAAATTAAAATTAACTTCATTATTTTGTGCAATGGTGAGTTTTTTATTTTGACTAATGATATTGGGACTGCTACCTGATTTTGATGCCCAAACTGTTCGTTCCGCAGGTGATTTCGGAATTCCATTTAAAACATATTTTCCCTCTGCGTTAGATTGGGCTTCTATTCTTTTGCCTCCTCCCATTTCTATATAAACACTGGCACCTTGTAAAGGCTTCTTATCCGGGCCTACTGTAATTGTTCCTGTAATAGTAGCTGCCTTTTTCAGGTAGGCATTGCTGTAGGTTACAGTTTTTATAGTGTTCTCTGAATTGTTGATGGTGTAAGAAGCTTCCTCATATTTACCGGGATCTTCCGGAGTGGTTATAATAAAGTTGTGTGTGGACGACTGGCTTTCAAAAATGAGTGTAACATAACCATCTACATCACTAATTGCTGCAACCGGTTTTCCAGGAGCATCTAATTTAACTAAAGCCCGGCCGATAGGCTTAATTTGAGTTACAACTACCGGCATTGATAGGTTATTTCGCTTTACATTTTCAGGAGCTTCAACTATTCTAAAACGAAGTCTTTTTTGAGCACGTCGAACCACAAATTTTATTGATGAAGGCTTACTGCTTGCCAAATTAATGTTGATTGTGGTATCAAGAGTTGCATAAGCATGGTCTTGGGGCTTAATTGTAACCTTTCTTTTCCCAGATGGTGCCTTCATGTCAAATCCTTCAATATAGCCTGTAGGTATTTTCATGTTACCACTAACTCCTGGTATATTCTTGAAAGTAAAAATTGGCTCGGTGGTAGTCTTTGAAAGTTCGTCCACATCCACATCTGCATGAACAGGATTGCCAAGCTCATCTTCAATATAACCTATTAATTTCCCATCAGGATAAAGTTTAAAATCCTCGTTTGGTAACTGTTTCCCCCAGGGTAAGGGAGGGTATTCTTTCGATTGTCCCTCAAATCCATCTGGCTTAACAAGAATGGTTCTTTTGGGTCCAATTACTTTTCGGGGTTTAGTTGGATCAAGTACTTCTCCCTCTTCCAGTGGGCGCTCTTCGACGTCTAACTTATTAAATTGATACCTGCCTAGGGCGTCAGTCTTAACCGAACTTCCCTTCATGGTCGAGTTTGTGTAAAAACTCATCATAGCTACATTTTTCCCGCTCAATGATTTGGCTTCTACGTTCTGAGCTACTTCTAATTTACCAGCAATTCGGGGTAGAGTTGGAATTAAAGATATACTGTCAAGATACGTCTTTATCTCAAGCTCGTGATTCCATATAATATCTTTTTGAACAGTTAAGGAATTAAAAGCATCGGAATTGACGAAAGGGAAAGGAACTGTCCCATGGGCGTAGAATACCATTTCTTTTCCTCCAAAAGTGAAGGTTCCATCTTTATCATTCGGAACACATTTAATGTAATAACGATCAATCTTATTGTCCTTATCATGTTGTACCAGATTGTAAAAAGTAACAAAACCATCCCCATCAGTTACGTGAGAAGACAGTTGGCGGCTCCCATCGGGTAGTTTTGCAAGTTTTCCGGAATTTTCTCCTTCAGTTGAAGGGACAGCGCTTACCGGTTTCTTCCGGATAATCATTGTAGTTATATTGGATAACCTCGTTCCTATTCCTTCAGCCATATCCCAGAAGGGAGCTTTCGTAGTGGTTACTTTTACTTTTAATGAATAACTCTTTACATAAGACACTAAGTTGCCTAAGTCTATTCCTTTCCATGGATCCACTTTAATATTTACATCGGGGCTGCAATAATATTTGTCTTCTACTCGAATGCGCAATACTTTATAAAATTTCCCTTCATAATTAACTTTTGCGCCTTCCATACCACCATAGTATGAAAACTGATAATCTAATACACCAAGTACTTTTTCTGCATTCACAAAATCAAAAGTGAAACTACCATCAGTCTTTGTAGTTGTAGTTGCTATTACTTTATCATCATCATCATATCCTTTGGGAAATAAACTGGAGTTTTTATTTAAAAGCATATCATTCAAAGGCTGTCCATTAGCGGTTCCTGAAAAAATATAGGTCACCACAAGGCTGATGTTTTTCCCTGCCAGAGGTTCGGCTCCGCTAATCGATATATTATCTTTATTGTAGGACATATTATCCAATCCAATACTTAAACTATTGCTAATTGTGGGTTTGCTATCTGCTCCCGATAAATTAAGTTGCACATTTTTCGGGGAGGACTGTTGAATTTGCCCGTTGGCTTTAGGTGTGGGTCCTGCCTTATCTTTAAACTTATAATATAACTTTCCTTTTAACTGGCTATACGGAACCGGGTCAACATTAGTAACCGGGTAACCGATTCCCGAAGATTTCTCTTTGGGCTCTTTTGTAACTGTCAAAATCAGGCCCGGCTTATTAGCTTTTCCCTTTCTGAATGTTACTACTTCACTTCTGCCATTATTTTTAAAGGAAACCTGTCTTGATGCATCTCTGGCAATAACCTGTGCTGCATATAGTGTGTTTGAATCAATAGTTAAATCATAAGGTTGTGTAACGTATTGGTTGGTGGTAAGGTTCGTTTTGATTAAAGGATTATTGGCTTTGTAATTAACAGCACCATTCATTGCCTCGTTAGGATTTTGGCCTTTTAAAACTTTAACCACATACAAATCATACACGATATTTGCTCCTAATGTATTACCTATTGGAGGTGTCCAGGCAAATACTGTATTAGGGAGTGAAGGGTCTAATTCCTGCCCATTAACCGGTGATGTGATAACCGGAGGTTGCGCATTGGTGATGTAAAAGGTAAAACAAGCGCTTCCGGCCATATTAGAGACCTGCCCTCCTACAACAGCAAATGCATTAATACATAATTCATATTGCCCTTCCGGTAATTGATTTTCACTCATCAAACGGGTCCAGTCTGCGTCAGATGAGCTTAGACGGTCTATATTATTTCTTGCTAAGAAACGCAGTTGTGTTGGATCATTAATAATGGTTTTGGGTTGTGCAATTCCTAAATTAAAAACACCGCCTATATAATTTTGTTTTGTTGCGATTGAAAAATCACGGTCAGTATTAGATAAACGACCATGCAAAACAATATCCTGGGCTCTTGCTCCTCCTACCAAATTGATGATAATTCTATTGGATAAGTTTTCGTATGAAGAATAATTGGAAGAATAAGGAGGTTGTAACACAAAGGATACGGTAATTGGAGGAGCAATTTGGCTTTTTGATAATAGTGCAGATGATATTAAACAAAGCAAAAGCACACTGCGTTTAATGATATTTATTATACTAAAAGATTTTGTTTTCATGTGTTGCCAATTTTAGAAGGTTAACCCATAAATAAATTGAACAGTTAGTTCATCAAAACTTGGAGTAACGGCTGTTGTTGATGTATTGGTCATATAGTTTCCAATTAATTGAAAGTTATGATGTGTTCCAAGCGGAACGCCAAATCCCGCTGTTGCCCTAATGGTATATCCGCTGCTGCTATTGTTAAATGTATTTTGCAAAAATGAACCGGATGCGTTGAAGGTTGCCTTTCTTTGTAAAAGAGGTATCATTCCACCTATTGTGCCACCATAAGAGCCAATGTCACCTGCTGACGTTTTTGAGTTGATATAATTAGTGGCAGCATTGGCATTAATTCCTTCTTTTATCCAGGTGTAATTAAACACGGTAGTAATGGAATATGTGTTTAAGTCCGGAACGGAACCTAAATTGCTCTTTGGTGTATTTAATGATTGATATGAAGCAATTATATTTAGGTTTTTAATAGATTTTTGATTAACCCAATTAAAGTAGGGCATTAGCATAAAGCTGTTACTAACTTGCTTAAACAATTCACTTGACATTGAGGTGGGAAGCGGGTTATTGGAGATTCCAAAATTGCTATAATTAAAATTGATACCAAATTTTTGAGACGGTATGTAGCTAATATTTGCATTGCCGATAAATCTTTTGGAAGTAGATGTCTTTTGCTTTTTAAGATTATCTTTTTGAAATCCGATGCTGGTATTAATGTTTAATCGCCCACTGTCGAGCTTAAAGTTATTGGCTAAAGAAACTTCTTGTATATCATCTTGAAAAAAGTATGCGCCCATAGATTGATAAGATGGGTCTATTCTTTTATAAACTAATTGAGCCCCCCATTTCTTTTCCGTGTATCCAACCCTTGTTTCTCCGGCGAAATAATAATTAGAACTGATTTTATCTTTTACCAGCAATCCAAGAATACTTTTAGGCCAATCTTTTTTTACTCCGGTAGTATCCTTTTCATCATTTCGGTTTTGGGTATAAGCGCTTAATCCCACATCTGCCGACCAGGTAAGTTTTTTTGTGAGTGTAACTTTTGTATTTATTCCTATGGTTGTATTTTCTGCAGGAAGAATAGAATCTTTTAGTTTACTATCTAATGATGATGTTTTGTCCCACCCCTTAAAATAGATTAAATCAATAAAGATTTTATCTGTTCCATAACCCACTTTACCGGCCAATGCCATTCTCTTGTAAACCGGAGCAGGCCTCACGTACAGAGGATTAGCATTCATGGTGGTGTCTATAGAAGTAGAGCGCCTTAGTAGCCCATACATAAAGCCTATCCTGTATTTTTTTGGTGTCAAATCAAAACCGCCTCCAAGAATTCGATGGCCGGCTAAAGTGTAATTTGAATAAGTGATATTCCGATACCCTAAATGAACGGTGGCCCATTTATATTTTGGACTGATGCCGAATTGATTAAAAGGTTGATAAAATTTATTATCATAATTGGATACAAGAAAGGAAAGAGGAACATCTACACCCAGAACATTAATCAAAGGGCTTCCGGTTATCATCCAGCTAAATTCCTTTTGCCGCGCAGGAATACCTGTTGCATGATAATAATCAAACTGAACATTTACATTACCATGAAGAGTAATCGGTTTTTTTATATTAATCTTTTCAAAATCCTGGGCGGTTGTAGATTCAGCAGCGATAGCCAAAGTAAAAGAAATAGCCAATGAGGCAAACAAATGAAAATGGGTTGGATTTTTCATTGTAGAGACTTTGGATGTGATTTCTTAGTGCGCTGAATCAATCTCTATGTTTGCTTCTTTTCTCTTTAACAGTTCCGGTAAGAAAAAGGTATAATTTTCATAAATGTAATTATTTTATACTATTAATAGCGAGGAACAATAAAAAATATTTTTAATAAGAACACTATAGTTTCTTTGTTATGAAAAAGGTTATGTTTTTATAACCCTTTATGTGATTTCTATAGAATATTGTCTTTTTAAAGGTATGATTGTGCAGGCTAAATAATTACAGCCAATAGCCGGATTCATCGCTAAAATTTGTTTATTTACATCTCTATATAATGGTTAAAATGAAAAAACTGTTTCAGGGGCGTTATTCCTTATTGTTTTCTATAGTCTTCCTTTATCTGATCGTTTCCACAGCGATAAGGGTGGCCTTAACAATATGGTCGCTTACCTATCTTTCCGGAACCTTTTTAAGCCTCCTTCCAGCATTTGGAATTGGCTTTTTGTTTGATTTAACTATCGGCTTGTTTTTTGTAGTTATTTATAATCTCTACCTGTTATTTTTCCCGCATTATTTTATTGGCTCCTTTTTAGATAAGGCGCTTACATTATTTATCCTATTTCTTACTTTGTTTATTATGTATTTCGGCTCCCTGGCTGAATTTACTTTTTGGGATGAGTTTGGCTCAAGATTTAATTTTATTGCAGTTGACTACCTCATTTACACCTATGAAGTAGTTGAGAATATTAATGAGTCGTATCCGTTGCCTCTGCTTATAGGAGGACTAATCTGCCTCGTGCTTTTTACAATTTGGATTTTTTTCAAGCGTGGCATAATGAATGCCGCATTTACACATAAGATGGGAATTTTTAGCCGGTTAAAATATTCAGCTGTCATCCTGTTATGCACTATTCTTTTTATTTCAATTTTACGTAATAAACAGGGGGAATTTAGCAAGAACACAGTGGTAAATGAATTGTCAAAAAATGGTATCTTTTCTCTCTTTGCTGCATATAAATCTAATGAACTGGATTATGAAGCATTTTATATAACACTTCCTCAAAATGAGGTGTGGCAACTGTTGAAGACCGGATTACTTCAACCTAATCAACGATATGTAGTAAATGAACCGGATAATATTTCAAGAGAAACAATACCGCATGAACCAAGCACACGGCGGCCCAATATTATTATGGTTACTATTGAAAGTTTGAGTGCTGATTTTTTATCCTCCTTTGGGAATACCGAAAAGCTTACGCCAAATTATGATTCTTTGGCTAAAGAAAGTATTTTCTTTACCAACTTGTATGCTACGGGAACGCGTACGGTAAGAGGTATGGAGGCGCTTACACTATGTGTTCCACCAACCCCCGGAAACAGTATTGTTCGCCGCCCAAATAATTCAAACCTCTATTCTATAAATACAATTTTTAAACAAAGAGGATACCACTCATATTTTGTTTATGGCGGAGATGGTTATTTTGACAATATGAATGCTTTTTTTGGCGGACAAGGCTTTTATATTGTAGATAGAGATCGTGGAAACCCAATTCCTGAAAATATTGCTACAGAGCGATTTCGAATTCAAAATAATGAGGTGAGCTTTGAAAACGCTTGGGGTATTTGCGATGAAGATATTTATAAACAGTCGCTGAAGTTTGCAGATATAGAGGCAAAACGCAATAGACCATTCTTTCAGTTTATTATGACCACTTCAAATCATAAACCATATACCTTTCCTGAGGGAAAAATAAAACGACCACAAGGCTCGCGTGAGAGTGCAGTAGAATACACAGATTATGCATTAGGTAAATTTTTAAGAGAGGCAAAGCAAAAACCCTGGTTTAACAATACCGTTTTTGTTATTGTTGCAGACCACTGCTCTAGTAGCGCAGGTAAATGGGAAATCAATCTTTCTAAGCACCATATTCCTTGTATTATTTTCAACTCAGGATTACCTGCCGAAAATATTAATCGGCTTACTTCCCAAATTGATATCATGCCCACGCTGTTTGGATATCTTGGCTGGGAATATGTATCTTCTTTTTACGGATTGGATATTAATCAAATTCCATCAGGACAAGAAAGAGCTTTTGTAGGCAATTACCGTACTTTAGGGTTGCTTAAACAAAATATTTTTACCCAGCTTGATGATAAAAAGGGAGCCAGGCAATTTAATTGGAATAAATCAACCGGCGATATGGAAGAATTTAAACATGAACTTATAGACACCTTGATTAATGAAACGATTTCATATTATCAATCGGCCAGTCAACGGTTTAAACAAGGTAAGATGAAAGAAACAGCCTCTTTTCCTAATTAAAACCCGTTGTAGCAAGCAGCGTCTCTAATAAGATACTGCCGGCAGCAATAATATTTCAACAGTTGTAAATGAAAATACCTGACAACATAGAAGAAAATATCTTTCTGCGGAACAACACTCCGATGGATAATTTTTTAGGACTATCACCAAACGAAATTCATCATTTACTTTACGACCCTTTTGGCAGCCAATCTCCTGTTCAATTTTGCAATGACATTGATGACAAAACACTTGACCAAATTCCGCTTTTTAGAATAATAGAAGATTATCTAAAAATTATTCAGCGTGACAAGCACATCAAGTTGACACCACTTGGAGCATTACCGAAAAAAGTAATGGTTGAACTTTACGATAAGAGGTTTTTACTTGACGAACATATTGAAAGAGGAATAACGAAACTTTGGAAAGAAGACGACTGCATTGCCATAAGAAGTGCAAGACTAACAGTGGGACTTACCGGGCTTGTAAAAAAAGTAAATGGTAAGCTATCGTTGACAAAAACGGCAATCAAACTTCTTGAAACAAATAATCGCCTGCAAATATTCAGACAGTTCTTTCAAGCGTTTACAAGCAAATTTCTTTGGAGTTTTAATGACGGCTATCCTGAACAACCAATCGGACAACTGGGTTGGGC
>CAZBBO010000034.1:0-12753 GCA_964490345.1 uncultured Ferruginibacter sp.
TCGTCCTATATTGACTTTTGAAGTTAGTAGGTTGTTAACCATATTTCTGCCAACGCCCGCGGCTTCACGCAGTTGGGGGAAGAGTTCCGTCCGCCGGCTTGGCCACTAAAGAGCGTATTTATTAAAGCCAAGTTACAAATGTTCAGTAGAATTTCAAGAGTTGAATGGCCATCGTCTATCGCCCAATTGCGTGAAACCGATGTTAGCGGCCGCCCATTTTTGCAAATTCATTTTGAACTTGTGTATATGAATTTTTAGCCTTCAGATAATTCTCAATCAAATAATGGCAGAATATTTAGAATGCAATCTTGAATCCTAAATACTACTTTTTATTACATAAAGCTGAAGGAGCTTGAATTACAATAATTGACCTTTGTATTAAAGGAAGAAAAGATAAAATATTTAAAAAAAGGTATTCGATTTTTCTTAACAAAGAGTTAAGGATTGCCTAGACCCTGGCAATTTTAACATTCTATCTTAGTCTCATTATTTAACCTTAAACCCTTCAAAATGAAAAAGTATCTAATTTTTCCATTCTTATCATTTTTGCTGCTTTTTGCCTCATGCCAAAAAGACAACAAAGACTATCTAATTAATAATCATTCTATGCAACTGCTCAATCGAGGGGTGGTGAATATTGGTGATTCATCGATTTCCAACAACATTGCTTTATACGCCGATTCTTTAGGTATATGGCATAACGAGTACTTAAGCCACATAAAAGTAAATCTTGATAATTATACACTGGTACCTTTTTCCTCAGATTTTCTTGATTCGTTGAATAGCTTATCACAACGATACTTTCAAAGTTTGGGGGTTATATGAATGAAACTTTTGAGCAAACAGAGATGGAAAACTGGAATTATGAAAGTTTTATTTCGGAGAGCGCATACAACAACTTAAGCCCGGATGCGGTAAATATATTGGAGTCCTTAGAATATTATATTGATACTTACAGCAATCTTGGAGTTTTCGAGGAGCAATGTGGTATCTTACTTGAATCTTGTAGTAATTTAAGTGTCCCTGAAGATTATCTTATTGTGGCGGGTGCAATTAGCGTTGCAACGAATTCTGCACAATATTGGGAGATTGAGTCTGATGAATGGCTCGGTCATTTTCAGTCTTTTTCAAGAAACAATACACCGGTAAATAAAAAGAAACTTGTGAAACAAGATGTAAAAGGCGCAGTGAGAGGAGGAACGATTGGAGCCGGTGGGGGTCTTGTTGGAGTATTAGCTGGTGGGCTTGTAGGTGCAGGAGTAAGGTCAGCAGGGTATCTTGTAGGTGTTGGCTTCGGTTGGTGGCAGTAATTTAATTAACTAAAACCTTTAAAATGATTAAGCTATTTAAACAACTTGTAATTCAGTCAAGAGTTTCTGCAATCATATTTTCCATTTCTATTGGATGTATCCTTGACGTAGTCGATTATCTGTTATTTCGTGATGAAGTTTCTGCGCCACTAGTGGTATTGACAATTGTCTCTAGCGGTTTAATTGGTCTGGTTCTCCACGAATTTCTGAAGGCCCGCGAAAAAATTAAAGAGTCAAAAACCTAGAGCTTTAAATTAAAAGAATGTCCCTTTGAAGAAATGTTTCTTAGGGGCATTTTTTTATGCAATTACGCTAGATACTATAATGAAAAATTCTGTCAACCTATTTCAGGACGAGAGATCATAATGGGTGGCCGCTAACGGTTTGGGTATTGCCGAAGGCGGGGAGTTTTAGCACTACCGCTCAACTGAATTACCAGAGTTTAAATTTAGCAAATTTGTTTCATTGAAAAACTTTCGCCGCGCTTTTGGCAATACTATGTTGTGTGTAGCCAGATGGGTGTCGAAATTATCTAAGATAGGGTCATATGAAAAAATACCTCTTTCAAATTAATAATCTAAATCTGATTACCATAGATTTATTCCCTTTTACAATAACTTAAACTCAAATTACAAGCATTTGTAAGTTCTTAAAATTTTCTTCATATACTGTATGGTAGGTTTTGCTTCAATTAGATTAAAGTAACTCCAACAAATCATATTTGCCAGTGGCTCATAGCTACCTTCTCTTGGAACTCCAATAAAATTTATAATCTTCCTTTTATAGTAAGTACGTAAACTATCTAAAGCTTGTAGAGGTAAGTTACTTATCTGTACATAATACCTGCCGGAATAGTCTCTATTTGACGGAGTGTTAATATTACTATCAATCATTTGGTATTGTTCCCTAATACAATAGTACAAAAGGTACCCTCTCATCCCCGTTCAACTTATTTTTTTATCTTCCACCCTTCAGCTAAGGAAGGAGTATTTTCGCTAAAAAAAATAGAACTTCCATTATTACCCTTATAATATATCTCCAAATAATCTTCAGATTCATTTATAACTAAATCTCCGGTTAATTGCCTTACATGTATATTCCCTTTTTTAACAACTTTTCTTTGATTTCTATCAAATAGGTATATTGGTTTTGAATCAACCATACTTATGTATCTTAAAAAGCCGTAGTATCCTAAGTATTGCTTCTCGAGTATAATATATCTATCATTAATTTCTTGAGTTGTGCATGCACCATTAATATAGACTGTGCTATCGGAACATGTTGAAACTGAAATTGGGATATAAAAAATAACGTGCATTATCAAAGTAATACTAATACTAAGTATTGCAAAAGATGCTAAGCACCCAAAAACAGACTTTAATTTACTATTCATAATGCATCAAGTGGTATAGAAAATGAAAAACTTACATTCACAATCTTTACATCTGAATAGTTGTTGTAATTCATACCAATCATATTTCTCTTTTGAAAATCCCTATAAGTAGCATTTGTTACAGAAATCCCTTTACTAAAATCTAAACCCATATAATTGGTTTTAGGATTCCATACACCTAAGGGCTGCTCGCCAATAAAATTAAACCCATCAACAATGTATACACCTAATTGCAAAATGGATATCTCAAACTCATTTTCCAATCTTTTAATTTTACCTTTTGCAGCTATATGCATCGTGGTTGAACCAACAGCAGCAAAATATTCATTCCATTCTACATTAAAAAAATCTTCTTCTTTACTTTCGCTTCTAAAATAATACCTTTCAATTAATGGCTCAAATGTGTCTCTAAAAAGATCGAATGAAAAAGTGCCATAGTCAGTAACAGAATCAATCTCTTGGGGAATAGTAATAATAGCATCTTCATACATTTTTCTAATTTGCTTTACTATAAACTCCTTTGATTTATCATTTTTCCATTTTGCTATAGTAAACAATCCTTCTTCAAAAATTCCATTATATACCTCTTGAGCTATTTGAAATTTTAAGGCCCAGTCCATTTTTAATAAATAAGTAATAGGTTTAACTTTTTTAGCATCGATGTTTATTTTACCTGAAAACCAAACTAATTGACACGAAGTTGCTAATTGCCATTTATGAAACTCCATTATTCTTGGGATCTCTTTTACGACATTAATTTTCAACATTTCTTCTGGCTTGCTTGGAAAACCTTTATGTTTTTCTTTCCCATTTTCAAAATAATGTACATTATAAAATAGCCAATCAACATTTGGGCTTTTCATATACCAGTTACTTTTTAGGCTGATTTTCACAAAAAATGTATTGTTTGCTAAAACCTTAACAGGGAATTTGTGAAGTTCTGAGATAACGTTAAACGCAATAAAATCCCAAATGGAAATATAGATTTCGGTATTTGCGGGAATATTTTTGGTAACACCATAAATAAAAACATCATCGCCGTAATCAACGACGTCAATTTTCTTTTTCTGAGCGTCACACCAAAACGAATTTGTTATTTCTACAGCACTACCTTTTAAATCTAATAAGGATTTATCTAACACAGGAGGTTCCTCATCCCGTGAACTAAAGTTAAACAACACAGAATTATCATCATAATATTCTTTGCTATCCAATACTTCTTCTCCCCAGATATTGGTATCCATAATTAAAATATTTAAAAGTTAAATGATTATCCTGAACTTGAAATACATAAACCCTAATCATGCTTACAATTACACCCGCTTTGTGGAACATCACAACATTCCGAGAATACTTTCTTATAGAGTTTAGCTCTTTCCCCAGGTTCGGATATTTGCTCTATAGTTTGGATAGCTTGCTGCAATTTTTGATTTTGAAGTTCACTATTTAATGCATCAGCTTCTTGTAATTTTTGATTATAGCAATCCAAACTTTCTCCTTGTCCAAGTAAAGCATCTACAACTAAAGACGGAGTCCGTAATATTCTGTTTGTAACATCAAGAATAATTCCTTCTACTTTCCTTCCTTCGTATACTTGACTTAATCCCTTTTTTACTCGCACATATTCTATAATTTCTGGTTCAGGTAGCGGGCATATACAATTATTCAGTTCTTCAGTAACTTTTTCAATTAAACCCACTGTATTACCTTCATAATCTCGTATGCTGCAAAGTTGAGTGTAAATCATTCGTTTAGCCATTTCGACGAATTCCCGATCTCTCATAACTTCATCTAAGAAATCATGCAGATTAGCTAGTCGAGCAGATTTTCTATTTTCTAGCCCACCATAAAAAACAAAGGAAACATCCACTAAGTGAGTTATACTCACAAACTCTTGCAAGAGTTGGCGAAAAACAAAGTTTAATACCCTGCTTTTATTAATGTTTTCCAGCTCTCTTACGATTGTCTCTTCATATTCATTTATTGAAGTGGAGGATGTTTCGGAATTTATCTCAATTTGTCTAAGTGAATCTGATTTTGCAACATGGTGGGATGTTGCGCCAGTCAACATTTTAACTTGTGTCTCAACAGCATTATTTACAGTAGTAGTTTCTGAGGATGTACCTCCTCCACCTCCACCACCGCCAATTTTGAACACACCCAGATTTAGTCCAAAGCTACCTCCGGCTTTCCAGTTTTTGGTTTTGGTATTTATTTCTTGTACGCTTTTGTTTGTAGCATGCCCAACTTCATTTTGAATGGTATTCTGCAAATCTTCAGCACTGCTCTCACTATAACTATCCAGTACATTTTGAGCCAACATTTTTGTAACCTGCTCTTGCTGATATGTACGAATCGTGATAGTGGTTCTTTCCCCGGGAAGAAGGGAAAAAGTTTTTATCGTCTTCCCAGCGCCATAATCTCCCAGATACGATGACATTTTCATTTCTAATGCAATCATTATAGAAGGAAGTAATTCTTCTGGTTCTTCAATAGCTACAAACTGGGTGGAAATTTTGTTTCCGGTTGAATTAGAAACTAATATTGGTCTGAATCCATCTTTAATCATCCGTGTTACATACTTTACCGGTATAAACGCCCTTACTATTGGTGTAGGTACATATACCGGTGTTCCTGTCGATGGGCTTGTTGGATTATTCGGAAGCTGAGGCGTTATAGGATTAGGAATATTAACTGTATTCTGACCGGTATCCTCAAAATTAAAAGTTCGGTCAATTGGAAATAAGCTCGGTTTTTCTGTTTCACTTACACTTGATCTAGCTTCTAACTCCTCGGGGATCAATTCCAGATTTACTATTGCAACATTTTCTCTATTTATCAACTCTACATTATCAAAAATTCCCACTGAGCCTGCATTCTGAATATCTCTCAAGACTAATGCTTCAAGTTCATGTAGGGGAAGTTCTTGAAGATCTTTCCAAAAATTATCTATTTCAATAGGTTTAAACCAATCTAACGGAATATCTAAATTTAAAAATGCTGTTGCATTATATGAAGTATTCTGCGGCAGACTGTAATTTAAAATACTGGCCTGTCCATTTTCTTGCAACTTAATGAATGGTTCTTTAGGTGTACATGATGAAGTACTCATAGCGTAATGGTTTAAAATTTTAGTAGAAATCGAATATAGGTATTTTTTATATTAATTGTTATGAGCAAAATCATATAAGTCGGCGGTCTGGTTACACACAACGGTTCACGGCTTTGCGTAGTGGCGGCATTTTAGCACTGCTGTTGATTAGAATTATTATCGTTCAATTTAGCACAAATGTTCAATAGAAATCCGTCGCCCGCCATTACGCAAAACCGATGTTGGCGGTATGTGCTTTTAATGTGTCCAATTTTTAATTTTCCCGTTGTCCTCAATCCAAGTTTCAATATAAATTTCCTCTGATATTTCTTTCCCTTTGTCTTTGATAATATCAAATTTTAAATCTTTCAAAGCGTTGAACATTTTGTTAATGCAAAAATTATACTCGTCTTTCTCGTAATACTTTTCAATTTCCTCGTCTGTATAAAGCATTCTAACCCTCGACACGTTTCCGTTTTCGTCTATTGTCACTAAATACTTTTCGCCACAGTCATAATCATTTTTGTTTTTCCATTTTGTCTTTTTGAGTTTTTTGAATATGATGTCAGAAACCTTGTTTTTATCTCGTCTGTCAATTCTATTTGGGTCGTCAATATAGTTGTCAAAATCTTCTACTTTACCAACAAGTCCGTTAGAGATAGAAATAACTTTTTCTCGTTCAAATATGGTGTAAAAAACTCCGTCCCACCTCAATACTTTGTTTGTCAAAGGAAAGTTTACATAGCCGTCAAACCAATCAATAAATACTTTTCCGTTTTTTAATTTGTCTCCAAAAATGGATTTGATTTTTTCAAAGGATTGAGCCTTATCAATTTTTCTATTTCTCAATTCGCCACAATTTATAATGTCAACGAGAAATAAACTGTCGTTCTCAATTTTATAAAAAGCTTGATAACCTCTCCAACAATTAAAAGACGCTCCGTCCCTAAATGCAAGTCCAAAAAGTTGTTCTCTCTTTGCTGTGTCTTGTCGTTGTAAATATTGTTCAAGAATAAGGTTGTAAGTCGCAATTGTATCTTTACCATAAATCACATAGTCTGGCATTTGTGGACTTGCTAAAATTTCTGTTGTACAAAGTGTCAGAATAAATACAATAATATGTTTAAGAGTAGTCCTCATAGCATTACCGCCAACGGTTTGGGGCTTTGCGTTCGGGCGGGTTTCGGAGCACAAAGTTTCAATTTATTACTAAAGTTTCATAGTAGCACAAAGCTCCAAGTTTGCACGTCACCCCGCCTGACGCAAAACCCGTGTTATGCGTATGTTTTACTTCTTCTGTCTGTTGTAGGGACTTTGATTTGTCGGTTTAAGAGAAATGTCAAGGTCGCATGCCTTTGAACGAACAGCATCTTCACTTCTTCCAAGTTCATAAGCAATAAGCCCAGTTGGTGTATTGCCTTTAACCAATTTCTCTAATTTTTTGACATCATTATCAGTCCATTGTTTACCGTTGTTTTTTGGTGTCTTTGCCATAACCTATAATTTAATTTTCATAAAAAACCCAGTTCCCGTAATAATCCTTTTTGTATGTCCCAACTTTATTTCCATACTGGTCTGACACGATAATATTTCCGTAATAGTCTTTCGAGTATTTATATTCCGTGTTACCATATTGGTCTTTTTGAACTGTATTGCCATAATAGTCTTGGGACTTAGTGCTTTGAGTGTTACCATATTGGTCTTTGGTTACAGTGTTCCCATAATAGTCTTTGGATTCGGTTTGTATTACATTTCCGTATTTGTCTTTCCAAACAAAATTTCCGTAATAATCGGTTGAACCAGTTGCTATGACATTGCCATACTGGTCTTTAGCAACAGTATTCCCGTAATAATCTTTTGAATAGGTAATGTTTTGACTAAAACCTGCGATTGAAACTAACAAAAATGTTAGTATAAAAATTGATTTCTTCATTTTGTAAAAATTTAAACTCTTTGCTTACTCTATACAGTTTTCAGCATTCCTGCGTTTACTTTTTTGTTTGGTGTCGGTGTTCAACTTTGTCCGACTTTGGGTTGGTCAGCCCACTTTTGACCGCTATGTCTGTTCCAAAATTACGCATAACGGTTTGCAAATTGGCGATGGAGCCGATTTTAGCACAAATGTTGAATAGAATTACTACTCTTCAACCTTGCCCAAAAGCTCAATAGAAGTACTTCACCGGCTCTATTGCCAATTTGTTTGTTATGCGTAGTATCATTTCGTCTGCTCTCTGATTTGCCTTTCAATGTCTTGCAGTTTCACTTCAAGTTTTTGATATAACTCAACTTTTTCATTAATTGGTTTCACAAGTGTTTGGTCTTGTGTTCTGTGAAATACAGAATATTTTAGACCTATTTCTAAGAGTGTTCTGTCCAATAGATCTTGAACTTCCGTAAGTTGTTTTATTAGTTCTTCCATATTTATTGTTTTTTAGTTGCTTGCACATTTTGGAATTGATACTCCTCTGAATGGTCAATAGCCGTCAAAAGCAAAGAATAATCTTTTGACGAATTGCTCCAAGATATGTTTAAATCGTGTGTATGCTTTCCTTCGTAATTTCCAAGTTGAAATTCTTGCATTCTCATCTCGTTATCGTATTTTATATTCAAAACTTTATAGGATTTATTTATTCCTTTTGAACTACTAAGCTCAAAATCTTCACTTGTAAGCGTCATTGTCCAAACAGAAACGTCATCTACTGCAAATCCTTTTCCGGGTCGCTTATGTAAAACCGCATTACTTGAAAAAACAATTAAGTTTAGTAAACTGTCTTTTAAAACAGGTTTCGTTCCCGGTTCAACATATCTTTCTGGATTAACAGGAATATTAAAGTTTGCTTTTAATCTGTTCTTCTCTTTCTCAATGGCTGCAAGTTTTTTCTTTTCATTTTCAAGTTCGGCAGCCGACATATTATATTCAGTTAGTTCAACGGTAATGAAACAACTACCAACAAAAACCGTTGCGCCTGCTTTAAAAACAAGTTCCTTTGTTCCAATGTTTTCAGGACTATTGTTTGATAAGTCCTGTAATTCAAAATTCTTGTCAACAAAAGAAATTGGTGTTAGCGAATAAGTTACATTGTTTGTATATTGAACTTTCTCAAATTCTTTAAAGATAATTCCAAAACTCTCTGCTTTGTAATAGTCGCCTTTGTTGATATTGAAAACAATACCTGGTCTTGATAAAAACATAGCGTTGCAAAATGTTCCGCTATTTAAAGTTCCTTCGTGAAGTTGAACAATAGTTGGTTTTCCACGTTCTAATTTCCAAACTTTTCCTGCTGGAACTGTTTTAGGTGCTTTTGTTATAATTACTTTTTTTGCTGATGTCTGTGCATTAACGTTTATTGTTACTAATAAGGCAAACGTTATTATTATAATGTTTCTCATTTGTTTGCTTTTTTACCTTGTCCTGAAAATGATTTTACTTTTTCTGTTGTTACAGAAAAACTTGTTGGCTGTGATGACCAAATCATATCTCTCATAATGTTTATGTCAATATGGTAGCCAAATGAAGTTTCTTCTATAATGAAGTCAAATTCGCCTTTCTTGTATTGAAGAATATCTGTCTGCTCTTTGATCATATCAATAAACTTATTTTTTTCTTCTACACCTTTAAAATAGCGACTGATTGTTATGTCTATTTGTTCGCCACGTTTAATTACTTTCCCTTGTGTTTCTTTTGATTTTGCTGTACCAAAAGATAAATTGAAAGGAATTTTTATCGTAACAGGATTTAGGCCACCTGTCAATGAGTTTACATCAGCTTTTGCTAAATTTTTAAGTTGAACTGTTGATAGCTCCTTTTTTATATCTTCTGTTACGTTAAGTTCAAAAGCTAAAAGTCCAACTGTCAAAATTCGTCTGTTTTCTTCTTCTTGTCTGTTTGAGATAACGTAAATTTTATCGGGAACAACGAGCTTTCCTATATCATCAAAGGTCAAATTGAAAAGTAAACGGTTATTCTTTTTTAAATCGCTCTCGTCAGATTGAGCGTATTGTTTTCCGTTTCGTGGATTTACTTTGTCAAGTTTACTGTCTCCGTCCGTATCATAGTAACCGTAAACAGTTTCGCTTACTGCTTTAATGGTTGAGTTCTTTTCAGGTTCTTTGATTGCTTGGTCAAAGAGTTTCTGAATGGATAAAGCAATAGTTTTCATATTGCTTTCGCTGATTGATGGAATTTGTCTTACTTGGTCAAGTTCAAAAGTCTGTGCTTTTGTTGTCAAGTTGAATAATAGCACTGTCGCAAGTGCAAGTGTTGTCTTTTTTATCATTGTCTGTCCGTTATGTTTTGGTGTTGCGATATTACGCATAACGGGAAACGTATTGGCGATGGGCGGGAAATTTAGCACCGAAGTTCAATCGAAGAACTGAAGTTGAGTTTTGCACTTCCGTTGATACGAAGCCTTTCAGCCCGCCTATTGCCAATACGATGTTATGGGCAGTTTTTTTATTTCGTTTTACTAATCATCCAATTTAATAAATTTACAGTATTGTCTTTGTAAGTCAAGTCGGGAACGTCAAAATGTGTTGCACCGCTATAGTTTTTAATCTGTGCATTTCCTCCTAAAGCGTTGATTGAAGAAACGATTGTAATACTTGTACTTGGGTCAACAATTGTATCGTCTGAACCCACAAAAGCATACACAGGTAAACTTGTATATTGTGAAGCTGTACTAACAACAACACTGCCACTTAAAGGTGCAATACAACTAAATTTATTAGCGTATGTTGCTCCTAATTTCCAAGTTCCTGTACCTCCAAGACTGTGACCTGTTAAGCTAATTTTGTTAGTGTTAATTGATTTATTGACAACTACATTGTCTATCATTTCAATTATAGAACCACCTATTTGTTCCCAAACCTTTCCTGCCGGACATTGAGGCATCAGAATATATGCAGGAATGTTACTAATAGAATTGTCATTTAGAAATTTGGGCAAACTTCCTCCGATTAGTAAGTTTAAGTCTGTTCCTCTAAATGAACCACCGTGTAAGTATATTATAAGAGGCATATTTGCTGTTGGATTTTGCGGTGTGTATAACCAATAGCCTAAATTTCCATCGCTTGAAGAAGCGAAACTGTTTTGTGTCATAGTTGCGGCAATAGTTTGTTGTTGGACTTTAACAACGAAGCTACAATTTATTCCGCCCAACGAAATGTTGAAGATTGCGTCCCCATAAGAAGTTGGCGTTCCGTTCAAATTCAATTTTAGTGTACCATTCCCATTTGAAACATTTCCGTTTGACGTTGTTGCTGTCAAACCTGTTATTCCTGTTGAAGAAATACTAATTGCTGAATAAGTTCCTCCATTGCCACCCGAATAGTTTAGTGAAATTTCTTTGTTGGAAATTGTAGTATTTTCGACAATTTCAGTTGTATTACTTGCTAGAACACCATTAATTGTCGCTCCACTACAGTCCATCGAAGTAATTTTTGCTTGATTGTCAGTTGTCGGCTCTGTGTCTTCATCTTTGTTGCAACCAACAAATAAAAGTGCAAAAAGTAAACTTAAAATTTGAATTTGTTTTATCATTTTTTGTCTGTTTTTAAGGTTATGCGTCTGTTTTGGGAAAATTGCCCATAACGCCCGGCAGCTTGGCGCTGGTGCGGATTTAATAACCAAAATGTTCAAGTTTGCACCAATACAAGCCGAAGCTGCTTTTTTTTGCCAATTTATACTTTTTATGCAAACAAAAAGCAGCGAAGGCGATTATAATAACAAAAAACTTTAGGCGAAAACAAAAAACCGCACTTGCGCCAAACTGCCTGTTGGCAGAAGTAGAAACAAAATAATAATTCTCAAGAAAGGGATATTAAACCCCTATCTAAAAAATAAAATAAAATAGTGTTGACAATTACTTGTCGACACTATGAAAATATACTTTGTACTACTGTTTGGATTTTGATTTATTTTTATTCATGAAAATGACAAAAATTGCAACGATTAATAAACTTACACAACCCATTACAAATAATAGGTCATGTGAAATAACTTCAGAAATTTTGTCACCGAAGAAAAAATAAAAAATTGCAAAAAGTAGATAAATAGATGTGGGAATTATAAAACTTTTTTTCATTTTTTGAAATTTATTCACAAAAATTATGATGGCAAAGATCAGCCGCAGCAGCTTCTATTGTTAAGCACAACGCTACACAAACCGGTAAGCCAATACCAGCAGATGCCGCTGTACAACTCCCATGACAAATAACTGCGGCTGAAAACGCTGCGGCCATGCATAAACCATAGCGCCAGGGAGAATGACATGGAGGTTTATCTCCAATAATTTCATTCTCTATAACTATTTGCATAGATTCTTCAATTTCTTCTGAAGTTAATTCGCCAAATTTTTCCTTAACTGATTTCCAATTGGTAGAAAACACCTCCATGTGATCAATTAGTCTTTCGGAAATATCTTCATTAAAAATGATATTTATTTCCTCAATTTGTTTGTCAATCGAATCATTTAAATTTTCATTTAGAAATTTTAAAGAACTAATTGTGTTCTCATAATTTAATTCATGTCTATTAACCACATCAGAAATAAACATGCAAGAATTAAACATTTCTTTTGTCAAGTTAATAAAATTTTCATCTTCAGATAGTTCAATGGAACCCTTTTTCTGTAAATTATTAGTTATAACTGACTCCTCCTTAATATTTCTAAGATCGTTTTTGTTACAACTATAAGAAAGGATTACAACAAATGTAAGCATTGTAATAAATGTTAATAAAGAACTTTTCATAAAAAGAGTATTTAACTTAATCCATCAGATTAGGCGCTGTGGAATAAACAACAAAATGGTAATGTTATTTCCGCCATTGACATCTTTAAGTTATCGTATTCGCCTACCTGTTTTAACGCTCTCATGGCTTGGTAGTGTTTCACTTATTTCTGCCAACGCCCGGCAGCTTGGCGATGTGGCGGCAATTTAGCACAAAAGTTTAATAGAAT
>CAZBBO010000035.1:0-11938 GCA_964490345.1 uncultured Ferruginibacter sp.
GCTGGCATGATTTTGCCTTACGCAGCTACGATGCGCAGTTAGGCAGGTTTTGGCAGCCAGACCCCTACGATGAATTTGCAAGCGGTTATACAGGCATGGGCAACGACCCGGTGAACATGGTTGACCCAAGCGGCGGATTTTCTGTACCCGGTGCAGTGATAGGCGGAGTAGCAGGATTTATTGCCGGAGGTTCTTATGCTTTAGCTAAGGATAAAAACCCAGTTACAGGGGCGTTATTTGGTGCGGCAGGCGGTGCGTTATTAGGTGGCTTAGTTGGTGACCTGAATTTTGGCGGAGCGACCCAGGCTGTTGATGAGGCATTAAAGAGTGGAATACCAAGTATGGTTGTAAGCGGTGCAAACTTTGCTGTTAATACTATCAATTATGAAGGAGCAAGTCAATCTGTAATGCAGGCGGTATATAATCAACAACAGCATCCTAAGGTTATTGATAATACAAAACAAGCACTTGATCACTATTTTAATGGAAATAATGAGCCGGTTAATATTGGTACTAATACAACATTCTCATTATTAGCCAGCCCTGAGTTCAAAAAATGGAATTCTAACATTCTTTCCGGGAATGTTAAAAGAATGAATTGGCATTTTTCGGTTAATATGACATATAGAGTTTTTCATATTGGGAATACAAATGTAGATTATGCTATTAACTGCAAAACACAATATTGTACTGTCGTCTATAAACTTTTTGTAAGAGATGGATTTTGGGATGTAGATTTTATTCAAGAGCGTTTCAATAAAAAATATCCAAAACTAAGTAATGGAGAAAAGCCCGATGGAATCGGGCCAAATTTTGAAAGATTTAGAGGCCATCCATATCCATATAATCCTGTAATTATTAAGTTCACTTTTTTAAATCCTGGCTACAAATGATCTTGATAATTGAAATAATAATTCTTATTATTATATATCTGCTTTTTAAAAAGTTTATAAAATTCGCTGTTCCCAGTCTCCGAGTTCCGAGTGAAACAAAAAAGGTAATCATTATTTTAATCTTAATCATTATACTCATATCGCTTTATTTTTTAATTAAAATAGACAAACAACTGTACTATTATGGAAAAAGCGACTTGGGGTTGAATAAGGAACTGCCCTTTAAAATAGTTCCACAATATTGGGGTTATGATAGAGGAAATTATGGTTTTGTATTGGAAAGCAAAGATGGATTAGCCGGGATAGGACAAGGAGCTAAATATTGGACATCTGATGTTGAGGTAAATGAAATAATTGGATATGGTTTTAATAAGGAGAAGCTATTAGCATTGGTAAATGATAGTTTAGGCAAAGAATACTATGTGGTATTTGAAAAAAAGACAGATACGCATTTAAAACAAGCGCTAGAAATTACTGTTTTGCCTAAACAAGAGTTTGCATCTAAGGAACAATTTAAATGGATAAAGATTAAAAACAACTCTTTCGCGAAAATGGAAGAAGTGAGAAACTATTTAGAACTGTTTTTAATATTCTTGGCTCTTATTGCTATATATATATTACTAAAAAATAGAAAAAATGTTGCTGTTGATTAAATTTAAAGAAACAAAAGCAACCTTTAAAGATAGCAGCGCTATCATCCAAAAAATTAGGTTATCTTGCTGAAGGCTCTTTGAAAAATAATTACCTGTACCAGGGCAATTACGCTGAGTACGATGAGGATATAGGCTGGCATGATTTTGCCTTACGCAGCTACGATGCGCAGTTAGGCAGGTTTTGGCAGACAGACCCTTACGATGAATTTGCAAGCAGTTACACGGGCATGGGCAATGACCCGGTGAATATGGTTGACCCGAGTGGGGGTTGGAGTTTAGCATCAATTACCGGTTCTACCAACATTTTATTCAATACTGCAGTAACCACAATAGGTGGAGCTCTTGTTGGCGGTATTGTAGGCATGGCGACAGGCGATGATAAAGGGTGGTTAAAGGGAGCGGCAGTTGGAGCGGCTGTAGGTTTAGGAGTTTCATTTAAGGCAGACCTTAATGTGGTTTTTGATATTTTCAGAACTGGTCTGCAAATTGAAAACCGAATAATTGGACGTTCATTAAATGATTTGGGGGACAAGCTAATTAATGCGGAAGATAAACTGAATAGAAGGAATACAAAAGACAGAGATGATTTTAAAAATCATTTTGGTACTGATGATGATAACTCAATGGATTTAATAAAAAGCCGTGTACTAAAAGAACAAAATTTAGTCAAAGAATATTTGAAGAAAGGAACGTATAAGAGCAAAATAAAGCGTACTAACTTTTATGGGGTAGGTACTTTTGCTTGGGTTAATCCTGCCGACCCAAATCATGATGTTAATCTTGAACCAGAGTTTTGGAAGGCTCCACGTAAAGGGCAAGATTCTAAGTTAGGGACATTAGCACATGAGTTATCTCACTTTAATGATATTGGAGGAACTGGTGATAACGGCTATGGTGTGACTAATGCTCGTAATTTGACGAGTGCGCCTGCTAACGCATTAAACAATGCAGATAATTTTGAATATTACATTGAAAAAGTTAAGCTATAAAAAATAGTTTTATGTTCAGATACCAATCGTTTGTGTATATATTCTTTCCAATTTTTCAATTTATGGTCCACCATTTACCGTCATTTAATGAACTTGTAAATTTACAAGGGCTGAATCAGAATAGTTTTGATTCTACAATAACAAACATGGGATTTGGTTTAACACAAATAAAACATAATGACAAGTGGAAAAGCGATAGATATATTTATATTTTGTCAAACTCAAAAGATGATAATTCGGTTCGTATTGAACGAACAGTAGATTCTGTAAATTTTGGGAGAGAGAACAAATTGCAGCTAATAATAACGCTTGATTTTATTATATATGGCAAACAATGCTATAATGATTTGTTGAGCGAATGCAAGAAGAATGGCTATTTATTATTTGGCTCTAATAACTATGATAGAGAATACCCCAATATGGTCACTCAGGAGTATCGTAAAGGAGCTAATGTTGCAAAATTTTCAATTGGAGAATCTAAAAAGGAAAACAAAGAATTTTATAAAATCTCATTATCAATTAGTCCTAAATAATGAAGATGACTTTTTTTTCGTGCCGTTAGTACTAAAAATCCAGCGGCATTTTTGTTTTAGTTCCAAGCAATGAAAGCGATGAGCACGTATATTTTGACAACCTTCAGGTTACGCACCTGCGCGGGCGGATAATAGAAGAGAACCATTACTATGCTTATGGCTTAAAGATAGCATCGCTATCATCCAAAAAATTAGGTTATCTTGCTGAAGGCTCTTTGAAAAATAATTACCTGTACCAGGGCAATTACGCTGAGTACGATGAGGATATAGGCTGGCATGATTTTGCCTTACGCAGCTACGATGCGCAGTTAGGCAGGTTTTGGCAGCCAGACCCGTACGATGAATATGCAAGCGGTTATACAGGCATGGGCAACGACCCGGTGAACTTTTCAGACCCGAGTGGGGGTTTTAGTTTTGGCCCAATGGCTACACCATTTTTAAACCATGCTTTTTGGGCGGTAGGCGGTGCAGTAGTTGGCGGCATTATAGACGCAGCCAACGGCGGCAATGGTGTAAATGGTGCGTTGATTGGTGCAGGCGTTGGTTTGGGTGCAAGCTTTGTGAATTGGGGAAGTGTGGCTGGTGCAATAGGTAATGCAGGACAATGGGTTGGCAACCAGATGGGGAATTTATTTAGCGGTGCAGGCGATTGGCTTGAATTAACCAAGAGTGCATTAACAAATTTAGCCAATCTCTATTCCAATCAGGAATTTGCAAGCGAGGGTGCAAAGCAAAATTATTTTGGGAATAGGTTTGAAAACAACTGGCATGTCTGGGCTCAAATGCACTTTACACAAAATGCCTATCATGCAAATGAGAACCCCGATGAATTAGACGACGGCCAGGGTTTGTCAATCTCTAGGCATTCTAGCAGGCAAAGCGTTATTGTTGACGCAAAAATGACAGAATATAATTTAAGTAATAGAGGGATACAACCTTATGTTGACGCACATTGGTTTGAGGTAAAAGCAATGAGCAGAAATGTAAGTCTTTCTACGAGCAATTACCAAATACAATATGAAATGGACGCATTAGCATCCTCTCAACAAGCGGCCGTTAAAGCTGGAGTTGCCTCTTATAGTGTTGTTACAACTGCGAATGCCGCCATAGGAAACTCTGTTTATGAATATGGCAATACCAAAGGTTTATTTGTAAGACATTTTAAGCCACAATATAAGGTCACAAGTACGGGAGTACAAGTTAGGTTTGGTTGGGAGCAATCAACAAGAATTAGCGGTATGCCTATCCGAATGCTTACAAAATACACTTATGGATTGCCTGTTAATATGAGTTTTTAACCGTATGAAAAAAACACTTCTCTTTTTAATGATAAAATCTTCTTTGTGTATGGGGCAGGATTATAAAATTATGTCTAATGTTGAATTGCTAGCTATGATTGACGATATGAATGAGCAGTTTGAATACTATGACAAGGAAACTATGGCAAAAGTTTTTAGGGCTAATAACAAGGGATTTATTTTACTTCCAGCAGTAGGGATAAAGGGTTTGTTTGCAGAGCACCAATCGGTACTTGATTCTATTATAAAAAGCGGGATTATACCGGTAGAGGCAGAACGCTTTAATCTCTTTGAAAAAGAAAAGAATAGGCTTGAAAAAATAGATGATAATGTAGCTTATTATTTATCCGACCTGAACGAAAAGCTTCAACTAGCTTTAACGGCTGATAAGGAAATAGACACATCCCTGTACAAAGCCATCAATAAAAAAATAAAATCTTTGGAGCCGGAAGAAGCCTATCAGCAGTTTTTTGTTTCCTTAGGTGTTGTTGTTGGTGAGATTGTACGTAAAAAAGTGAATGGCGAGTGGAAACTAAATAAACTATACGGATATAATCCTTACTACGCTCCTTATGTTACCATTGGAAGTAACAATAATTATTTGCCATGGTATAAATTAGCAGATATGTTGTTGAATAAAAAGTTTGATATAAAGAGGTACATAGAAGAAGTGTCAAAACAAAAAAGATTTTTATAGAATTAGCCCGGCAAGTCCCGGCTTCGTTCTTTTACACCTTATGCGGGTTAACAAATTTCAATCCTTTGATATTGGCAAAATCCTTTTCGTTGTTAGTAATAAGGATATAGCTGTAAGCCAATGCAGTAGCGGCAATAATGGCATCGGGCGTTTTTATTTTCTTGCCTTTCCGTAAAGCCACGCAGTGGACAATCACATCGGGGCTAATATCCAGTATCACACTATCTCCAATAAAGTTTTTTATATTTTCCGTAGTGGCTTTATCCGTATTCCAGCAAAGGAGTTCTATTTGAGAAATTACCGAAAGGTTGGGAACGGCATCAATAACCGTATCCAGAAAATCAATACCGGCAGCAGGTAAGGAAGCAGACAGGTAATCGGAAACCACATTGGTATCAATCAGATATTGTTCCATTCGCTACGCATTTGTTTAATGTGTTCGTTCAGGTTTTGTCCTTGCTCTTTGCTTATAATGCCCTTGTATTTATCAGAGAGTTTTGTTTTTACAGGAGCAAAATTTTCCTTCAGTACTTTTATCAATCGCAGTTCTTCCAACTCGTGTAACAGCCCTACGGCTTTTTGGTTGGTAATCTGTATAAGCATTGTATTGTCCATAAGTCAAAAATTATTTAGTGAGCAATGTTTGTATTTTGGTTTTTGCAATGTTGGCATCCATCAGAGAGAGAACCGTTTTTTTTTCTTCTGTTCCCAAGTCCTGTACTTCCTTAAAGCGGCTTATCAGTTCTTTTTCCAATCCTGCATCTTTTACTACATCATCAGCCGTGCCGTTCATTAAAAAATCAACGGTAGTATCTAAAGCCTTTGCCAGTTTGGTCATTGCTTCGGCATTGGGTTTTGTTTCCCCTCTCTCATATCGGCTCACTTGCGTAAAATGCACCTCTATCAGTTCAGCCAGCTCGCTCTGCGAAATCCTTTTTCGCTTGAGAAGGTCTTTTAATCTGTCTGCAAACTCTGTTTTATTAAGCATTAGCGCAAATATTATACTGTAAATTTAGCTTAAATATCAAGCATTGGCAAGCGTTTTTAGACAAGAGATCAAGAAAATAGATTTCTATGCTTACTCTTATTAGACAAGTTTACTAATTTTGCTTGTGAATTTGCAAGTGCAATTTTTTTAAAATTTTTCAATGGAAATGGCAGAGATAAAGCAAAGGCTGTCAATGGTAGCAGTATTAGAGCATTACGGTATCAGACTGAACAGGAATAAAATGGTATGCTGCCTCTTCCACGATGATAAAAATCCGATTATGCAGGTTTACCCTGACACGAACATAGTATTTTGCTTTAGCGGTAACTGTTCCAAGAACGGCAAGGCAATGAACACGATATGAAAGCGATGAGCACGTATATTTTGACAACCTTCAGGTTACGCACCTGCGCGGGCGGATAATAGAAGAGAACCATTACTATGCTTATGGCTTAAAGATAGCATCGCTATCATCCAAAAAATTAGGTTATCTTGCTGAAGGCTCTTTGAAAAATAATTACCTGTACCAGGGCAATTACGCTGAGTACGATGAGGATATAGGCTGGCATGATTTTGCCTTACGCAGCTACGATGCGCAGTTAGGCAGGTTTTGGCAAACAGACCCTTACGATGAATTTGCAAGTGGTTATACGGGTATGGGCAACGACCCGGTGAACATGGTTGACCCGAGTGGTGGTTGGAGTTTAGGAGGTTTAATATCCGGCATTACAGGCAGCAGCAATGTTTTATTTAACACAGCAGCATTAGCGGCAGGCGGTGCGTTAATAGGAGGTATAGTAGATTTTGCAACGGGTGGTGATGGGCGTGGCGCTTTGATTGGTGCTGGCATTGGAGCAGGAATTGGATTGGCGAGTGGAATTAATTGGGGAAGTGCAGGTAGTGCATTAGGACAGGCAGCACCAAGTATAGCAGTACAAGGAGCAAGAGTTGCTGCTGATGTAATTACTCAAACCCAACCCAATCCTTATGCACAATGGGCGGGATATTCACCACAGCCTCAACTTCCACCTTTCTCAACTTTATTATCAAACTATCCTTTACCGTATGAACATAGACCTGATAGAACTCCTATAAATCCAAAATTGCCATTAGATGATGTGACCGGAGCTAATTTTTTATATTTTAATCAATGTGCTATAAGGATGAGCATTACGCTTCGAAAGTCGGGCGTGAATTTGTCGGGTGTGAAAAATATTACAAATCCCGGTGGTCAAACTTATGCGAGTGGTAATGTAATTGGTGCAACTAATTTAGCGGGGTTTTTATTAAAATATGGCAAACCGCAAGTATTCGATGGGACTAAAGACAACATAGCGTCTGCACTAAAAAATAAGACGGGTATAATATATTTTCAAGGCTATAATGAAAATTACGGAACAACCCTACCTGAAGAAAGAAGCAATGGGAACGTCCATATAGACTTATGGAATAACGACACTATTATGGCTCCTTATTTGCAACAAATGTTAGATGCCAAAAGGGTCTTGTTTTGGGAGACGAAATAAGAAATTTAAAATTTAAGCTACATGAAACCAAAAATATTTCTTTTGATCTTATTATTGACAGCCTACTGCTGTAATCTTAATGCCCAAAGTGTATGGAAAACGAAATATGGGATATGGGCAAATGTTGAATTGTACAATAAATTGAAAGGTGGGCAACCTTTTGACAGTACTGTTAATATTATCCCACGGTTTTTATGGCTAACAAATTTGAAAGAACTTGAAATAGAAAACAGGTTTGAGCAAAAACGAAAATATCCAATAAAGAAGATAACTAACCAAATCATTATTATCAACAATGCTCAGTTTATATTAAAAGGTGATACTATAATCATGAGAGATAAATATCAGAATGTAGTAAAGTTCATAAAATATAAATAATCTTCAATGCCGTTGGTTTAAAAAGTCGGCGGCATTTTTGTTTTAGTTCCAAGCAATGAAAGCAATGAGCACGTATATTTTGACAACCTTCAGGTTACGCATCTGCGCGGGCGGATAATAGAAGAGGACCATTACTATGCCTATGGCTTAAAGATAGCAGCGCTATCATCCAAAAAATTAGGTTATCTTGCTGAAGGCTCTTTGAAAAATAATTACCTGTACCAGGGCAATTACGCTGAGTACGATGAGGATATAGGCTGGCATGATTTTGCCTTACGCAGCTACGATGCGCAGATAGGCAGGTTTTGGCAGCCAGACCCTTACTATGAATTTGCAAGCAGCTATACAGGCATGGGCAATGACCCGGTGAACTTAACTGACCCAAGCGGCGGTTGGGTATTTAGTGCAGTGCCATTGATAGAACATGGTGCATGGGCAATTGGAGGGGCTGCGATAGGTGCAGTGGTAGCAGGTGCAACAAATGGTTGGGATTCTAAAGCAATGACTAATGGAGCATTGATTGGCGGCAGTGTTGGCTTAGGTGCAAGCTTTGTGAATTGGGGAGCGGTTGGTAGTGCAATCGGCAATGCAGGGCAATGGGTAGGAAATCAGTTGAGTGGGTTGTTTCAAAATCCATCTAGTTATTGGATTCTTTATGACGGGTTAAAGGTTACAACCTATTCAGGAAGTTATGGTAGTGCTGCTAAATCTACACAGGTTAACCAATATGCAGGCACATCAGGAGGAACGGGATACCAAAATTCAAATAACCAAAATATTCCTAATGCCGGTCCGGTTCCTGAAGGGGATTATAGTATTAATCTGAAACCAGACTTCACAAGAAAGGCTAAAACAAATTCAGATGGTTCTACAAAATCAAATCCAGATGGTGGAGTTGAATTACTGCCATGGGGTAATGGCACATTATATTCAGAATGGGGGCAATGGAGGGCAAGGCTAGATAAAGTAAATGTAAATTCTACCAGGAATGATTTTTATTTTCATGACTCTTATAAAGGATATTCACATGGCTGTATAGAAACTAATACGGCATTATACTATGATTTATCAGCCTATAAAAAAGGTGGACAAAAGGCAATAAAAGTACAGATAAAATATTCGCCTAATTCTTCAACAAATGGGGGAACAAAACAATTTCCACCGCCATGGTGGGATGGGAAACCAATGTACAAAAGTCCCGATGGTAGATATTGGCCCAAACCTAAAATAGGAAGTTTTCCATAAAATTAAATGTAACGTATGAAACAGTATGCTTTATTGATGTTATTAATTTGTGTTGCTATTATTAGTTCAGCACAAAACAAAAAGGAGTTAGTTTTTTCAGCGGAGTTAAAAAAGGGGAGCTCTGACAACATATTATTGAGTGTAAAGAACCTATCTTCAAAAACATATTATTACTTAATTGGCGCACAAGGTGTTGTTGATACGGGATATGTAGCCATTCTGTCGGATATTAAATCAATTGGGACAAAAGGGTTTTTAAAATTAGTTCCAATAGAACCTAATTCGGAGTTTACTAAAATAATTTCTAAAAAATCTATTATCAAACAATGTTATTGTTCAGGAGTTAAAAAAATAAGATTTTATTTATCCTATTTTACTGAAGAAAATTTTGAAGCAGAAAATAAAGTTATCAAGGTTTGCCCATTATAAAAACGCATACCATAACAGTTAAGTATTTTTAATGCCGTTGGTTCAATTAGCCAGCGGCATTTTTATTTTAGAGGGCTTGCAACTTAGCGGATTTTATCAAACCATCCAGTGCATACAAAATATATTCTTTGTCTTTATCGGGCAGGTTGTTTAAATCATTAAGCCTTTTAACCATCGCAGTATCTTTTAAGAAATTAGATTGCTTTGTCTCACTAAGCAAGTAACCCACGGTAGTATCAAGAGCAGCCGCAAGATTTTTAACCACATCAATAGAAGGAGCAACTTCATCACGTTCATACTTGACGATGATGGATGATGACGTGCTGACAGTTTTGGCGATACGAACAACGGCAGAAAATAAAGCGACGATTTTACTGCCTTCAATAGTATAATCATTTTTCCGAGAAAATATTTTTAGATATCATCAAAAAAAGGAGAATATTCAGGAATATAAAAATTAGGTTATCTTGCTGAAGGCTCTTTGAAAAATAATTATCTGTACCAGGGCAATTACGCTGAGTACGATGAGGATATAGGCTGGCATGATTTTGCCTTACGCAGCTACGATGCGCAGATAGGCAGGTTTTGGCAGACAGACCCTTACGATGAATTTGCAAGTGGTTATACGGGCATGGGCAACGACCCGGTGAATATGGTTGACCCAAGTGGTGGCTGGAGCTTAGGAGGTTTTATATCGGGTATTACAGGAAGCAGCAATGTTTTGTTTAACACAGCAGCAATGGCAGCAGGTGGTGCATTGATAGGAGGCATAGTAGATTTTGCTACCGGTGGCAATGGAAGGGGTGCATTGATTGGTGCTGGCATTGGAGCAGGTTTAGGTTTGGCAAGCGGTATTAATTGGGGCGGTGCTGGCAGTGTATTAGGAGGAGCAGTACCAAGTTTAGCAGCAAATGCAGCTAATCAATTTGCCCAATATGCAAGCAACAATAATTCTGTAAATGAAGGGCAATTAAGAAGCGACGGAAGCCGGATGTTTACCAATCAAAACGACGCATATAGCTGGATGTTCAACCAGTCTATGAATAATAATTATCGGGAGCAATTCGGTGTAATCACGGATAAGTCCGTATTGGTTTTACCTGATAATAACAACACCCAATCTGAAGTAATACCAGAGGACTACGGGTATAAATGGAAAAAAGGAAACTTGTTTGACCCAGTTACCAAGAAGACGTTATCAGTTGTTGCTACCATACACACACATTTAGCTCCGTGGGGCGATGCAACGCCAAGTTTTGATGACCAAAAATATTTTCCTTTGAAAACACCAAATAAGCCTTACCTAACAATGGGGAATGATGGAAAGGTTTATGGGAATTATGGCAAATGGTCTATAGGAAAGGATGGTAAGTATCATACATCCGATATTCAAAATACACAAATAGCCTTTGATAGAGGTGGCGTACCAAGAGTTACCAATGGTGCGATTATGAAAAGTTTCTCTCTTAGGGAATATCTTCAATGGTATATGAAGAATGTAGCAAAAATTAAATAAATGATATTTAGATGAAAAGGTTACAAGTAAGTTTATTTACGGTATTGTTCTTTATCATATTTGCGTTCGGCTCTTGTAAAGAAAAGAACCAGGAAGTTCAATTTAATGACGGGATTATACCAGTATCTACTTACTATAAGCCTTCTAAAATAATTGACAGTCTTACAAATATTTTTTTAGATTCTGCAAAATGCCCGAATTGTCTGAATGAATTATATATTGACAAAGTCTATGATGATGAGGCATACTTAACTTTTATTGCAAGGCTATATGATAAAATGTATCTTACTAAAAGCAACCCGTTGTTTTATTTTGTAGTTAATAAAAAAAATGTCTTTGTATATAGCGGTATTGAAAACTTTATTACAGGAAACCAAAAAAAGATAGAATCTTTTAAATTCTTTACGGATACCGCTAATGTTCGTTATTTGCGTATGCAGTTTCATCTAACTACTGATTCAATCAGTTTGCAACCGATACCATCAGAACCTTTTTTTCCTCTCATAACTCCGGCACCTGCCGATGATAAATCAATACCTTTATTTGACCCTAAGAAAGATTATTCACATTAACCCTTGTGCTTTTAAGAAAGGATGAAATGAATAAGTGTCAAATATGCCTTAAAAGTACCAGATATGATGCAGGTAAAAAGTTATGCACAATTTTACCCAGTAGGAAAAATGGGGGACTTGCAATAATAGAAGAGAACCATTACTATGCTTATGGGTTAAAGATAGTATCGCTATCATCCAAAAAATTAGGTTATCTTGCTGAAGGCTCTTTGAAAAATAAT
>CAZBBO010000036.1:0-11852 GCA_964490345.1 uncultured Ferruginibacter sp.
ATTTCAATTCATTAAACTATATTTACAACTTGTTGAAAAAAGCAGCCACTTTCACCAATAAATTGAAATCGTTGCAATAAATTATTGAACATTGGAGTGCTCACTCCTTATAAAAGAAGAATTACTTATTTAAATAATGAACCAGGTGGTTCATTCTGTCTCTAGACTTATTAAATACCTTCCTTCCATTTTGCATTCCCTTTCTTTGGTTTTTACGTTCTTCTGCTGGCAGATGCATTACCTGTTGGCAGGCTGGAGAGCAGGCGCCTTCATATTTTCGTTTACATTCCCCACATTGAATAAACAGCAGATGGCATGCCTCGTTCATACAATTAACATGAGTATCTGCAGGCTTGCCGCATTGATGACAATGCGCAATGATATCTTCAGAAATTCGTTCTCCAAGTCGTTCATCAAACACAAAGTTTTTCCCAATAAATTTATTAGGCAATCCCCCTTCCTTTGCGGTGTTGGAATAATGGATAATTCCCCCTTCTAATGCAAAAACATTTTTAAACCCACGGTAAAGCATATACGCACTTGCCTTTTCGCATCGGATACCACCGGTACAATACATAATAATATTTTTATCCTTATTTTCTTTCATCATTTCTGCGGCCATGGGCAATTGTTCCCTGAAGGTATCGCTTGGAATTTCAATGGCTGTTTTAAAATGACCAACTTCATACTCATAATGATTACGCATATCAATAACCACCGTATTAGCATCTTCAGTCATCTTATTAAAAGAATAGGCATCTAAATACTTTCCTTTATTCATCATATTAAATCCAATATCATTTATACCATCTGCTACTATTTTTTCACGCACTTTAACTTTCAACACCCAAAAGGATTTTCCATCACTAACAGCTATGTTTAAACGAATTCCTTTAAAGTGTGGTGTTGATTCTAAATAGCTCTTCCATGCCTCAAAAAGGCTTTCGGGCACACTCACCTGTGCATTTACCCCTTCCTGCGCCACGTAAATACGCCCAAATACTTTAAATGAATTAAAGGTTTTATATAAATCATCACGAAAAGTATCCGGATCGGGAATTGGAAAATACCGATAGAAAGAAATGGTAATCCGCGGTTCTGTTTCATTAAACAACCGCTCTTTAAGTTCCTTTTGAGAAACTCTGTTGTGTAAAATAGCCATAGAAATAATTTGTACCTATACGGGACCCGAATTCCACGGGTTGGATGCTTGCAGGCAAACCAAATTTTTACAAAAGTACTAAAAAGCCCTGGAATTAGATAGTTTCCTCGTTCTTCCGCCAATATAGGGATCCATAAATCTGGAAGCTAATAATCCTCCAAATCCAACCTTTATCCGGGATAGGGTGCCTGTTCCGTTTTCATATCCTGCAATAAAATCCACCCGTAATACTTTAAGAATATTTTCCAATCCAACATACAACTCAGCGTAATTATTATTATTATTTACATAAAGTGCATTTGCACCGGTAACTGAATAAAATTTCAATTTTCTAAACAAAGGAATTTTATTGGTGATTAATCCATTCAAATGATAATCTAAGTGGCCCTCTACATATACTGGAGCTGTGGTGGAGTGGGCGTAATAAGAGGCTAGTTGGAAGCTTCCCTGAGCCTGATTTAAAAGACCGGTTAGGTTTCCTTTAAAATGTTGATAATCCTGAACCGGAACCTCCTTACGATTAAGGAATCCGCCAGTAATAAATTGATAATCTAACGTACCTACAAGATGTAGATTTTTAGAGCCAAAAGCCCGAATGTGCCACTTATCAAAATTCACATCACTGCCCAATAAACCTTTAATTCCCTTTTGATAAGTAACACTAAACACCGGATATTTTGAGCCTAAACTCACTTTATAATTAGGCAACTGAATATATCGCTGTCCGGGCTGAAAACGCACCGAGGCTCCCAGTGTAAGTGCCTGGTGGCGCATAAAATTTTCTGACATTAATTCTATTGGATAATTTGGAGTAAGATTAACAACATCTCCATCATGTTTAGTATATATTGTTGAATTTTCCAGAGGGATACGATCTTCATACAAAAGGCCAACATCTAATCCCATTCCATTTTCCCAGCTTTTATTATAATTCAGTTCTCCAAAGTAATTTTCATAAACCTTCATATAATTATTCCCATAATAAATAGTACTCATTGTATTAATTATGGGGTCAATAGGATTTTTCTTATTGAATTGGGATACTCTCTTCCCAACTGAAAGTAGCCAACTCCTGCTCAAATATTTCTCATCTCTCTTTCTTCTCTTTACATTCCATTCTACATTCAATGAGGGATTAAAATGTTTGTTATAAAAGCCGTAACGAAGTTCAGGTTCTATAACAAAATCAGACTCTCCTTTTTTCCTTTTAAAATAAGGAATAAATGTGGAAGTAATTCCTTCAACTGTATTATAACTAGTTGTAAGCATAAATGGTTCAATACCCCACTGAAAATCGTGGATAGAGGTATCTGCATAATGTGTACGATGTATCCCTGGTGGAACAATCAGGTACAGCGGCTTAAAGCCTCCTTGCCACTTACGTAATGAGTCGCGCATGCTTCGGGTATTAGCCGAATCTCGCCTGGTAAAAAATATACTATCCTTCACTTTATAATTTCGCAATTCTTCAGCATTAAGTGGCTGGGGCCGGATGCTATCCCACCATGACCTTTGTTTATTAGTTACTGAAGTATCATACTCAATAATTACGTTATCAAAAAACTTTCTGGAGAACTTGGGTTCAATATTGTAATTAGAGTAAACATTCAAAAAACTGCCATACATACCTATCCCTAAAACATTAAATACAATATCTACTACCTGGCTTCCAGGCTGCCAAACATCTTCGGAAACAGGTATTTGAATTTGTTTAATAGACACGGTATCCACTAATTCTAATTGAGCAGTACGAGTTAAGAAGAGATCATAACTATGAATGCTCCAATCTTCATCAATAATATTTATTGTTCCGGTAAACAAAGGTTCAAATTTTCTTCTTGGAGTAACTCTGATGCTATGGATCATTTTTCCATTTTCAAAGAAATTTCCTAAAAATTTAAAGCGATAGAAACTAATTGCCCCATCGGCAATAGGTGATACAAACCCACGAGGATTAAGTTTTTCTAAAAAAACCTTTACATTATTTGTATAAAGTGATATTACAACCGGAAAGGTAAATCCAAAATTATCACTACCGCTCACCCTACTATTCAACACTTCCATCTTCATTTTATCCGGTTGTTTTCTATACACCTTAGAAATTGATTCTGACAGATAGAGAATTCCTTTACCGGAAGTATCAAGTGCCATATCAACAAATGCATCAGCCGGAATTTTTTTTCCAAAAAAACGTTGAGGCATTTTTCGCACACTCAATACATCTTTATTGTAACGGTCAACAATAGAAGCATTAATTTGATTATTATAAAATGTACGCTTTTTAATTGCTTCCCTAATAATAGCATAAGCCGGGTCTTCTCCATTACTTTTTACTATCACTTCACTTAATGTAAGTTGAACCGGTTTTAATTGGAAATTAACAGTAATCATTTCATCTACTGAAACTGACATTTGAGCTGCTGTATATCCCACACTCTTGCACTCAATGGTGTAATTTCCTGGATTAAGGCGCATAAAGAAATCTCCGTCACTATTTGCGCTCACACCAATTGTAGTGCCTTTTACAAAAATTGAAGCGTAGGGCACCGGCCTACCATCCAAATTAGTTACATGGCCTTTTATGCCTTGTGCCTTTGCACTAAAAAAAGGGCAAAGCCCTATTACTAAAACTAAAAGAAATTTCATTATTTATTTTCATTTAGAACAAACAAACTTCTCGCAAGGCTTCCTGTTAAAGCACTAAATGCTCCAATTAATCCACCAATTAGAGCGGTAATAATTATAAGTTTAAAAGGTTGATTTGATTGAAGAATTACAAGACCCAATTTACCTGCAAGCAAATGATCATTTGCATTACTAATCCACCAACTCAATCCTCCCCATAGAAAAAATAAAGCAAAAAAGCCGCATAAAAAAGCCTTAAATGGTTTAACGTCAATTAGCGTAGCTACAATAAAGGAAGAGGGCGCGATACTCCACCAAGGGAGAAACAGGTTTGAACAAAAGGCAGCTCCAGCAATTAATACTGTCAATAACAAAAGTTTCATGCACTAAAATTGTTTTATAAAATTATTAGCTAAAGAGGTTTAAGTATAATTTTACCGACGGTCTTTTTCCTCTTAAAAGAAGTTTTTTCCACTAACTCAAGTGGGAAATATTCACCTTCTACCCAGGTATTAATAAAATTATCATAAAAACGGCTTCCGGGATTTCCGTCCTGGCCTCCTGGATACACACCAAAAGCCTTAATATTACTTGACATTTGCACAATCATCCTCCAGCTTGGCCCATGATTTTCTTTTGTGGCATTAATTTCATATTTCCCTCCACCAATAGGCAGATGAAGCCTGGAAAAAGGCTCCAGCTTTGTAAGATGCATAATATGCGTATCCTTATATTTTCCCCAAGCCAGTCTGCCATTTTGATCTACTTTGTTCATCCCTTCTGCTGCTTTTTTAAAACTTCTTGTAGCCAGTTCAGATAGTGTTTCAATTTCGGGAGTATTTATGTCATCAATGAATGCATAAGCAGAATCTTTAACTAGAAATTGGAGCAAGGTTGTATGTGCAGGTTTTGCAGCCAATTTAGGTGCCTTTGCATAATCATCGTCATAAACTGCATTATATAATTCATTCCACGCCAACTCAAATACAGTGGCTCCAACAGATTCATTATTATTATACAAATCCCATTCTCCAAGTATTTTAAAATAATGTTGTGCATTTGCATCCAATGCATCCTTTGAAATATTGCTCATTAATATCGGCATGGCATCTTCGGCAAATATGTTATAATTATTAGTTTGCATTTTCTTTACCTTTTCGATGGTAAATGCAGAATCGGCTGCCAACATTCTATTAATTATAAGCCCTCGTGAAGTTGGATAATCAGTACCCAAATAATAAGGATAGGAAATATCAGCGGGCGGTTGATTAGCGCTGCTTACAAAACCTCTTTGCGGATTATATTGCATGGGTGTTTCACTATTCAAAATATATCCTTGCCATAGAAAAGTGCTATCCTTTCCCGGCATTATAAAGTCACCCTGATGATTCCATTTTGCCGGCCAATGGCCTTGTGTACGCATCGCAATATCTCCTGTTTTGGAGGCGAAAGCAAAATTTTGCCCGGGTGTCTTCATATATGATAATGCCTGGAGATAATCTTCATAATTATTTGCTTTATTCAAATTAATAAAACACAGCAGTTCATTACTTGGGTCGTGTGCAGTCCACCTAACAGCATAGAACTTTCCAATAGAAGCCTTTCCACCAAAACGGTATTCATACATTACAGGGCCCAGATTTGTGTACGCCACGGTATCATAAACAGAGCTTCCTTCTTTTACTTTTATTTCTTCAATTCTGAAATGTGTTTGTTCCCATTTGCCATCAAATAGATATTGAGTTCGTGAATCATCATTAAAGGTAACCTCAAAATAATCTCGTACATCTCTACCTCCATTAGTTACTCCCCATGCAATATTATTGTTAAAGCCAATAGGAATAGAAGGTGCTCCGGGAAATGACACACCATACACATTAAATGATGGCGATTGCAAATGCATCTCAAACCATAAAGAAGGCAAGTTTAACCCTAAGTGTGGGTCATTAGCTAAAATGGGTGCACCATCCTGAGTACGATGCCCACCAATAACCCAATTATTACTTCCATTATCACGGTCTGGCTTATCCGAAGTTATGGTTTGTAACATATCAAAAGCAATAGTATCATAATTAACCCGTGGGATAATATTTAATACTGCAGGAGCTCCCCAGTTTCCCGGTATAATAGGATCTACAGGAGAAATGGTGTCGGGGAAAAGGAGATGGAATTTTTCAGCACCAAAGAAAGCTCTGGTATTTGTTTTTTCAAAATCCTGTTCATGTGATGCCAGGTCATAGGACATATATTTTAGAAACAAAGCGGTTTTTAAATTGCTCCAATTCTCAGGATAATATCCCATTAATTTATACTCTAACGGCAATGTACTTTGGGAAAGAGAGGAGATATAAGCATTTACACCTGCTGTATAAGCATCACAAATTGATTTGGAGTATGGGTCATTATTAATTTCGCTCAAAGCATTCTCAGCGGCATAAACCATACCCAATCTTCTAAACTCACGATCATGGTCAAGAGCTTTCTTGCCCACTAATTCGGATGCACGTCCAGCAGCAGCCATAGTTTGCAAATCCATTTGCCACAATCGGAAGCGTGCGTGTAAAAAGCCTTGAGCAAAAAAGAGGTCTTCATCATTATCAGCATAAACATGTGGCACCAATCGTTCATCTAAAAAAATTTCTACCTTGCCTTTAAGCCCCTTAGCCGGCAACTCCATTGAAAAATCATAATTAACAGGAACAGCATTTTGCCAGATGCCAGCCTGGGGTGAAAGCAATTTACCCAATGGAACAGGCAAAATAGCAGTTGTATTTAGTAAATAGCAAAGTGCCGCAGTAATAAGTGCACATAAAACAGTTGAAAATATTCGCATATAAATAGACGATTGCTGTAAATTTAAGCATAATTGTTATTAAGGAAATTTGAATAGCTTCATTTTTATGAAAAGTATATACAGTGAGCATACACGCAACATCTTAGGCCTAAAATTGCCAACCGATCCCCGTTGGGTAAATCTGGCTGAAATCTCTCTTGAAGCAGTATTAACAGATCATGCCTACTGTGAGCAAAAAGCTACAACTACCTGTATTTCTCTTATTCAGCGATATTCCGACAGAGATTTAATGGTGCAAAAACTCAGCCCTATTGTGACTGAAGAATGGGGGCACTTTAGAGCTGTATTAGCAGAAATTCAAAAGCGAGGATTGAAATTAGGTAAACAGCGTAAGGATATTTATGTAAATAAATTATTAGTATTTCAAAAAAAGGGAGGCAGGGTGGAAGATCGCTTTCTTGATCAGTTGCTTACTATGGCATTAATTGAAGCTCGTAGCTGTGAGCGATTCAAAAGATTAAGTGAAGGGATGGAAGATGCCTATATGCGAAATTTTTATAGAAAATTCATGGAAAGCGAAGCAGGGCATTATACACTTTTTATCACCCTTGCTGAACATTACATAGATAAAGTTACAGTGCGAAAGAGGTGGCAGGAATGGCTTGATTATGAAAAAGAATTAATGAATAGTATGGAAATTAGAGGTGACAGGGTGCATTAGTGTAACGAAACGTTATTCAATTCTGAAATCGTAACATAATAACGTGCATACTCAGTATATTTGTAGTTTTATCTACCGAATTAAATACAATCAAATCTTATTTTTGCGCTTATGAGCCCTTTCAGAATTTGGATTCCCTTAGTATTGATTATTGTATTTGTATTTTGGATTTTATATAGACTCTTTATTAAAAGAGACCTAAAGAAACACAGCTCGGGAGTAATTACAGGGATTATTTTTATTGTAGTGTGGGCAGTTCTATATTTCGTATTGAAGTAACCATGAGAAAGAATGAACGCATCAATTAATTAAACACCATCCTATAGCGCTGAAAGTTTTTGAATTTCTTCATTCAAATGGATATGTGGGTAGCGCTCTACCAAAGCCCTGGCCTTTTGTTGATAGGTAGCCATAAAACTTTTATGCTGCTCAGAATGCGGGTTAAATGGCTTATGATTTGCCGCCTGTATTATCCCTGACAATTCTTTCATAACTTCCTTTGCATCATCATCTATACATGCATCCACAAATTTTTCCCATACATACTGTGTTGCAGCATAATTAGGATGCGCTAAATCTTCTGCAAAAAAACGATAGTCGCGTAAATCATCAATAACAAGTTCATAAGAAGGAAAGTAAAAAATTTCAGTATCGTTTACTAGTTCATGAACTGCATTAATCAATACTGCTTTACTTCGATTGTTTTCTACAAATCCATCCCGCAGATGGCGAACCGGGCTAATGGTAAATATAATATAGATATCAGGATACTTCTGTTTTAAATTAGACAATGCTTTTGCAAAAACATTCACTACTTCTTCCACAGTTAGTAAGCGTTTATAAAATTTATCAGTAGGAATCTTATGGCAATTAGCAACTACATTTTCATAATTTGTAGCAGGCGTATCTTTACGTTCATAAACAAAAGCTGAGCCCAAGGTAAGCACGAGCCAGTCGGCTTTATTAAGAAATTCTGCAGCATTCTTTCGTTCCGTGTTTATTCGTAACAATGCTTCATTGGAGGTAGTTGCAGAAAAGCGCGTGTGATATTGCCAACTTCCCCACATCCCATTATATTTGAACAAATCAGCCTCCACAGCAGGTTTATAGCTAAGATAGGAATCTAATGCTTTGCAAATACTAACCGGATTAAAAATAATTCCGTTAGGGTTTTGCATTACCCGCCATTTTTGTTGAATAAGCTTCTGTCCAATCTGTTCTGTAAAACAACTCCCCAACAACATAATATGATTAGTATGGCTAATTTTTTCTGAAAAAGGTTTTGGAAGGAGCTCTGTTCTAAATAGCATAATACAAAATTAAACAAAAATTGAAGAGGCTATCAAAGATGCATCTGCCAGTGCTTTATCATCAAGATGAAGAACTTGATTTTTTGATTTAAAATACTTTATCATAAATTCAGTATCCATGTTACCAATCAATTCATCACCTGCCATTGGGCAGCCTCCTATACCTTTCATTGCAGAATCAAATCGTTTACATCCAGCATTAAGTGCAGCATCTAATTTAGCAGCTCGGTTTGAGGGTGCAGAGTGCAGGTGTACACCAATAGAAATATCAGGATGCGCAGGTATCACATCATTCATCACTTCATATACTTGGTCAGCAGTAGCTAAACCAACAGTATCTGCCACAGAAATAATAGAAATACCTTCTTCAGCCAATTTCCCTGCCCAATCCGTAACCAATGCTGCAGAATAAGTATCGCCATAGGGATTTCCAAAACCCATGGACAGATACACCACCAATATTTTATCTTGTCTAAGACATATATCGCGCATAGTCCTTACCGTTACAAAGGAGTCAGCAATAGTAGAATGTGTATTACGCATTTGAAAAGTTTCTGAAACTGAAAAGGGAAATCCTAAATAAGAAATACTTTTCAAAGAAGCAGCTTCTTCAGCCCCACGCACATTAGCAACAATAGCTAATAGCTTAGTAGCCTTATTGGACAAATCCAACTGCTGCAAAACCTCTCTTGTATCAGCCATTTGTGGGATTGCCTTAGGGGAAACAAAACTACCAAAGTCAAGTGTATGAAACCCTACATTGAGTAATTTTTGGAGATACTCTACCTTTTTTAAAGTGGGAATATGATGCGGCCATCCTTGCATAGCATCTCGCGGGCATTCAACTAAAATCAAATCATTATTCATATTACAAAGGTATGGAGGATGGTTAATGATACCACTTTTAGTGCCTGTAGGGTATATAATAAATCAAAAAATATATTTTAACAACACTTATTGACATTAATAATTATGGAGTTGAAATATAGAATTAACTTTTTTAAGATATCACATCAACTAAATGGGGAATTGATGCTTTTACCTTTAAGCGAGTTTAGGATTTTAAGATATAAGGTAATACCAGATGAGGGTTTTAAAAAGGTAATAATTCAAAAAAGGAGAAACTGCGTTTCCTAACCCGGATCAAAATTCAGATTGTTTTAAATATGAAAAATATCCAACAATGCCACCTTGAAAATACCATTATTACAAAAACAATTAGGAAAATGGTGTTCTCGTCTTAAAGCAAAATTTGAAATTACTTAACCGTGAGATAAAATCTCACAACGGCTTGGTACTTTAAGGGTGATGGAGTATAAGAGGATGATTGCTTTTGAGCTACTGAAGTTGATTATATTCCCGGGCCGGTATCCCCCTGACCCAATTCAAAGTTCGTTTTTTTTCAAACACAGAACAATACCCCAGCTTGGTACTTTATAGGTACTACTCCAAACAGATGGGGCTAAAGCAAAATTCAGAATTGTTTAAATACAGAACGATAGCCCGGCATGGTACTTTAAAGGTAATGGAGTATAAATGGATGATTATTATTGGGAAACAGAATTTGATTATATTCCCGGGCCGGTATCCCCCTGACCCAATTCAAAGTTCGTTTTTTTTCAAACACAGAACAATACCCCAGCTTGGTACTTTATAGGTACTATTTCAAAAAAGGGGGAAACTGCGTTTCCCACCCCGGTGCAAAGTTCGAATTTTTGAAAACACAAAACAATACCCAACCAAGGTACTTTATGGGGCACTATTCCCCTTATGGACGGGGGGCTGCGCCCCCACCCCTATTCAAATTTAGGATTATTTCAAACACAAAACAATACCCCAAACCCGGGATTTATGGAGCATAACAGGTATGGATATACGACATTACTTTTTAAAATCTCTTATATAGCTCATAGCAGCTCGATTCAACTACAACCTCCTTTGCCTTACCACCTCGTACAAAACAATACCTTAGCTCGGTACTTTAAAGGTGATGGAGTATAAGAGGATGATTGCTTTTGAGCTACTGAAGTTGATTATATTCCCGGGCCGGTATCCCCCTGACCCAATTCAAAGTTCGTTTTTTTTCAAACACAGAACAATACCCCAGCTTGGTACTTTATAGGTACTATTTCAAAAAAGGGGGAAACTGCGTTTCCCACCCCGGTGCAAAGTTCGAATTTTTGAAAACACAAAACAATACCCAACCAAGGTACTTTATGGGGCACTATTCCCCTTATGGACGGGGGGCTGCGCCCCCACCCCAATTCAAATTTAGGGATATTTCAAACACAAAACAATACCCCAAACTCGGGATTTATGGAGCATAACAGGCATGGATATGTGAAATTACTTTTTAAAATCTCTTAAACAGCTCATAGCAGCACGATTCAACTACACCCTCCTTTGCCTTACCACCTCATACAAAACAATACCAGTAGCCACCGACACATTAAGTGAATCAAAATTACCGGTCATTGGAATTTTGCATTTTTCATCACAAATCTTTAATAATGCCGGATAGATTCCTGTTTCTTCTGCCCCCATTACAATCGCACATGGAATTGTAAAATCGCAGTCTGATATTTTTGTATCTGCCTGCATTTCGGTAGCATATACTTTAATCCCATTTAAATGTAGGGTGTCAACAGCTTTCATTAATGACCGTTCTCTACAAACTGCTATATTTTCTAATGCACCGGCAGAGGTAAGCATAGCGTCCTCATTAAGTGTTCCAACTCCTCTTTCAGGAATAATAATCGCCTGTACTCCCATAGCATAAGCGCTGCGAGCTATCCCACCAATATTTCGAATGTCAGTTATTCCATCTAACATTAAAAACAATGGCACCTCACCTCTTTCTACAGTTACATCAATAATCTGCTGCAAATCATGGTAAAGTACTCTGGCAATTTGAGCTATACATCCATCATGGCCAATAACATGAAGACTATTTAACTTTTCAACCGGCACCTTATGTACCGGTATCATCCATTCACGAGCTAAGGACTTAATTTCAGGAACCCATGATGCATTTATATTTGCTTGTAAATATATTTTTTCTAAAGGCTTACCTTCCTTTATGGCTTTAAATACTGCTTCCGAACCGGATATCAGCATATTCTTCTTGGGCCGTTGTTGATGATGGCGAAAATTTTTCATAACTAATAGCAACAAAGGTAATTAATAAAAAGAGGCTGTCTCAAAAGGGGCAGCCTTTTTCACATATGTGCATAAAGAAAG
>CAZBBO010000037.1:0-9721 GCA_964490345.1 uncultured Ferruginibacter sp.
CGCTACCGGCTGGATGAATACTTCAAGCGCGTCTACCCCGACCGCATCTACCTGCTGATCTGGGACGAGGCGCACGAGGCGGCGCACGGCGACACCGGCAACGGTGCGTCGTTCGGGCGCTTCGCCGGGCTGGCGCGCAAAGTGCTGGCGATGACCGGCACGCCGTTCAACGGGCGCGCGTCGTCGCTGTTCAACCTGCAGTACCACCTCAACCCGCGCGTGCGCCAGCGCTACCACTGGGGCGGCGCGGACCGGCTGACGCGGAAGGAACGCGGATCGCGCAGCTTCCAGACCGTCATCGAAGGCGGCAGCCAGCAGCGCGGGCGCGCCGAGTCGCTGTGGGTCAGCGAGATGGGGGTGCGCGAGCAGGTGGTCGAGGAGCGCCCGACGTATGACAGCCATACGGGGGCTTACACCGGCACGTCCACGTATGAGCGCCCCTATGAGGAAGCGCCCGGCATCTCGCCGCTGCTGGTGGCCGAGATGCTGGATCACAGCATCTACTTCTCGCTGGCCGACCTGGGCAAGTGGCTGCCGCACTACGAGGAGGTCGCGCTGCCGGTACAGATGGACGCCGACACCTGCGAGCAGTATGACCGCACGCGCCAGCAGCTCAAGGAGTACCTGATCCAGCGCCGCTGGGAGGGCGACACGACGTTCCGGGGCGCGTATCTGCAGTGGGCGATGGGCTGGCCCAACGCCGCGCACCGCCCGCACGAGGTGATCCACAACCTTCGCCATCCGCTGACCGGCGAGAAGCGCCCGCACGTGGTGGCGCAGATTCCGTCCTTTGGCGAGGCGCGCGTCTACGCCAAGGAACAGGCGCTGCTCGACCTGATCCGTGACGAGCTGGCGGCGGGGCGGCCGTGCGTGGTCTACGTCCGCCAGACCGACACGCGCGACATCCAGCCGCGCATCGAAACACTCATCCGTAACCATGTGCCCGGTGCTGTGCCCTACATCCTCAGGAACACGATACAGGCCGAGCGGCGCGAGGCGGCCATCGAGCGCGAGATCGCGAAGGGCACGAATGTGCTCATCACCAACCCGATCCTCGTCCAGACGGGGTTGGATCTCATCCACTTCCCGACACTGGTGTTCTACGAGATCACGTTCAACCTCTCGACCATGATGCAGGCGGCGGCGCGCGCCTACCGGCTCAACCAGACGCACGAACGCTGCCGGGTGGTGTACCTGTTCTACGAAGCCACCATGGAGCACACTGCCGTCCAGCTCATGAGCCGCAAGCAGCGCGCCGCCAAGCTGCTGACGGGCGACATCGGCCTGACCGGGCTGGACGCGCTGACCGAGGGCGAAGGCGGGCTGGAAGAGGCGCTGCTGGCGGCCATCGGGCAGGATGAGACGCTGCTTGACCCGCGCGAGCTGTTCCGGGCCAGTGGCGCGCACAGCGAGATTGACGCCGAGGACGCCGCCTACTGGAACGTGGCGGTGGCGGCGGCTGCGCCAGAAGGGGATCCGCTGCTGGCCGAGGCGCTCGACCTGGGCGGCGTGGTCGCCCCGGCGGCTGAAGCGCCGCCGCTGTTCGTCCTGCCGCAGCCGTTGACCCACCCTGGCAACCTGAGCGAGGCCATTGGCGCCTACCTGGACACGGTGCACATTGTGACGGACGCCAGACGGCTGGCCGAACTGCGCGCGCGGCTGGTGCATGTTCTCGAACGGGGCGTCGAAGGCAAGGATGGCACACGCCAGACCCCCGGTCTGCGCGCTCCTGACTGGGGACCGGAACACGCCGAACATCTGACCGCCTGGGTGCGCGGCTGGCTGCGGCGTGAGCGGGTGGTCTTCACCGGCTGCGAGGAAGAGGTGGCCGCCGAGATTATCCGCCGGGCACAGGCTGAGGCTCAACCCACCCCTCTGGCGCTCGTCAGTCCGCCACCGCGCCAGGCGAAGGTCGATCTGCTGGCCGTGCCCGACGACGCCCCGCCGGTGGCCGTCACCCGTCCCTTTCGCTCCCGCCGTGCCACACCCGACGACACGCACGTCCAGTTGTCGCTCTTCTGACCTGCCGGCTGAGACCCATGCCTTCCTCATCGCGCTGCTGGCGCGTGCGGATAGCTACCGCCACGCCGCCTGTCTGACGCTGACCGCCATCCACCCTGAGAGTCAGCAGCGCACGCCCTCGCGTCACATCCCGCTGGATCGTCCCGATCTGCTGGACGATGCCCTCGAACGACTGCTGGCAGCCAATCGCCTCGGCTGGGGCGCGTTCGTCGCGGTCGGACTGCGCCGGTCAGGGCTGACTCGCTGGCAGCGCGGCACGGAACGCGACCTGGTCGCGCTCCCGGCGGTCTTCGTTGATCTGGATGATTCCTCGCCTGACGCGTTGGCACAGCTGCGTAACCTGCGTCCGACACCGTCGTGCATCACCTTCACGGGCGGTGGCTATCACTCTTACTGGTGGCTTGACCAACCGCTGACTGATATGGCACTGGCGCGGCGTATCCTGCGCGGACTTCAGCAAGCGGCACAGAGCGATCCGCTTAGTCCGGTTCAGAGCTTGCGCCTGGTCGGGACTCGAAACGCCAAGCCCGGCAGAAACCACGCCCTGTGCCGGATTGTCGAGATGCGCGACAGCTATCACAACGCAGAAGCCTTTGCGCCATTGCTCCCGCGTCCGACAACCGGGCAACCAGCAACCCCATCCCGCCGTAGGACGTTCCCACGTTTCACAACCAACACCATCAATCCGCTTGTCCTACAGGCGGTCAGTAACCAGCTCATAGGCATGGGATACGTTCAGCAGGGCGACTGGTTGAACGGCCCATGCCTGTATCCAGCACAGCACCAGCACGGCGATGTTCACCACTCCTTCGGCTTCAACCTAGTCAGCGGGTACGGCAATTGCTTCCGCTGTGGCTCGATTCTGCTGAAAGATATCTGCGCCGAAATTGGGATTCACCCCGCCGATTACGGTGGGTTACTTGCGGAGTAAACAAATGGTTTCAAGAAGAATTCGCGGACCGCCACTTCGTGAGGGTCTCAAATGCTTCGGGTGTGCCTATCTTCTCGATAGCTTCAGCGGCAACATCGCAGATGCGTTTTTCACCATACAGGAAGTGTGTTCTCTCGTCCGATAACAATTCGGCCAGTGCTGCGATAGATTGAGGTTCAGAGATCTCGCCGAGTGTGTAGGCGGCATTGTATCGCGTAAGAATCGTCCGCTTCTTAAGCAGTTTTTCAAGTCGTGGAACAGCAGCCTTATCTCCTATACGACCAAGCGCATCAATAGCTGCATCACAAACGCGCTGCCCTGTGTATGCCAAACCATAAATTGACGTATCTGAGAGTCGTTTCAGAAGTTCGGGAACGGCACGATTGTCTTGAAGACGGCCAAGCATAACGGCGGTATCGTGCCGCACCTCTTCATTCTCATCTCGTAGAACACGAATTAGACCGGGAACGGCTCTCGCATCGCCAATCGAACCTAACGCTCGAACAGCACCCTGGCGTACCCAATAATGCTCATCATCCAGCGCCAGCACCAAACTAGCAACGACAACTTTGTTGTTTAGCTTGCCGAGAACCTCAACGGCATTCATGCGAACCACCCAATCTACATCGGTAAGCAGTTCCATCGTACCAACGAGGACACGAGCATCGTTTGAAGATGACAGGGCACGAACAGCGGACGCACGTACAGTTGAATTGTCAGATTGAAGTGCTTCGAGAAGCGGCTTCAGTACCGATGAACGGTTGAGACTCGCCAACGTCTCAGCAGCGTTCCGGCCTAGAGCCTGATCACCCGACATCACCTTGCTAAGCAATTCCTCTAGCTGTGCGTCTAGTTCGTCTGCATGACGTTTTTCATCAGCCAATCTCGTTTCTCCAATAACTTGCAGCGACTCAAGTTGAGTTTAACCGAATCAATCAGGAAGGAAAAACTATGTCCGACACGAAGAAGGAAACACCCCCGACTGTCATCACGCTAACGCTGCCCACGCCGGAAGACGGCGGCATCGCACCGGAACGGGCGACCGCGACGCTGCTCATCCAGCGTGGCGACCTCGCACACGTCAAGCAGTTTCACTACCACGGCTATCTGCCTGATGTGATGGAAGCCATTCGCGAGGCGACCGAGGCGCTGGGTGTGCTGGCTGACAATCCACCAGTGGTGCCTGACCCACCCGCTGAGAAGCCAAAGCCCGAACCGAAGAAGGCGAAAGCCACACAGAAGCCCCAACCGCAAGCTGATGAAGAACCGACCATCGACATCCCACTCAAGAAGGGCGTGAAAGCGGTGAAGATCAGTCATCTGAAACTGGTCGGTGGCGAGACGGACGCCGCTGCCTACCGGCAGGCGGTGTTAATCGCGGGCAGACTCCTCGATGGCAAGCTGTGGGACGGTGAAACGCCGATCCGCATTGACGATGTGTACGCCACCCTGAAGAAGATGCAGCACCTGACGGACAAGGACTTCTCACTGTTCAGGCTGGAGCATTTCGTGCAGACCGGCGCAGTCACGGAAACAGTGAACACATCGGATGAAGACGACGACACTGAACACTTCGCGCCCGTTGCCACCGTCTCGCTCAACGGCCATCACCCGGCTGACACGACCACCCTGCTTTAATCTCATCTCACACCATCAATTTCAACGAAAGGAAGCAAACCGTCATGACCGAAAACACTATCCCCAACCGTATCTTCAAAATCGGCGCGACCACCATTCAGGCAGACGCCAGTTTTGCCGGACTGAGCAATGAGCAGGTACGCGACGTGCTTCAGCGCAGCTACCCCGAAGTGGCACACGCCACCATCCGCGAGCGCACGCTGGCAGACGGCACGCCGGTGCTGGACTTCATCCCGGTCGCCGGTCGCAAAGGATAAACCATGTTCAGCGCCGGCCTGACCGCTGAACATCTGCGCGACTGTCTGGCGGCCACCGGCCCGGTTGATCTGCTGGGGATGCGCCTGCTCCGGGCGTGTCCCCAGCCGCCGCTCTACCCCGCCGACCTGCCGCGCGCGACGCTCAAAGAAGCGGTTTCCGAGATCGTGGACTACACCGGACGCTGCGCCGCAGCCGCCCGGCGGCTGAGCCAGCTTGGCCCCATTCCGCTGACAACTGTCCAGATAGTGGAGTTCGGACTGTGACCGAAGGAAATCCCTCTGCGATGAACGACCTGCTGCAAACCTGTACGCTACTGGCGGCGGGCCTGCGAGCGGACCCACTGCTGTCTCTGGCGAGCGCTGTCGTCTGGCTCGATCCGCTGTGGCAGGATGACGAGGAGGCGTGGGACGTGCCGCAGGATGAGGATGGCGTGCTGGCGCTGACCCTGCGTGTGACGCGGTCAGCCTTCCCCGATGTGTACGCGCAGGCGGTCGAAGCCATCCGGCGCGGCGCATCCTACGCTGAGCTGGATCACCTGATCTGCGGCGCGATTACCGCGCGCGGCATCCCGGTGGAGAGCCTGGAATGGATCGGGTTCGGCATCCCCATGCCCGCCTATGGCGTGGTGCTGGACGATCCCGATTTCTACACCGAGCACCCCGATACGATCCCTGTTCTGGCGTGCTTCGGCATCTCACCGGAACCGAACCCCTATCTGATCGACGTGCCCGACTGCGCCTATACCGCCGGACGCCTGATCGCAGCTGACCTGCAGCAGCACGCCGACGCACGTTACCGGCAGGCTGCCTGGCTGCTGCAGTGGCTCTTCTCGTGTTCGGGCAATTCCGTGATCGACATGGATGACGAAAGCATGGCCGACATGCAGCCGCTGTCGTGGGAAGCCGATGAATTGGCGTTTGCCATTGAGATCATCCAGGAAGCGGACGGCATCCTGGCGGACGCGCTGGCAGGACTGGCCGTCATCAACGAACAGCCCGATCTGCTGGCTGCCCTGCAGCACAACGTCCGACGCATCTACAAGGCGATTGAGAAAAGGAAAGGCAGGAACGATGACCCTCATATCCGATTGGCATGGCCGCAGCTTACAGGCGGCCCTGAGCGAACAGCCGAGTCTGTCGCTTGAATTTTATTCGTATGGCGTTCTGCTCCGTAGGCGCGAGGGCGATGCCGTCACCGAGTACGCGGTTGACCCGGCGCAGGTGGCGCTGGCGCTGGCGGCGAAGGTCACGTTTGACACCGGCCTGATCTCCGGCGACACGCTGCTGGTCCGGCAGGAAGGCGTCCGAAAAACGGTCGTCGCGTATCGCAAACCGCAGATGACCGGCGTCTACCTCGACGGTTCCGAGACGGCGCTGCGGATTCCGCTGCCACCGCTGCTGCTGATCCGCGTTACCAGCGAAGACCGCAGCCCGTCATACAGTGTCTACGCGGTGAAGCGCCGTCCGGCAGCGCTGGACGCAGCGCTGTTCCACGCGCCGCTCCCGAATGTGTTCAGCTCCGGTTCGATCTGCTGGGGATCGGTGCAGCGCGTGTCGGACATGGCTTTGTCTGGTACATCGCTGAGCGAGGATTGGGCGCTGCTGCTGGGTTCGCCTTTTGGCGACCACGCCTGTACGGGGAAATCCAGAAGCTGTCCTCAGGACATTCGCCAGCAATTCATCCAACTGGAAGCGAAGAGCGCCAGGCGCTATCCCACGGCTGACCTTCTCCCTGTGCGTAAGACACTGGCGCAGGCCCTGGGAGATGGTGCATGAGCGGCGTCTTCGATCCGAGTATCCATATCAGAACTGTGACGATCGTCGGCGTGGGCGGCACCGGCGCACAGGTCGCGCGCATCCTGGGGCGCATCGTGTATGACATGCGGCGTTCCCAGCAGTATACACCGCAGATCGTGCTGATTGATCCCGACATCGTAGAGGAGAAGAACGTCGGACGCCAGCTTTTCTCCCCGTCCACGCTGGGCCTGCCCAAGGCTGAAGCCGTTGGCCGGATGCTCAACCTGGCGCTGGGGCTGGATGTGCGCTGGATCGTGGACGGCGTTGATCCGGTCAAGCACTTCGACCGCTATGGCGGCAACCTGGTCGTGTCGTGTGTGGATAACCACGAAGCGCGGCAGGCGCTTCATCGGGTTGACGGTGTCCTGCTCGGGGCAGGTAATCATGCCGATTCCGGCCAGGTCAGCATCGGTAACTGCGACGACGCCGACCTGATGCGTCGCTTTCTGGACGGGCGCGACGGCAGGTATGCCTATTTGCCAAAGGAAGGGCTGCTCTTTCCCCAACTGCTCCAGCCTGAGCCGGAAGTCGAACGTCCGTCACCGGCGCCGGGAGCGTCCTGCGCGGAACTTGTTGCCAGCGGGGATCAGCACTTACTCATGAATGACATGATGGCAGCTGCTGTCGGGCACTATGTTTACCGCCTGCTGCAGCGCCAGCCGATCCGCTCGTTCCTGACCTACATCAGTGCCAGTGAAATGCTCGGAAGTCGCAGTCTGGCCATCTGTCGTCAGGAACTGGAGGTGTTTCTATGAACCAACTGTCGCTGTTTCCGCTGGAAACACCCAGTCCATCTGATGAAGGAAAGGACGCTCTGACACTGCTTCGCGGCGGGGCGGCCCTGGTGTTAAGCGTGTCCGGCGGCAAGGACTCGGATGCCATGTGCCACCACCTGCTCGATCTGTGTCAGTCGGAAGGCTGGTCGGGCACTGTGTGCATGGTTCACGCCGATCTCGGTGCGCGGGTGGAGTGGCGTCAGACCCCGGACTACGTGCGCGATCTCGCCCGGCGCAAAGGTGTGCCGCTGCATGTGGTTCGCTGGACACACGGCGACCTGATCGACCGCATCTGGCAGCGGTACGACAAAGACCCATCGCGTCCCTGCTGGCCTTCTGCTCAGATGCGCTACTGTACTTCGGACCTGAAGCGCGGGCCGATTTCCCGCTGGCTGAGGAACCACTTCCTCACCGGCAGCGTGATCTGCGCAATGGGCCTGCGAGCCGAGGAAAGCGCTGCCCGTGCGCGACGACAAACCTTCACGCTCCGCCCCGATGCCAGCGCCCCCACCAGGGGGCGTTTTGTTTACGATTGGCTGCCGATCCACGACTGGACAGAGACGGAGGTCTGGGACTGCATCCGGCAGCACGGCGATGTTTATCACCCGGCGTACCGCTGGGGTAATCACCGGCTGTCCTGTGCCCTGTGCGTCCTGGCAAGTCTGAACGACCTCATCAACGGCGCGACACACAACCCCGATACCTACCGCGAATACTGCCGCATCGAAGCGGTGACTGGCTACAGCTTCCGCAAGGATTTCTGGCTGAGCGACCTGAAACCTGACTTGCTGCCGGAAAGTACACTGAGCGCCGTCCACCACCACAAAAGGAAAATCGCATGAACACTGATTGTACGCAGTTGGATTGGAGACCTGTACTGCTGGTGAAGGTGACACGTCTGCCATTTAGCGAAACAGATACCGGCCTGTCGGTGAAACGCCTCTACCTGGCACCGCGTTCTGCAGGCGTCTTGTGTGCCGATTGGACGCTGCCCGCTGACGAGCGCTTTTTGCCGCTGGTGCAGCTCACAGGCTGGAAACCAGAACGAGATGTGCCTTTTTCTATCCCGGTTCAGTATCGACGCGGCAGCGGGCGGCGCAGCGCAGCGCTCATCCCCTCCGGGACATGGGTGCTGCCGTATGACGATGCCCATTACCAGCTTTACCAGCGGGTACAGTTGACCATCCACATTCTCTGGGAACAGATTGATGAAGCTCCAATCGACAGCCGGACACTGCGAATGCTCGCTCGCTGGGCGATGTAAGACAGCGTTTCAGCCCACTGGGGCGCTTTTGTTTCGAACGGATACCCTACGGAGGAACGCTTTAATGACCACAATTGATACCACCACGCAGCACGCACTTAACCGCTACAACCGCCTGTTCGACAACGAACAGTACAGCGCTATCGCCGCCCTGCTGGCCGCCGATCTTCGTACCGATCGTGAAAGCGGTCGTGTTTCCGACATGATGAACGCGATCACCGATGTGGCTTTGAGTCTCAATGGACATCCGCACTATGAGACGGCCTGGCTCAGGCTGGCGACCCTCTGCGGGCAGAATGCCGTTTCCATCCCGACGCTGGATGCCATTTGCGATTATCTGCTGATCTACCGGCAGCTGGGGGATACCCGCGCTGAGGATTTTGAACTCACCGCCAAAGCTCTGCTGAAGGCATATGAAACGCTGGATACGCTCAAGGCGGCGGTGTCCTGCGCCAACGGCGTGCATGGCTGGCGCGGACGCATGGCCTATGATCTGCTGGCAGCGTCTGACTGCCTGGTGCAGGCGGCGGTGCAGCTGCTGCTGCACGGCAATGAGCATTACATCCGCGAGAAACTTCAATCCGGACTGCATCGGATCACTGGCGCGTTCCATGAAGGCATCCGACACAGCGAACAGCCTGCGCTCTACAATTTCAAGTCCATCTACTTCCCCGACGAACGCGACCGCTGATCGCACCTTTTCCTGATGTATCCTACCCAGAAATGCCCATTCCTCGCTGCCTGAGCCTTTCTCTCGGGCAATGCAGGACAGATAGCGGCATCTGCTGGCTTCGACTGTGTCATGCCTGCCCATGCCTGCGCTGCCGATCCGCCTGGTTACTGCACTCCACCTCAGCACAGCGCCGCCCATCCGCTGTTCCTGTGCAGTCTGGCTCCAGGTTACTCTCCTTCACCCGCGTCACGCTGACCTGCTGCCGAGCCGTGACTATGCTCACCTGACACATGTCAGACGACTGCCGCTCGCGTCATCTGCTGTCTGGCACGCCATCGCTTCCTCCGCTGCGTGCTTTGTCCA
>CAZBBO010000038.1:0-9403 GCA_964490345.1 uncultured Ferruginibacter sp.
GAAACGCCTAACCCCGATTCTGTTAATCGTCGTTCTGCTCCTCGTCATCAGTGTGCCAATCGCGCAGTCCCAGTCCGCAGGTACGCAAGTTGTCGTGACAATCGGCGCTGACCCTGCCGATCTGTCGCCGTTCACGGGCAACAACCTCGGACGCATCGCCGTCCTCAAGACTCTCTATGAGTATCTGTTTGAGGTAACTGAAATAGGCGCGGACGCGGTGCCGTGGCTTGCCCAAAGCAGGACTCAGGTCGATGAACGGACCTATGACGTGACCATTTATGACAATATCTTCGACAGCGCTGGAAACCATATCACCGCCGCCGATGTCGTGTGGTCGTATAACATGGCGATTGCAGGCGGGCAGATGCGTCCGCTAGGCGCTGTCGAATCCGTGACTCAGGTCGATGAATACACGATTCGGTTTGTTTTCAAAGCTGCACCGGGTGTGGGCGACGTTGACAAGGTTCTGACCGAGGCACCGATTATTAGCCAAGCAGCTTTTGAGGCCAGCGCTGACGGCATGGCAACGATGCCAATTACTACTGCCGCCTACCGCTTAGTCGAATTTGTCCCCGGTTCCAGCCTGACGTTTGAACAACGTGACGATTACTGGCAGACTGACGAGTCGCTGCGCGCCCTGTTCAGCCAGACCAATGTGGATCGCATCATCTTCCAGGTCATCACCGAACCGGCACAGAATGCAATCGCATTAGAAACCGGCACCGCCGACATCTCGGCCGCTGTGTCTGGCGATGATATTGCTCGCTTTGAGGGAAATTCAGACTACAGCGTGTTTGACTTCCGGGATAACCTGACGTGGGTGCTGGCGTTCAACGGCACGGAAGGTGGACCCTTCGCCGCCAACCGCGAACTCCGGCAGGCGGTCGCTTATGCAATCGATACGGCGGCGATGTGTGCGGCAATCGGCTCCTGTGACCCAGCCTCGACGGTCGGCAACAGCAACCTCGGTGGCTATCAAGAGGCGTGGGATTCTGAACCGTACTACGAGTTTGATCTGGCGCGGGCACAGGAATTGTTTGCTGCTTCCGGTCACCAACCGGGTGATCTGACAGCTCGGCTGCTGATTCAGAACGATGTCCGGTCGGGATTGGTCGCACAGATCATTCAGGCGTTCCTCGCTGACCTTGGAATTACCGTCGAAATCAACGCGGAAGAAGCGGCCGTTTACAATCAAGCGATGTATGATCCAACCGCATTTGACATGGCGCTGGTCGCCTATGCAGGCGGCGATTTCGCCTTCAGCCCATGGCTTCTGGCATATGATCAGAATCGCAACAGCGGGGCAACCGGACAGTTCTTTGTAGACAACAAGCTTCAGTCCCTTCTCATGACAGTGGCGAGCTTGGCAGGCTTTACCCCGGAAAACCTCACCGCCTTCAACGATTACCAGAAGGAACAGGTCTATCTCTACGGCCTGTATTCTTGGGTGAATCACGTTGTGGCAGTCAACAGCATTACTGAAATTATCCGGGATACACGCGGCCAAATCATTCCAGGAGCCAGCGTATATACGGCGGACTATCAGTAAGAAGCGGCGTCAAATCTCACTAAGTGCTGCGTTTGATGTGGTACTGCTGCGCTCTGCGATATATCCTTTGGGGCAGCGGTACCACATCACTCCTGAACAAGTCTTATAGAATAAAAACAATTATCAGCTCATTGTTAAATGCCTTGCATGTATTCTCGTAACCCATTTCGAGAAAGGGAGGATCCTGTTTATGGGCAGGTATGTCTTAAGAAGGCTACTCCAGATGATCCCGGTGATCCTCGGGGTGACCATTCTGGTTTTCACCATCATGTATTTCATCCCCGGTGACCCGGTCAAGATGATGCTGGGTTCAGAGGCCACGGCGGAAGATATTGCCACCTATCGGGAACAATTAGGTTTAAACGATCCATACCTTGTACAACTCGGTCGATTCGTCGGGGGAATCGTCTTCCGTTTTGATTTCGGTGAATCATGGGTCTACAACACACCGGTTACCACCGAACTAATGAATCGACTGCCGCGCACCCTGACGATTGCTGGTTTGTGTATCCTGCTTCAGATCTTCGTGGGGACGCCCTTAGGGATCATTGCCGCACTTGATCACAACGGTTGGGGCGATCGGATCAGCATGTTCATCGCGTTGTTTGGCGTCTCTATACCTAACTTCTGGATCGCGTTGATGCTGGTACTTCTCTTCTCAGTGCATCTGGGCTGGTTACCACCCTACGGCATTGGGGGCATTGAATACTATATCTTGCCTTGCATTGCTAACGCTTTTCCTGGCATTGCCACCCAAGCGCGGCAGACGCGCTCAAGCATGTTAGAAGTGATTCATTCCGATTACATCACGACCGCTCGCTCGAAGGGTATGTCGGAGTTTCGCATTCTCTATAAGCACGCTCTGCCCAATGCCCTGCTGCCAATCATCACCGTGATCGGAAATGGTATGGGTATGATGCTGGCGGGCACGGTGGTCATTGAAATGATCTTCTCCATTCCCGGAGTCGGTTGGTATCTGGTGGGCGGAATCAACTCCAGAGATTACGCCATTGTCCAGAGTTCGGTGATCTTCTTAGCCTTTGCTTTTGCCCTGGTGATGCTGCTAGTGGACCTGGCATATGCATTCATCGACCCTCGCATCAAAGCCCAGTTTGTCAGTCAAAAGAGTAAAAAACGCCATGCTTAAGTCTGCAACCTCACCAGGGCTACCGCCCAAAGTCAAGCGACAAAGCGAATTTTCGGCACTCGTCCGGCGGTTGTCCCGTAATTCATCGGCTGTGATCGGTTTTGTTGTAGCCGTGCTCCTTGTGTCGATGGCGATCTTTGCCCCGTTAATCGCCCCTTACCCGTACGATCGGCAGGACCTGTTAAACAGCAAAGCCGCCCCTTCCACAGAACACATCTTCGGAACCGACGAGCTGGGACGCGATATCTTTAGCAGAGTTGTGTGGGGGAGTCGCTACTCTCTAAGTATCGGATTTCTGGCGGTTCTATTCAGTTCCGGAACGGGTATGCTGCTAGGCGCTTTTGCCGGGTATTTCGGCGGTGTGGTGGATGACATCATCATGCGCTTTATCGATATCGTTCAATCGATTCCCAATATCCTGCTTGCGATCACAATTTCTGTTGCGTTGGGTCCGGGCTTCTTCAACACGCTGCTTGCGCTCAGTGTTGGGCTTATTCCAATGGGCACCCGCCTGACACGGGCGGCGGTCTTCGGCGTTCGCCATCAGGAATACCTCGAAGCAGCAACCTCGATCAATGCCAGCACCCTTCGCATTATTTTCCACCATGTCCTGCCGAACAGCTTTTCTCCCCTGTTGGTGTCGGCAACGATGAGCATTGGCGGCGTGATTATGGCCGCTGCCACGCTCAGTTACATTGGACTGGGTATACAACCACCCACCCCTGAGTGGGGCGCGATGATCGCAGGCGGAAGAACGCTGATGCGTTCGTATCCGTGGATGGTGATTTTCCCTGGCATCTTCATCATGCTTGCGGTTCTGTCACTGAATATGTTTGGCGACGGCTTGCGCGATGCGCTCGACCCCAAACTGAAAAAATAAGGAGGGATCAGCATGATGGCAAACGAAAGCGATTCTTTTCTATCAGTACGGGATTTGGTAGTCGAATACACCACCGAAGGGCGGGTGATCCATGCCGTCAACGGGATTTCGTTCAATCTGGAACACGGCAAATCCTTCGGCTTGGTTGGCGAAACGGGTGCGGGAAAAACATCGACTGCTAAAGCCATCATGCGGATATTGCCGGATATCTCCTCAAAGGTCACAGCGGGGCAAATCTACTTCGAAGGCGTAGATTTACTGAAAATCAGCGAGAAGGAAATGCGCAAGATTCGCGGCCAAAAGATCTCAATGATCTTTCAAGACCCGATGACCGCCTTGAACCCCATCATGAAAGTCGGCGATCAGATTGCCGAAGTGATCAAGATGCACAATGCCATCTCGTGGCGCGAGGCCAGAGAGCGGGCAGTGACGATGCTGGAAAAAGTCGGCATCCCCGGTGAGCGGTTTGTCGATTACCCGCACCAGTTCTCCGGCGGCATGAAACAGCGCGTAGTCATTGCGATGGCGCTCGCTTGCGACCCCGAACTTCTACTTGCCGACGAGCCGACGACCGCCCTGGATGTCACTATTCAGGCACAGGTGTTGGAGATGATCGCCAAGTTGAAGGAGGAGTTTAATACCTCCATGCTCATAATCACGCACAATCTCGGTGTGGTCGCGGAGGTCTGTGATGATCTGGCGGTCATCTATGCGGGTGAAGTCGTCGAAATTGGCAGCAAGGAAGCCATCTTTGATCATCCAACTCACCCGTACACACGAGGACTCTTCGAAGCAGTTCCTACACTGGATAACGAAAAGGAACGCCTGGATTCCATCGCTGGATTGCCGCCAGACCCCTCCAACCTTCCTTCGGGATGCCATTTTCACCCCCGCTGCCCGTTGATGACGCAGGAGTGTCAAAGCGGAGAGATTCCTTTGCGCGAGATCGAACCGGGACATTTCTGCCGCTGCATTCATGTTGCAAGAGTGGAGCGCTAATATGCCTGCATTAGTTGAGATCAAGAATTTGAAGAAATACTTCGACACGGCACGGGGCACGCTGCACGCTGTCGATGATGTGTCTTTTTCGATTGAAAAAGGCAAAACTATGGGGGTGGTGGGTGAGTCCGGTTGTGGGAAGTCTACGCTGGGGCGCGTCATCATCCATCTGCTGGACAGCACCAGCGGCAGGATTTATTTTGAAGGCGAGGATGTCACTTTCGCAGATGGTAAGAAACTGCGGAAACTGCGCGAAGACATGAAGATTATCTTCCAGGACCCTTATTCTTCGCTGAACCCGCGCATGACCGTGCAGCAGACAATTATGGAACCTCTAACAATCCCCGGACGTTATTCCCGGCAGGAAAGACAAGAGGAAACCGAACGTTTGATGGACATGGTGGGAATCGACCAGCGTCTGCGCTTATCCTACCCGCACGAATTAGACGGCGGCAGACGCCAGCGCGTAGGAATTGCCCGCGCACTGGCATTAAATCCCAAGTTCATCGTCTGTGATGAACCGGTTTCCGCGCTGGACGTTTCCATTCAGGCGCAGGTGTTGAACCTGCTGCAAGACCTTCAGCGTGAGTATGGTCTGACCTATATGTTCGTGACCCATGATCTGTCGGTGGTGCGCCACATTTCGGATGACATCTGCGTGATGTATTTGGGGCAGTTAGTCGAAACCAGCCCTGCCAAGGAACTATTTAAGCATCCGCTGCATCCGTACACACAGGCGCTCATCTCGGCGGTTCCCAGCATCGACATTCATCGCAAGAAAGAACGCATTATTCTGGAGGGGGAAATTACGTCTCCGATTGATCCGAAACCCCACTGCCGGTTTGCTAAACGCTGCAAATATGTGACGGATGCGTGTCTCCAACCACAGCAATTGGAGGAAGTCATGCCGGGTCACTTCGTCGCCTGCTGCCGAGTGAAGGAAATCAATAGCCTTGGCTAAAAACAAAAATATGTACGCCCTTGTCGGCAATTTCGGATTTGCGCCGGGACCAAAGGGGATAGGAGTCTACCGCTATAACCCTGCAACCGCCCAGATGAAATGGATCGAGACGGTGTTCGAGGAGGTGAATGTCGGGCACCAGTCGATCGACGAGGAGCGCGGCATCATTTACATCGTTAATGAATGTCCCAGTCAGCGGGGGCAGACGGGCGGCGGCGGCTACGTGCTGGCATTACAGATCAATCCGCAGAGTGGACGGCTGAGTCTGCTCAACGAAAAGCCAACGCTGTCGCAGGAGCCTTGCTATATCTGTCTTGACATCACCAAACGCTACCTCATCGTTTCGCACCACGCCGATTTCGGTTTTGTCACCAAGGTGGTGAAGGGCGAAAATGGCTATTCCACGCAGGTTATTTTCGATGATACCGCCCTCGTGTTGTTCCGAATTAATGATGATGGCAGCCTCGGCGATGTGTGCGATGTTTCGGTCATGACAGGGGAGGGCGCTGCAAGCCCACACCCGACAGCGCGTCACCATTCAGTCGTCATGAATCCGAGCGGCGAACTGATCATCGTCCCTGACAAAGGGCTGGAAAAGTTTCACACCTATCACCTTGATCGCGCTGATGGGAAGCTCGTTCAACTGCAAACTACTGTTGTGGAGCCAGGGCTGATCCCCCGCTATGGCGTGTTTCACCCCACGCTGCCGATTTTCTACGCCAATTTTGAGAAAAAAGCCATCGTCAACGCTTACCAGTATGACGCGGCTAAGGGGGAACTTGAATTGATCCACAGTGTGCCCTCACTTGTGGGTGACAAGGCGGCGGAGAACAAGGCAGAACCTGCCGACATTCTTATTCATCCGAACGGCAAAACCCTGTATGTGTCAATTCGCGGCACAAACACGATCTCCGTGCTGGACGTTGACGCTGCGGGTGCCATCGCCTTGAGAGATGTCATCGACTGCGGCGGCGTGAACCCGCGCGGACTCTATATCTCCCCGGATACGCGCTTCCTGTTTGCCGCAAACATGAATTCGGGCAATGTCGCCGCATTCACCATTGAACCGGATGGCACGGTGTGCGCCACTGGCACGGGAGTCAAGGCGGGCAGCCCCGGCAGCATAAGAATTATCACGGTCTAAGAAAGAACGGAACAGTCCCTTGTCCGAATACACTATTTCCCTGAAAAGCACCGTTCTGGCTGGATCAACTAACCTAAGCGTCATCGTTCCGAACCCGAAAAGCGGTGCAAGCGTGCGAGAATTCTACGGCAGTGGTCAGCAGTATAAAGTCCTGTGGCTGCTGCACGGCGGCGGGGGCGACTGTCACGATTGGCTGCGAAACACCAATATCGGGCGTTACGCCGAGGAACGGAACGTGATCGCGGTGATTCCCAATGCGTTGAACAGCGACTTTGCCAACCACCCGGAATTCGCCGATGGCTACAATTTTAGCGATTTTTTCTTTGATGAGCTGATGCCATTCGTGCATCAGTGGTTTCCTGCCTCAGACGCTCCCAAAGACAATTTCGTCGCCGGGTTTTCAATGGGCGGCGCAGCAACATGGATGTACGGGCTTCAACATCCCGAAAAGTTCGGCGGAATCGCACCGCTTTCCAGCGCCCCGCGCAACTACGGCTATCTTGAACCATACCGCAGCCTGACTGCCAGCGAGTTCCGGGCAGCGGTGATGGCAGATAGAACGGCATTCTCATCAGGATACGGGAACCCCGCCGATGGAATGCTCACCAAAGAGATCAATATGATTGCCAAATATCCCTCAGTCGGCGATTTTCTAGACTCGTCGGAATGTACGTGGGAGCGGTTTCGAGAAGCAGTCGCAGCGGAATCACTGCTGCCAACCTACATTGCTTGCGGCACCGAAGACCGAAACTATCCGAAGCTGGTTGAATTCCGTGAATTTGCCGAAGAACTCGGCGCACAAGGCATCTATTATGACTTTGTTCCCGGTGCAGGGCACAACTTCGAGTTCTGGAATGCTGTGATTCCAAAGGCGATGAACTTCTTTGGGATGTAACTATCATTTTCGCTTCTGATCTCACAACACTACAACAGGATCTCGATTCAATAAGGGAAGACACGATGATCTATTCAGGCAAACCAGCGCTTCTTCCAGGAGAAGAAAAGCTGTCATTCGCCAGATACTATGACCTTCCGCTGCACTCGCCGGGACCCCTGCAGCAGCAAATCCTTGACGCAGGCCCCATGAACCCGAAACTCGCGATCAAGGTCGAGAACTGGCTTGATCTGCTCAAGCCGATGGGCTACAACTCGGTTGAATATGGCTACTGCATGATGGACGATGGTTCCGGCTATATCGCCATGTACAGCGTTTACCCCGAAGGGACAACGCCGAAGATGCTGGCGTGGTGGTTCCATTGGATCAACGTGCCTGCCAAGAGTCAGCCGCTCGGTCCGACCGGACTCGACAATCTGCGTTACAAAATCTGGCTGCCGCTGGATCATATCGGACATGGCTATGTGAACGGCAAGGATAAATCCAGCGGCATCTGGACGGTCGAATCGCTTGATCTCGGTCAGGGAGAACCCAAAGTCTATACCGTTCGCCACCCCGTGAATCTCAAGGCACACGGGCTGACAGATGCGAAGGAACAGGAACTCAAGGCGGCGGGGTGTTGGGTAGACTGCGCCTACGAAACTTTTCACACGGTAGACCCGGAACATAGGCGGCTGCCCGGCACACACCTCATGCTGACGCTTTCTCGCCCCTGTCCAGCCGGGGGTATGGAAAAGATCACCCGCGAGTGGATCGGGTACGGCCTGAAAGACGGCAAAATCTGGCGCGATGAAAGTACGCCTGCAGACATGCTCTGTGAGAAGTATCTGTATAAGGTCATGATTCATGCCACCATCGAGGCGCAGCATCTCAGCAAATTCCTGCCTGCGCTGTATGCGGAATATCATAATCAACCAGACGATGCGGATTGATTTCCGAAATCAAGCGGTTGCCTGGGCAGGTGAAATACCCTCTGCTCAGACTTCTCAGGGTGATAAGTGAATGATGACCGGGTTAACCTGTGGCGCAGCGCGTGAAGTGATCACGCCCCCTGAAGAACTCTTATCTCATCTGCGTGGGCTGCGAGACAGCACGTTCGGCGGCGTCCTGGACGATCTCTATGTGCGCGTCATTGCAGTCGGCAGCGGCCTGGATAAAGCGCTGCTCATCGCCTTTGACCTTGACAAAGCGCCCTATCCGGCGGAGAGCCTCGCCAGAATCACCACGCACACAGGAATCCCCGAAGCAAATATCTGCTTTTTCAGCACGCACACACACACCGCGCCAGTGACCGGATTTCGCCCTGAAGAACCGATCAACGATATACGGCTGAAAGCGGCGGAGGTTCAGGCAGCCACAGCGAAATACGAACAACTTGTCACGGAGATGCTGTTCAAAGCCGTTGACGCTGCGATCAGCAGTATGAAACCAGCAAAAATGGGGTACGCCTACGGAGAAAGCCACATCAACGTTAACCGTGTTCAGGAGTACGAATGCACGGATGAAAAAGGTCAGTTTTATACCGAACGCTGGCTCGGCGTAAACCATCAGGCCCCGGTTGATCGCACACTGTTCGTGATGAAGTTTGAGGACATGAACGGTCAGCCGATAGCCTTCTTCATGAATTACCCGGTACATAACTGCGTGCTGATTTGCAACCTGTGTTGTAACAAAAAGATGGGTGTTAGCGGCGACTTCATCGGGGAGCTGTGCCGTTTGCTGGAAGCAAAATTCGACGGCAGCACGGCGGTTTGGTCGAGCGGCGCGGCGGGCGATGTCAACCCGATCCTGTTGAACGAGATAATCTATCCCGATCCAAAAACGGGGC
>CAZBBO010000039.1:0-6042 GCA_964490345.1 uncultured Ferruginibacter sp.
ATTTAGCTCGCTTCAGACCCCGTGTGGACATTTTGGTCATCACACGACACCCGCACGGGGTCTGAGAGGGGCGCTGCGCCTCGACGCAGCACCCGGCAGGAGGCGGAGCGTCCTGCCAAATGGCTTGTACATCGGCTGACTGTAAAACATCACCATTTCGCTTTCTTCATGCGCTGTTCTCGCCGTGCAGCGGCATCGTCAGACACCTCAGCACGATGGGCTGTGCCGTTCCCGGCAGGCACTCCATTCCCCGGCGCGACGGCAGCGACATGCTGGATGACCCGCTCGACATAACCCGGCAGATCCATCAGCGCGGCTCGTATCCAGGCGGTGTCGTCGCAGACCTGGGTGAAGCGTGCCGGATCAAAGGGCTGTGGGACGTTGCGCGGCAGGATCGGACGATAGCCGCCACCTTGACGCTCGATGTAATCGCGCATCATGTCCTTCATCACTGCGTTGCGGCTGCCTCTGGGGATGCTGTTCCACCACGCGATCAGGTCAGCATCCTCACTGTAGGTCATCTTCACGGTTGCAGTTGCCCGTTTCTGTTTCACCATGCGCCTTTCACCTTTCCGGAGTGTCCGAAGCAGTCCGAATCGCGTCCGAACCAGACCGACACCCCGTCTGCCTTCAGCCCGCCTGCTGACGGGCGACAAAGCGGGCATAGTTGAGGTAGCCGCGTGCATTGGCAAGTTGTGCATCCGTCACCAACTGTGTCTGCGGGTAGGCTTCGGCAATGTCGGCACAGACCAGTTCCGCGCCGCCACCAGACAGATAGATCACATCGACAATCGTGCCGCGCTGCCACTTCTCACTGAGTAGATTGAGGGTCGCACTTCGCAGCGGCGTGAGTGCCTCTTCAACACTCTCGCGGTAATCGACTGGCTGCCCATTGGCATGGAAAACTCCGGTTCGCAGAACTTCCTCGACGATCCTGAAAGGCATCTTCTCGCGGTAGTCCCGTTCTAGCATCGCCGCGATGCGCTCCTGCGCGGTGTAGACCCCGCTCTCGACACTGCCGCTTTCGGCATCCACGAACTCGCCCTCGTCATCCAGCGCCAGGTCAATCGTATACGTACCGACATCACACACCCCCGTTCTACGATAGGCGTGACCCCGGTTAACCTCGCCGTTTTCGGTCAGCGTGGCGGCGTAAATCGTGCCATAAGGCTGGGGCATGACCATGACTTCGGTGACATTGGCGATGAGGTCGGCGGTGTCCGTTTTGATGAGATGCTGGCCGAGCAGTGCGGCTTTCAGTTCAGCGGCATCGCGCATGTGGTCGGTCGGTAGTCCGGTGGCAATGCGGATATGCATGATGTCCCGATTCCACATGCCTGACATGAGCTTGCCGATGGCCGCCTTCGCCAGCCTGAGCCGGAAGGCATTGCCCATCGTGGACTCGTTGGCCGTCCGTCCGCGCAAACGCAGTAGCTCGCCGGGTGGGAGCTGTGCCAGCGCCAGATCGCCCACAAACCACGCGCCGTCATCGTCGCTGATCTGGTCGCCGGGATGCCGTTTAGCAATCTCGTCCTGCTGGAACTTGATCTCGCGGGCGTGACCCATCACCGATGGAAACATCACCACCTGATCAACAGTCACAGCTTTGACCACCCCGTAACCGATGTCCAGCCCGATGGTCAGTGTGCTGCCCGGCAGCGCAGTATTCTTTACATTACGCTTGTTCATGATGATTCTCCTGTTTGGTAGAATTCTGGGGTTTGGGCTGAACATCCTCACTGATAAGCAGGCTGTCCAGTGCCTGACGGATGACGGCTCCGGCGCGGCGGTAGCGCAGCGATGGCTTGAGGGCGTGGTAGATCGCCGCCTCGCGTGGGTCGTCCAGGTTGAGACTGAATTCGATACGCTTAATCATGGTTCCTCCGGCTGTACGGACTCGATACGGACAGGCTGACGAAAAAAAGAGACACGCTCATCACGCGCTCTCCGATACAGGAACAGCTTCCGATGCTTCGACCCCGCGCCCATCCGCTTGTGCCTGTTCTGCACCCGCCTGGATGAGCCGGGCGAGAAGGTGAGTATTAGCTTCGAGCGCCTCCTGAACACTGGCGTAACGCCACAGGGCAGGATCGTTACCGATCTTCATCGGGATGGATTGGGGCTTCCGCCCGCGACGTTTCGCCATGATGCACCAATCTACTCATTTCTGAAAAGTCATGTATGCGCTTTTTGAAACGCATACGACTGAAAAAATAAACGCTAAGTCGCGCCTATAGCCATATGCGCTCTGAAAAACGCATAATAGCTTTTCAGAACATACCATATTTACACTACCTTTGTCAAGCACTTTTTCGACTGCGTTTCAGAAAACGGGGATGATACGAGTATAATGTAAAACAAACTGGATGAGCGATGTAAGGAAACGGATTGTACATGCCTTCAACTGCCAGCACTCTCGGACGCTTTATTGCGGATTTAATGACGAAACATGACCATACCAACCGGTCATTAGCTGCTACCGCAGGTGTGTCGGAGTCTGCCATTCGCAATCTGTTGAAGGTGGGAGAGGAAAAAGGCGCAAAAGACCCGGATGCCCGGACGTTATCACTGGTAGCGAAAGCACTTGATGTTGATGCTCTGCGCCTGTTTCGCCTGGCAGGATATATTCCGCCTGAACCGTCCGCATATTCGATACGAGCAGATTATCTTGCAGAAATGTTCGATGTGCTATCAACAGAAAAGCAGGATGCCGTTCTTGGTGTGCTGGAAGCTATGATTGACCAGCCAGCGGGACGCGAAGCGATTCAGAAAATGCGGCAAACTCCGGAGAATCTCCTGGCGGGAATTGATCTGGCAAATCCTAGATTAGCTCGTACACTGGCAAACGAATTGATTGCAGAAATGCAGATGAAACACCCTAATGAGGTTTCTCTGATACAACCTGAGACTAAGGTGCTTCAGTATATATGGAAGGATCTACCCACACCCACCCAGCAGCGGGTAAAAGCCCTCATCGAGCACAAGCTCTCGCTGAACTATGACCCGACGATGGTTGACCCGGAATGGCGGGATTAGTGTAAAATAGATTAGATGTTCTGATGGAGAAGCACATGAGCGATTACACCGTTTCAATTCCAGACAGTCTGTACCAAAAGGCACAGCAGGTTGCACAGCAGAAATCGCTGTCTGTCGATGACGTCATCCGTACACGATTGGAAGGAGCGTTCGATCAGCCGCTCTTTGATCTGCCCGATGACGAAAAGGAAGAGTTGAAGGCGATGGCGTATCTGTCTGACGATACCCTCTGGACTATCGCCCGTGAGCAAATGCAGCCAGCACTGGAAAAGCGTATTTCAGAACTCTTGACCAGGAATCAGCAGGGCACCATTACAACGGCTGAATACAAGGAGTTGGAGGAGCTGGTTGAACGCGGGGATAAGTTGACACTTCGCAAGTCGCAGGCGATGAAATACTTAACTGAACGAGGCTATTCGATCAGTCTGGACGATTTGAAACCATCTGATGAGTGAGCTGTCGTGGGCGGAACTTGTACGCCGTGTCCATGAACGTGCCGATCTCCTGTGTGAATACTGCCAGACATCCCAACGCATTACCGGACAAGCGATGCACATCGATCATATTGACCCGGACGGTGGTGACTCGCTCGACAACCTGTGTTTGTCCTGTGCGAACTGCAACATGAGCAAGGCTCGTGCAACTTCGGCTGTCGATCCTGAAACTGGTGAACGTGTATCCTTGTTCAATCCACGTACCCAGAATTGGTCAGAACACTTTGAGTGGATGCCGGATGGGACTGTTCTCCGAGGGCTGACACCTATTGGCAGAGCAACCATACGATGCTTGAAAATCAATCGGGATCGTATGCTCGGCACTCGCGCCAACTGGGTCTTTTTCGGTCTGCATCCACCAAATTGAAGTGATCTCGTAAAGGAAATACCAATGACCACTTTTACCGACTCCTTGAGAGGTTACGGCCATCGTATATATCAGCGCGACAATTATACCTGCCGATACTGCGGTGCTGATGGAAGAACATCATTTGAAGTCTGGCTGACACTCTCTATTGATCATCTGCTGCCAAAGGGACATCCCGAAAGGGATAATCCAGATTACATGGTGACAGCCTGCAACTTCTGCAATACGGCGGACAATCATTATTTCACAAAATATGGCTTGACCTTTGATGGACTGACCCCAGATCAGCTTGTGGAACTGCGGCGTGAGAAGGTACAAGCTGTTCGAGACAAATACAACGAGTTCTGGGAAGAAAACGTTAAGCCAACTTCGGAGTAGGACGTATCTATGACCACAGACAACCGCTACCTTCACCTCATCCGGCAGGACTGCCCGCTGCCGCCCGGCACGCATGTCGTTGTCTACTGTCGTGATTCGGGCGGGGACGAACAAGATCGCAGTGTGGCCCAGCAGATTGATGTCGCCCGCGAATACTGCCAGCATCACAATCTCGTGCTGGATAAGCTCTACGTCGATGAGTCGAAACTGTCATCCAACATCGACAAGCGAGATGCTTTACAAGAGCTGCTCTCCGATCTGCGCCGCCATTTCAAGCATATCAATGACCGTTACAAGCGCGAAAAAGCCAGCCGCGAGAATCCCTTCGGTGTGATTTTCTGGAAGTCCAATCGTCTCGGACGCGACAGCATCGAAGCGACTAACATCAAGACCGACCTGCGGCTACGTGCCATCACCATCGTTGACCTGGTAACATCCGCCAATACGGGCAATGCCGCTGTGGATGCGCTGATTGAAGCCTTCCAGCAGTGGAAAGATGAACAGGACCTCGAAGAAATTTCTCAGAACGCTAAACGCGGGCTAGCTCAGCTTGTCGGCACGCGGGACAACGACCCGGAATTCCTCAGACACAATCCCGACTGGGAATGCACCGGCGGCTATCTGGGTATCCGTCCCGGCGGTGTGCCGACTGGCTTCAAGGGTGAGCGAGTGCAGGTGGGTATATACGAGCGCAAGAAGGGGCGCAAATCGGGCGAACCTCGTATTGTTCAGCGCCTTGTGCCTGACCCGGAGATGTGGGAGCGCTGCTATCTCGCATGGCAGATGCGGCAGGAAGGTGCAAGCTATGGCGAGATTCATAAGACGACACGCTTGTTCAAGAACATCAACGGCTACGATACCTTCTTCTCCAACCGCATTTACACCGGCGACATCATCTACGGCGGCAAGCTGTACAAGGAATTTGTTCCGGCGCTGATTCCGCACGAGTGGTTTGAAGCGGAGCAAAAGCGCCAGGCGGAAAACGTCAAAAAGCACAACGGCAGGCAGGTGGATCGCCAGCACGAGCCGCGCCGGATTGGGAGCAAGTATCTACTTTCCGGGCTGGTGGTCTGTGGGCACAGGGGCGGCGAAGAACACCCGATGAACGTCGAGAGCATCCCCGGCAAGAAGGGCAAACGCGGCAGTTACACCTTCTTCATCTGCTCTACTATGAAGAACTCACGCGGTCAGGCATGTGAGGCGAAGCGCATCAGCACCAAAGCCCTCGATCAGACCGTGATCGAAAATCTACTGGCCCATGTGCTGACCATTGAGAACCTGCGACCACTGGCGAAGAATATCGCGCAGTCACTCGAAGAGCGCAGCAATGACGCCGGAACACGCATCGCCGCGCTGGAGGACAAACTCGCGGAAGTAAAGAAATCGCTCGAAAACATCATGGATGCGATTGAAAACATGGGCTATGCCAAGCACCTCCGACAACGCTACGACGAGCGCCGCCGTGAGGAAGAAGAACTGCTCTCTGAGTTGGCAGTACTGGAAGCCTTACAGGTCGATCCAAGGCAGATCGCGCATATCAGCGATGAGGCGCTGGAAGGCTGGATTTGCTACATGCGTGATGCGCTCGAAGGCGAGGACAAGGCGCTGGTGCGGCGGATTATTCAGCAGTTCGTGGCGAAGATCGTCATAAAAGAAGGAACGGGAACTCTCTACTACACGTTCCCGTTCCCGGATGATTCGTATATGCCTAGTTTTCGTGACTTGGACCTGATGAGAGTCTAATCGAACACCAAACCATCCCCATCG
>CAZBBO010000040.1:0-6012 GCA_964490345.1 uncultured Ferruginibacter sp.
AGCCACACAAGCCACCGCTCAAAGCAAAGCTTGCCAAAGAGTATGTCTTCCATTCTACAAACAAAAAATAAAACAAAAACAGCCCTATCGAAAGAACGCCAGCCTGTAACACGGGTTTTGCGTCAGGCGGGCTGACGTGCAAACTTTAAGTTTTGTGCTTCTAATGAACATTAGTAATAAATTGAAACTTTGTGCTCCAAAACCCGCCCGAACGCAAAGCCCCGACACGTTATAGCCAATGCTAAAACAGAACCCTTAAAAATGAAAAGCATTTCTAAATTCATATTCTTTTGTTTGTCATTTACTTTGGCAATGAATTCTTGTGCCAGTAAGAAAAAAACGATTAGTAACGAAAACGGAGTAATTATTAATTGTGTAAAATGGGCAACACGAAATGTTGATAAACAGGGTACATTTACCGAAAATCCCGAAGATTTTGGAATGTTTTACCAATGGAATCGCAAATACGCTTGGAACAATACTGATAAATATGTAACTAATTGGAATGGAATTTCTTCCTATGGAGATTCTTGGGAAAAAGAAAACGACCCATCTCCTATTGGTTGGCGTGTACCAACTTTAAAAGAAATTGAAACCTTGTTAGATACTAATTTTGTGAGCCAAGAATGGGTTAGCATAAATGGTATAAACGGAAGAAGATTTACAGACAAAGCCACAGGAAATTCTATTTTTCTACCTGCTACAGGCGACCGTTACTACTCAAATGGTTTTTTACGAACTCACAATATAAATGATTCCACAGATTACAATGGAACCTACTGGAGTAGCTCCCAGTTTCGTAGCGACCACGCATACAATTTGTTTTTTCATAGTAAAGGTGCAGGATGGAGCAATAGCTATCTCAAATACGGTCGCTCTATACGTCCAGTTTTGGATTCAAATGATGTTATAACTAATTCAGCTGATACATTAATAGTTGACGAATGTTTTGATGAATTTATTTCTTACTTTTTGACTAATGGAAAATTTCAAATAGTGCGATGTGGTATAATTGATGAAGCAGGAGTATTAAACTTATTTGAATCTGAAGTTGCAAATTACATTTATCACTTTTCTAATTCTTATGACAAGAAGATTGAGACCTGCGAAGACATTAGTAATGAAAAGTACTTGTCAATTTTAAATCCAGCAGAAAATAATAAAACCATTTTGAGTTTTAAAAAAATAAATGGACGTTGGTTTTTAGTAGATAAAAATGAGTTTGAATTTGACTATAATAATGTTGAAAACTTTGAGGCATTTTTTTATCAGTTTTCAACAGATAGTAGTTTCAGGAAGAGACATATAAACTATCCGCTAAAATACAGTGATTTAGATTCTGAATATGAAATTAAAACAGATTACTTAACATCAAAAAACGAGCTTCAATTTGATTTTTTCGATATGAATACGTTTAAATATTTTTATGATAATGACTTTGATGAAAAGAAACGTGTTTTTATCTGGCTCAAAGGCTTGGAAAACGGAATATCTTCTTATTTTTATTTTGAAAAATTTGATGATGAATGGAAACTTATTGAATATGAAAACTATTCGATGTAAATATATCCTGCATAAAATACAATGAATCCATAGAAGAAGCACTGGCTATAACACGGGTTTTGCGTCAGGCGGGCTGACGTGCAAACTTGGAGCTTTGTGCTTCTAATGAACATTAGTAATAAATTGAAACTTTGTGCTCCGAAACCCGCCCGAACGCAAAGCCCGAAAACGTTGTATGCAAGCTTTCGGATGCAACTACTTATATTTTAATCCAACTTAAGACTTTTTGAGTGCGAGCAGTAATTAACTTGAGGAAGTAAACCCCCGAAGGAAGATGCCTAACATCTATTGAGTTGACTCCTGCTTGAATATAATGTGTAGAGAGAGTCCTTCCAATTGCGTCTATGATGATCCCTTGCTTGTAGCCTTGCTCCACGTTAATATTTAGAATCTGCGTTACAGGATTTGGAAATATGACCATTGAAGGCAGTTGCGGCGGTTCGGTGGTATCGATCGCCTGCTGAGGTGCCGCGAAAGTAAAGAGCCCTGAAGGTGAAGTCGCATTTGATGAGGAAATCATTCCGTTATTATATCCACCATTGCCCTCATTCTGCCAAACAACTCCATCCCATCGTGCCACTTGAACGTTCTGTGGGTTTGCTAAATAAATAGAATCATCTAAGCATGGGATGGCCCAAGCAGGTGCAACTGTAACTAAGCTGTTCCCCACAACATGATTCACTTCCCAAACTTCACAGTTACCGATAGAATGTAGACCTAAACCCCTACGGCTTGTGTCTGTTAAGGAAACCGGGGATGTGCTGTTATACTTAACTCCGACAATTTCACTAGGGTCAGCGGGAGCCGAAATTGAAAAGGGTTTGAAGGCACTTTCCGACCCCGTTGGAAAAGTGAACACCGAATTACCCACCTTTCGCACCTCTCCATTTACATAACTGTGAATTCCAAACCCCTCCGCTGTTGCGGAATGCAGGAATTTTAAATATGAATTTGGATTGGTTTGTAAGTTGCCGTTGTTGAAGCGTAACAAACCTGAAATATTCAGAGGAGATATGAGGGATACGTTTGCTCCGGAGGTTTTATCAATGATTCCATTCTGTAGAGGAGTTTCTCCAATACTAACACTTGAAGTTTGATCGCCGGTAAACCGGGCGCGGTGGAAGACCGATCCATCCAAAGTTTCAATAGTTAGATTACTGTGAAACGAAGAAGTATCAAACATTCCAAGATTTAGCTTCCCCTTAAAATAGACATCCCCGTAATAAAAGTTAGGGTAACCATATTCCGTATTTAAAGGAACTCCAATTTTCCCAAAACCTCTTGTTTCCTGTATTTCATTAAGTGTATCAGTAAAAAATAAACTTCCATAAAAAGTATTCCCACCCAACCGAGACTCGGGGCGTGGACCATTGCGTGTTTCGTTGCTTTGTATTTGCGTTATCGGACAATAAATAACATTTGAATCCAACCAAACGGCACCGACTGACGGGAATAGGTAAATCGAATCCACTCGTAAAGAATCCTGGGAAATCCAAACATTTCCGTGACCCTTCGCAAATATTTTACCTCCTTGTTGGTAGTTTACAAGCTGTCGAATTGAAAATGACGCTTGTTCCGTTTGACTGGAAAGTCTTGTGTGCACAATATTTATTTTACCCATAACCCTGAGGCCTAAAGCAGGCCTAGTACCATCGAATGCTCCTAATGAGAGCGCAGAGCTAACCTCATCCATAATATTAAGATCGCCCGTTATTTCTGCTTCCCAAATTCTAATGCCTGAGGAACCTGAACTTCGAAAAGATGAGGCTGGTCTCTGAATTACTAAGTTGCCACTAAAATAGCAACTATCTTGAATGATAATTGTAACCTTGGAAGCATTTGCATAAATCAATACCCCCTTAAACACCGATTTTTCAAATTGGACAAAATGATTATTATTTGTCGAAATGGATAAATTACCATTAACTCTGCTCCTTTCAAAATGAACTAAGTTGGAAGGATTATCGAATACTGTAATTATCGCAGAATCAGTACCCGTAAGTATTTCAGAGTCGAGGCTGACGAACCAATTACAAGAAAGCGGAAAATTGTTGAAATTGAACTGGGCATCTCTGCATCTTAATCTATTCACTTTTGATGGTTGCAAAAGCTTAGGCCAAAATGGTTGTGGATTTGAGGCATTCAAAATTATATCAACATTAGTTGCACTATCCGGAACCGCGGAGGGACTCCAATTCATTGGATTGTTCCAATCGCTACTGATTTGGCCAGTCCAAATCGTTTGCGAATAGGATAAATTCAAAAGAAGGAGAAAATATGCCGTTAAAATGAGAGGACGTCCAAACATCTGAAAAATTTTCTCGTTGAAAGATATAAAAATATTACAAAAAAGTACTAAGTTTATAAACCTATCCTGAATTGCGACCATAATTTTTTCATTTAACCCTAAATCAATGTTATGAAATTAGTTATTAAATGGTCCAAGCTCGTTGCGAGCGTTTTACTTTTCTTTTTTTGCATTCACGCTAACGGTCAGTACATAAATGTAAACCCGCCTGGAAATATTGCTGAAATTGACTGTGATTTGTATGATCCGTTTTTGAATCGATCTGAAACAGCAGTTGATATGATAAAAGTGGGATGTGAAGTTTATAAGATTGCAGTTTCAAACAATTCTTGGAGTTTATATTATGACAATTGTTCGGGCTCATCTACGTTCTTAAATGCGGGCTCATTTTCCAACACCATGTCCAATCCTGACGTAGTTTTAATATACGACCACTACCTTAATGTCGGAAATGTATATGCGGTAATTGTTTATTTCGACACCAATCTATTGCAATATACTGTTGAAGCTTTTGATGTTACGTGGGCTTCGGTTACCCCTATTTATAGTCTTCCTCTTTGGACAGGATTCTCCAGCGTACCTGTAGCGAATGATAATGCAATAAGGATTGATGCAAACTCTCAAGGAGATTTTATTATAGTTTGGGACGATTTCGAGAATAATAAAATGTACATGCTTCCTGGGTACGTCTACGGAGGAAATGTACCGCCCGAGCTCAACAGCTATATCGATTATTCGACCTCTGAGATCACGCTTGCCACCGTAGAAATTTTATCCTCTGAATTAATGAAGCCTGATATTGCAATTTCTGACAGCACGGAACCAAAAGAGGCTCATGTCTATCTGACCTCATTAGAAATTACTGGTGAAAAAATATTCGTAGATGAATTTAACCTGAGTAGCCTCTGGTACACAGGCCCCGCTTGGCCTAGCTCATATAGCGCAATGTCTATTGCCAGAAATGAAATATACTCAAATGGGTATAGCGCGGCTACAATCGGCCGTCCCAGAATAGCTGCTCCAAAAAGGCGAGATGGGGAAACATATGTGAATGATTGGACCATTGCATATTCTGTATTGGAAAATAACACTTCACATATATATGGCAATTCAAGATATAGTGGTATGGACTATCCTCACAATTATACAGATAATTCAGAACCTGAACTGCTTGCATCTGGAGGGACTGTGACGTTTAACGATTGGCAAAAAAATCCCGCATTAGCGTATGGGTTTGATGAATTTGATGAAGTTGTTGCGCAAATAGTATGGGAAGGTGGTTGGCAAGAGTCTTTGAGTACCCAAGAAGGAACGGATGCTCCTACAATTGTAGCCGTTTCGATTGATCAATTAGGAGCAGTTGAATATAATTCTTGTGCAAATGGAGTCTCATTGTATAAAATGGTTCCAACTGACACCCCATACGATACTTATAATCCTTCAATCGCTGGAACAACTGGTGAAATCTCCGAAGATATGCTCGTTGGATGGTGGAACGAAAGCCAGCAGAATGTTTTTGCAAAAGATTTTAAATGGTGTGACGCGTCCTATCGAAAGCCAATAGCAACAAATTTTCAGAGTAATGAATTGCTTCAGAAAAATGTCCTTTATCCCAATCCTACTTCTGGTTTCGTTTCATTGAAATTAAATAGTTGGAAAATTAGTGAAGTAGGGTCGGTGGACATTTTTGACTTTACTGGCCGAAAAATAGAAACATTAAAGGGCGACAAGCTTTCATTAGAAAGAAATATTGGAAAAAAAGTAAACCTTCTCCGACCAGGGGCCTACATAATAAGCGTACAAAGTAGTGATGGGAAAATCTGGACTCAGAAACTCTTAAAACAATAACTTTCTTTTAAAATTGATTTGCAAGGGGTAGCTGACAAGCCGCCCTTTTTTTTAGAACCTTTTAAAAATCCGTGACAAAGCCTGCATACAACATCGCCTATGCGCAATTGGGCGAATGACGATGGCCATTCAGCTTTGGTAGTTCTAATCAACAGTTGTAATTTGGCTTTAATAAAAAACGTTCTGTAGTGGCCAAGCCGGCGGATGGAACATCTCCCCCAACTGCGCATAGCCGCAAGCGTTAGCACCAATTTTAAACCGACACAGTATGCTGAAACTTAGTCTTACCATAA
>CAZBBO010000041.1:0-5777 GCA_964490345.1 uncultured Ferruginibacter sp.
TTTCTGTTGAGCAGTAGTGCTAAAACACCACGCCTTCGGCAATACCCGGGCGTTAGCGGAAACCTTTTTATCGAATTTTTATTAAGTTTGAAGACAAACTACTCTAACAACCGCAAAACTATTGTTTGATAAACTTTAAACTTGATTTGAGTCTTTTGGCACTAAATATTTGAACAAAGTACATCCCCGGTGCAAGGTGCAGCAAATTGAATTTGATATTGTTCTGCGGAGGATTAAAAGTCAGCAGTGTTTGTCCAAGAGTGTTTCTAATTAAGACTTTATCCTCCTTTTGAAGCCCACGAATTTCCATTGAGCCCTTTACCGGATTAGGAGAAATCTGGAAAAGATTATTACAGTCAGATTTCACCCTGTGAATATCACTATATTCATAAGAACCATCAAAGTCATTGATCTTAAGCCGGAAAAATGCATCTTCCCTGTTGTCGGTTTCAACTGCATAATCAGAGTTGTCTCCTCTCGGTGAAACTTCCGCAACTTTATTAAATGTAGTTCCGTTCACACTACGCAATAATTCAATATTCATTACATTCAATTCAATACCGGTCCTCCAACGAATTAAAGCTTTACAATTATTTGCAGCTACACTTGAAAAAGAAATCAACTGGAGAGGAACTGTTGTTGTGCAATTAAAAGGATTGGAAAAAACAGCTCCCTGCCCATCATTCGTTGAGACAGTTACACTACTTGCATTTACATTTGCAATTGTAATTCTTCCTTGTGAATAAAGAATATCTGAAGTCGTTAGATATCCATCCGGAGTCACTGTGATAGTTGAAAAAGAACCTGTACAGGTAGGACTCGGTGTAACGTCACTTAAATTTGAAAGACTCAGTGGATAGAATACTCCATTTATCCTAATCTCCATTCGAGGGCACTGAATTGCACCATCAAACCCGCTGAAATCAATGGAGAATGTGTTAACAGGAGCAGCAAATGTAAATGTATTGGTTTGTATAGCAGTGTAAAGCGGATTCGGAGGGCATCCTGTAGGGCTGGGTTGGCCTATCCATTGCCCAGTTACACATGGATCGGCAATTGGTCGATGGTTATCCCAAGAACCAGCGCACGGCTGTGCACCAGTTTTATTCATTACCAATACACCAAGTGCAACTACTGTGGTAAATATTATTTTTTGCGTAACCATTTTAAAAGTTGCAATTAAGTACAGAAAGTATAATACTTTTTAGTATCAGAATGGCAGGTTACATCCCTTTTACTCCCAAGAGATACCACACCTGTTAAAAAATTATCTGCCTGCTGTATTTTTTTCCGCTTCCATTAATGATCACTATCTGATAAGCGCCTGCAGGAATTCTTTGGTCGGGCCTAACAGTAATTACTCCCTCTTTATCATTAATCATAAATTGCATGTTATATAATATCTGACCTGTTTGCTTAATTAGCTGAGCAGAATATTTACCACATGGCAGATCCGTATAATAAATATTTATTGTTTTATCTTTTACCGGGTTAGGATAAACGGAGAAATAGCCCGGGCTATTGAAATCAGTTCCTTGGTTTAGAAAGCCTGTGATAGCAGGTTCTTTTTGTATATTCTTTTCAAAGACCACGATAAACCGGTTTTCATAAGACTCCTTTTTATCATCAACAGTAAACTCTATGAAACTGCTATCTGTAAGGCTCAAAGATGTCTTTTTGTTCAGGTAATTGTCTATCAACGTTGCATAAAGTCCTTCTCCCGCTAGATTTTCTACAGCAAATATTAGTCGGTATTGAATTTTACGCAAATTTTTGAAAGCATAAAAAATTGAATCGACCTTTTTGATATTAGCCCTGGATTCTACAGTGAGAAAAATATCATTGTTTTTACAGACCAAAAAATTCTCACCCGGGTTGAAAGGTCTCCCTGCATCATCGGCATCTATATCATTGGAAAATTTATTACCATAAAGTATTGCATTCCCATCGCAAATACCTGTTCCTGAAAATAAACTTGCCCTGAAGGATTTAATTTTCGGACTATTTCCACTTTTAGATACCAACCTACTGTTTGTTGATTTAACACTTTCACTGAAACTTACTGTTCCTGGGTTTGCCCCGGAAGTCTGCATAAAAAATGCCTGCCCACTTTGAATTTCGTTGTAAGACACTCCTGAAACATAATGGGTATTTCCGGAAGTTCCGCCTGGGGTTGGTGTGTAATTAGGAGCAGATAAAACCTGGTAACCTCCTAAGCCTTGAGTTCCCGGAATTAAAGGATCCCAAACGGTAACATGGTTGGTCAGATTAGAAAAATGCCCGTTAGTTCTCATATAATCAATATCAATTGCCGAAGCATAAGGATTACCAATCAACTCAAATTTACCATTTGCTGCTACCGTTACATCGGGTGGTGCATAACCTGAACGGGGTTGGAACAATGCTCCTTTTGAGCGAAGATTTGTTGGATTGGGAGATCCTAGAAAAAGCGTTTTTGATCTATCTCCCCGTACAAAAAGAAAATAACCGTTTCTGTTATATAACGGTATTCCGGTATTCGCAATTGAGTTAAAACCATTTGTCGCAGAATTATAAGTTTTAATTGCAGTAAAACCGTTCGCTGACTGCTGATCAAATCCTAACGCAGCCCAATTTGACCTAGGGTCTGGAATATTGGTTCCATACCCATTTGCTATGGTGGTAGATAGTCCATTTTCCATCCAAGACTCATACACACTCTGACCGATTGAGTTTGCACCCGTTGGTGTAGCCAACGCCTGCCATTTTGGATCATGTTCACCAATACCAGTACCGGTTAGTATATGCCGTTCAACTGTAACCTCACCATCTATAAAATTACTGGCATCAATTTGAGCTACATTAGCGGTGGTAGAAGCTGTGGAAACCAGCGTTAGGTTATCGCCAGTTGTTAAAACTGTATTGGTGGCACCAAAGCTAAGTTCTCCATGCACCTCAACCCCTTCTCCTGGAGCAGTATTAAAATCAGAAACGGTTACATTGTTTGAAACCTTAAAATCTTTTACATCATTATCAATGAAAGTATTTCCTGCAATAGCTTGCGGTGCACAGGTTCCATTTATCTCAATGGAACCCAAAATAGTACGTTCGTTTGTAATCGGATCTGTGTAATAGTTATCAATCGTCGCTTCACCCCCATCTAATTTTCCAGCTACCTTTAACCATCCATTATTGGTTAATAATGCTCCATGAGCAAGAGTTATGTTATTCACTTGAACTTCATTTGGTGTTGGAGTTTGAAATATTATTTCGGGAGCATATGAAGTTCCTGCGGGAATATAAACATCCACTGAATTGGAGTTCGGTACGGCATTCGTATTCCAGTTAGAGGCTGTATTCCAGTCTTTTGATGTTATACCTGTCCAAATAGAATTGGCTATCGTTATACTAGATACACAGCCAATACTAACACTGCAACTATTATTTAACAACGGGTTATTCAGAACATCAGGCACACACACAGTTACGGAATAATCGCCCGGGTTTCTTGTGGGGTCAATTTCTAATTCGGAAGCAGATCCAACTGATAAGTTATTTTCATCCCGCCAATCAAATATAGCATTTGTTACTCCACAAGATTTAAGAACTATTTGGTCGGTGCTGTTATTCTCTATGGTAACCAAATTGTCAATTTCTACTAATTCCGGATGTAAAATCATTAAATAAACAGTACAATTATCGGGGTGTGGCGGGGTTAAAAGTTCGGGATAAAACACAAGCATATCAAAATCGTTTTGTGCTTCAAAAGTGATTGCATATTGTGTCCATTGTGGCCCGGAAGCTGCGGGGCCTAATTGACAAAATACCTCTTGAAAATTCCCATTAATTACTAAAGGCGGCATTGGAGGAAAAGGTGGCGAAGTCGGTGGGTCATGCCTATCAAGCTCTTGGCAATTTGTAGCTATTACTTTCAAATTATAAAGAGAGCAATCTGGATTTCCTACTCTCGAAACATATAATGAAAGCATATATTTTTTCCCCTCACGAATAGGTTCTGTTTTAACAGACATTCCTTCATACCAAACAGAATATGTGTTCGATAATTGAATTCCAGCCGAATTTACTGTGATACCTAAAGGTGTGTAGTAATCGCTTATTGCTGTAGGCAAGGGTGGCACGGGGTAGTTAGGCCAAGAGCCTCCAATGTCGGTAGAGCCATAGGAAATATGGGACCACCCATCTACAAATCCATAGTAAAATGCATGTTCACCTTGATACCCAGGCCACGGTTCTGGCGACGGAATAGTGTATGAAAACACAGGGTTGGGAATCATGTTACATGTCCCACTTGAAACGCAGGTTTTACATTCGACTGAACTCTCAACCGTTAATAGGGTAGCAATTTGATTAATTATGGCTGGATCATCATCGATACAGTTGTCTAAATCATTCCCGAGTGCACCCTCAACCCACATATTAAAATTATATTCGTCACTTAGTAGTGTAATCGGCGTTATATAGTTAAGACTATCAGTAATGTGACCTAATCCTTCCCATGCAACCTGCGCATTAACTACGCCGTTTGCAATTAATCTTATCTTACCACCTGTAGAATCTCCGGGAACAAAGGTTGCAATTGGATTTACATGAATTAACTCAGGATATAGAAAATGGACATATGTGCCGCCGTCAAATGTATGTCCTTCCTCCACTTCCGGGTAAATTATTATCATATCAAAATCATATTCGGCTGTGAAGGTTATAAAATACTGCTGCCACTCAGAGTCTTCGATTCGTTCAAATGATTTGCAAAAAATTAATTGCTTTTCTCCAACTATTTCAGGACTTCCTGACGTTTGAACACCAAAATTCTGACAGTTTGCCAAGTATATTTTAAGAGTAAAAATTCCACCATACTCGCGGTATGTGGACAATTGTGAAGTAGACAGAAAAAAAGATAAAGCGTACTTTTCTCCATCTATTAATGGTAAAGTTTTAGCTGCAATTCCTTCTATATGCTCATTATACTGATCAACAAGCATAGATGCAAAATTCGTTAGACCAAGATTATTGGGAACTACCGGTAGTGTGCATCCCATCGAATCTCCTAAAGCACCATTGATATCAGATGTAAGGTTGTTGATGTCTTGCCACATGTATACATCGCCGTTACTAAAAGCTTCCAATGAATCATTCTTAAAAATAAAACTGGGATTGGGAATTAGATTATAACCAAAGTTTATCAATGTGTCATTGCAAGAAATCTGATAATGCTCATTTCTTGGTTGATTTAATTCCCGGGGCGGAGGGATTTGAGCGCTAGCATGAAAGCCAAGAACTGTGAAAAGTATTAACAGTATTTGTTTCATAAAAAAATGGTTTAGGCGATTATAAACAAAAGCACCATTGCCGAATTTGACAAGGCGCTTTTAAAAGTCAACTTATTTTAAAACCTTCTTAAAGATTCAGATGTGAACCAGGTAAAGTTACAGGTGTAGCAAAAAACGCTATTTCTAGTGGGTTACAGAAAGGAGTATAAAGATTGGTTTCTTTTCTTAAAAAACAAAATAAAAAATTAGAATTTAGAAGCAGTACCTGATCGGCTTGACTGTATAGCGTAAAAGGCTTCCGTTAACATCGGCTAATGCGCAATTGGGCGAATGACAATGGCCATTCAGCATTTGTAATTCTTCTGAACAGTTGTATCTTGGCTCTAAAAAATACGCTCTTTAGTGGCCAAGCCGGCGGACCGAACTTCTCCCCCAACTGCGCATAGCCGCGAACGTTATGCACCATTCTAAAACGACAGAAAACGAGCGATTTGAAGTGAAAATTTT
>CAZBBO010000042.1:0-5770 GCA_964490345.1 uncultured Ferruginibacter sp.
TCGATGCCATCGTGGTCGATGAGGGCCAGGATTTCAGGGACGAGTGGTGGCTCTTGATCATGGGCGAGCTGCTACGCCGCCCGGACGATGACCCCTTCTACGTCTTCTACGATGCCAACCAGCGGATCTACACGAAGGAGTTGCAACTACCGGCCAACCTGCCGACCTACCCGTTGGTGCATAACCTCCGCAACACGCGTCAAGTGTTCGAGGAGGTGGTCCGTTACTTCAGCGCCGACCAGGTGCCGAAGAGCGCGGGACCAGAGGGTGTGGAGGTTATGCGCGTCGCGGAACCCGGTCTGAAGGGCGTGCACAAGGCCCTCAACGAGCTGGTCAACGAGCAGAAGGTGGCCACCAGCGACATCATCATCTTGACCGGCAGGTCCAAGGAGAACAGTTGCTTGCAGGCGGGGCACAAGCTCGGCAACATCGGCCTCACCTGGCACCCGCCTAAGAAAGGGGAGGTGCAGGTGGCCACCATCCACGCCTTCAAAGGCTTGGAGAAGGGGGTGGTGATCCTGATGGAGCTGGAAAGCTACTTCCCGGACAAGCGCGACGTGGGCGAGTCGCTCTTCTACATCGGTGCTTCGCGGGCCACTCGGCACCTGGTGTTGGTGGGGCCTGAGCTGCCAGAGGCGGTCGCCTAGCTCACCTAGTGCCGCTGGGTCGCGGTTGACCTCAGCTCACTGAACTCCACGCACTGCGTCACTAGCTGTCGCCGCCGCGAGATACCGTCGTGCCAATCGGTGCGAGCGGCCCAGCCATAGCGGGTCCGGCCGCTCCGAGCAACGCGGCCAGCAGGCGCTCCCAAGTCGCGGCGCGGCAAACGCCGCTGGAAGGCAAAGATGATCGCAGCTTTCTTCTTCGACCCGGACGACGAGAAGGTCAGGAGTTACTACGGCTTTGAGGTGGAGAAGCTCCTGTTCGAGACGGGCATCCTGCAGGCCTCGGGCGAGCGCATCGTGGTCAGGGGCGGCGACGTGCTCTTCCACGACGGGGGTGTCGGAGATCTCTACGGCCGGATCCAAGCGGTGCTGGGCGGTCCACCGCTAGAGTACGGCCGGCTGGATCACGGGGAACTCCTGACGGATTGGGCCTACCAGGTGGCCCTCGAATCGGTGCTCTTCGCCATCGTGGTTCACGGCATCAGCAAGGTGACGACCGAGGCCCTGGAGGAGCGGTTGCTGGAGCACAGCGCCTACCGAGGCCTGAAACAAGTCCACCCTTACTACTTCCCTCACCTTAAGTACCTGCTGTACCACCTGGAGGATAGGTACTTCGTCGAGGGAGCCAGCGTGCTCGTTCCGCAAGGCGGCCAGCTCTCCGACGAGCCGGCGCTGCCCGCGCACCGCGTCGCGACGTTGAAGGGTTGGGGCTTCACCAGCGTGGGGGTGGCGGACAGGCCGCTCAACAGGTACCTCGGATCGGCCTTCCTCGGCAGGCCAATGCTGCGGCGCCTGATCGACGGCGGACGCCTGGAAGACGTGAAGCGAGCGTTCCTCACCGGGATCAGCACCGAGCAACCAGATGCCCAGGGGCGAACGCTTCTGAGTTACGCCGCCGGACGCTCCGATGTGGCGATGGTCCGGATGCTCCTGGAGGCCGGCGCCGATATTGAGGCAAGGGACGGTGCCGGACGCACCCCCTTGTTTCACGCGGCACAAGCCGATACGCCCGAGAACCTCGATTGCCTGGTGGCCGCGGGTGCCGACCTCGAGGCTTGCGACGAGCTGGGGTGGACACCGCTCATCGCCACGGCCCACGAGGGCTGGGACGACATGCTCCAAGCGCTGATAGACGCGGGTGCCGACCTCGAGGCGACCGACAAGACCGGTGAGACGGCGCTCTTCTGGGCAGCTCGGCTCGAGGACCCCACCAACCTGCAAGTGCTGCTAGCGGCCGGGGCGAACCTGTCGGCCATCAACGGCGAGGGCCGGACGCCACTGTTCATCGCCTGCATGACGCCCGGTTCGGACTCTGCTCGCGCCCTCCTGGAGGCCGGCGCGGACGTGGCGGCGCGCGACGCCTCCGGGGCCACGCCGCTCTTCGTCGCGGCCGCCAACGGCGAGCCCGAGACTGTTAGCCTCCTCCTGCAGGTGGGGGCAGAGCTCGAAGCGCGAGACCACCGAGGGGCCACTGCCCTCATCGTCGGTGCGCGCACGGGGATGCCGGACACGCTAGAGTTGCTCATCGACGTAGGAGCAGACCTGGAGGCAAGAGACGAGGCCGGTGAGACACCGCTCCTCGCCGCTTGCGCGGCGGGCCGGGCGAAGAACGCTCTCCTACTGCTGGAGAGTGGTGCAGCGCGTGGCGTCACGGACGCTGAAAGCAACTCCGCGCTAGTTCTCCTAGAGCAGCGTGGGCTGGCGAACCCGTTCGCTCTTGACCGACGCGAGGATCTCGAGCGGTTGCTGGGGGCGCTCAGTTGATGCGGTCCGCCGCGCGCACGGTCAGGGCTAATCGATCAGGCCTGCAGTAACTTGCAGAACAAGCTCAACAAGCTCATCTCGTCTATCGAGCCGGGCAGCGTGTCTGCGATGCGGGGGTCTGCGACGACGACCGCCAGGCACTTCGCCCGTGATATGGCCACGTTGAGGCGGTTCTTGTCCAATATGAATCCCAGCCCGCGCGACCCGTATTCGCCTGCGCTCGAGCACAGCGAGAGGATGCAGACAGGTGCCTCCTGACCCTGGAACTTATCGACGCTGCCTACCTTGGCCCCTGGCGGCAACGCGTCTTTGAGCGCCCGCACCTGGGCGTTGTAAGGAGCGATGAACATGAAATCCTTCAAGCCGAGAGGGTGAGTCGTGCCGGTCTTGTCGGTGTACGGCAGTCCCCGGAGTTCTTCGAAGATCGCGAGGACTCTCTCGACCTCCTCGTCGCTACGCTGGATGTTGCCCTCGTGCTCGACGCCGCTGAACTGGATACCGCTCTCGACCATTACGAGTTGCGGTGCCTCCAGTTGAATCAACTGCCTTGCGCAATCCTCGTGGGCCGCGAGGCGACCGTCGTAGATGCTCTCCGAGATGAAGCCGCAGACGTTCGGGTGCATGCGCCGCGACGTGCCGAGGAATAGGCCCTTGTCGCGCGGGATCACCGCATGGAACACGGGAGCGTCCGCCCGACTGGCTGCCTCGTCCTTAAGGGCGTATTGCAGCACCGACATGCCGGCATCGCCGGGGTGCGTCCCCTGCACGGGCTGCTCTAACTGCATCTGATCGCCGAGGAGTACCAGGTTCTTGGCACTTCGCGCCATGGCGATGGCGTTGGCAAGTGGTACTTGGCCCGCCTCGTCTATGAAGAGGTAGTCGAGGACACCCACCCAGTCAGGCCTTGTGAACAGCCATGCTGTGCCGCCGACGATCCCGCCTATGTACTCATCCCGTGCGTCGGCGCTCTTCTCGACGTAGCGCAACTCGGGGAAGCGTCGGAAGATCTCCTCCTCGGCGTTGCCCGCAACCTTGATGCCTTTCATCGCTCCGCCGGCCTCTTCGAGGGCGTGACCGCAAGCGTGGATGAGGTTGATTATCGCCTTGTGCGAGTTGGAGCTAATACCCACGTTCTTGCCGTCCAGCAGCAGGGCCGCTATGGCTCTCGACGCGGTGTAGGTCTTGCCGGTGCCAGGCGGTCCCTGGATCACGAAGCAGTCACCGTCCATGCTGGCGGTGATCCGTTTGGCTGCGTCGACTTCCGATTCTTCTGACCTGCGCGGCAGCGTGGATGGCGAGCTCCGGCCTATCAAGGCGGCCACCGTAGCGGGAGCAGCCTCGCCGTTCAGCACGGCCGTGCCTGTCTCGGTTAGTGCCCGGACGATCGACAGGGCGGGAACGTACTCGTGGAGCAGTAAGGAGCCGCCGGGGGGGAAGCCGCCGCGTTCGTGAAGGGCTCTGTAGCTGGCCTTCAAACCTATCGTGCCGGTTACCGCGTCCAACGTAGCGACCGCGAGCGTCATCCAGAGGTTGTGCGAGAACACGACGTTGTCGCCGATGGCGATCTTGCACTCCTGCGCCGGATCGAACGAGTAGTGCTGTAGGGAGGACTGCTTCACCGGCACGGATCCTCCCTCTGCCCGGAGGCCTGCCAGACAGCCAGGGTCGTCTCGTAGTTCCTGCTCTTCGGCCCCGGCTCGGTCGAACAAACGCCACCACTTCGGTTTGTCTTCGCGCCGATGGTAGTCGAGGACGTCGCCTAGGACCTTCGAGATGGTATCTGGGCGGCGCCGGAGCTCAGAGGCCACCCGCAATCGCTCCAGCACCTCTGGACTCGGCTCCTTGACCTCGACCGGGGTCGACGTAGGCAACGGGGCGCCCAGCAGGCCCTTAGACTTTCCGATCTCCAGCAACCAGTCGCGGAGCTCCGCCGTGGAGCGGCAATCGTCTGCGTTGTAGTCGCGGATGCCCGTAAGAACGGGGCTGACTGCGGGGTCTTGCGGTTCATCGCTGCTAAGCCAGTTGGCGTACTGGACGATGGAATCCACCGCCGTGGCGACGTCGGTTCCGCGCCCAACGCAGCGGTAGAGGTGCTCGACGCGCTTGATGGAGTAGCTGTCCTCGCCGATCATGATGGACTGCCTGACCGTCTGGTAGAGGTCCACGAACTTCTCTGCGCGCAAGAGGTCGTCGACCTTCTCTTGGCGCGTGTCGTGGCGCGTGCTCAAGCGTCTTACTGCGCTCACCTCGTAGGGGGCGTAGTGGTAGATGTGCATGTCCGGGTTGGCTTGCCAGCGTTCGTAGACGTAGTCGATGAAGCCTTCGAAAGCAACCTTCTCCTGGTCACGGTCGTGCGCCCACCAGTCCTTGAAGCGCAGTTCAGCGCTGCCCGGTTCTCTGGCGACCACTCCGAAGAGGTACTCGAGACCCCCAGGCGCCAACGGGTAACCTTCCATGTCGAAGAAGACGTCGGCTTCGTGGGGCTCAGGCAAGCGCGACAAGCCGTTCGCGCGGCCGTCCGGGAGTTGAGGGGGCAGTACCTCGAACGCTGGTGGGTTGCCCGGTTCGTCCTTGCGGGCGTTCACGGTCGCGCACTGCAGGCGGGCTTGGGCGGCGAGCTTGTCGAGGGTAGCCCCGCTCATCTTGGGGATCGTCCGTCCGGCTGCTTCGGCCAGTTGCGTCATGGTGTCGAGGCCGGCCCGCCTTAGTCTCTTGATCTGCCCTGCCGTGATCCCGGCGACACGCACCAGGTGATCGGTCTCCTCGAAGTACTGCTCGGCGTACGAGGTCCACCTTCCGTGATCGGCAGAGGAGTTGGGTTCCGGGCGGTGTGCGAGATTGCCTGTGAACGCGTCTTGCATGGCGAGCATGTTCGCCTTCACTTGCCGGTAGTAGTGCACGAACTCCTCGAGGCGGAACTCGACGCGCTCCTTGGTGCCGAGTATCACGCCGAAGCGATCAGGCATCTTTCCCGTGATGAGCGCGATCATCTCGGAGTAGGCGCAGAGTTGGATGATGTAGTAAGGCTTCGGGCTCCGCGCTAGTTTGGTGTCCCAGGCGATATAGCCATGCGAGGGTGAGAACTCCAGAAAATCCGCGTACCCCATGAACCGATCGTTCTTGAGGGCGGCTTGATAGATGAGACCGCGCTCTTCGGCGAACGCCGCGAGAGTCTCCCGGTGGGCCGCGTCGAAGTCGCGCGTCTCAATACTGGCGATGTCGACCCCGGAGGCATGGAACTCGGCCAGGACCGCCTTCTCGTGCTCTAGACCGGTTCTGAAGATGAGTTGCTGGTCGTCAGTGGCCTCATCGGGCTTGATATCGCCTATGCCTTCAAGGCA
>CAZBBO010000043.1:0-5101 GCA_964490345.1 uncultured Ferruginibacter sp.
CCGACGCCCAGCGTCGCGATGACCGACTGTTACACCACGGACTGGGACACGATCTCTGCCCAAGCGCAAGAGGTTTGCGGCCTTCAGGACGTGAACTTCGATTCGAAGTTCGTCGATGGCTTTGACCCGGCGACAACCGGTGGCGGCATCGGGCCACCCGCGCTTACCACGCCGGCGCCCACGCTCGGCATCACCCCCACCATAGCAATTACCTGGCCGACGGCCGGAACGGCTTTGCCCGCCGGCAAGATGCAGGTGGTCGGCACGGTCACGGGGTCGGTGAACACCGGCGTCGCCGTGGCGGGCACACGCGCTTACGTGCACAACGGCGTGTTCGTGACGCCGGAGCTGACGCTCGACTCGTCGGCGACCAGCCTAGTGGCGACGGCGACGACGATGGACGGCCTGACCGCATCGGCGAACGTTGCCGTGTCGGTCCCGACGGGCGATCCCGACGCGACGTTTACGACGTCGACGCCAGTGGGGTTCTCGCCGCTGCCGGCGCAGTTCCGCGTGGAGGTGAAAAGCGGGCTGGCGCTGCAGTCGGTCGCGGTGGACTTCGACGGAAACGGCACCACCGACTACACGGCCAGCGCGGCAGGCGATCTGCCCATCTTCACGTACCCGGCGCCGGGGGCATACACCGCAACCGCCAACCTCACCTTCACCGGCCACGCGCCGGTCACGGTGAAGTGCCGCGTGATGGTGGTGGAGCTGGCCGAGCAGCGCACCGCGATCTGCTCCACCTACGCGCAGCTGCGCGCGCGGCTGAGTGCCCAGGACGTGAACGGGGCCGGCTACGCGCTGGCGGACGGCATCAAGACTCGCCTGACGCCACTGTTCACGGCGCTGGGTACGCGGATGCCGACGGTCGCGACCAATTTGGGGACGCTGGCAGACGGGCTCATCGGGTTCGACTCGGCGGACGTCATCGCGGTGCGCGACCTGACCAGCGACGTGCGCGGCTACCCGGTCCATTTCGCGCGCGACACCAATGGCGTGTGGCGCATCGACTCGATGTAGGCGCACGACGATATGGAAGGGAACAACTCGACTGCAATTCGCGTTGGCTCCGTCCTCGTCGTTGTGGCGACGGTGATGATGGTGGCGCTCTTGATTCTGCTGATTAGCGCGCCCTGGTTCTTCAGGGCGCGGTATGTCGGTGGGCTGCTCGGCATGCTCTTGCTGGCAAGCCTTCCGGTGTCGGCGTTCGGCGGGATCGTGCTGCTGGCCAAGACCAAGCAATCGAGATGGGTCTTTCCACCCTTGCTCGCGCTCATCGCCTTCGCCTTGCTGATGATTTTCGCGAGGGCGCTGAGCGTGGCCGGAATGCACTGATCCAACGACAGGGACATTCTTACGAAAAAGATGAAGCGACGGAGTGCTGCTCTCGCAGCGTTGGCACTGACCACCCCATGCTGGGCCTATGAGATTTCGACGCACGCCCTGATTACGGATCATGCGTATCGGGATTCCGTGCTCAACCCGTCGAACCCCGACAGCATCGCGCCGATACTGGGGTTCGACCGGCTCGATGTCGATTACCCGTTCTCGTTCACGGGCGACGCTGAGAACACGCCGTATCACGACGAGTACGCGGCCATCAACCCAGCCACCACGCTACCGGCGGCCGGTGCCAACTATGCGCGCGTTCCGCAGCAGCAGGAGCGCAAGGTGCTCGACGACCTGGTGGAGAAGAGCGCGATACCCGGCGCGTCCGGGGAGGCTGTTGAACAGCGGATACGCTCGTGGCTGCTTCGCGGCGCCGTGCGCGAGGACGACAACGACATCATCCTCCCGGTGCTGGGGATCTGGTACAACCCGGATCACCGCGACAACGACCCCTTCGGGCACATTCTGCGTGCGACGAAGCATTTCTACGATCCGGTGTACGACCGCGCGTTCGACTACCCGAACTACTGCGGCACATATACCTGCGTGCGCTCGATCCTTTGGGCGATGGGGCGCACAAATCCACTCAACCCCGGCTCGGACCTGGACGACAACGCTCGCCGCAATCACTTCACTTGGCAGGACGCGCGCAATAACTACTGGTGGTCGCTGGTGCTGAAGCGGAGTGGTCCGAACTTCATCGACGACGCGATCGAAGACAGCAAGGAACGCCTGAGTCGATGGGCAACGACCATCAACGACCTCGGCCACGTCATCCATCTACTTCAGGATGCCGCCCAGCCGCAGCATGTCCGCAACGATGCGCATGGACCGCCGTTGGCCGCGGCTTGGCCGGAGGGTGAGGCGGATGCGGCATTCGAGTCCTACACGGACTATCGAGTGTTGCGTAGTCGATCGGACGCGTTGGCAATAAGCATTCCGACGGGTAACCCGCTGCGTCGCATGTACGACGACACGCTGCCAACCGAGAACAATCTCCCAGCGTTGCGCTTCGGCTCGCCGAACTACTACCCGGGCGGCGGTGGGCACGTCCAGTTCAGCACGCCGGTGAAGTTCTTCACGACGCGGCACATCGAGCCTGGGATGACCGAGACGGTGCTTCGCAGCCGCCGCGGCCTGGCCGATCTTTCCAATCGCAGCTTCTTCACGGCAGGCACGTTGCCCGGATACCGCGAGTGTCAGCCCCCGGGTACTAGCGGCTGCATGCCGACCTCCGCCCCTACCTATCCGTTGCCGCCGAGCGATCTCACGTCGTCGGGGTACAGCGAGGTGTCGGTGCCCAGCGGCTTGCGAGTGCATGGACGCGTGGTGCACCTGGCGGAGTATGCGTATCCCATCACCGACGTGATCGCACCCAACTACGACCAGTCGGCGAATACGCTCGCGGCGTATGGCGGCAAGGCGCCGCTGGTGACCAAAGGCATCTGGCGCGACATCATTCCAGACGACCTCCAGCCGCAGTATCTCGAGTCGACGGGCTATCTCATCACCTATAACGACATGCGCTACATGGCGGACGTGATGGTGCCCCGCGCGGTCGGCTACTCGGCGGGCATGATCGACTTCTTCTTCCGCGGACGCCTTGAGGTGACGTCGATCGATCAGTCGATCTTCGCGGTGATGAACCAGGGCGACCCGCACACGATGGACGCGGATGGATATCCGCGCAAGACCGGCCAGCCGACAAAGACGTTTGGTTTCGAGGCGGTGCGCCTGATGGTGCGTAACGCAACACCAGCCATCGTCGAGAGCGGTACGGGCACCAATGTGCCGCAGGGTACGGGCGGCACGGGCGCACGTCTGGTTGCCATCGCGCGCTATCACCGCAACGCCTGCTATAAGCCCGACATGAGCGGCGAGCGTGTGCAGTCCTACGACAGCACCATCGTCGAGCCATCCTGCGCAGGCAATCAGCCCGTCCGGACGAGCTTTCAGGAGATTTCCGTGTCCGCGCCTCTCACGGTCGCCGCGGGCGAGCTGGACGGCGCGGCGGTCGAGAAGATGTTCGACTTCTCCGACGATCCGATCCCGGTGAACGCGACGGACCTGTTCATTCAGTTAGCCTATCGCGGGCCGCTGGGCGAGGAGCCGGACGGTATTGCCGTTGGCAGCTACGACGTGAGCGAGCCGACGTTCGCCGCGGCGTGGAACAACACCGACTATTTCTGGAACGGCTCGGCATGGGTCGCGCAGAATTCGAGCAACCCGCAGAAGGGCGTTTACAGCTATTGGGCTTGCGCCGGCGTTCCGAGCAAGTTCGTCTACCGCTACCAGGGCGCGACGGGCGCGTTTGCGATGACGACGCCACCCAATCCCGGGTATGTTCGTCTGGCGTTCCTGTTCGGCAAGCCTTCCAGTCCGAACTCGCGCTTCGCGGTGCGTTCGGTCCCGATCATGCAGACCTCGCCGTCGGCGCAGATGCGCTCCGGGTTCACGCGCGGCCAGATTCGGCAGGCGAACAAGGAACTGGTGGCGCCTGCCACATTGGCCTCGCCCTACTTGGGCTGTTTCCAGTCGCCGCCCACCGCTGCGGAATACTGGTGTTTCGATCCGGTGCAGAAGAGACGCGGCATCGCGTTCGGCGACATCGCGCAACCGATCTACTTCAGCATCCTCGACGGCACCGATGTGGACTCCGTACCGCTGCCGCCGTGGTCGTCAGCGCAGGTGAGGGATGGCGGCGAGATCAAGTTCAACGACGCGGGCGCCTTGGCGAACTGTCCACCGCAACCCACCGCCGCCCCGGAAGAGATCGAGTACCTGGACTGGCTGGAAGAGGCCGAACTGCTCGGCGAAGGATGAGTTGCGCCGCAGAAGCGGATCGCGCTGGAAGGGGTGAACTTCCAGCGCGAGCTTGTCCGAAGGGGTCGCTGTGCACGATCACGCCTCGTGGCAGTTTGCGGTTGAACAGTGCCATTCGCAGTGCGTCGCAGACCAGTGCCGCTGTCATCCGGTCGGACATCGACCAGCCGACGATCTTGCGCGAAAACAGGCCCAGCACGGCCGCCAGATACAGCCATCCCTCATCGGTCCCGATGTAGGTGATGTCGCACACCCACGCTTGATTCGGGCGCTGCGCCGTGAAGTCGTGTTGCAGCCGGTTCTCCGCCACTGGCAACGCGTGGTTGGCGTTCGTCGTCGCCTTGAACTTGCTTGCGGCTTTCGCGCGCAGGGATGCGGGACGAACACACCAGGGACGTGAGTCGGTTGTCGCACCGACGCTGACGACACTGGCTTGCTCGCAGTGCAGCCTTTGGCGCGCAGGAGCGCGCTGCTCTTGCCGATGCCCATCAGCGGCGGCGGGCGGTGGCCGAAGCGGCCCGCAGGGGGAGCGCGATGGATCGCGCTCATTGCGCCGTCAGCACATGGAGGTGCTGTCGGCGCAACCGGCCGCCGTCCGCGGACCGCGCGCGCAGGATGCGCGCGAGGCGACGCTGCAAGGGCTGCCCTTCTCTTTGGTGACTTTCTCTTGGGCAAGCAAGAGAAAGTCACCGGCCCGCAGGGATGCGGGACGAACACACCAGGGACGTGGGCCGGTTGTCGCGCCAAAGCGGACGACCGAACGACCACCAACGCCCACAAGCGTCAGCGACCCCCGAGTGCGGGACGAACCCACCAAGGACGTGGGCCGGCTGTCGCGCCAAAGCGGACGACCGAACGACCACCAACGCCCACAAGCGTCAGCGAC
>CAZBBO010000044.1:0-4952 GCA_964490345.1 uncultured Ferruginibacter sp.
GTTTAAATTAAAAAATCTATTTTAAACTTGTAGGAAAAAGTCAGCCACCTACCAAAGAAGCTTTGCAATTCTACAATTTCATTCCTACTTAATTTGTTGCTTATCTCTTCAATAAATGCAAAACTGGTTTTCACATATGCTCTTAAGTTTTCATTTTTAGATAACTTTTCTGCACTAGCTTGAGCCATACCTTTTAAACTAATCAAACAAATTACTAAAACAGATATGCCTATCATTATATTTTTCATACAAATTTGTTTTGCGCATTCAACTTATAGGTTGAATACAATAATTAATAAAATAAAATTTATTTGTTAAAGTTTTTTTGCAATTACAGGTCAAACTATAGTACGCCTACAAAATCAGACCACTTGTTAAGTTGACAAAACAATAACTTTATAATACCCCTTATTGTTTTGTCAGAATAATATTTGTCGGTATATTAAAATCAGGCTCGTCTGGATTGTATAATCCTTGTCCTTTCTTATAATACAGGCTATAAACTTCAGTACGTTTAACAACCGTTGCGGGGGGGGGGGGGGCAACATAAACATATCAGATAAGTTTAAAGTCTAAGTTATATTCCTTTTTCATAAAATCAAATTTTGGCAGGCGGTTTATAAAAACAGCATTAATAAATATGATCGCCTTAGGGTTGGTAAAGAGCGATTATTCTGTCAACACGGGGTATATCTCTAAGGCTCTTCTCGCGGTGGGCAGACAAATGGTTTTTTATAGCATTTTTTGTGTTTCTGCCCGGGGCCAGCGTCCCGCTGACCCCAATTCAAAGTTCGTAATTTTTAAAATGCGAAACAATGCCTCATCACGGTACTTTGTAGGTACTACCCCAAACAGATGGGGAACTGGCGTTCCCGCCCTTAACAAATTTCGGAACTATGTAAACACGAGACAATACCTCAACTTGGTACTTTATGGGGTATATTTCAAAAAAAGGGGGAAACTGCGTTTCCCACCCCGGTGCAAAGTTCGGCTTTTCAAGAACATCAAACAATGCCCTATAATCGGTATTTATGGATAATAACTGTTATGGATACACGAAATTATTTTTAAACACACCTAAAAGCCTAATCTTACGCTCAAATAAGCGCAAGCCACTAATTATAAACTGTTCTGCATGTGTTTTCTTAAGGGTTGCTCGGGTGGGTGTAATTACAAAATAACCCGAAGGCTTCCCCTGCTTATAGTACTTCTCTCACTGATCAACTTTTTGCAACTCTTTCCAGTTTTTATTATTCATAACCGGATCTTCATTTGGGTTATAATTATATTTATCTGTTGCAAAATATTCACCCTGGCTATTCATCCAGTAACGGTTATAACCCTGCTCAACCTTATATTTAACTCCCTCCGGGTCGGTAACATTTTCCCTTTCGTAAATATAATCGAGTTCTCGCTCCTGAATTTTGTCATCTGTTGCACTTCTTGCTTTATAACCTGACATCATCGCATCATTTACGGCATTTACTGAATTTACATGAGCACGCTGACTGGCTTCAAAGGCAGCCTGATTTTGTTTCATACGTTGGTTAAACGCTGCCCAACTTTGCCCGATAGCAGCCATTTCCCTTTGATTATATTCCATTATCGGTTTGGGATTGAAATGAATGTTTTCAAGAGCAAAGAGATATTGTTTTTTTGACTTTTCAAGTGCTCCGGGATCCGATTCTATCAATTCCAATCTGTACATCCAATGTTCACTCATATCACTACGTTTGCGGTCGAGATTTAAAAGGAGAAAAGCAGGATTACCATTTTTATCTTTTAAGTCGTAACCAATCGTTTGGGAGATATTATTGCTTCGATAAGTTTTGTATAGTTGAGCATCGTACCAATTATTCGGTTCTGCGGCTTTTGGGTAAAATTCATGTTTCACAATTGTATATCCTTTTTTTGCTACTGCTGGAGCAATGTCTTCTTTTGTCAATTGTTCGATAGATGGGAACGGACGTATTTGAAAATTAGGAGGTGTAGGGAAAGCATCTCTTACCACGAAAAACTTATTGTCAAGAGCCGTGATTCTAAAATTTGAATTTCCATAAATTAGATACTGTTTGCTATCGAAACGCCAATTTTTTGGAACCGGCATTGTCATATAGACCTGTCCGTCTTTTTGCGTGAATTTATAATCAACAAGTTGTTCCCAGGTAATTTGCTCAGATTTTTTTTCTGATTTTGAGTCCTTATTCACTATTGCTCCATCAACGTTTGAAGAACCGCTACCGGTTTTATCTTTGTTTGTTTGGGCGTTATTGCAGCCGGCTATCAAAAATGTTGAAATAATAAGTATGGATAGTTTTCTCATTTTAGGTAGTTTAGGATGTAGGTTAAAGGTATTAAAATTTTAATTTATTAATTAGGACGGGCCTCTTTAATTTTTTAGTCATTTTTTTGGTGTTGATATTTTCATAGCTTATTCTAATAAAAGCAAAAGGGGCTACTTTTTAAGTAACCCCCTTAAAGCAAAATGTTTATAAAAATTATTTATTTGAATTCATCATTTTAGCCTCATAGCTAAGTGTGGCGTGTGGTACAGCACGTAACCTCGCTTTTTCAATTAACTTTCCGGTAATTCTGCACACACCGTAAGTCTTATTTTCAATACGTATCAGTGCTTTTTCAAGATGATCAATAAAGGTAATTGCACGGCTAATCATCTGAGCTTGGCGCTCCCTTTCTGCGCTTTCGCTTCCATCTTCCATCGTTATATAACGATTTTCAGATTCATCACTGCCCATTTCTCCTTTACGTGTAATAAGACCTTGAAAAAAGGCAAGCTCTTTTCTTGCACTATCTAATTTACGTTCAATGATCTCTTTAAATTCGGCCAACTCGCTATCACTATAACGAACAAGCGGAGCGCCCGGATTTGACTTTAAAGGACTATCAAGGAGTGATTTTCCAAAGTCAGGCTTGTAAGCACGAGATGTTTTTGTTGTGATTTTTGGGATATGCACAGTTTTAGCAGGTATTACCTTTATATCTTTAATATTGGCAGCATTTGCTTTAGGCGCTATGTGCTTGGGCTTAACTATCGCTTTTGGAGCAATGGCTATTGGTTTAGATGCTTTAGCAATTTTAGAAGATGATGGTTTTACCAATACCGGTGTTTCTTTTTTCTTTGGTGCCGGAACTGCTCCCTTTTTTACTGGAGTAACTACCTTTTTTGCTACAGGCTTGGTTACTTTTTTTACAGTTTTCTTTACCGCAGCTTTAGCTACAGGCTTAGTTACTTTTTTTGCAGCAGGTTTTGTTACTTTTTTCTTAGGAGTGGCTTTTTTAGCTATGGGTTTTGCAACTTTCTTAGCTACCGGTTTTGCTTTTTTTACTGGCTTTGCCGGTGACTTTTTCGATGTTTTGGTAGTGGCCTTTTTTGGGGTTGCTTTAACCCCCTTTTTTTTCGTTGCCATGTCAAGTTGTTTTAAAAACGTTCACTTTAAATATGGCTTCATTCACTTCAATTGACACCCCATCTGGTATAGCCGGATTGAATTCAAATGTATCTGCCAAAATTTCGCCGCAAATATAATCTTTAAATTTGATTAAAGCAGACTGAATTTGGTCATGTGGTTCTATGATTATGCCAATTCTATCTGTTAGTTCAAACCGGTTTTCTTTCCTCAAATTTTGAATACGATTCACAAATTCTCTGGCATTTCCCTCGTTTATCAAATCATCGGTAAGGGTTATGTCTAATGCAACGGTAAGCGGCCCACGGGAGGCAACTTCAAAGCCTGGGATCTCATCGGTAAATACTTCTATATCTTCATTATTGATTATCAATGATTCTCCTTCAATATCAAGGGAATACCCCCCCTGCCTTACCAGTTCAATGGTTTTATTATCAAAGCCTTCAATGGCTTTTGCGGCAGCTTTCATCCTTGGCCCAAGTTTTTTACCTAAGGTCTTGTAATTTGCCTTTGATTTTTTCCTGATAAAGTTGTTTCCGGAATCCAATATCTTTATTTCTTTAACATTGGTTTCACTTTTTATCACCAGCGCCATATCGTGGATATCTGAAACGGTGTTATCATCAAGCGTTGGAATGAATATTTGTTGCAATGGTTGCCGAACCTTAATGTTCACTTTTTTGCGCAATGACAATACCAGCGATGATGTTTGTTGTGCTAATTCCATTTTCCTTTCCAACACAGTATCAATTCTTTTTTCATTAGCAACCGGGAAATCAGTGTGATGAATGGAAGAAGCACCAAGCCGCTTTGTAATTTGATTCAAATTGCCAAATAACCAGTCTGCAAAAAAAGGAGCGATGGGAGCTATTAAACCACATAGGGTTTCCATGCACTCATATAAGGTTTGATATGCAGAGATTTTATCTGTACCATATTCTCCTTTCCAGAAGCGGCGGCGGGATAAGCGAACATACCAATTTGATAAATGACTGTCAACAAACTCTTCAATATGTCTTCCTGCTTGGGTGGGTTCGTAGTTGTCTAAGTTATCAGTTACCTTGGTAATTAATGATTGCAAGGAAGATAATATCCAACGGTCTGTTTCAGGTCGCTCACGGTAAGGGATATACGCTTCTTTAAATGTAAATTTATCTACATTTGCATACAAGGCAAAAAACTGATAAGTATTGTATAATGTGCCAAAAAACTTCCTCTGTACTTCTTTAATTCCTTCTTCGTCAAATTTTAAGCTGTCCCAAGGAGAGGCATTCGTTATTAAATACCAGCGTGTGGCATCCGCTCCGTAAAGACTTAATGTTTGAAAGGGGTCTACCACATTACCCAAACGCTTGCTCATTTTATTTCCACTTTTATCAAGCACCAAGCCGTTACTTACCACCGTTTTGTAGGCTACACTATCAAATAATAAAACAGCCAGTGCGTGAAGCGTATAAAACCAACCACGGGTTTGATCCACTCCTTCAGCAATAAAATCAGCGGGGAATGCAGTTTTGAATATTT
>CAZBBO010000045.1:0-4783 GCA_964490345.1 uncultured Ferruginibacter sp.
CAGGCTGCGAGCGACCGGGCTTCGAATACCCGGCCTGCGGAAATACGTGGCCGTTATGCGGCAGCTTAAAAGACGACACAACGGACAACTAACAAGACAATAAAATGGGATTTGGTTTTAATTTATTTTTTATTTTTATCCTTGTTCCATTGACAGGTATTCTCTTGGTGACTTGGTTGCTGACAAGAAAGAAAATTTTCGGCAAGACACTTGGACTGATTTGGCTCGGAATATTCGGACTTGTATTGCTTTCTGGCATAACCCAATGGTTGACAGCTAAGACTGAATTGAAAAAGAAAGACTATTACGGAGAGTATATTATAAATCGTGACTATTTCCCCGGCAGACAAGCGGACTGGCAATACGAAAATTTTAGATTTGAAATCAAAGATAACGACTCTATTTTCTTTTACGTGACAGACAATGAAAAAATATTAAAAACGTATCGGGGGACAATTACAACGACCAAACCTTATAGTTCGGAACGACTAATAATAAATATGGAGCAACCAACTCACCACATTATGACAAGCAACCCGACAACTTATCGCAGTGCTTGGAGCTTTTATTTAGTATTTTACTCACCGAAATTTAATAACGTTTATTTCAAAAAAGGACAATGGAAACCACTCGACAAATAGACGACAGAAAAGAAAGCCGACCGCATAACAGCCGTTTTGCAAAAGCGGGGGTTTCGTGCTTCTATGACAGTGAAGTGCTAAATTCTAGCTTTGTGCATCTAATGAAATTTAGTACTGAAAAACCCCGCCTTCGCAAAGCGGCAGAACGTTGGCAGAAATATGGTTAACAACCTATTAACTTCAAAAGTCAATATAGGACGACAAAGAGCCTTACCAAATGACTGCGAAGAATATGAACTACAAGTATTGCTCTGCTGACGGTTTTGGGACACCGACATTTAATCTAAAAAATATGCAGGTTGTAGCAAGTCAAACTATGTTAAGGGGATTCCTATTTGACCTGAAATAAAAACAACAAAAATGAAAAAATTATTGTGGGTACTATTTGCTTTAAGCGTTATTGCTACTTCATGTAAGAAAACCAACCAAGAGTTAAGTGATAACAACAATGCTCCATTAAGTTATAGAACAACGGCAGAAGGGTTTGAATTAAGACCAGAATATTTTGATCGTATTGGGCAAGCACATAATGAAGGTTTAGACTATGTGTTAGAACATATAATAAGTGTAAATCCGAATAGCAGTCTTCAAGATGTCAATCAATCTGCCGTAGAGTTTGTTTTTAACATAAACCCTGAAACCATATCCTCGCCAGATAACAGAGACTTACTATATACAAGTGAACACCTATCCAAAATAACTGATATTCTTTTAGCTAGGTCTATTATCGCAAATCGTGAAGAACTAATAAATAAATTTACATCACAGCAGTTGTATTTTATCGACAAACTCGATACAATATTTTCATCTACTTCATTTAAATTCGAAGATGGTATTGCTCAGATTCGTGAATTAGAAGATCAAGCTCTTGAAATCCTTAATGATGATGAAATTGTTTATTTCTTATGTGTTACGAATTTGGCAAGACATTCATTAGAATATTGGTTTAGCAAAAAGGGATCACTTTGGTTAGAGATAATCGAAAGTGGCAGTAATGAACCTTATGCAAAAGGAATAGATTGGCGTAATGTGGCAGTAGCTGACGTTGCTGCATTTTTAGCTGGGTTTCCTGCGGGTGTAAACACAGGGGCTATAGTAGGAGGATTAACTGCAGGAATAGCTAGTGCAGGAATTACAGCTGGTGTTGGAGCTGTTTTAGGAGGGATAGTTGGTGGGACTGCTACAGGGCTTGCCGCTGCAATAACAGCTTCTGGCTATGTTCTTGCTGCTGAAATTTTATTAAGTTGGTGGTAATATTAAAGCACTATAAAAAAGAGGTATGTTGAAAAAAAAGATAAAGATGCCGATAAGCATTGAAATTTTAATTGTTTCAATGCTATCCATTGCAAGTATAGTATTTTTTAGAAAATATTGTAACCTTGGCTACCTATCGTATATTCCTGCAATAATTGGGGGAGTACACGTTTCAAGAAAAATTGTAACACCACAAACGATAGAACGTATAGTTAATTTTTTTATAAAAAAATAAAATGTGAAAGAAAGGGGACTGTAATAAGAAACATTCCCCTTTTGGTACGCATAAATACTTCTGCCAACAAGCAGTTTTGCAAGAGCTGGGGTGAAGTGCAAAATTCAACATTTGTGCTTCTATCCAACATTTGCACTAAATTCAACTTTAGTGCTTCTATTTCCCAGCCCTCGCAAAGCTGCCAAAACGTTACAGGCAAGCGTAGAGACGAACGTATCTCAAAGATAATTCCTAAAATCAAAAGAGTTTTTGTTTTATTTTTTGCCAACGCTCATTTAGCACATTTGGTTTTTGCCAACGCACAAACCAATCACAAAAAACCAAAAGAGCTAAATTTTCCCTTCGCTACAAACTCACAGACACAAAGACTTTTCTAAAGTATCGAACTCAAAATAAAATCCGGTATTTTTTAATTTTTCGTTGCTGACTTTTGAACCTTCTAAAAGCATCACCGCCATTTCTCCAAAGAGCAAACGAATAACAAAAGCAGGTGCATTGGGTAAGAAGCTTTTATTTCCGAAAGATTTCAATAAGGCTTTTGAGAAATTATTCATCGTAATTTGGTCCGTTGCAACAGCATTATAAATTCCGTTGAGTTGAGCATTAGAAAGAATAAATTCATACAATCTTAATAAATCGCGAATGTCTATCCACGGCAAATATTGCTTACCTGAACCTAAAGAAACATTTATTCCGAGTTTGGCTAATGGGCTTAGTTTTTTAACCATTCCACCCTCTTTTCCAAGAATAACTCCTTTGCGTAAAATGATTGTCCGAATACCTAAATCGTTAAATTTTAAAGCAGTTGCTTCCCATCTTTGACAAACAGAAGCTAAAAAATCGTTTCCGCTTTCAGAAGTTTCTACAAAAGTTTTATCAGTTGTTACCGCACCATAAAAACCAACAGCAGAGGACGAAATAAAGGTGTTGATGTTGAACTTGTTTTCCAAAATATATTGATATAATAAGTCAATGGATTTTATTCGACTGTCAATAAGTTCCTTTTTTCGGTCGTTTGTCCATCGTTTTTCGCCAATGTTTGCACCCGTCAGATTAATGAGAATTTCTACTCCCTCAAATGCTTTTTTGTCGATGTATTGCTGTTCAATATCCCATTGAAAAAAGCGAATATTTTCTGATGAATTAGACCTTGGGTTTCGGGTTAAAGCATGAATAGAATACCCTTTCTCCACTAAAAAAGGAATGAGCTGTTTTCCAACAAAACCAGTTCCGCCTGCTATTAATATTTTCTTCATTGTCTTTCTTTTACTGCTTCACCATAAACTTTTAAAGCCCTTTCTCTTGCAAAACTATGTTCTACTATCGGTTTTGGATATTTTTCAGTTCCAAATTCAGGCAACCATTTTTTGATGTAGTCTAAATTTTTATCGAATTTTTCGGTTTGTAATGCAGGATTGAAAACCCTAAAATAAGGTGCTGCATCGCAACCACAACCTGCTGCCCATTGCCAGTTCCCATTGTTGGCAGACAAATCGTAATCGTTGAGTTTTTCAGCAAAATACGCTTCACCCCAACGCCAATCTATCAGCAAATGTTTGCACAAAAAACTGGCAACAATCATCCGAACCCGATTGTGCATATAACCTGTTTCGTTGAGCTGTCGCATTCCAGCATCTACAATCGGATAGCCTGTATTTCCAGTACACCACAACTCAAATTCCTGCTCGTCATTCCGCCATTGTATAAAATCGTATTTCGTCTTAAAAGAATGACTGACCACCTTTGGAAAATGATACAAAATCTGCATAAAAAACTCCCGCCAAATCAATTCGCCTAACCAAGTTTGATTGTGTTGCAAAGCAAAATCCACACATTTACGAATACTGATGGTTCCAAATCTTAACGCAATCCCTAATTGAGTTGTTTTTTGAAGTGCTGGAAAATCTCTGTATTTATCATATTCATCAATGATTTTTACATCTAAAGTTGGTATTTCAAAATGTAAGTCTGTTTTCTTAAATCCAATTGCTGTTAAAGAATGAATTTCGGTGAAATCTTGTTTTAAAAAGTGATTAAAATCTGCTTTATGAATGTGATAATCTTTTTCGGTCAATAGTTCCTTCCATTTTTTAGCATAAGGCGTATAAACCGTATAAGGCGTTCCGTCATTTTTTACAATCTCGTTTTTATCAAAAATCACCTGGTCTTTAAATGCTTTAAAAGGAATGATTTGGCTTTTGAAAAAATTATAAATTTCGGTATCTCTTTCAATGGCTTGAGGTTCATAATCACGATTGCAAAACACAGCTTGAATGTCGTATTCTTGGGAAAGTTGTTTGAAAATCTCTAAAGGATTTCCATAAAACGAAGTCAGCTTTGAATGATGTTTTTTTAACCCTAAATTGATGTCCGAAAGTGCCTGATGAATATAATCTACTCGTCTATCACTTTTATTCTCTAACGTATCTAAAATAGAGGTATCAAAAATAAAAATCGGCAGTGCCGGAAATCCAGAAGTCAATGCCTGACATAAGCCAACATTATCTTCCAACCGCAAATCTCTGCGAAACCAGAATATGGAAATTTTAGTTTTCATTCAAATACGGACTATCTGTTTTATCGTGTTTTACCCAAATTAATTTGGAAGTATCGTAACCAATTTCTTCAGCTATTTTTAAATATTTTGTTTTTA
>CAZBBO010000046.1:0-4738 GCA_964490345.1 uncultured Ferruginibacter sp.
AAACAAACGAACTTTGAATTGGGTCAGGGGGATACCGGCCCGGGAATATAATCAAGCTCAGTTGCTCAAAAATAATCATCCTTTTATACTCTCGCACCCGTAAAGCTCCTATGTGAGAGGTAAGTAGCTACCCCTCATTTCAAAGCAAACTGTCCGCATAGTATTGTTTTTTATTAAGTAAAATTTCAATGCCAAGATCGGTTTGTAAAAACACCCTCTCCTCTTTTTTATACTTTAAATTTACCAACTACCCAACAGTTTAGCGTTTTCATCAAAAACCTTAACTTTATATAAAATTTGGGGTAATGAAGAAGTTATTTTTGTTTATCGTAGGATGTGCACTAATTTTTCCCTTATTGGCACAGCGTATAAGCCGAGTGGAAATGAGTGAAACCGGCATCTTATCTAAATTATCCATTGAATTGGACGAGCAGGTTATTCTCAACCTCACTCCTACTGGTGATATTATAGATTATGGTATTGATATCTACAAAGGACGTACGGATAGAATGCAGGAAAGAATGGAGACTTATACAGGACGTGTGGTGAATTATACAAATTTAGATAATGAAGCTTTCGCCGGAAAGATTCGTTATATCGGCCAAAAAATGATTACCTATTATGCCTCCTATGATGATGCTGATTTGGTAGGTAAAATTAAAAGTATTGGTAGCGCTACGTTTGAATACTATAATCGGTATGATGAAGAATCACTACGCGGAAAAATAAAAAGTATAGGAAGTGATCGAATCATCTACTATTCCTCATTTGACCCTTCATTCGGTGGGAAGCTTAAATCCATTGGCGCTGTACAACTAACCTATTACAGCAACTTTGATGACAAAGCTATTAAAGGAAAAATAAAAAGTATTGGCCAGTCACAATTCTCTTATTATACTTCTTTTGACAGGAAAGAACTTGTTGGAAATATGCGTAACGGCTGGCGTATTAATTATGTAAATACCATTAAGTTCTTAATCAGTAGATGATACACCTAATAGGTGTTTTTCTACTTTACTTTTAGCCATCTTACTCAGTTGTTTATGCAATACAAGAGTATTCCAAATACTATTTTGCAGGTATCTCCAATTAATTTAGGATGCAACGTATTTGGATGGACGGCAGACAGGAATACTTCTTTCAAAATATTGGATACTTTCCTTGATGCCGGTTTTAATTTCATTGACACTTCCGACACTTATCCCTGGTGGGTAAATGGAGTGGGTGAATTATCGGAGGAAATTATTGGTAACTGGATAATACTTCGAAACAATAGAGACAAATTAGTTATTGCCACAAAAACCGGAAGTAAGAATAAATTTCATCCTGAAGACATTAGTAGCAAACATATTTTTAAAGCTATTGATGATTCTCTTTCAAGGTTGCAGACTGATTATGTTGACCTTTATTACACACACTTTGACGATAAAATCACCCCTGTTAGTGACACTATGTGTGCTTACGACAAAATAATAAAAGCAGGGAAGGTTAATTATATAGCCGCATCAAATATCTCTTCAGAAAGGTTTTCTGCATCAATGGACTTTGCCCTTTCAAACAATATGCCTGCCTATGTGGCGCTTCAAACCGAGTATAATTTAATGGAACGTACCACCTTCGAAACTATTTATCATGCCCTTATTAAAAAATACCAACTTGCCTATTTCCCATTTAGAGGATTGGCTTCGGGTTTTTTAACCGGTAAATATCTTAATGAACGCGATTTAAATAAAAGTGTACGAGGCAGTGGACTAAAGAAATATCTTAATGAGAAAGGAATGCATACAATAACTGCCATTCAAAACATTGCAAAAAAGCATACCGTGATACCTGCAGCCATTTCCATAGCATGGTTACTTGCACAGCCGGATATTACCGCTCCCATTGTTAGTGCAAGAACTAAGGAGCAATTACTTCCACTGCTTGAGGCCACAAAGGTAATTTTGGATGATGAAGACCTGGAATTATTGAATCATATTCATTAATCAACACTGCTTACCTTTGCTCCTCAATTATTTAATATAATGGTTAAGAAGGAAGCATTTATTATTGATGGTATTCGAACTCCGGTTGGTAAATTTCATGGTGCTTTATCCACTATACGTACTGATGATTTGGGTGCAATGGTAATAAAAGAATTAGTAAAAAGAAATCCAAAAATACCAGTTGATGCAATTGATGATGTAATTATGGGATGCCACAATCAGGCAGGTGAAGATAACCGCAACGTAGCCCGGATGGCTCTTCTTCTTGCTGGCCTTCCTCCTACAGTACCGGGGGAAACGGTAAACCGGTTGTGCGCCTCAGGAATGTCCTCCATTGCACAAGCCGTGCGAGCAATTGCTAATGGAGATGGCGATATTTTTATTGCCGGTGGATTGGAGCACATGACACGCAGCCCCTATGTTATATCCAAACCCGGTTCTGCTTTTGGTAATGATTCAAAATTAGAAGATTCAAGTTTTGGCTGGCGGTTTATTAATCCTAAAATGGCTGAAATGTATGGCACCGAAGCCATGGGAAATACAGCAGAGAATGTGGCAGAATTAATGAAAATAAGCCGGGAAGATCAGGATAAGTTTGCATTATGGTCTCAACAAAAAACCTCATCAGCACAGCAAAGTGGACGATTAGCAAAAGAAATCATGCCGGTAGAAATTCCTCAACGCAAAGGGGAACCGCTAATTTTTAATCAAGATGAATTTAATCGGCCCGACACCACATTAGAAGGATTGGCAAAATTAAAGCCTGCTTTTAAAAAGGATGGTACTGTTACTGCAGGAAATGCTTCCGGTTTAAATGATGGTGCTGCATGTGTTTTTGTTGCTTCCGGTGATGCAGTGGCAAAGTATAGTCTAAAACCCATAGCTAAAATAATTGCATCGGCTGTGGTGGGTATTGAACCCCATATAATGGGATTAGGCCCCGTGCCAGCTACAAAAAAAGCTTTGGAAAAAGCAGGTCTAAAATTAGAAGATATGGATATTGTTGAATTGAATGAGGCATTTGCAGCACAATGTCTCGGCTTCATTCGCTCATTTAATATAGCAGATAATGACAAAAGAATTAATCCGAATGGTGGCTCCATTTCAATAGGTCATCCCTTAGGAATGAGTGGTACGCGGATTACTTTTAGTGCTGCGTTGTCACTGATGGAAATGAAAAAAAAATATGCTTTAGCCACCATGTGTATTGGTGTTGGACAAGGATATGCGATGATTCTTGAAAATACCAATGTATAATTGAAATTTATTGCAAAAACATAGGATACATTATTGTATCGTTTGTGCTTCTACCTTAGTTTTATTGTTTAATTCAATTTGTTGCTTGCAATAAGCATTAAAAGCCGCTTCATCAATAAAAGCACCTATAGAATCTGTGTTGTGTTGAAAAAGAATATTGTTTTTAAAATCGAGGGTAAGCATACCATCTTTTAAAATGACCTCACTAAACAAATTCCAGGTATATTTTTTAGTGAAAAGTTTTCTTACACTTACACCTTCATTGGAAATAATAACCTTTTGTTTTTGCTTAGTTAATGCCCCTAATAAAGCAATGAGAAGTGAAATGAGCCCAATTACAATTTTTTCAAACAAGAACAATAATATTAATCCGCAAATACCCAATCCAATATCAACCCATAAAGATTTGGCATCCCTATTGTTTAGATAGACGGTATAATTCATTGTTTCTTATTAGCAGCCATTAGTAGATTACATAATTTGTATAATATGCGAGCTCCCACATTTTCATCCCATTCATTTTGACTTACCCCCACTTCATTCAAATCAAATCCAATAAAATGCCTGCCACTATTAATTATCGCTTTTAACAAATAAAATACTTGATCCGGCTGTAGTCCACCATGCACCGGTGTTCCGGTGTTTGGGCAAAGACCGGGCTCCAAACCATCAATATCAAAGCTCAAATATACTTTTTGAGGAAGCGAATCCACCAATTCCTGAACCATCCGTTGCCAGGTTTGACCTTCATAAATCCGCTCCCTTATTTGGCTGTCAAATAATGTCTTTACTCTACCATTAGCTGATTGGATAAAATCAATTTCTTCTTTACAATAATCACGTGCGCCAACTTGAACCAATTTAGTAATGAATGGAATTTCTTTTAAAGCATTATACATAATGGATGCATGCGAATAAGTAAACCCTTCATAAGCTTCTCGCAAATCACAATGGGCATCAATTTGTAAAAGCCCAAATTCACCATGCTTTTCAGCAATAGCTTTAAAAAAACCAAAAGGAGTGCTGTGATCCCCGCCAAGTAAAACAACTAATTTTCCCTTTTCTAATAACGATTTTGTTTGCTGGTAAACCCAATCATTAAGCCAAACACTACCAGTATTAATTTCTTTTAGGGTTTTAACCATAAACTTATTGTCCTCTACCTTATCTCCATGCGAAATATAATTAATGTATAATTCAGCCTCCTTGCGGAGATAATCACTTTTTGAAAGAATTTTTAATTCAGGGGTTTGCATAAAAAACCCTTCCCTCCAAATATCCTTTGTGTCTATGTCAAATAAATCAACCTGATAACTTGCCTTAAATATACTGTCTGGTGCTCTTGCTGTTCCTCCATTGTAACTTACCGTTACCTCCCATGGAACAGGCACAATAATCAATCGGGCATCATCTTCTGTGAAAGGAAGACCAAATACATTGTTGTTAGGGTTTCCAACCGAATTAGGGTCAAACTGTGAAAGGTCAGCCATAATGTA
>CAZBBO010000047.1:0-4399 GCA_964490345.1 uncultured Ferruginibacter sp.
CCATCATACTGGCACTTCATTCTTTCATTTCCTTCAAAACTAAAATCAGTATCCTGCGAGGCCAATTGTAATTGACTTCCATTTATGGTTAAAACTACCTGATAATTACTTTTATTGCTAAATATACTCACCCTACGAAGTGCTCCCTGAAATTCATTTTTATTTACTATCAACTTATATGGATTATCTGTTGGAATCACCACTTTATAATCCGGAAACCGTGCATCAATCAAACGGCAAACCAAGTCCATTTCTCCGTGTTTAATAAAAAGGTGGTTGGTATTATAGGATATGGTTAGTTCATCATCATTTTCAGGCAATGCTGTTTTCAATAGTGCCAATGGTTTACGAGGAACGATAAAGCTATCCTTTTTAGGACAAGAAACATCCGTGCGCAGATACTTTACTAATCTATGCGCATCAGTAGCAACAAAGGATAAACTCTTCTTATCCATCTCAAAGAAAACACCGGTCATAGCAGGGCGCAGATCGTCGGAACTCACTGCAAACAATGTACTATTAACCGCCATCACCAATGAAGAGGAGTTTATGGTAAATGACGTGGTATCATCTGCAGGTGGTTCTTTTGGAAAGTTTGATGGATTTTCTCCCATAACCTTATACTTACCATTGCTGCTGGTTATTTCAACTCCGAAATTTTTATCAATACTAAATGTAAGTGGTTGCTCCGGGATATTTTTTAACGAGTCCATTAAAATCTTTGCAGGAATACAAACACTACCGGTATCATTAGCCTCAATTTCCATGTGAATTTTCATTACCGTTTCAAGATCAGTTGCAACTACTGTTAATTTATTCTTTTCTATCTCAAACAGAAAGTCTTCTAAAATTGGCAATACGGTATTTGTGCTAATCACTCCATTTATAGGTTGCAGTTGCTTTAATAATGCGGAAGATGAAACGATGAACTTCATATTATACTTTTAGTTAGCCAAAGATAAACAGATGTGGCAATTATACGACCGAATTATCAGAATTTCGTCTTTTTTATAATTTCATCACAAAGGCCATCACCCTCTTGATATTCTGCAATAATTTTGACACAGATGGATAGAAAGAATATAGGATTAGAAGAGGCCACTCAAAAAATTAAACACTTTTGTTCCTATCAGGAACGCTGCCACAGTGAGGTAAAACAAAAGCTCTATAGTATGGGATTATACCCACGTCAAATAGAAGCAATTATGGCCGACTTAATTAATGCGCATTATCTCAATGAAGAGCGCTTTGCCATTGCGTATGCCGGAGGGAAATTCAGGATGCTTAAGTGGGGAAAAATTAAGATTTATCATTCATTAAAGCAAAAGGGGGTTAGCGAGTATTGTATTAAAAAGGGGCTCAAAGAGATACCGCTTGATGATTACCTACAAACCCTGCATATATTAGCTGAAAAGAAATTTGCAACGCTCAAAGGAAGTCTGTTACAAAAGCAATTGAAGTTGAAGAAATTTCTTTTAGATAAAGGCTTTGAATCATCTTTAATAACGCAAGCAATGGGTGGATTGTAAAAACTCATTAAAGCCCGAATTATTTCTTCTTCTCACTTTTAATCCGGTTATTTCGCCAAGCCCATAAATATCTGCAAGCATAAGTACGATAGGGTCTCCAATTTTCTGCCTTTTTTACCATCTTCTCCTTTAATTTTTTCTTATCCAAATCCTTCCAATCATACACATCTGCCATTGCGCTTTGTATCCCCAAATCATCTACAGCAAAAACATCTTCTCTTCCCATTGAAAAAATTAAGATCATTTCGACCGTCCAACGGCCAACTCCTTTTATTTGAGATAAAAAATCTATCAATACCTCATCTTCCATTTTTTGCAGGCGCGTATCGGTAATTTTATTTTCAATAAAAAAAGAGCACACATTTTGTATATACCGGGTTTTAGATTCAGAAAGGCCAATTGCTTTCAATTCGTTAAAAGGTATAGCAATAATTTCAGCACAAGAAGGAGATCGCTTCTTAAAGAGATTGAGGAAGCGCCCAAAAATTACTTCGGCCACTTTTGTACTTAACTGTTGACTGATTATTGAAGAGCAAAGTTCAAGATGAATATTTTTTTCTTTGGATAGTGGAAGGATATCAAACTGGCTTACAAGCCGCCTCATCCTCACATCCTTTGAAAGATGCTGTTTATAATTCATTTTTACTATTGTTGATTCCACGACACACTACCATCTTTTTCATCTTTGAGTACAATACCCAATTCATTTAACTTATCTCTAATTAAATCCGAGGTTACAAAGTCCTTTTTTGAACGCGCTTCTTTTCTAATATTGACAATTAAACCCATTATTCCTCTCACTATTACATGGTTAGAAATAGAGCGGTTTTGAAGTCCCAAAATATCCTCAATAAAAATTTTCATTTTTTGGTGCATAAGTTTAATGGTAGATCCGGGTAATGCTTCTTTTGCAATATGCTTATCTCTTAAACCGTTTATTATCGGTACCAGTTCAAACAAATTGGCAATTACTTTTGCTGTATTCAAATCGTCATTCATAAACGCTTCCAATTCATCTAACCATTTCAGCACTTTTTTATTCAATTCCTCATCTCCTGTCTTTTCATTATCAACCGGCAACTGTTTTACCAATTCGTATGATTCCCACAATCGTTTAAAAGCCTTTTCACTTGATTGCAATGCTTCTGCACTAAAGTCGAGCGTACTGCGATAGTGGCTTTGTAAAATAAAAAACCGAATAGTCATTGGTGCAACCGGTTGGGTAAGCAACGGATGTTTACCGCTAAACATCTCAGTAAGCGTAATAAAGTTGTTGTAACTCTTTCCCATCTTTCGGCCATTTACCGTAATCATATTATTATGCATCCAGTAATTAACCGGTGGCGTATCATTGCAGATTGTACTTTGTGCAATTTCGCTTTCGTGATGTGGAAATAATAAATCCATTCCGCCGCCATGAATATCAAACCGGGGTCCCAAATATTTTGTTGCCATTGCAGAGCACTCAATGTGCCAGCCCGGGAAGCCCACACCCCATGGACTTTCCCATCTCATAATATGCTCGGGAGAAGCGGCCTTCCATAAAGCAAAATCAGCCAGATTGCGTTTCTCCTCCTGTCCTTCCAACTTTCGTGTTGTTTCCAGCAAATCTTCCAGTATTCGTCCGCTTAATTTTCCATAGTCGTGTGATTTTGAATATTTCACCACATCAAAATAAACAGAACCATTAGACTCATAAGCATATCCATCATCTATGATTTTTTTAATCATCACTTGTTGTTCTACAATATGTCCGGTGGCTGTTGGTTCGATGGTTGGGTTGAGGCAATTCATTTCGTGCATAGCCCAATGAAAAAGATTGGTGTATTTCTGCACCAGCTCCATGGGTTCTAATTTTTCGAGCAAAGCCTTTTTGCTTACTTTATCCACTCCTTCTCGCCCTTCTTCTTCAAAGTGTCCGGCATCTGTAATGTTCCGTACATAACGCACCTTATATCCCATGTGCTGTAAATAACGAAACAAAACATCAAAAGTAACATAGGGACGTGCGTGCCCAAGGTGGCTTTCTCCGCTTACGGTAGGCCCGCAAACATACATGCCCACATGACCGGGGGTAATGGGTTTAAACTCCTCTTTCTTTCTACTGTAAGAATTATAAATCGTTAATGCCATATTAGCAGCAAAGATATTGCGTAAACAGGAGTAGGGATAAGCTTTTTTTATGGATTAGGCAATTAGTACAATAATGGCAAATCCCCAAAAGATAAGTGACAATACCAGTTGCCATATTTTTCCATAACCCTTTAAAAGAAAAACAATACCAGCCACCGGAATAATTAATAGTAATAATAATGCAGGAAGCCAGAATAATTCAAAGACAGCCCCCACAACAGCAAACTTATATACATTAGTAAGCAGTATATTGCCGATGAAATAAAATAAAAACACACCAATACTTAAACTCATCAGCCACACAGATGAAACTATCTTGTAATTCTTACCCTTTGCTGAAGCCATATATTACAACCTTTAGCGTGGATAAAGATAACATTTTAACCCCTTCTACAAGTTAACAACAATGATTATTGGTGCCTCCTTTTTCTGTTTCAGATTTAATACCTGCAGATTTTAAAATCTTATCTAACAAACACCATTTCGTTAATGCAAACTGAAATAGGTTTGCTCCTACAAAAACGGCTAACCATATCCAATTAATATTGAAAAAGTAGGCGCCAAAGGCAGATATTAAAATCATACCGCCTGCAAATAATTTAATGTACCGTTCACGTGTCATACTTTTATTTTTTAATTGTGTTATATTTTTCAATGGGAGAAATAACTATGTGTAAACGAGATTCCTGATTACAAGTTTCGTTAGTTTTTTCAATAGCATTAAAAACATTTTCTGC
>CAZBBO010000048.1:0-4266 GCA_964490345.1 uncultured Ferruginibacter sp.
GTCCCAGCAGGGGATTGGCGCTTGCTGATTCTGATTGCCGTTATAGCCCTGCAGCGCCCTGCCCCACCCCTCACATCACATTGAGCACGCGATCCACCGCCGCCCGCAGTCGATCGTAGTGTACTGGTTCACATAACTGGCGCAGCGGTTCCAGGCCGATGGTCTTCTGCCCACCCAGTCGCGCATCAATGAAACGGGATGACAGTATAAAGAACGACCACGCTTCCACATTCAGCACACTGATGCGTGCTGGGTCTGTCTCTCCGAACAGGCAGAACACATAACAGTCTGATACGCGCAATGCTCTGTTGCTGTAGGTGTTGGCGGCAGCATCCCACGCCTGCTTCAGGGCGATGTCAAAGCGCACCGGAGACAGCGTATGCTGCTGCCAGCTTTGCAGAAAGCCGGATGCCTTGACTTCGATCTTGTGTCCGCGATAGATCAGGTCACAGCCGTCCCATTCCACTCGTGGTTTGTCAACCACACCGAGAGCCGTGCCCACAAGGAACTCCGCAAACACGCCCCGATTCTGGTTGCTGAGCAGATCAGAATAGGCCCATGACCAGAAATCGCCGACGGTCAGGCCCTCCAGTGCGGGGATAGGTGTTGTGGGACGAAGTTTATCCATGTGCGTCAACCCTTATGCTGAATCCAAGAAATATGAATTTTCTCTGCCAGTTTATTGGACTATATTAATAAGAACTGTCATCTTGTGAAATTAGGCCGCCTGTCGCCGGAAGAGAATTATTCTAAATGCCACGCATTTTCGACAACATCGAACAAGATCAGATGTTGCTACCTGCCCTCCAGGACACGATACAGGTTGCATATCGCGCTGATTTCTGTGTCGGCTATTTCAACCTGCGCGGCTGGCAGGCCATCGCTGACCATATCGAACACTGGAGCGGTGATGGTTGCTGCCGCGTGCTGGTGGGAATGCAGCGCCGCCCGGAAGATGAATTCCGTGAAGCGATGCAGCAGTTCCTGCAGAGTGACCGCATTGATAACACAACTGCCCATCGCTTGCGGAAGCGCCTGGCCGAAGAATTCCGCGAGCAGCTTACTGTCGGCGCGCCCACCAATGAGGATGAGGCCGTTTTACGACAGCTCGCGCATCAACTTCGCGGCGGCAAAGTCATCGTCAGGCTGTTTCTCCGGCACAAGCTTCACGCCAAGCTCTACCTGCTCTACCGCCATGATCGCATTAACCCGATTGTCGGGTATCTCGGCAGCAGCAACCTGACGTTCGCCGGGCTTTCTGGGCAGGGCGAACTCAATGTCGATGTGCTGGACAACGACGCCACCAACAAGCTCGTGAAATGGTTTGAGGACCGGTGGGAGGATCGCTGGTGTATCGACATCTCTCAGGAGTTGATCGAGATCATCGAAACTAGTTGGGCGCGTGAAGACCGGATTCCACCCTACCACATCTACGTCAAGATGGCCTACCACCTGTCGCAGGAAGCCCGCACCGGTTTACATGAGTTCAGCATCCCACGCGACCTAGACAACACGCTGTTTGACTACCAGAAAGCAGCAGTCAAGATCGCGGCCCATCACCTCAATAAGCGCGGTGGCGTTCTGATCGGCGATGTGGTTGGGCTTGGAAAAACACTCATGGCAACGAGTCTGGCCCGCATCTTCGAAGATGATTTTGGCCTGGAAACGCTCATCATCTGTCCCAAAAACCTGGTACGCATGTGGCAGGAAGACTATATCGAACGATATGGTCTGCGGGCGAAAGTCCTGTCCGTGACACGGGTGATAGAAACGCTGCCCAACTTGCGGCGCTACCGACTGGTTATCATTGATGAGTCGCATAATCTGCGCAACCGTGAGGGAAAACGCTACCGGGTGATTCATGATTACCTCAGCAGCAACGACAGCCTCTGCATCCTGTTGTCGGCCACGCCGTACAACAAGGGCTACCTGGACATATCAAACCAACTGCGGCTGTTTATCACTGAAGACAGAGACCTCGGTATTCGCCCCGAACGGCTTCTGCGTGAAATTGGCGAAATTGAATTCACACGGCGGCATCAGGCCAGCCCGCGCACGCTGGCGGCCTTCGAAAAAAGTGAGTATACCGATGATTGGCGCGAACTGCTGCGTCTGTATATGATTCGGCGAACGCGCAGTTTTATCAAACAGAACTACGCGCAGGTTGACCCACAAAACAACCACGCCTTTCTGGTCTATGAAGATGGCAGCCGCAGCTACTTCCCGGTGCGTGTGCCGCGCACAGTCAAATTCCACATTGACGGCGCACCAGGCCATGACCAGTACGCACAGCTTTATCACGATGATGTTGTCACCATTGTCAACAAGCTAGAACTACCCCGCTATGGGCTGGGCCAGTACACGGCCCGCAACGCTGACCGGTTAGCCAGAGGGGACGAAATCGAAATCCTAGATAATCTGTCGCGCGCCGGCAAACGGCTGATGGGCTTCTGCCGCACCAACCTGTTCAAGCGCCTGGAAAGTTCCGGCAGAGTGTTTCTGCAATCACTGGAACGGCACATCCTGCGCAACTACATCTTCCTGTACGCGCTTGACAACAACTTGCCGCTGCCAATAGGCACTCAGGACGCGGTCATGCTGGACACGCGCACCAGCGATCTGGATGCTGACGATCTAAACCAGGCGTTAAGCCTGTTCGAGATGGAAGAAGAAAATGGTGAGGACATAGTCCCGACCGTCGAAGCCCTGGCCGAGCATCTCAGCGAAGCAGAATTCCAGCAGCGTGCGCAAGAAGTCTATATGTTGTACGCCGGTCAATATCGTAAACGCTTTAAGTGGCTGCGCCCGAACCTGTTTGATAAGCGCCTGGCAAAGCACCTGCGTAACGATGCCCTGGCTCTGCTCGGCGTGATGCAGCGCTGCGGTGACTGGAACCCGAACCAGGATGCCAAGCTCGACCTGCTGCTGCAATTGATTACGCAGAAACACCCGCGCGAGAAGATCATCGTATTCACCCAATTTGCGGACACGGTGAGCTATCTGGAACGCGAACTGAAGGCGCGCGGGGTGCGGGCCGTCTCCGGCGTGACGGGCGACTCCAGCGATCCCACGGCCATCGCCCACCGCTTCAGCCCGGTGAGCAACAACCGCCGCGACCAGATTGTCCCTGGCGACGAGTTGCGCGTGGTCATCGCCACCGATGTGCTGTCCGAAGGCCAGAACCTGCAGGATTGCGCCATTGTTGTCAATTATGATCTGCCCTGGGCGATTATTCGCCTCATCCAGCGAGCTGGGCGTGTGGATCGTATCGGGCAGCGCGCTGAACAAATCGTGTGCTACACCTTCCTGCCCGCCGACGGTGTGGAGCGTATCATTCGCCTGCGGGAACGGGTGCGTCAGCGCCTCACTGAAAACGCCGAAGTGGTCGGGACGGATGAAACATTTTTCGAAGATGAAACCGCCACGCAAACCCTACTCAACCTGTACCACGAGCGTGCGGGCATTCTCGACGACGACGAAGATGATGAAATTGACCTGGCGTCGTATGCCTACCAAATCTGGCAGAATGCAATCAAACACGATCTGGCGCTGGAGCGTATCATCCCCCAGATGTCACCGGTCAGCTTTGCGGCCCGCTATCACATCCCTAACCCGGTCGAGCCGGAAGGCGTGCTGGTCTACCTGCGAACCCACAACGGCAATGACATGCTGGCGTGGGTCAGCCCACAGGGTGAGATCGTCAGCGAATCGCAGTTCGAGATACTCAATGCAGCCCGTTGCGCGCCAGACTCCCCTGCCCTGCCCCGCGCCGAATACCACCATGCGGCGGCCCAGCGTGCCATCCAGCACATCATCGAAAGCCAGCAAAACAGCCCCACTGGCGGTCAGCTTGGACGACCAAGTGGTGCGCGCTTCCGCGTCTATGAGCGCCTGAAGCATTTCGCCGCCGCGCAGCGCGGAACCCTGTTCGAGCCAGAGTACGAAGCGCGCGGGCTGTACAAAGCCATTGACGAGATTTACCGTTTTGCATTGAAATCAACAGCGGTAGACGCGCTCAACCGCCAGCTCAAGGCTGGGATTACTGACGATGGGCTGGCCGAACTGGTCATGAACCTGCGGGCTGAAGACCGGCTGTGCCACATTCATGATGGCGAAATCGAGTTTCAGGAACCACGAATCATTTGCAGTCTGGGGCTTACGAACGCCTGATTGCCCGTATAATGGGGCAAAACACAATTGGTCTACCCCCCCGTTTCCGGGGATGATGATCTGCTCATCATGCAGACTTACCAGACAATCCGCATT
>CAZBBO010000049.1:0-4249 GCA_964490345.1 uncultured Ferruginibacter sp.
GCCTGTTCCGGCAGCAGGTCAAAGGGGGTTAAGCCCTCTGCCGGGCTGCGCGGGCCGGGCGGCTCAGGCGCGTAGCCCAGCGCCAACCAGATGTCGTCCTGCGTGATACGCAGGCTTTCCGTCCGCCCATTGTAGATGCGCAGCCGCGTCGTGATCTGCCCTTCAAGATACGCCACACGCACCAGGCGCACATCCACGCCGTCATAACGCACTTCAGGCGGCACGGCGGCAAACGAGAGGGCGAAGGACACACCGTTACCCGCTGCATCGCTGACCAGCCACCTGCCGCCTTGCAGCGTATCCGGAACGATGTAGCCCGCTGAAGCCGGCAGCGCCGACAGCGCCGGGATTTCAGTAGGGAGCACATCGTAATCGGTGTGGGTCAGGGCGGCGCTGCCCGGCGTGTAGATCTGCCCGCCCGCGTCCACAAATTCCATTCGCCAGGTGGTGGTGTCCAGCGTCTCCGCGCCTGCCAGCACGTCGTAATTCAGCAGCAGATACTGGCTGTCAGCCGGTAAATCGGGCTGGTCAGTGCTGAGTTGTGCCTCCTGCAGCGTGATTGACGCAGCACCCAGCGCCAGCGTTTCCCCTACATTCCCTTCCTGAAGCGTGACATGCATGCCGATGATCTGCCCGTCGCGCGAGAGTTCCTGTTCCGGTGGATAAGTCGCCGTCACCAGCGTGCGCGTCGCGGTGGGCAAGCCATCTTCATCCGTCTGCCCGATCAGCAGCAGCACCAGTCCCGGACTGACCTGGCGGAAGATGCCCGTTTCGCTGCGGCGCACTTCACGTCGGTTATCGAACTCGAAGCGCAGCACCGCGCCGGTGTTCATCGTCAGCAGAAAGGATGCGCCTGCGCCGATGTCGTTGAAAAAAGTCTCGTTTTCCTCCGACCAGGGGATGCCAATCACGGGGCGCACCGACATGCCGCTGACGAAGGAAGCGGTGTCGGGGTTGAGGTCAAACCGCCACTCGGAAGCCTGCACCCGGCGGCGCTGCACCACCCAGACACGCGGTGCAGCGCCATCCGGCACAATGACCTGCAGGTTGACCGGGTAAGCCACCTCACGCCCGCTGTCGCCGCCCTGAATCACGTCGTCCTGGGCCTCCAGCGCCAGGGGTGTGGGGGTGGGGCTGACCAGCGGTGTCGGGCTGGGACTGGCTTCTGCTGTCGCCTCAGCCGCCCCGGGCGAACGTCCGCCGGAGAAGCGGGTGAGCGTTAAGCCAAAGAACAGCAGCGCCGCCAGTCCCACGACCAGCGCCACTTTTGGCGATGGTTTGCCGGCGGCGAGCCTGACCTCATTTTCTGGCGCAGCCAGCACGATATTCTGCTGCGCCGCCTCCTGCACTCTACCGGGGGTGCGCGCCCAGCGTGACCCCACCGGCACGAGCGCCGCCTCGTCATAGCGTCTGCGCAGTTCCGCCGCCACCTGCCGTTCCAGTTCGTCTGAGCCGACTGCGCCAGCCGTGCGGACTTCGCGCTCGTAGGCGGCTTTGTAGGCGCGCTGGCGACCGGTCGGCACCAGTTCCCACAGCGCGTGAAGCTCACTCAGCGACAGCGCCTGTAATTCTTCCAGCGTGAGATAACGCAGCACGTCCATTATGAGCCGCCTCCAATGACACTGCCGCTGCCACCTAGTGCCGCCTGCTTGTGCATCGCTTGGGTGTAGGCGGCATCGTCATTGTTAGAAGATGCTTCAATGGTGACATCGACCTGAGGTTGGATGTTAATCTCTGGTTCGACATCAATCTGCGGTTGGATGATCGGCTGGACAGCCGTCTGCGGCACGGCCATCAGGCCAAAGGCAGTGATTTCATTGGGCAGCATCTGGGCACTGTGTTCCAGCCGGTTGACCTCTTCGCGGGCGGTGTCATAGGACAGATTGCCGCCAGTCCGCACCTGCTCGACCAGCGCCGTTCGCGTCTCGTCGGTCAATCTGCCATCCGGCGACGACTTGATCTCGCGCACGACCTGTTCCGCCTGTGTGCCGGAAATCCCCAGCCGCAGCGCCTGATCCGCGAACAGGCCAAAGCGCGCCACATCCGCCAGCACCGGGGGTTTCTCACCACCGACCGGCATCACACCCAGCGCCCGCGCCATCCGATCCGCCACCGTCAGATGGTCAGCCCCACCCGCAGCGGGCTGTCCCTCTCTGAAGCGCTCCGTCTGCATGCCCCGGATGACATCGCCCAGGACCCCGGCGACATCCCCGCCGCCCGATACTTTTAACTGACCCAGCATGACCTGCAGCTGCATCTGTGCGGCTCGGAGCAGCGCATCCGCCGCCTGTTCGAGGCGGTCACTGCTGCCAACATCCTGCCTCCCCGTCAGCATCGCCCCCAGCGTCGAGTGCGTGCCGATGGAGGCTGTCAGCGCATCCGAGACATGCTGCTCCATTTCCTCGTTGTTCATCTCGGCGGCATAATCGCTGCGCTCCTGGCGGCGGTGAGTATCGGACTGAGCCTCAGCGCCTTCATTCACAGTTACAGCAGCAACAGGGGTAAACATCCCGCTGCGCCGCGCTCGGGCAGGCGTGAAGCCGGAAACCATCTCGCCGTTTTCATCTTCGAACCAGTCGGCCTCATTCTGGGGAAGTGCGCCGCGTTTGCGTCTGGCATCCCTGGGCAGCGTCCATCTCTCCAGCGCCTCGCCGACGGCCGGAACCAGCATCGGACGCGCGACCACCCGCCCGTGTTCGTCGTATTCCGCTCTGGCCGGGTCGCGGTCACTCAGCAGCGCCGCGCCGACGAGCGGCGCTGCCGCCCGCCCGATCACCGGGATAGTGCGCGCCACCTGCCGGGTGGCCGCGCCTTCAGTGAACTGCTCAGCCGCGTCGCCCAGCGCGGTGCCGCGCACACCCGGGAGATGGGTCAGCGTGCGCGCCGCGCCGCTCAGACTGTTGAAACCCCCGAACATCAACCCGGCCGTCTGCGCGCCGGTCGCGCCGTTGTTCATGGCGCTCATGCCCGCCAGCGCGTTTGACCCCACGCTGGTCAGGAGTGAAGCGCCGCCGGTGGCGGCGGCAGCGGCCCCGGTGACAGCCACCGATGTCACTGAACCCGGTGAGAGCAGCACGCCGCCGCTGACCTGACTCATAGCGTTGAAGAGGCGGTTGAAGCTGTTCCAGACCGCTTTCACGCCCGACCACATGGTAATCAGGATGAAGACCAGGCAGATCATGCCGATGCCGATGATGGCGGCGGCGCTGCCCGCTGCCGCGCCGGCCAGGAAGAAGCCAATCACCAGCGCCTGAATGAGCGCGATGATGGTGGTCTGGACGATCAGTTCAACCCACTGGTTGATGATACTGTGGGCGATGCTCTCGGTGCGCTTGAAGAAGGCGAACAGGATGGCGATGCCAAATGAGATGAAGGTGATGCCCATCGCAATCGTGATGAGCAGATGCACGATCTGCTCGGTCAGTCCGAACAGCAGCAGCGGCCAGGCCGTCAGCGCCCGCTGCTGCGATGCGCCCGCCAGCGCCACCGCTGCGGCGCGTTCGGCTTCAGTCAAAATGTCCCACGTCACCGGTGACAGACGGTGGTCGAAGTAGCCGCCCGCCAGGTTCCAGTCCATCGGCACGACCGAGCTGCCCAGGCCGCTAAGGCGGGTAAACGGGTTCTGGTTGAGGAGATACACACCGCAGCCGGGGGAGAAGACCGGCTGGGGATAGCCCATCACGTCGTGAGCGTGGCCGCGCAGATACGACATGGCGATGTCCAGCCCGTCAATCGGGCCGGCGCTGGTCGCGCCCGGCAGGTACACGTCAAACTGGTCGCACAGCGGCCCCAGGTCCAGATCGCTGGAATCGACCTGCGCCAGCGACGAGAAGTCGCCCGCATGGTCGTCCAGACCCTGAAGTACGCTCAGGTACATCACCTGGCTGATGTTGAGGCGGAAGCTGTTCATGCCCTGGTAGAAGCTGGGGCCAATGGTGAAAAACAGCACGCCGGCGATGTACCAGATGATGGCGCTGCGCGGGCTGACGACATCCAGGCGGATAAATGCCGCCAGCAGGTAGGTGATCCCCAGCACCAGCAGCGCGACCACAAACACCACGCTCACGGCCAGCCCCAGGCTGTCGTTGGTCTGGGCGATGATGGGCATGAAGGCGTTTTCAATCAGCCACTGGTTGACCAGCTTAATGGTGTAGCCGGCCATGAGAACGGCTTTTTGCAGACCCCAATGCGTTCCGGCAATGAGCACGATGAGGTTGTACTGAAGTTCATCCAGCATTCGGGCGAAATC
>CAZBBO010000050.1:0-4154 GCA_964490345.1 uncultured Ferruginibacter sp.
TTGGCGAGAAATTAGCAAGCCGAAGAAGCACAGGCGGAACACGACCAGCATTAGACTATCCTGCATTGCTTTCTATTCCCATAATTGAAGACAAACGCATTTTGCAAATAACCGATAAAGTAATTGCTCAAAAGCAAAAGAACGAAGCAGCAGCCGACAAACTACTTTCAGGCATTGACGATTATTTGTTGAATGAGTTAGGAATAAAACTACCCGAACTACCTGAAAATAATTTGAAGAATAGAATGTTTGTTACAACTCTGCAAAAAATTTCAGGAAATAGAATTGACCCTGCTTATCATCAAGTATATTTTCACAAACTTGTTTCCGCTATCGTAAACTCAAAATATAAAAGCAAAAAATTAGGAGAAGAAATTAACGAAATTAACTACGGAGCTTCGTTTGCAAATGATTATGTAGAAAGTGGCGTTCCACTTCTTCGTATTAAAGATTTAAGGCGCAATGAAATTGTAATTGAAAAAGTTGTTTTTCTTCCAGAGAATGCAAGGAAATTATTAGGTAACAGTTTTGTAAAACAGAATGATTTTCTAATAAGCCGTAGCGGGACAATCGGTGTTGTTGCCATTGTTAACAAGGACATTGAAGGATTTGCATTTGGTTCATTTATGATTAAGTTCAATTTGAAAAATGAGAAAGTTTTAAGCAGAGAGTTTCTTTCATATTATTTGAATTGCAAATTACTTATAGACTTGTTGCAAAGAGACAAAATTGGTGCTATACAGGGCAACATCACAATACCAATTATTAAATCCTTATTAGTTCCCGTTCCACCACTTGACAAGCAAGAAGAAATAGCCAGACACATTACAGGCATCAGGCAACAAGCCCAACAACTCAAAGACAAGACAAAAGAACTATTAAAAAAAGCAAGTGAAGAAATTGAAGAAATATTATTGAATTAGCCAACGCTTTTGGTAGCACATTTGCATTTTTTGCTAACGCAAAAGCCCAACAAAAAAAAGCAAAAGAGCTACCAAGCCAACGCACCAAAGCAGAGCAAAATGGACAGACAAACCACGGCAGACAAGGAAGCACTGGTGGTAACATGCATTTGGCGTCATGCGGGGTGAAGTGCTTAAATTCAAGTTCAGTTTTTCAATTTAGCGTTTATGCTGGGTTGACAGTTTTGTGCTCCGAAACCGGCACAAACGCCAAGCGCAAAACCGTTACAGCCATTTATACAATGCTGCTTTGCTGACCCCGTGTTCACGGTTGATTTCTTCGGCTGATTTGCCATTATCAAACTCCTTGAGTATGCTGGCAATCTGGGTGGGGGTGAATTGACTCTTTTTTATGTTTTACATTTTTAAAATTAAACACTTTTGTCTACTTTTAAACCGTACTGTTTTGGGGGGGAGCTTACAACACAACACAACAACAACAACACAACAACACAAATACGGAATGATGAAGGAAAGCGATTATTTTGACGATTATCTTGATGCATACAATTTTTATCGAAAGTTTGGTGAGAATTTTAGGCTAAAAATTACCCCTGTGGAATTTATTGAACAAGTTGAAATACTTAATACTTATATAAACGAAATAAGAAGTTGCGGACACTACACAGAATATGATTTACAACTGATAAAAAAGAGATTTATTGAAACGTTGTTGGAGACTGTGGTAACGCCTGAGGAATTATTGGCCAAAATCAATAGTTTAGAAGAATCCGACCAACACCTCTTTTAATTTTGGCATAGTGGTGAAGAGCAAGTGATCTTCACTAAGGAAGAGGAAAACAAATCGGAGAAAAAAAGCTCGTTTGGCAACTACCTACAACACAACAGGGATACAGAAGAATTTCTCCTTTTATTGAGAAACAGCATTAACTGAAATGCTTCCAACAACAATTAAGCGATAACTCATAATTTGCTCTCATACATATTCATTTCACGCAAACAGAAACGGGAGCAAGAGTACCCCCGTTTTTACCCTAATAAAACCCTAAACCAGCAAAAAGCGTAAACAATAATTCAATTTTTACCTTAGTCAAATACATCTAGCGGCAACCCTATAAACCTTCATTGTTTATAAAATAACCAACGCTTTAGGTATTTTACCAATACTATGCCAATAATTACCAGTGTGAAAAAGTAACCTGTTGTTAACACCGGTTAACGGTATCTATAAAAATGTGATGAAAATACCTTTCTACATTTATTCTCTCGCTCAATCATTATCCAATTCAATTTCAGCTATATAACCCTTTAAAATAGCCTGTTTTTAATACCTTTGCAGCCTTAAAAAGGATTTATCGTGGAATTGAAATACAAAGAATATCAGCAACTCAATCTTTCACAAATTGGAGATGATGTGTTGCAGGAATGGAACAAATCGGACACATTTGAGAAAAGCGTTTCCCTTAGGGAAGGGAAAACCCCATTTGTCTTTTATGAAGGTCCTCCAAGTGCTAACGGAATGCCTGGTATTCACCATGTTATTTCACGCACACTAAAGGATTTGGTATGCCGATATAAAACCATGAAAGGCTTTCAGGTTAAGCGTAAAGGTGGCTGGGACACACACGGGCTTCCTGTAGAATTGGGTGTAGAAAAAGAATTAGGCATCACAAAAGAAGATATAGGAAAGAAAATATCAGTTGAAGAATACAACAAGAAGTGCAGAGAAGTGGTAATGAGGTTTAAGGATAAATGGGATGACCTTACCCGCAAAATGGGGTATTGGGTAGATTTAAACAACCCTTATGTAACCTTCAATAATGAATACATCGAAACATTATGGTGGTGCTTACAACAGCTTTACAACAAGGGCTACCTATATCAAAGTGTAAGTATCCAGCCCTATTCTCCGGCAGCAGGAACAGGCCTAAGCAGTCACGAACTCAATCAACCCGGCACCTATAAAGATGTAAAAGATACCAGCGCAGTGGTTATGTTTGAAGCTATTAAGGATGATATTTCTGCTCAGCTTTTTAACGCTTCCAAACAGGCTCCTATTTACTTAATGGCCTGGACCACCACACCCTGGACGCTTCCAAGTAATTTAGGACTAACCGTTGGCCCTAAAATAGAATATGTACTTGTAAAAACCTTTAATCCTTATACCTTTTTACCCATACACGTTGTACTAGCAAAACAACTATTAGGGAAATATTTTAAAGCCGAAGGAGAGAATGGAGATTTTGAAACTTACCAAGGAGGCGACAAAATTATTCCTTGGAAAATTATTAATACTTATGAAGGCAAAGATTTGGAAGGTATTTCTTACCATCAACTCATGTCTTTTGATTCGAATAGTTTACAGGAAATTTTATCTATAACACCCAAGGCAACTCCCTTTAAAGTCATCATTGGAGATTTTGTTACCACTGAAGACGGAACCGGCATTGTACACACTGCCCCTGCTTTTGGTGCAGACGATTATAAAGTTGGGAAAAAGTTCAATTTGGGCATTTTAACCTTGGTTGACAAGGAAGGAAAGTTTGTTCAGGGAACAGGAGAATTTAGCGGACGGTATGTTAAGGATTACAAAAACGACCCTTCCTATACCGATGTGAATGTGGACATTTCAGTTAAGCTTAAAAAGGAAAACCGTGCATTTAAAGTAGAGAAATACGAACATAATTATCCGCATTGCTGGCGTACAGACAAGCCAATAATTTATTACCCACTTGATGCCTGGTTTATCAAAACAACAGCGGTAAAAGACAGAATGATAGAGCTTAATAATACCATTAACTGGAAGCCTTCAAGTACCGGCTCAGGCAGGTTTGGTAACTGGTTAGAAAATATGGTTGATTGGAATCTTAGTCGCAGCAGGTTTTGGGGAACCCCTTTACCCATTTGGCGAACTGAGGATGAAACTGAATCCCTTTGCATAGGAAGCATAGCGGAATTAAATACCGCCATCCTGCATGCACGGGAAGTTTTAGGCCGAAATATTAATGAAGCCTTTGTAGATGGAATAAGGGACTTACACAAACCTTATGTTGATGAAATCATCCTGGCCTCACCAACAGGTAAGCCTATGCGCAGAGTGCCTGACTTAGTAGATGTATGGTTTGATAGTGGAGCAATGCCCTATGCCCAATGGCACTATCCATTTGAAAATAAGGAAATATTCAAAACTGCATTCCCCGCTGATTTTATTGCTGAAGGAGTGGATCAAAC
>CAZBBO010000051.1:0-3854 GCA_964490345.1 uncultured Ferruginibacter sp.
CGCACGGCTGGGAGCATGTGCCGGTGCATCTGGTCAGCTACAAGCTGGAACTGGATCGCCGCACACCCGGCGCAGCGGGTGCAGCCTCCGCCAGCCCGCACAGCTTATTGCAGGTGTTTCTCAATCGCAGCGACAACAATCTGTGGGGCTTCCTCAGCAACGGCTACAAGCTGCGGATTCTGCGCGACAACGCCAGTCTGACACGGCAAGCCTACGTCGAATTCGACCTCGAAGCCATGATGGAAGGTGAGGTCTACAGCGACTTCGTTCTATTGTGGCTGCTGTGCCACCAATCCCGCGTGGAAGGCGAGCGCCCCTCCGACTGCTGGCTGGAAAAGTGGATGAAGGTCGCTGAGGATCAGGGAACACGTGCACTTGATCAACTCCGCGACGGCGTGGAGGCTGCGATTACGGCGCTTGGGCTGGGCTTCCTGGAATATCCTGCCAATCATGCGCTGCGCGACAAGCTGACGGGCGGCGAACTTAGCGCCCAGGACTACTATCGCCAACTGCTGCGGATGGTCTACCGCCTGCTGTTTCTGTTCGTGGCGGAAGACCGCAATTTGCTGCTGAATCCGGCGGCGGATGCTGCCGCCCGTGAGCGTTACATCCACTACTATTCCACGCAGCGGCTGCGACGTATGGCGGAGACCTTCAAAGGCACGCGCCATCCCGATTTATTCGAGGGACTGCGGCTGGTCATGCGCCTGCTCAGCGGTGAAGCCCTCACCCCCGGCCCCTCTCCCTCAGGGCGAGGGGAGCAAGTCCCCACCCATGAGGGGAGGGGATTTAGAGGGGGGGCTTTGGGACTTGTGCCGCTTGGCTCGTTCCTGTTCAGCGATACGGCAGTCGTGGACGTGATTGATTGCCAGATTGCCAACAGCCACCTGCTGGATGCGATTCGTGCGCTCTCCCTCACCTATGACCAGCGTGCCCAGGTCTACCGCACGGTGGATTACAAGAACCTCGGCTCGGATGAACTGGGCAGTATCTTCGAGAGCCTGCTGGAACTGCACCCGCAGATCAACGTTCCGGCGCGGCGCTTTGCCCTCTCCACCGCCGCAGGCAACGAACGCAAGACCACCGGCAGCTACTACACGCCGGAATCGCTCGTCCATGCCCTGCTGGACAGCGCGCTCGATCCGGTATTGGCTGAGGCGATGCGACCCTCACCCCCGATATCCCCCTCGGCAAAAACCCTCACCCCCGACCCCTCTCCCTCAGGGAGAGGGGCGCAAGACGTCGTGTGGCGGGCGCGTGCATCTGAAACGATGCAGCATATCGCAAAGGACTTGCGACAACGGCAAACCCCCGCAGAAGAAATCATCTGGGAAGCACTCAGAAACCGTCGCCTGGATGGACTCAAATTCCGGCGGCAGCACGCTATCGCCAATACCGCATATGTTGTGGACTTCCTGTGCTATGAGGCGCGACTTGTGGTCGAGATTGACGGCAGCATCCATGATGTACAGGGTGAAGATGATGCCGTCCGCCAGCAAAACATCGAAGCGGAAGGCTACAAGGTGATTCGCTTCTCTAATGAGCAGGTGTATGACGATCTCACATCTGTCCTGATCGGAATCCTCGCAGCGGCACGCACTGAAGCCCCTCGCCCTGAGGGAGAGGGGTTTGGGGTGAGGGTTGAAGGGGATGTGGGCAACACCACCCCCGAACAGCGCATCCTCAACCTCAAAGTCTGTGACCCCGCCTGCGGCAGCGGACACTTCCTGATCGCCGCCGCCAACCGCATGGCGAAGGCGCTGGCATTCGTCCGCACGGGCGAGGAAGAACCGCCGCCCGCCGCCATTCAGGAGGCGAAGCGCGACATCATCAGCCGCTGCATCTACGGCGTGGACATCAACCCGATGGCGGTGGAACTGTGCAAGGTTAACCTGTGGATGGAGGCGCTGGAACCGGGCAAGCCGCTCAACTTTCTCGACCATCGCATTCTGGTGGGCAACAGCCTGCTGGGGACGACCCCCAGGCTGATGGCGGGCGGCATCCCCGACGACGCTTTCAACCCCATCGAGGGCGACGACCCGAAATACGCCGCCACGATGAAGAAGGTCAACAGACAGGAGCGCAAAGACCGTGCCAGCGGGCAGCGCAGCATGTTCGAGCTGGTCGAGCCGCCCGCCGACTACGGCTACCTGACCGAAGCCATGCACGCGCTGGACGATACGCCTGACGACACGCTGGACGGGGTGCGGCGCAAGGAAGCGCAGTACGCGGCGCTGGCGCGCGACCCCGAATATGTGAAGGCGCGGTTGCTGGCGGATGCCTGGTGCGCGGCGTTCGTGTGGGAGAAGAAGCGGAACCCTCACCCTAAATCCCTCTCCCTCATGGAGAGGGACTTGACAAGCGAGTCTTTGCTCCCCGCGAGGGACCTGGCAAGCGAGTCTTTTCTCCCCCCTCGCTCTGAGGGAGAGGGGGGTCGGGGGGGTGAGGGTTTCGTCTCCCCCCTGACCGACCTGCTTTACCGCCGCATGGAGGAAAACCCGCTGGCGGAAAACCTGCAAACCGTGCGCGAATACGTGGTCGAACTGACGCAGCGCTACCAGTTCTTCCACTGGCATGTGGCCTTCCCGGATGTGTTCACAGCAGACCCTCACTCCCCCGACCCCTCTCTCCCTCAGGGAGAGAGGGGAGAACGCGCACCTGCAAGTCCCCTCGCCATGAGGGAGAGGGGATTTAGGGGTGAGGGTTCTCTTAACCCCCAGACCGGCTGGCACGGCGGCTTTGACTGTGTACTGGGCAACCCACCCTGGGAACGCATCAAGATACAGGAAAAAGAGTGGTTTGCGGAGCGCGCGCCGGAGATCGCCGCCGCACCAAACGCCGCCGCCCGCCGCCGGGCGATTGCCGAACTGGAACAGCGCGACCCGTACCTGCTGCAAGCCTTTGCTGATGACAAGCGCAAGGCGGAAGGCGAATCGCATTTCGTCCGCATGAGTGATCGTTATCCCCTGTGTGGGCGCGGTGATGTGAACACTTACACCATTTTTGCTGAAACGTCGCGCCACATCATCAGCGGTTACGGGCGCGTCGGCATGATCGTGCCGTCGGGAATTGCCACCGACGACACCACCAAGTTTTTCTTTCAGGACTTGATGCAAACCCACTCCCTCGCCAGCCTGTATGACTTCGAGAACCGCGAAGGCTTGTTCCCAGCAGTGGATAGCCGGATAAAATTTTGTCTGCTCACCATGACCGGATGGGAAGCCACCGCCCCTGAAGCCGAATTTGTCTTTTTCGCCCTCAATGTTGGCGATTTAACAGACGCTGATAAACGCTTCACCCTCACGGCGGCAGAGATTGCCCTGCTCAACCCCAACACCGGCACAATGGCGACCTTCCGCAGCGCGCGCGACGCTGAGATCACCAAAGCCATCTACCGCCGCGTGCCGGTGCTCATTCAAGAAAAAGCGGAGATTAATCTTTGGGGAATCTCGTTCTTGAGAATGTTTGACATGTCCAACGACTCCGGTTTATTCCGCACCCGCGATGAGCTGGAGAGCGCCGGGTTTACGCTGGTGGGCAATCACTTTGTTGGCCCTCACTCTAAATCGCTCTCCCTCAGGGCGAGGGATTTGTCCCGCACGCATGACCTCCCCCTTCGCCCTGAGGGAGAAGGGGGCCGGGGGGATGAGGGCGAGCGCTACCTGCCGCTGTATGAAGCCAAGATGATGCACCAGTTCACCCACCGTTGGGCAAGCTATACCCCCACCCTAAATCCCTCCCCCTCAGGTGGAGGGACTTTAAGCTCCCCTCGCCCTGAGGGAGAGGGGCCGGGGGGTGAGGGTTTAGCCACGCGGGATATGTCGCCCGACGAACTGCGCGACCCGTCCGCGCTG
>CAZBBO010000052.1:0-3835 GCA_964490345.1 uncultured Ferruginibacter sp.
GCTAATGTAACTAAAGTAGCTAACCGGCTCTTTTTCTAATCCTTTCTTTGCATAAAATTTAAAAAGAAAATGAAAAGAGTGTGGTTCAATCTGTTGTTGTTTTTTCTTTCAGCACCTGCATTTTCGCAGGAAATATTAAGGCTTCAAGATGCGATTGATTTGATGAAACAAAACAACACACAGCTGAAAGTTCAACAGCAGGATATTAATTTAAGCAAGGAAGAGTTTGCGGGCACACAAAGCGGGTTTTTACCCAAAGTGGCAGTGAGTCATACCGGCTTTTTTACCAACGATCCACTTAATGCGTTTGGCTTTAAGCTGCAACAGAAAATTGTTAGTCCACAGGATTTTGATCCCACACTATTAAATAACCCTAACGACATCTCCCATTTTAATACAAAGCTATCTGTACAGCAGCCCATTTTCAATTTTGATGTGTATTACGCACGAAAAGCACTTCGTGAAAAAATTAAGGCTACTGAATATCAAAAGGCTTTTGCGGAAAATATGTTAGCTGTGGAAATTAAGAAAGCATATACTAATCTTCAATTTTTATATGAAGCAAAGAAGGCAGTGCAACAAGGAATTAAAGCCTATGAAGAGGTTTTACGCAATACCCAAAATATGGAAATTCAGGGTTATGCAAAACCAACAGATGTGCTAATGGTAAAGGTTGGATTGATAGAAGTTCAGAATAAAGAAGTAGAAATAGATAATGGTATCGCAAATCTCTCCGATTATTTATCCTGGCTTATGGGTATGGATACAAAACAGATTTATAAACCCGCTGAAGCACTTTCAAAAACTTCATTTACCGGAAGCGAATATGTGTTTTCTGAAAGTCGTGCAGATGTGTTGGCTATGAAAGGTGGAATAGCTGCACAAAAGAATATGATTACGATGAATAAAAAGGCTTTATTACCGCGGCTGAATGCTTTTGGTGAATACAACGCGTATGATAAAAGTATCGTAGGGTTTGGCTCCGGGGCTTATATGGCAGGATTTTCATTAACATGGGATTTATTTAATGGCAACGATACTTATCATAAAATAAAAACTGCACGATTGAATGTAGATAAGGCACAAAGTGAAATGCAATTGTATATCGAAAAAAATAATCTTGAATTACAAAAGGCACAGCGCGACCTTATAGCTAACCGTGCAAAAATTGATTTAGCAGAAGCAGCAAAGGAACAAGCCGCAGAAGCGCTGCGCATTATGGGAAACAGATATAATCAAGGCTTGGAAAAAACAGCCGACCTGCTGATTGCACAAGCAACCGGTTTAGAAAAGGAAACAAAATATGCTGAAGCGGTTAAGGAATTTAATCTTATCGCTATACAGATTGAATTTTTAACTCAACAATAAAATCATTTTAATAATAGCAAGAATATGAAGAAGATAATATTACCATTAGTAATGCTTACAACCGTAAATGTTTTGATGTCTTGTTCGGAAGAAAAGCAGAAAACGATGGCAACACTTCCAACAATTGAAGTGAGTGTAAATCAAATGGAGGGAAGCGATGTAGGAAAAGTTATATCTGCCAGTGGAAAAATTGAAGCATCCAACAGTGCAAATATTAGTACTCGTATGATGGGGTATGTTACGTCGTTAAAAGTTTCTTTAGGGCAAAAAGTTAGCAGCGGTCAGTTGTTGGCAACTATCAACAGTACAGATCTGCAAGCAAAAAAGGCACAGGTAGAAGCCGGTATCAGTCAGGCTACAGCGGCGTTCAACAGTGCAAAGCGTGATTACGACAGGTTTGTTGCATTGTTTGCACAAAAGAGCGCATCTCAGAAAGAAATGGATGATATGACCACGCATTATGAAATGGCAAAAGCCGGATTAGAAGCAGCAAAACAAATGAAGAATGAAGTAATGGCTCAATTTACATATTCAAATATTACAGCTCCTTTTTCCGGTGTGGTAACCGGCACATTTGTGAAGGAAGGAGATATGGCAAATCCGGGAATGCCTATTATAAGTATAGAAGGGCAATCTAAACTACAAGCTGTTGTAATGGTTCCGGAAAGTGAAATTTCAAATATTAAACAAGGGATGCCTGCAGATGTAAATTTAAAGTCACTGAATAAAGAGGTTGCCGGTAAAGTAACGGAGGTAAGTGCATCGGCGCTGCAAACAGGCGGTCAGTATATTGTAAAAGTAGATTTAGGAAAAGAAGATGCCGGAGTATTGTCGGGTATGTATGTGAACGTTTCGTTTCAAACTAAAGACAAAGGAAATGTTATAGAAAAAGAAGAAACGTTGCTGATTCCTCAAGATGCAATTATTACAGAAGGCCAGTTGAAGGGAGTATATGTTGTGGGTAATGATAACACAGCTATTTTAAGATGGCTTCGTTTGGGTAAAACAGCAGGAGATCGTGTGGAGGTTTTATCGGGATTGACCGCCGGAGAGAAATATATTATTCATGCGGATGGCCGATTGTTTAATGGCGCAAAAGTGAAGGTTAAGTAAAAAGGCGTAATGCGCGTGAGAAATTTGATTATAGAAAATTAAAATCAGAAAAAATGCAAGAAGGGATTTCGGGCAGGATAGCAGCGATGTTTTTAAATTCTAAGTTGTCACTATTGCTGATGATAGGGTTGTTAATCATTGGGGTGTATAGCTCAACGCTGATACCTCGTGAAGAAGAGCCACAGATTAATGTGCCTATGGTGGATATTCTGGTTGGCTATCCCGGCGCCACACCTCAGGAAGTAGAGAGCAGGGTGCTGGAGCCATTAGAAAAAGTGCTTTCAAATATTAAAGGAGTAGAACATTTACATAGCACAGCCATGAATGGACAAGCTATGGTAATCGTTCAGTTTTACGTTGGAGAAGATATAGAAAGGTCGTATGTAAAACTGTACGATGAAATGATGAAGCATAAAGACATTTTTCCTCAAGGTGTTATGGCTCCCATTATTAAATCGCGTACAATTGATGATGTTCCTATGTTGGGGCTTACGTTGTGGAGCGAAAAATATGATGATTATCAAATACGACAGATCGGAGAAGAGGTTGCGTCTGAAATAAAGAAGATTAAAGATGTATCTACAATTCGTGAGATTGGTGGAAGACCCCGCGAGCTGAAGATTATTCCGGATAAAGATAAGATGGCCGGTAATGGAATTGACGCACTTGCTATCATGCAGATGGTTCAGGCTAATAATGGAAGCACTCAGTCCGGAAGTTTTGTGCATAATGATAAAGAATACTTAATCACCACCGGACAATTTCTTTCTTCTAAGGAGGAAGTGGAAAACATCGTGGTGGGTGTGAATCAAAATATGCCTGTGTATTTAAAGCAGGTGGCTGAAGTAATAGACGGGGCCGGTTCAAACCGTAATTATGTTTCCTTTGGTTATAGTAAATATAATAAGGCCTATACAGAAAATCCTTCAGAATATCCGGCAGTAACTCTTTCCATCGCAAAAGTTAAAGGTGCAGATGCGATGAAAATTTCAAAGCACATCCTAAACCGTGTAGAAGATTTAAAGCGAGATATTATTCCCAATGAAGTAAAGGTTGAAGTAACGCGTAATTATGGAGAGACAGCATCTGATAAGGTAAATGAATTGTTATTTCACTTACTTATTGCCATAATAGCGGTTACTGTATTAGTTATGTTGGCTATGGGATGGCGTGGTGCTTTGGTGGTATTTTTATCTGTTCCACTAACGTTTGCGCTTACACTATTTAGTTATTACATACTTGGATATACGCTTAATCGCATAACCCTATTTGCTTTGGTATTTGTTGTTGGTATTGTGGTTGATGATAGTATCATTATTGCAGAAAATATGCACCGACACTTTAAAATGCGACG
>CAZBBO010000053.1:0-3770 GCA_964490345.1 uncultured Ferruginibacter sp.
CGTACGGAAGAATCTTTCCACTTAGATATTGTCTGTAGCTCTTCCTTTTCCATCCATACTGATTTTAATCCCATAATCTCTCAGGCAATCAATCCAATGGGATGAGGTGTATTGGCTGCTCTGGTCGGAGTTGATGATTTCCGGTTTGCTATGCCGGGCTATCAAGGCATTAATCAGCTCGATTTGGGTTTCTTTCTCCAAAGTGTTGGAAAGCTGCCAACCCACTATATAAAGGCTGTAAACATCGGTTATTGCCGTTAAATACATAAAACCCTTCTCCATGGGAACATAACTGATGTCAATCTGCCAGACTTGATTGCTACGGTTGATCTCTAAACCTCTCAGCAAATAATAAGGTTGGATGTATTTTGATTTTCCCAGTTTACTGAGATTTTGTTTGAGATAAATGGCTTCTATGCTCATCAAACTCATTAATCTTGAGACCCTTTTAACATTAACTTTATAACCAATTTCTTCTAATTCGTTCGTTACCCGCCTTATCCCAAAACTTGGATGTTTCAAATGGATTTGATCAATATACTTCAATAAGTCTAAGTTTAATTCGCCCCCACTCAGAGGCTTATAATACAAACTGCTGCGACTTACCGAGAGCATATCACATTGTTTACGAATACTGATTTTTGAGAGTTCATCGACCAGGGAAATTCGCTCTATTACAGACCGGTTTTCCATAAGCTTTTTTTAAAAAAGTCATTCTCCATTTCCAATTGACCAATCTTTTGGTAGAGCTTATCCTCTTTCTGTTCTGTGTCTTTCTTTTTCTTTTCCGGAGCAAAAGCATTGGATGCATGGTCTAAAAACGCATGTTTCCAGTTACTGATTTGGTTGGGTGAAACCTCAAAACGCTGAGCGAGTTCCTCGCTCTTTTAACGCTTCAATAGCCACCTGAGCTTTGAAGGAGGCACTGAATTTTATTCTACTTTTCTTCATAATTACACGTTAAATTTATGCCTTTTATTAACTTAACTTGTGGTCTTAAATTTGGGGACATTATAGTCCAAACGCCCCCCGGCCGTAGGTACCGGGGTATTGTCCATCGCTGCTTACCATTACCCGAAAGGGGTATGCAGTTTCATCCCTCTTATCCTTTGGTACACAATGCACATAAAGTGTAGCTGCCTGAAGTTGCGCTATCGTGGGCAGGGGATTTTTATTCGTGTACGCTTCGGTGATTTTGTATTCGGTGGTGTCGGTTGCACCATCACGTCTATAAGTAAGGGTGTACAGGATATTCGCAAGCCCATCTCTGACAGGCTCTATTCTTACAGACGAAATTGTGGACTTTGTTACTATACTGGTTTTTTCATACCGGTAGCCATGCCAGTAAGAGCGTTTGCAGAACAGTCCGAATAAGATGCCGACAACAATCAACACAGTACTTATTATTCGCATAGGAGGAACCACGTTAAGGGTGAGTGGGCTGATTTTTTCCGGTAAATAGCATTTATTGGTGTTATCCTTTATGGTTTTAGAATGACCACATTATTTTTTCCCGGGCCCGCCTTCTACAAAACGGATGTCTGATACAGATCCCTCTGCAAAATTGGCCTGCACCAGACCAATGCCTGCAAAACGTTCTAAAAACCCACGGCCGGCATCGTTGGTTTTTTGCGCGAACAACAATTAATCATTTACACAAAAAGAGATAACCATCCTTTTTCTTTCTGATCAATCAGGCTAACAACCTTTTGCCTTTCAGCTGCATTTTGTGCCATTTCCACTGCCTGTGCAGCTTTTTCCTTTTGGCGTAAGTTCCAGTTTTTTATAAAAGTAGCATCATCAACCCGGGAGTCGAAAAGATTGGTGAAAGAAAATTAGTTTTTGGCGGTGCAATGTATGCAGCGTATATTCATTCATAAATTTTATGGTATATGATCATTAAGGTTCTCAATGCCATCCTGATTCTCATTGCAGTATTTATGGGTATCAAACAAGGGTACGCCATGGCTACAACGAAACCTCAGATGTTGGAAATGTTTGGCAAATGGGGATTCAGTTCAACCGGTGTCATGTTATTTGGTGCAGTAACAATTCTGTCTGCCTTTTTGATTCTGTTTCCGAAAACATTTGTCTGGGGAAACTTTTTGATGGCTGCCACTATTTTGCTCATTATTTGTTTTCACCTGCTTGATCGCGATCTGAAAGGTGTTGTTATTGAACTTCCGTTTCTTTTGCTCAATCTGGTCATTATATATTTGCAACATCCGCTGAAGAATGGATGAAAGATATTGTGGAATTGTAAATTGTCAATGCGTCAATTGCTTATGGTAAATAGTAAATTCTCCGACCAAAAAAATTTCAGACCACAGTCAATAATGTGGTTATTAATAATTCATAATTGAGTAATTTTTAATTAAAAAAAATGGACTATTCTAAAATCTCAAACACAAAAGTAAAAGCGGCTTTAGAAGCCTGGCAAAATGGAGATGCCCAAACGTTTCTCTCCTGTTTCATTACGAGTCCTGAAATGACAGACGATGGTAACCCGAGAGACTTTCATCAGTTTGTAAAAGAAGCCTGCGGCCACGAAAAGTTTTTGGAGATTGACAGCGTAGAGAGTGAAGGAAGAGATGTGTTTGGAAAATTCGATGCAGGAAAGTGGGGGATTTTCAGAGTGTATTTTAAGTTTCATCTGAATAGTGAAGGGAAGTTTAGCCGGTTAGATATCGGACAGGCGTAATACTCACATACTTAAGTTTCGTTTTTATGAAATCAGGTCGTTTGGAAGCATTTACCGATGGTGTAATGGCGATTATCATTACAATCATGGTATTGGAATTAAGGACTCCCGACAAGGCAGACTGGTCTGTGCTCAGGGAATTGTTACCGGTAATTCTTGCCTATGTGGTGAGTTTTATTTATGTAGGTATCTACTGGAATAATCACCACCATTTGTTTCAGGTAGCGGATAAAGTAAATGGCAAAGTTTTGTGGGCTAATCTGCATCTGCTCTTTTGGCTTTCGCTATTACCATTTGTTACCGGGTGGCTTGGCCGTAATCATATTGCGACTGTCCCGGCTGCTACTTATGGATTTATCCTTTTTATGTGTGCCACGGCCTGGGAAATTCTCTCTAGGCAGATGCTTAAACTAGAGGGGCAGGGCTCCAGGCTCGCTCAGGCTTACAGGAACGATAAGAAGAAAATCCTCTCTATAGTGTTGTATCTGGCGGGTATGGGTTTGTCGTTCGTATATGTACCCGCGGCATTGGCGATGTATTTTATTGTAGCCATGTTGTGGCTGATTCCTGACAGGCGGTTTGAAAGAGATTTTTCTTAATTTGAATTGCCCGGAGCAAATAACCTTCGTTGTGCAGGAAGGATTAGTGCCGGGTTGATTGTACATTAATGAAACTTCTCTCCGCGTTCCATCATTTCCAAAATCTTTGTCATTCTTTTTTCTCTTGTTTCGGGCTTCCCTGCAGTTTGTAGTCTGAAGGCTATGGCATACTTATTTGTCTTATTAAGAGTGTTGAAGAATGCAGTAGCTTTCTTTGACTGCTTTAACTTTTTTAGAAAGTCGGATGGAATTTCTATGTTTCTGGGGGAGTCGTAGGCCTTCTCCCAACGGCCATCAGACCGTGCTTTATTAATTTCATTTAAGCCCGAAGGCTGCATTTGCCCTTCCTTTATCAGGCGCTCTGCAATTGCGCAATTGCGTTTAGACCAAAGACTGGCCTTTCTGCGCGGGGTGTATTTGTTTAAGAAATATTGTGTGTCAAAAGCTTTTCTTTGCCCATCAATCCAGCC
>CAZBBO010000054.1:0-3621 GCA_964490345.1 uncultured Ferruginibacter sp.
CTCGGCCTGGGCGCCCAGCCACTTCGCGACCGCCGCCCGCTCCTGCGCCTCGGTCCCGTGGACCTCGACGGTGGGTTCGGGGCCGTCGAAGACGCTGATCGTGCCGCGGCGCTCCTGCGTCTCGCCGTCGGCGTCGTCGGTGCGCTCGTCGAGGAGCAGGTCGGCGGCGGTGCGGATCTGGTGCGACGTGCGGTAGTTGACCTTCAAGGTGCGCGAGCGACCACGGATGTCGACGCCGACGGCGAGCCAGGAGAACGGCTGCCTGAAGATGCGCTGGCCCAGGTCGCCGGCGAAGAAGAGCCCGTTGGGCCTGTCGCCGACGAGCCGCGACAGGAAGAGCAGCTGCGCCGCGCTGGCGTCTTGCGCCTCGTCGAGGACGACGTGGTCGTAGGGCGCCGCTCGGCCTCCGGCTCCTTCGTCTCGAGCGAGGCGACCGTACACGCCTGCCTCCGTGGTGGCCCCGCGTTCGTCCAACGCCTTCCAGACGAGTTCGAAGACGCTCCATGCCGCGCGTCTGGCGCTCTCGGGCAGCCTCACCTTGCGGCCGATGCGAGGCACGCTCTTGTACGCCTCCCAGTCCCGGAGCTGCCAGGCGTCGACCACGTGTTCCCATTCGCTGAGAAGGAAGGAGAGGGAGAAGGCGGCTCCCGCCTCGTTGGCCGCCGCCTCCATCACGCGTTCGAGTTCCGCCTCGGTGACGAGCTTCGCCGCTTCACCGAACCTGGCCCTGTGCAGCCTTTGGGCGAGCCCGACGAGGGTGGCCACGTCGATGCGCTCGCGCACGCGGGGTCTGGCGCGCGTCAGGACGTTCAGCTTCCTCTCCAGGTGCGAGGCGAGCTGGTCGGAGAAGGTGGCGAGGAGGACGCGCGCGTGAGGGTTCGCCTCGGCTAGGTGGACCGCACGGTGGATGGCGACGACGGTCTTGCCGGTGCCGGCGGAGCCGGAGACGCGGGCGGGGCCACCGAAGTCACGCGTGACTAGTTCCTCTTGGGTCGGGTGGAGGAAGACGGACCACTGTTCCCACGGGGCGGCCAGGGCCTGCTCGAGCTCCTCCGCCCCTTCGATGATCCGGAAGCGCTGCTTGGCGGCGGGGTGAAGGAACGGGTCGCCCGTGGCCGCTGCAGGTGGTGTGACTTCCGGCACGTCGCCGACCGCTAAAGCGAGGAGCGCGTTGGCGGCCTCGGCCGGGAGGTGCTCCGCCAGGTCGAAGAGCCCGCTCTCGGTGACCGACCTCGCATCGGCCAACCACTCGGGCGGCACCCCGTAGGCGAGGAGAGTCTCGTCGTCCAGGTCCGCGAAGAGGGGTGGTTCCGTTGGCGCTTCCTGGACGACCTCCGGCACGACGATGCGCTTGACGACCTCCTCGACACGCTCGCGCACCTCGACCATCTGCATCGCCCCCGTGGTGGGGTGAGCGGCGAGCTTGCGCCGCTCCGCCCAGCGGTAGGCGTCGTCGTGGTGGCCCACGTAGCAGAGCAGGAGGCTCTCGGGGGTCCGGTGCACGATCACGCGTAGGTCGTCGTTCACCCTAACGGATGCGAAGCGCGGGTCCTTCGCTTTGTTGAGGGCGTGGTAGCTCATGCCGGAGCGCGTCTTGTCCTGTTGCAGGTCGAAGGCGGTGGTCTTGGCCGCCGTCTGCTGGTCCGGGGTGAGCTGGCCGAGGCTGCGGGTGAAGGTGTCGGCGATGAGGAAGGTCATGTCTTTCCCGCCGGGAGCCCGTCAGTGGGGAGAACGAGCCGGACAGAACGGGCACGCATGAGCTCGAACGTGTTCGCATAGGAGACACCGAAAGCGCGACAAGCATCTGGGATCTTCAGGTCTCCCTTGTTGCCGGCGCTGGTCTCTTGGGTGACCAAGGTCCAACCTCGCGCCCAACAAGCTGATATCAGGAACGGGTCCGCACCAGCGAGGAACAGGTTCTTCTTCGCCCGCTTGGCCGGATGGCCTTCGATCCACTCACCGATCTCTGGCAGGTGGATAAGCATGTCGGCCTCCAAGTCGAGGAAGAGCTGGTGGCCGATGCTCCGGATCCAACCGGAGAGCAGGTCGCCATAATCCTTCATCTCGTCGAACACCGGCCTGATGGAGCGGACGTCCGGCAGCGAGACCTCAGCTTCGAGCCAGTCCCAGAATCCGCGCGCTAGGTCCATGGCGTAGTAGTGCCTTTGGGCCTCGATGAAGACGTTGGCGTCGAGCAGATGCATCCGTCACTCACCTGTTCTCAGCGAGCGAGCGAACGAGTCGAAGGTATTGGGCTTGCTCAGATTCGTGAGTTCCAGTGCGTCTCGCATCAAGGTGCGACCCTCGGCTACGCTAGCGATGATCGCGCTGGAGAACCGGCGGCCGAGACGAGCGGCTTGGTTGCGGTGGAACGTTCCTCCTCCGCCCCTTGCCATCGCCAGTTCGAGGAGCCGATCCCGCTCAGCCGTATAGATCTGCTGGTACTCGTCCCAGCCACCGACGGCACCGATGTCGAAGAGGCGGCGCAGCAGGACGAGAGTGCTCACCTTGTAACGGTGTGCTAGGCCGTGTGCCAGCGTGATGGGCTCGCCTGGGGCGGCGCTGACCTGCGATAGAAGATCGTCGGTTGGTACCAGCAGCTCGCCCGCGAACGTGTTGCACCAACGTTCCAGCCCCGGGCTGCTTGTTGGGCGGCTCTCCAGGCCTGCCGAGTCCACCCCGGAGTTCCCGAGGGCTAGGTGCGCCAACTCGTGAGCGAGCGTGAAGGTCTTGGCGGACAGGCTGCTTCTGCCGTTTATGAAGATCAGAGGGGCAACCCCGTCGGTTAGAGCGAAGCCGCGGAACTCGTTCGGGTCCAGGACTCGCTTGTTGTTGGCTCCGACCACGCCGCTGACCATGACGAGCACGCCCGCTTCTTCCACGTCCTGGACGAAGGCTCTGAAGGCGTCGACCCAGCGGGGGAACTGCGCCCGGGCCGAGATTTCTATGCCGACCAACCTGCGAACGATGCCGGCTGCGTCTGCTGGGTCGTCGTGCGGCCGAGCGTAGCCAACGAACTCTAGTGGCTCGGCGCCGTTCTCGAGCGCGTAGGCTCGGTACCAGTCCTGCCGCAGTTGACAGATCTCGATGACCGCGAGGAGGTTGGTGCTAGGCCGGTCTATCCGCTCGTTCTGGATGGTGCGGAAGTCGGCTATCGGCAGGGTGTCTTCGGGCGGGGTTGGGAGGAAGAAGGCACCTATCGGGGTATGCGTCGCGTCGGCGTAGCCCTGGAGCTGCTTCAGGGTCGGGTTCCGGCGGCCGGACTCCCAGTCGTGCACGGCGAACTTGGCTCTCACGTGGTCCGCATCGATGCCCACGCGGTGGCGTGCCCACCTGAGCACCTCGGGGTTGGCTTGAACGCGGACCATGAACTTAGCCTAGGGGATTCCTTCCTCAGCGGGGGTAACGGCAGCGGGCCGGGTCCTCACACCCGGAACACCTTCATGACCTCATCACCGAGGTGGTTGATGGCCTTGACGGCGATCCGGCCGGTGCTCGGCTTGGGGAACGGCCTGGACACGGCGCTGTTGAGCGAGGCCCAGGCGTCCTCGTCGATCTCGGCCTTGAGCGTCGTGCGGAGGGCCTTGTACGGGTCGTTGGCGCCGAGGAAGTAGGCGTGCC
>CAZBBO010000055.1:0-3610 GCA_964490345.1 uncultured Ferruginibacter sp.
GGCGACAGCGCGAAGGTGCATCTGCTCTATCTCAGCGGCGAACAGGTGACGGCGGTGCTGGTCGCCGATGGACGCACCGCAGACATGGAGAACCTGTGCGGGCAATTGGATCGTGCCTGGGTCGAAGGCGGGAACGAACGCCTCCTGACAGCAGCGCAGCACGAAGCGGAAGTGCGGGGACAGGTCGCTCCCGGCACACCGCTGTTTGAGGCTGTACCGAACGCTGACCTGCCGAATGACCTACCTTTTACCTTTGGTGAGGGAATGCAGCCCTACGACGCACAGGGGATTGGGCACGCTCATCATGTCGATGGCGGCGGGACGGTGCACTGGTTCGCGGTGGTCGAAAACCGTGAGCCGGAGGCGGAGCCTTATGAACTGCGCTACTTCCGGGCGCTGGAATCGGGCGACGGTGTAATGAAACACGATTCGTATCCGGTCATGCCGGTGCCCGACGACAATCCCGACTCGGCGTGGCCGCTGCCGGGGCTGGAGATGTATCTGCAAAAGGGGGATGTCTACATGGCACAGCAGTTTGCTCACGATGTCGCCGATAACTATGAGCAGGCATTTCCTGACCCGTTGGATTTGCCTGCGCTCAATCCTGAGCCGGAATACTACTTCGGTTACGGGGTTGGACCGAACAATGAGCCATCGCTGGAAGCAGTGAAAACGTGGATGCACGGCAGCGAACGGCGCTTCGATACTTTCACCATTGCCGAATATGGCAGATGGGACGAAGCGCAGACCGATGAACGTGAGCTGGAAGCTACCCTGAAAACGCAGGGACTGGAAGCCGCCATGAATCAGGCGGAACGGCTGGCGGTGGCGGGTGGCTATCTCGACCCGCACCGCGCCGATGGGCGCGTCTTCTTTGAAGATGATGCCCCGCCCGACCCCTTTACCACCGAACGCGAACGAGTCATGGAGCGTGAGATGCAGCACGACGAAACACAGCAAGACCCGGAATACAGCATCACCGCGATTTCTGCCAACGGCAGTTCGCATCTGGATGTGACCAAAGAGTGGGGCGAAGACCAGCACGCCCACCTGATCATTCCTCAGCCGGATTGGGACACAGCACAAACACACGCCGAGTTCGCTAACGAGATGCTCCAGCGAGAGATGCTTCAGGGCGCGATGACCTATGTGGAACGGGTCGGCGTGGATGCCGGGGTGATTGACCCGCAGCGGGACGACCCGCGTCTCTTTACGGAGGGTCCACCTGACCCGTTTACGACGATCCGCGAACGCGAACTGGCGCAGACGATGGATGTGACTGAACTGGATACCGAACCCTACACCCCGGTCACACTTGAAGCAGAAGCACCGGACTACCCGACGATGTACCGGGAGTTTGCCGCTGAAGCTGCTCGTGAGCGCGAAGCAAACGCGGTGCTGGAAGGGGCGGCGTGGTTTGAGGCGACCTTCGAGAAATCCGAGACTGAACTGCTGCAACCTGTTCACGATACGGTGAACTATGGCGTGGCGGTGCAGGAGACCGACCCCTGGACGCGGGAACTGATGGTCGAGAAATACTGGCGCGAACCCAACGGCTATCTGGGCGTGCAGTCGGTCACGCTGGACACCTGGGATTCGGATGACGAAAAGGGGCGCGAACAGGCGGAGCAGGCGCGGGAGGCGCTGCTGGAAGTCCATGATGCGCGCGGGCTGGAAGCCATGATGCACCAGGCGGAATTGATGGCGGTTCACAACGACTGGCTGGTGGCAGACCGGGTTGATCCGCGCCTGTTCACGCAGGGACCGCCGGATCGCTTTGAGACGCTGGCACAGCAGTTAGAAGGCGAAATCAACCCCTACTGGAACACCGATGGCGAGAAGATCGAAGACCCTGCGCCGCAGCCGGGGGTGGAAAATCCCTACTGGCGGCTTGACCCCATCCCGGTGAACGACCCGGACGGGGAACCGTTGGGACATGCCCTGCATATGGTTGTTTATCCCGGCGTGGAACGCGACGCGGATGCTGTCGGCAGCCCGGCGATGGCAGCGGATGAGCCGTTCCGAATGCTGGAGATGGCGCATTTCGAGACATCGGAAGCGGTGAACAGGTTCGGCAAAGACTTCAACGGCTATCTCATCCCCGGACTGCTGGATGGACCCGAACTGGCGGTGGAAGTCGCGCGGCTGGAAGGGCTGCCTGCCGAGTGGAAGACGCTTGAAGGGGATGATCTGAAGGCGTACCAGAACGCTGAATTGACGCTCACCCGCGACCCGGCGGACTGGCATCCCTATAACCCCAACGCTGAACGCGATGCCCGTATCGCAGCGGAGGGATTGTACACCGATCCCATACAGCAGGTCGTCGAGCGTGATGAGCCGGAAATCGCGTCCAGCACACCGGAACTGGACTTTTAAGCGATGACCACGCTCAAACCGCAAACGCTCCTGGGCAGTTTTGCCCTGATGACCCTGCTGCTGGCGGGAGCCGCTGTCGGACGATTGTTCGGCGTGAGTCTTGGCGAAGCGCTCTATCTGACTGGAGTGTCGCTGGGGGCGCTTGGCTGGATGGGCAACCGCTGTCTGCTGCGCTGCGCCAACCCATCCGAAGATCGAGAGGCGTAGCCGATGTTCTACTGGTTATTCACTGAGGGGCGGGCGCTGCTGGGCGGCTGTCTCGCCCCTCTCCTCTGTTTGACACTGACCGCGCCGATAGTGGTCAGCGCCATGCTGGGTGCGGGCATCCAGCGCACCAGCGAAGCCCAGGGTACATCCGGCTGGAAACGCGGCGCGAAACTTTTTGCTCACCTGATCGTCGTGCTGGGCGTATCTGCCATCTATCTCACGCTGCTCGGCGATATGGCGGTGCAGCCGCTGCGCGGGCGGCAGTCCACCAATGATTTTGTCCAACTGCTCGTCGGTGCGCCACCGAATGTCAACGCCATGCGGCTGTTTATGTTTGGCATGATGCTGGTGATGCTCTGGTTCTTTCTGTCCATCGGGCTACACAGCGGGATCAAAAATGGCGGCTGGCTGCGTGAACGAGTGGATCGCCTGCGAAATCCGCAGGTCAAACGCGGGGCGCTGGGTTCATCGCACTTCTGCACCATGCGCGAGTATAAACGCTTCCGTCGGGAAGACGCGGAAGGATTGTCGCTGCTCGGCGCGTTCTGGGGTGAACAGAAGCGACGGCTCGATCTGGGTATGGGTCGCTTCTCCCTCAGCGGCGAAGATGTGGCGCGTGGTATTCTCACGCTCGGCGGTCCGGGTTCGGGTAAGACGCAGGGCATTATCCTGCCTGCCATCGCGGATCGGATGCTGGCGGGACATTCGCTGGTGGTGGCGGACCCGCAGGGGGAAATCACCGGTCATGTGCTGAAATATGCCGCTGTCACTCGCCATCTGGTCGTTGTGCATGACCCGACCAGCACTGTTGGGCCGCGTTACAACCTGGCGGAAGGCATTGACAATGTATCCGATGCCCGCGCCATCGCCGATGTGCTCGTACCGTCCGCAGCGGGTGACAATCGCTTCTGGACCGACAGCGCGGCGGCGCTGCTGGCCGCCTGCCTGATCCGCTTTCCCAATCTCGGCGAAATCTACAACGCTATGAACGATTTGAAAGGATTAGCGCAGAAGCTCGCCTCCAAGA
>CAZBBO010000056.1:0-3194 GCA_964490345.1 uncultured Ferruginibacter sp.
GGATTCAGGATGGCGGGCTGGTGCTGTGGTGTGTGTATCTCCACCACCTGAGTGAAGAGAGGTGCTACTCGTCACAAATTGCAGCGCCGCCTGCTCCTGCCTGTACTCTTCGGTATCGTACCAGGTGGCAGAGTAAGGATACTTCTTCTCGCCCTTATAGCACGGTACGAATTTGCGACCCGGCGCGAAATGTTGTGCATAGCGGCTGGCGATACCTTCCCAGCGCCAGTGCGGAAAGGCTTTAAGAATCTCCCACTGCGGACGACCCGCCTCAACCATTTCACGCATCCGTTCCAGTTCGGCTTTCGACCAGTGGAAGCGCTTACCATCGCCCCAGCGAAATACATGCGATGTGGTTGTGCCATCACGCCAGTGAACCGTGACTTCACGCTGAACGTCATCGACCTGGTTGCAGGTGGCGTGGGTCGCCAGCGCCTCGAAGAGTTCGCGCTGTTTGTCACGGGGCACATCCGCCCAGCGGGCGATAATCATGTCCAGCACTGGACGCGATTCGAGCAGGGTATGTGTCTCACGCCTGCCGGATTCCAGTTCCGCCAGTTCGGAGCGCAGACGCTCGATCTCGCGTGCCTTTACTGAATAGCTGGCTTCCAGGTTGCGCACCATGTCGGGGTGTTGCAGCATTTTGAGGTTTTCCAGGATGGCGGCCTGGGCACGCTCAGCGGCGCGGATGTCGCCCCGGATGCGCTGCAGGTCGTGATGCCCGGTCTGCTGGGTCGTCGCCAGCGCCTTCCGCCACGACGACTCGTCGATAGTGGTTGCCTCCAGCCGTTCCAGCAGCAGATCGTTAATCACCTTATCCATGCGGGTCGCCTTTACGCTGAAGACCATACATTTGCGGTCACGGCGGCGTCTGCGGCAGGAATAGTGATAGATATGGTTGTAGCTATTCCAGTGGGTGTTCATCCGCTCATAGCGCTCACCGTTGTGATCGTCGGTAAAGATCAGTCCGGTATAGATTGGCGGCGGTTCGGGGCGATTTTCCTTGTCGTGGCGGGTGTAGGCACGGTAGGGCTGGTAATTGGGGTTGGGATCGCCGTAGAAATCGGTGGATGATATGGCGTTGAAGGCGTACATGAAGTCGCGCTCATCGACAATTGCTTCGTGGTTGTGAAACTGAGCAATTGCGCCCCTGTGTACCCAGTGCCCGATGTAGATCACGTTGGTGAAGATGTTCTTCAACGCGCTCTCAGACGGCATCAGTCTGCCGGTGTGCGCTGAGCGATACTCGACGCGCATGTCGGTGCGGAAACCGTCCGGCGTCATCGCCGCCAGCGCCTCCGGTTCCGGGTAGAAGGGGCCGTGCTCCTCGATGTGCAGGTAGGTCTGGCGCAGGTTACGCTTGTGATCACGGAACAGCTTGAAATAGGTGCGGATGATGTCTGCGCAGGGTGTCAACTCGACGTATTTGCGGTGGTTGGGGTTGCGGCTGCCATCGGGCAGTTTCTCGCGCATATCGCACATGTAGCCGATCACCACCGTGCGCCCCGCCCACAAGCCCTGCTCGCTGATGTGCGCTTTGCTCTTGTGCAGGCGACCTCGGATGTGATATTCGAGGAAATCGGCGGCGTGCTGGGCTTCATCGCGGAAGATTTTCATGTGATACGCGCCCATCGTCGGGTGGTTGAAGTCGTAGATCATGCGCGGGGTCATAATCCGCACCTGATGGCGCTTGCACACGTCGATGAAGATGTTGGTCTGAATCTGCGTCACATCGCGGAAAAAGCGATCCACATCCTGTGATGCGACCAGACCGATCTGACCGGTCTCGATCAGGTCGAGCAGGTGCGACATGCCAGGACGATCCTTGAGCCGGGTTGAGCCGCTCACCCCAGCGTCCATGTCGATCATGAAGATGCTGTCGCGTGACCATCCCTGCCGGACGAGATGCTCGAACATATCCACCGTTTGCAGGGTTGTGTTGATGTTGCCGATCTGGGCATCAGTCGATTGGCGATAGTAGATCGCCGCTGGCCGATCCACCGGCAGTGGATCAGAGCGGTACGGGTCGTTTTCAGGTTGTGCCGGTCGGCGGTAGGTGATTTTCACCAGTCTCTTCCCTTCACAAAAAACGCCCTGCTCCCGCGATTGGATACGGCAAGAGCAGAGCGTCATGGTGTACAATGCACTCAGCCCTGCGACGTGTCGCTATCACTCGCGGGGTCAGCCGGGTCGGAGTGTTCCACCACTTCGGCTCGGCGATCAATGAACGAACTGCTTTCAGTGTACTGTGTTTCATCCAGGTACGCAACAATCTCCAGCAGCGAGCGGCAAACCGTCACCAGGTTCACGCCCTGCCGGGTATTCGATTGGGGTGCTGCGGTTTGCAGCGGTGTATCAGACGGCAATCTCGGCTCCTCAGACCCAATGAAAGAACGGTGATGGATGCTGTGTCCATTGGCATACCTCCTTAAAATGTCATCGCTGTATCCCAGCATAGCATACTGACCCTGCCTGACCGCTGAAATTTTACAGGTTGGCGATGGAAGATTACGGTTTTTGGTTAGAGTTCTCAAACCATTGGACGAGACATGGGAAAGCAGGCTGTGTTTCCTGTGAAACACGCCTCAATGCCAGTTGGGGGTCGCACGACATGCAAAAAAAATAGCTGGTGAGTGTGTGCCCACCAGCCACATCCACACGAAACAAAAACGGCTGACCTCATGCGGTACAGCCGTAGACTTGTGCGAGTTCCTTGTTCGCCCGTCGGCGATGGTGTTGTAACGTATTGACGTTATGCCCGAACGTCTGCGCCGCCTGCCGCGAACTTTTACCTTCGATCAGTCCACGAATAGCGGCGTGTTTGATGTCATGCTCCGGATGCCGTTCCAGCAGCTTCATCGCTGGCTCAACCTCGCCAGCATCGAACTTCTCGCGCCAGGTCGGTTGTTCGCGCTGGAGCGTGCCCAGCATCCCGCGAAGCTGATTGCGAATCGCCGCCGCCCGCCAGCGGATGGCATCCTCACCTTTTCCCGGCACCACATACGCCAGGTCTTTGCTGGTCACACAGGTCGTCGCGGCGTAGAGTGCCAGCAATCCAGCGGGATCGTCCTTCACCTGCTCGTAAACGGTTAACACAGCGCGTTCGATGTCGATGCGGATGTCAGTCAGCGTTGCCCACGTCGCCCAGCGTTCACCGGCGATTTTGAAGCGTTCCAGACCGCCAATCCGCATCT
>CAZBBO010000057.1:0-3150 GCA_964490345.1 uncultured Ferruginibacter sp.
ATGGTGTAAAGAAACTCTTATTCCTCGGTAGTAGTTGCATCTATCCCAAGATGGCTCCGCAACCGTTGAAAGAATCATACCTGCTGACCGGATTGCTCGAACCCACTAACGAACCGTATGCCATAGCCAAGATTACAGGAATCAAGATGTGCGAATCGTACAGAAGGCAGTATGGATGCAACTTCATTTCTGCAATGCCTACGAATCTTTATGGCCCCGGTGATAATTACGACCTGAATAATTCGCACGTATTACCGGCTCTGTTACGTAAGTTTCATGAAGCCAAAATCAATCACGACCCCTCAGTAGTAGTATGGGGTACCGGAACTCCGCTCAGAGAGTTTCTCCATGCTGATGATCTGGCAGATGCACTATACTTCCTAATGCAACATTATGATGGGACAGAATTTGTCAATGTAGGCACAGGTAAAGATATCAGCATTGGCGACCTTGCACGATTAGTGAAGAAGATAACAGGATATGAAGGCACCTTGCAATTTGACACTTCCAAGCCCGACGGCACTCCCCGAAAACTCCTGGATGTGAGCAAACTCCAAACTCTTGGCTGGAAACCTTCCATCGGATTTGAGGAAGGAATCAGAAGTGTGTACATCCAAAAATTCACAGAAGATCAGAAGTAATATAACGTACTTCTAAAAATAATTAATTAAAACTTCCGGCAGCCTGATTCATTATTATGATAGAGGCTGATAACGGTTACCTAATTATCACGCAGTGCTATTTCTTACTTTAAAGACTTTTTCAGATACCGGTGGAATTGAAAAAGTATGCCGTATCGCAGGCAAGGTGTTTCATGAACTATCAGAAGAAAAGAGTGACAACTTTCTGTTGTGTTCGCTGCATGACGCGCACACCGTATCCACAGAGCCTTATATTCCCAAGCGGAAGTTTCGCGCGTTTGATGGGAATCGATTCAGATTTGTGTGGCAGGCGGTCTTAAAAGGAATCCGGAGTAAGACAGTCGTCATCAGCCATATCAATCTGGCCCTGCCGGCGCTTATCATAAAGTCGCTTGCCCCACGCACACGAATCATCGTGCTGGCCCATGGCATAGAAGTCTGGGATAAATTGGAGGGTATCAAAAAGAAACTTCTTGAAAAGGCTGACAGGGTAGTAGCCGTGAGTAATTTTACACGTAATAAAATTGACGCCGATAATCATATCAGGGAGGCGACAGTCATCAATAACTGCATAGATCCGTTTCTGCGGCCACCATCTACTGAAAGGAACCTTGTCAGGAAGAAAATTGGTTTTCGAAGCGATGACCTTGTATTGCTCACCGTAAGCCGCATCAGCTCGAAAGAAAAAAACAAGAATTATGATAAAGTGCTGGTAGCGCTCCAAAAGGTAAGGCAACAGTTGCCCAATCTTCGATACTTGTTTGTCGGAAAGTATGAAGAGCAGGAGAAGAAACGACTCGATGAACTAACAGGAACGCTTGGGCTTTCCGATGCGGTGCACTTCACCGGATATATCCCCGATTCGGAACTGCCGTCTTATTACAATACTGCAGATTTGTATGTGATGCCCAGTAAGAAAGAAGGTTTTGGGATCACTTTTATTGAGGCTATGTATTACGGATTGCCTGTATTAGGTGGTAAGTCGGATGGTAGTGCAGATGCGTTGATGAATGGTAAGCTGGGTGTCCTTGTGGACCCTGAAAGGCAGGAAGAGATCACAACCGGCATTGCCAAAATACTCAGCAATCCTGATTCATTCAAGCCTGACAGGGCATTGCTCATGGAACATTTTGGATATGATGCGTACAAATCCAAATGGAGAAATGAATTGAACCTTGTGCTCCGGTGCACTGAATAGCAGTTTGAATATTTTATATGGAATCAAAAGATAACTGGGACCTTGTAATCGAACCCAAAACTTCTTTGTTTGACCTTAAGCTTAAAGAAGTTTGGAAATACCGTGACCTGCTGGTACTTTTTGTGCGGCGTGATTTTGTAGCTGCGTACAAGCAGACCATCCTCGGGCCTGTGTGGCATTTCATTCAGCCGATTTTTACCACACTCATTTTCACTCTGGTTTTTGGGAAGATAGCAGGTATCCCCACAGATGGGATTCCCTCCCTTTTGTTTTATATGAGTGGCATCACCTTATGGAATTATTTCAGTGCATGCCTTTCCAGCACATCCAATACTTTCCTTTCGAATGCAGGTATTTTCGGGAAAGTATATTTTCCCAGGCTGATTAGTCCGCTGAGTACGGTGGTCAGTAATCTGGTCAAGTTCGGTATTCAGTTTTTGTTGTTATTGGGATTCATGATTTATTTTGGAATTGTCGATGGCAATTTTCATTTTGGGTATTCCTGGTTATTGATTCCTGTACTGGTAATTATGATGGCGATGATGGGTCTTGGGCTGGGGATTATTATTTCATCGATGACGACTAAGTATCGCGACCTGAATGTGCTGCTCGGATTTGGAGTGCAATTATTGATGTATGCCACTCCGGTGGCCTATCCGATGTCTTTTTTAAGGTCGAAGTCTTATGCAGCGTGGATTCAGTGGAATCCGCTTTCGCCCATTGTGGAAGCATTCAGGTATGCCTTGTTCGGCCAGGGCACGGTAGATGTTTTTCATCTCGCTTATAGTTTTGTGTTTATTGTGGTGATACTGTTTATTGGACTGCTCATGTTCAACAAGGTAGAGAAGACGTTTATGGATACGGTTTAGATGATGCGAAGGGAATGTAATTGCGGGTTCCTTTTGCCTGTCCACTATCATTCCGTGCCTGATGCGGATTCTCATCAATTCTCACTGTCATCCCGTGTCTGACACGGGATCTTACCATCATACCCACTGTCATCCCGTGCTTGACACGGGATCTCATTAGGATGATACATGAGATTGCGGATCGGCGTCCGCAATGACTTTGCTTTTTTTCTACATGAGATTGCGGATCGGCGTCCGCAATGACCAGCCGTTTTTTGTGGTAGGTACACACAACTAGTACTAAAGAGGGGCGTCATCCCGTGCTTGACACGGGATCTCATTAGGATGATGCACGAGATTGCGGGTCAAAAAAAGAACGTCATTCCGCGCTTGATGCGGAATCTCATTAGGATGATATACTAGATTGCGGATCGGCGTCCGCAATGTCTCGCGTTTTTAGTGG
>CAZBBO010000058.1:0-3053 GCA_964490345.1 uncultured Ferruginibacter sp.
CCCGTAAGCAATTGCTGCATGAGCCATTTTTTGCGGAGTTCTTTTTGGGTTATGAGTTTTTCGGTGGTGTGGATGGCGGCATCTGCCGTGCTCAGCACTTGGGCTATGGCTTTTTGCTCGGAGAGTGGGGGGAGTAGAAACTTTATTGACTCTAAATCTCTACCATAAATTGCTGCAACACTTGTTGTTCCAGTTGCTATCCCTCTTAACTGTCTTAATCCATAATAAGAATTAAAAGCCCTGTTCATAAACCACGTTGACTCCACAAAGGAACTGTCAAATTTCATTCGCATTAGGTTCGAGTTATAAACCGCAAATGGTAGTTCGTTATTCCAAATCGCAACCTTGCCAACTAACTCTAGTGTATTTCTTGTATTGAACAACAAGTCTCCTTTAACCAATACATCTTCTTGATTGTAAGTTTCATTTTCCGGCAAGTATTGAATCTTATCAATTTTAATAGTAGCCCTATCAAGATTCCCCATTTTTATAACAGGTACTCCATTATTTGCTTCAGCATTTTCATAGTTTCCGCCCAATCGACCTTCTATCAAAATGTCTTTAAGCTTTTTGATTTGCCATCCTTTTGGAATATCAAGTATTCCAAATTTTTCAAGACTATTTTTTTCTCCCATCATTTCACCAATTGGGTTAAGTATTGGTCAATCTCTTTTTGCACTTTCACTAATTCACCTTCCAGTTGCTCAATCTCCTTCTGCACGGCTGCAATGTCCACTTCCGCTTCTTCTTCAAAGGTGTCTACATAGCGGGGGATATTCAGGTTGTAGTCGTTTTCCTGTATTTCTTCGGGAGTGGCTACATAGCTGTATTTGTCTTCCACTACACCAGGTTGCAGTATGTTGGCTGCAAAATCACGATAGGTTTTTACAATGTGTTCAATATCACTTTCACGCAACTTGTTTTGATTCTTGGCACTTTCGTAGTGTTTGCTGGCATCAATGAACAATACATTCTTGCTGTTTTTTTGCTTGTTAAACACCATGATAGCAGCGGGAATGCCCGTACCAAAAAACAAGTTGGCAGGTAAGCCGATGACCGCTTCCAACAAGTTTTCTTCAATGGTCTTTTGTCTAATCTTTCCTTCGCTGCTGCCACGAAACAATACGCCATGCGGCACAACCACACCTGCTTTGCCATGTTCATTCAGCGTTTCAATCATGTGGCTGATAAATGCCCAGTCGCCTTTGCTCTTAGGCGGTACGCCTCTCCAAAAACGATTATATTTATCAGTTTCGGGGTCGTAGCTAATAGAGGTTTTGTCACCTTCTTTGTCTTCAACTTTGCCCCATTTATCTAAAGAGAAAGGTGGGTTAGCAACAACCGTATCAAACTTCATCAGTGAATCGCCTTCTTTAAGCTTCGGGTTACGAATGGTATCGCCCCAGCGGATGGTAGCATTGTCAAAGCCATGCAAAAACATATTCATCACTGCCAAAGCCCAAGTGCTACCGTTGGCTTCCTGTCCGTAAAGAGAGAAATTATCAGAGCCAACTTCTTCACCCGCTTTAATCAACAGGGAAGCAGAACCGCAGGTTGGGTCGCAAATGCGCGAACCGGGTTTTGATTTGGTGAGTTTGGCAATGAGTGTAGAAACTTCTTTTGGCGTAAAAAATTCACCCGCTTTTTTTCCGGCATCACTGGCAAAGTTTTCAATCAGGAACATGTAAGCCCCGCCAATAATGTCATTACCATCTAAATGTGAAGGACGCAAATCCAGTTTGTCCGATTTGAAATCAATCAGCAAAGTTTTCAAGCGTTGGTTTTTGTCTTTAGGCTCACCCAACTTACTACTGTTAAAGTCTATGTTTTGGAAAATGCCTGCTCCATCTTCGCTGTACAGTTTCTCACGGTTGGCTTCTTCCAAATCAGTCAAGCCAATGTTGATGAGTTCACCAATGTTGGCTTCATTGCGAGAATCGTACAAAAACTTAAAATGGCTATGCTCCGGTACAATAAAGCGTTCGTGTTGCATGGCACGTTTAGAACGTTCAACATCACCGTTGTACTTTTTCAGGTAGCCTTCCATTTTATCGTCATGCACATCGCTGAGATATTTTAGGAACAGCATGGTAAGCACATAGTCTTTGTAAACGCTTGGGTCAATGCTGCCTCTAAAGGTGTCGCAAGCTTTCCAAACTGCATCGTTGATGTCTTTCTGAGTTATTTTAGCCATGATATTTATTTTATTGCGTTGATTATTTGTTGTTGAATTTGTTTTTCACGAAGCGTTTCAATTTCCTGCTTCAATGATTTCTCTTTGTTACGAAGCTTAGTGATTTGAAGAATCGCTTTTTGTGTTTCGATATCCGGTACTGTTATTTCCAGATTTTCTAATACCTGTTTTGAAATAGAAGGAATTGAAGTGCCAATGGCTTGACCTTTTAAAAGAGTTTGTGTGGTAGGGTTATTTAGAAACCAAGCCAAAAACTGTGGCAGCACTTTGTTGTCTGTTGGTCTGATAACAAAAAAGGAAGTGGAAGCCACAGAAGGTTCGTTGTGGTTTTCAAAAACGGTTGCAAAGTTTTTGGTTCCCTTAGCCGCAAAAAGCACATCACCGTCTTTTAGCAGATGCTTTTCAGAAATACCATCAGCCACTAAATCAGGGTGAAGTTCAGAATGCAATTGCCCGTATTCGTCAAAATTCTTGGACTGCAAATACACCAATTCGCCAATGCCAGCAGGCTTTGCAAAGAGTCCGGTTTGTATGATTGCGATATCTTTTATCAGCGTTTTCAAATTTATTTCTTTGTAATGACGCTACAAAAGTGGGTAAAGTTTTCTAATATCCAAACTTTTTCTTAAAATTATTTTAAGTAGGGGTTCTACAAATCCAAGTTGTCTTATCTGTACTGTCTTTGGTGCGTAGGGAAAAAGTGGCTCTTTTGGCTTTGCAGAAGGGTTGATTTGCGGGCAGGGCAAAGCCAAATGTGCCACTTGTGCGGTGGCAGAAATTCATTTTTTTGTGCGGTGGGGTGTTTTATTTTTTCTTGGGTCGGCTTGTGTGTCGCCAAGTTGGTCTGCTGGTCTGTGTC
>CAZBBO010000059.1:0-2863 GCA_964490345.1 uncultured Ferruginibacter sp.
GCATCACTGTGACTGTAGCCTGCATCCCGCATCTGGCAAGCGGCGGCGAAGAGTTCGGCGTTGCGGCTACCGTTATGTGCGCCACTGGCGAGATACTGCTCGGTTCTCGGCGGCAGTGGATGATGTCCATTGCCGTTCAGCGTGATCACGCGCATATCTCCGATGCGCTCTTCATTGGTATCGCTTTCCAGCCAGGCGAAGTCGCTCAGGGAATACCGTCGCTCCGGGTCGCTCTGGATGATCGCCACCACCACACCCCCACGCTCCGGTTTGGTGTTCACCGAGTCCGGCAGGCGCATCACCGACGCGACGGATTTCACATAACCCGGATCGCCACCCAGTGCCGTAAACAACCCGCGCAGAACAGCGGCGAACTTGTGCTTATCCGCTTCAGTTTCCAGCAGGAACGGTTCATCTAACAGCCAATAGCCATGCCATCCGCCGCCGCTGGCAAGGATGAAGCTCGGCGGGAGATCAAAGGTTTTCAACTTTTCCAGATCATGCTGGTCGGTGTTGTCGATGTCGATCCACAGCGCTGGAACCCAGGTTGCGGAGTCGGCACTGCCCTTCTTCTCTTTGCGCAGGCAGGGCGCGAAGTACAGCCCGTACCCCTCACTGTTGAATTTGTCCGCCTGTTTCAATGCAGAGCCAAGCCCACGCTTATCGCCCATGCGTCCCCACAGCGTCCGCACCTCGCCGGTGCCCGGATGGATGCAGCGTAGTTCGAGATACAGCTCATCTGGCGCATCCCCATAAAGTGCCCGCAGGAAATCCTTGCGCGTGGCGCGTGAAACTTTCAGCGTGTCCGTCTTGTCGTGGACATCGTTGTGTGTCATACTCTCTGTATTCCTTTTTGTTGGTATACAGGGGCTAGAAGCGCTTGCGTTTGGCGACGGTGGGCGCTCCTCGCCCCTGTATGCTTGTTCGGTCAAAAGTCGATGTCTGGCGCGGGACGCTGACGGTCATCGCGCCGTAGTTCTTCGATGAGTGTGCGCCGCTCGGTCGCGCTCATCCCTCCTACCCACTCGGCTAACTGTCTGAGATTGCTCATATCGCCGTTCATCTCCACTGCAAAAGCGCGGGCAAGCAGTTCGGCTTCCTGATGGGTCAGTCCAGCCAGCAGCGGACGGAATTCAAGCTGCACCGCTTCGGGATCGTCGTCGGTCGGTGCGGCATAGTGGCGATAGTAGCCAACGGCTGTCGTGCGCTCATCCGTCCGGCGCACGCCGCACCACAGCGCCCACTCGATTTCTGAGTTGTCCTCGTCCTGCTCGTAGCCGTGTGCCTCTGTTGCCACAATCTCGCGCTGCTCCTCGCGGATCGCCGCCAGGTCGTCATAACGCTGCTCCCACTCCGGCCCGACGTAGCGTGCCATCTGCTCCACCATCGCCTGCTCGGTCACGGTGTGCAGCATCTCGATGTGATTCACCTTCTGATTACGGCTGAAAAAGAGCGGCACCCGTCCGCCATGCTCCTCGTCGTAGACCGTGCCCGGCAGGACAATGTGTGTGTGAGGATTATGCTGTCCTGGCGCTTGCCGGTCATCCGTCTGGCGATGATGGGTGACGTAGCTGAACTCACAGCCGGTATCCAACCCACGCACCTCGAAGAAGTCATCCACCACCCGTTCGGTCAGTTCGCGCACGAAACGTTCACGCTCGTCCGGCGCGACCATCGCTATCAAATCCGGGTTGGGATTGCAGACGAGGCTGAAGGTCAGCACATGCTGGCTTTTCAGGTCGTCACAGCGCTGGGCGATTTCAGCGACCGACCCGCCCATGCCACGATCCACCCAGCGTTCCCGCCCGGCCACAAACTGCGCCTTTTCGGTACGGCTCTCGCGGTAGGTCAGATAGCGCAGCAGGTTCTTCGACTGCTTCGCGCCATCGGCTGAGGGCTTCTTGTACTGCACATTCGCCACACACATCTGCTTGCGATCCATGCGCTAACCCTCACGCCTGCGGCGGACGCTGTTCACGAAGTCGGTGAACTGCGCCGTCAGTGCCTCAACCTTCTCGTCCAGCGCATCCACTTTACTCTCGATGCCCTTCGCAATCGCCCGGCGCGACCCCGGCAGGTCTTCCTGAGATGCCAGATAGTAATTGAGCGCATCACGCAGCAGATCGTTCTTGCTGACGAACGTCCCAACGCGAGCGCGGACACGGCGCAGTTCTTCCAGCCGCCGCATCTGATCCGGGGTCAGGTTGACCGTCATGCGCTCGCTGTAGGGATTGGGTTTCTTCTTCGTCATTCACTCACTCCTTCCTCTATATAAGCGGTCTGAATGGCATGGCGCAGCTTGGCTGTCGGGCGGAAGCGCAGGTACACGCGCTTCAGCGTCTGCGGCGCGGCTTTGCCATGTGTTGCCTCAAGCCGCTGGCGGATCGCCCCGGCGCTGCGCAGGCTCTGCACCTCAGCGGTCAGCTTGCCCAGGTCGGCGACGGTCACGACTCCACCGGGCTGTGCCAGTGCTTCCAGCCACAGTTCCGCCAGGACTTCGAGCACCTCGGCGACCTCGCGCCGCTTGAGGTGCGGCAGGCGCTGGTGGATGGCACGGATAGTTTCACGGTGATTCACCGGTTATCTCCTCGTCTGTTCTCGATCGGTTGTACCGTCGGACGGCCCCTCGTCCGACCGCAAAGGCGCGTAACGCTCGTGATGCGGCTTTGCAGCGCACAACGGCAGAGTGTGCGCTCGCTCGGCGTGGCGAACCACGCCGAGCGGTGTGGCCGGGGCAGCACACCGCCACACCGGTGCAGGGCGCAGCGCGGGCTGCACCAGCCTCCCCGGCGTATGAGGGGCGAGCGTATTTAGCTCGCTTCAGACCCCGTGTGGACATTTTGGTCATCACACGACACCCGCA
>CAZBBO010000060.1:0-2771 GCA_964490345.1 uncultured Ferruginibacter sp.
CGCTGGCGCAGGTTAATTCTAACGATCTGGATTTAGGAGCGCTGTGCGACCAGTTCGACGTGTATTTGCCGGGCGCAACCGGACCCGGACCGATTGACGGGCTGGACATAACGATGGCGTATCTGCGTGGTCATGCACAGGACGTGATGGGCTATCCCCAGCCGGTGTATTCCCCCGGCTGCGGTATTTACCTGCAAAATCCCAACCCCTCAACCTGGGCGGGCGAAGGCGGCACATCGGTTGTCCCGATGGACTGGAACATGGAAGGCAACTACTTCGACCACAATGTTTCCCCGATTACATGGGATGATCTGACCGGGGATGAACGGGATGCTGCGGTATCGATGGCAGGCTCGTCCCAGCAGCGGGCGCTGACGGCGTGGCCGCTGCTGCTGTTCGGGCTGGTCGAGCAGATCGTGCATCTGCTCATCACCATTGCGATGGGTATCACCTTCGTTTCGTTTGGCGTGGCGATTCTCTTTGCCTTCTTCAAACGCACCGAGAGCATCGCCCACAGCATTATCAACCAGTGGATTGAACTGATTGTCCAGACCACCATCATCGCCCTGATTCAGGCGCTGGTGATTGGCTTTTTTCTGGCGGGGGCGGCAACGGGCAGCGCTGCTGCCATCATCGGCATTGGTTTGATCTGTCTGGTCTTCATCGTGATTACCATGTGGTCGGGCATCAAATCCGTCTGGAACAGCTTCAACCGCCTGTTCAATGCGATGGGACAGGTCTCCGGCAATGTCCTGCTCTCGCCCGGATCGGTCACATCGGCTGCCGTCACTGGCACGGCAGCAGCGGCGACAGGCGGCGCATCGTTGATGACCAGCATGGGGTCGAATGCGCTGGCAGGCATGAACGCGCTGAATAACGGCGCGACAACGGCACAGGCAGCGGGCTTGATGTTTGGCGGGTTCGGCAGTTTGAGCAACGCAGCGCGAACGCTCACCCATCTGCCGGGCTTGCGTGGCACAGCATTGGGCGACGCTGCCGAGCAGTTCACCGAAGGCGCAGCCACGCGGCAGGTAGCGCGGAATATTCCGGTCATCGGGCGTGCTGCTGCACCGCTGGTTGGCGCAGCACTGTTGAGTGACCGTGACCCGGCAAAGGCGGAATACGACGAATACGGGCGGCTGGTCGCCCGTCCGATGCTGGTTCCGGCAGTGGGTGAGGCACTCGAAGGTTGGACGCTACCGAAGGACACGAAGCGCAAACGCGGCGCACGTCCGCAAAATGATGCCGACTGGTTTGAGGATGAAAATGGCGAGATGGTCGCGGGCTTTACCCCTGCCAGAGCGCGTCGTACCGGGATGTTTACCCCTGTCGCGTCTGTACCGATGAATGAAGGTGGGGAGGATAAATCCGATGCCCGCCGTCGTCAGGAACGCAGTGACTACGCCGCTGAGATGAACAGCGAAGAGATGGAACAGCATGTCTCGGATGCGCTGAAAGCCTCCACCGGCACCCACTCCACACTGGGGGCAATGATTGAAAAGGATGGCAAGTCTGACATGAGCCGCTTTGACCAGGTGGCGGCGCGGCTGGAACAGAGCGCCGAGGCGCTGGCGAATGTCGCCCGTCTACAAATGCAGGTCATGCTCGGACAGTTGAAAGTGTCCGGTGGCGTTGATGTCGCCGGAGTCATGGGCGATGTCATCCGGGGGATGCAGGCAGAGCGCATCCAGCATGGGCAGCCAGCCGCTGGCGGTGTTGACCATCTGACGGTGGCGGATCGGATGGCGCGGGCAATGGGGGTCATGCCTGTCGGCGGTGAGAAACCGCCCGTGCAGGCGGATGTGTCACGCTTTGGGCTGTTCGCGGATCAGGCGCTGCGACTGGGGATTTCCGGCACACAGGCGGAACAGGTCGTGCGTGAGGTTAAATCGTCGCCGGAAGGCAGATTGGCCGACGAGACACGAACGGCACTGATCGAACAGGTACGCTCGGACGGGAATATGTCTTACGATACCGCCCGTGAAGAGGTCAACCGGCTGGAACACAGCGCGCAGATGCTGCCTAACGAGATCACCGCGTTTGGTATGATGGCGGTTCCTCAAACGGATATTCAGCCAATTATCCAGCCGCAGATCGACGTTGACCCCGACATCACCGTTGAGCCGCAGGTCGATGTGGTCGTCGAAGCACCAGCGGATGAGGGCGATGCTGACTACACCGAAGCGATGCGGAAGCAGGCGGCGCTTGGCGGCAGCGGCAGTGTGATTGGAGGGGGTTCATAATGGATGTGCTGCATTATCACAACATAGAAGAACTGCGTGGGCTGTCGCTGAGTGAGCTTCACGCGCTCTGGGAACTCGTCCCAACGGATCGCCAGCGGGCCTACAAAGCTGCCTACGAGCGCGAAGTCCGCACGGCAGGCGCTGTCGGCTCGGATGAACTGGAACGGCAGGTCGCCGCTGAACTGCTCAAACGCTACGACGAAGCCGCGCTTGTCCCGGTAGGATCGCGCTGGGCGCGGACACCCGGCAGAGTGCAGGAAGCGGCACAGCAGAATGTGGTGCTGGATGCGCCGGAGGATGAAGTCAGACCCGCTTCGGGTAAACCCTCCCCAAAGGTGATGATCGCGGTAGGACTGGCGGCGCTGCTGTTCTTTGGCTTGATGTTCACACGTTTATTAGGTGGACGTTCATCCGGTGAGGCTGAGGTGACACCGGAGGACAGCCCCACGCCGACACCGCTGGTTAGTCCGACCCCCACGCCGCTGGCTTTGGAAGCACAGGACGACGTGATTCAGGGCGGCGACAGCG
>CAZBBO010000061.1:0-2708 GCA_964490345.1 uncultured Ferruginibacter sp.
CCAGGATGGATTGACGCTGCGGATACTTGTTCCAGATAAAAAGCTGCTTCCCGCGCGGATCAAGAATTGCCAGGGCTTTTCTGCCCGTGCGCGGGTCGCGCCAGTAGTACCGCTTTGCCACCTGACCGACCGAGAGATTGTGTTTGCGCGCCAGATAATTCGCCGTCAGCCAGAACACCACACCCGTCAGCCTGCCGAAGGTATGGCTGGCGTCGTAGGCATAGCGGAAGTATTCAGTCCAGCCACGCGCGATGGCGTTGACATTCATGAACACGTCCAGTTCCGGCGCTGGGCGATAGCGGGTCGCCTGTTGTAATTTCGCTGTCACTTCCCGTTCCTTTTCGACGGGTATGGAGAGCCGCGCCCAATACGTCCCGTTCGGATTGCGGATGCCCTGCACGTCGTATCCCAGAAACCGCAGTTTGTCGCTGACGTGTGTGACCAGGGTTTTCTCTTCGCTCAAGGTCAATCCGAGCGTCTCTTGCAGCCACGTCGCCATTTCCGCCTTGAGCTGCTCCGCCTCGCTCCGGGTCGCTGCACTGAGCATGACCAGAAAGTCGTCGGCATAGCGCACGTAGCGAATGCTGCGCGGGCTTTGGGAGGGGCGTGTGTGTCTGCGTGCCTGTTCCAGCCGCTTCAACTCGGCTTTCACTTCATCCGCTTTGCGCCCTTTCGGGAACGGTTCGCCACGCTTGAGCATTTCACGCAGGTACTTGATGCGGCGCGTCTGCTGGCGATATTCCTTCGTCTGGCGCTGGCGGTATGCGGCATTGCTCTCCTGAGGCGGGTTGGCAGCCCATCGCTGCGTCATCCACACATCGAACTCGTGCAGAACGACGTTAGCGAGCAGCGGACTGACGATGCCGCCCTGTGGTGTGCCTGAGTAGGTGTTGCGAAACTGTCCTTCTTCCATCACGCCCACCCTGAGAAAGCTGGCGATAAGCGCCAGAAAACGCTCGTCGCGGATGCGTTTCCGCAATGTCTCCAGGATGACGCGGTGAGGAATAGCGTCGAAACAGCTTTTGATGTCGCCTTCGACAATCCACGTTGTCCCCGCTTTGTAGGCGTATGCCACCGTGCGAAGCGCTGAAATCGTGCTTCGTTTCGGGCGGAAACCATGTGAACACGGCAGAAAGGCAGGTTCGTAGATGCTCTCCAGCACCATCGCCACCGCGCGCTGCACGATGCGGTCTTGCAGTGTCGGAATTCCGAGCGGGCGCAGCTTACCGTTCTTCTTCGGGATGTAGACGCGGCGCAGCGGTTTAGGCTGATAGGTTCCCTTTTGCAGTGCCTCACGCAGATTGACGAGCGTGAGCGGGTTGATGTCTGCGCGCGTTTCACCGTCCACACCTGCGGTGCGGCTGCCCTTGTTGCCGTAGATGTCCTGCCATGCCTGCGAAAGCGTACTCATTTTGCACACCAGCTTGTACAGCTTGTCGAAACGTTTCTCCGGGCTGGCAGTCGCCAGCTTGCGAACATGTTCAAGTTCGTGCTGAACAGCATCCATGAGGTCTAACACCTCCATCCATTCAATCCGACCTGAGAGACTTCACCTGTGACCCTTCGCCCTGTACGCGGCTCTCCCGCGCGCCCTGGTGGGGCGTGACGCCCACGACTACTACGGTCACTCCGTCCCCATGCTGCCCGCTACGGTTCAAGCCCGCCTCTCTGTCGCCAGAGAGAGCAGCACGGGTTCTCCGGTAGCTATACATGCACGTACTGGATAGGGTCGGGTCGGTTTCCGAACGGGTTCTCTCAGACTGAGAGCTTTGCAAACGGACGAGTTCGAGTTGTCAGGCTCGCACCCGCTCCCCACCTTGCGGCAGGTTTCGGTCAGTATGGAAGCTCCTGACCTACCGTTCGCCCTGACGTAACAAGCCATTTCGTCAGTTTTCGGCGTTCGTCCCGTCTCACCTTTGCCAATGACCGGCTGACCCTTTCTATCCCGCTCCGACCGTCCACCTGTTGGGAATTGGCTTTCCCCGCATGGCTCGGTTTGTCCCTCGGAGGCTGACCACAGCCAGGCGCTTAATTCCTGACTGCGCCGAGGTGAGGACACGTGAGCCTGACCTCACGTGGCACGTTCGTGCATTGCATGTATGCCCTTACGGACGCCCCTTCCAATCCCCGATGATGGGCCACGAGCTGCCCATGTAGAGCAGGCCAAGCCCCAGAAACCCGATGACGGCGGCGATGGGCGCGATGATCTGCGCCGTATCCCGGATGTCGTTGAACAACTGCTGGACAAATTCGGACAGGTTCACGCGCGAAACTCCTCACTCAGCGACAGAGAAATGGCAGCCGGTGCGCGCGGCGTGCGCCATGACGAATGAGGGGGCGTCTGCGCCACTGCCTGCGGGTTGAGGTCATCTGGCACGTATGTCTGCGCGCACCGGCTGAACTCAGGGTAGCAAAGTGAGCAGCTGCGGCGTGATGAGGATTACAGTTTTCGGTTCGCAGTTTTGATAAGCGGGCTGCAAGTTTTCGGAGGCAGTACCTTCGGAGAGGTTGATTGACAGGAAAAGAGCAGCCATCTCCTGATCGAAGACGGCTGCTGGCTTACCTTGTCAACTGAATGGCGAAGCGGTACTCGCCCACGCCCATGCTGGCGTAGGGTTCGCCGCCCCAGAACCACACCAGCGTCAGGTCTGCTGCCTGTTCCGGCAGCAGGTCAAAGGGGGTTAAGCCCTCTGCCGGGCTGCGCGGGC
>CAZBBO010000062.1:0-2691 GCA_964490345.1 uncultured Ferruginibacter sp.
GGGAACGCCCCTGCGCCCGGAACTCCAGCGGGAAGGGCTGCCCTGGCACACTGCCGGCGTAGATCACCGCGCCGGTGACCGTGTAGCGGGCAGGGGACATCTGCGAGGCGATGAACCGCTGCCAGATCAGGGCGTACAGCGCCGCGCCGTCACCCTCTACATCCTGTGGCAGACGGTTCACATCGGTTGGACGGATGGCTTCATGCGCCTCCTGTGCATTCGCCACCTTCACGGTGTAGGTGGGCGGCTCAGACGGCAGGTAGTCCGCGCCATGCTCGCGGGCGATGTAGTCCCGCGCCGCCGTCTGCGCTTCGGGCGCGACGGACACGCCATCGGTGCGCATGTAGGTAATCCAACCCTGCTCATACAGTGTCTGCGCCAGCGCCATCGTCCGGTCAGGCGACAGTCTCAGGCCTTTCGAGGCTGCCTGCTGCAGCGAGGCGGTGGTGAAGGGCGGCAGTGGGTTACGGACTTTTACCGTACGTCCCGCTTTGCCCACCCAGATTTGCGCCGTTTGAATGAGAGCTGCCAGCTTGTCCAACGGTTCGCGGGACCTGAAGCTGCGATCTGCACCCTTGACACGGTGCAGCTTCGCCGTAAAGTCCGCGCCGTCGGCAGCGAGTTTAAGCGCCAGTGTCCAGTAGGTTTCCGGCGTGAAGCGTTCAATCTCGCGCTCGCGTTCCACCACCAGCCGCAGGCAGACGCTCTGCACGCGCCCGGCGGAGAATTTGCCATCCAGCGCCTTTGCCGCCAATGGCGACGCTAAGTAGCCCACCAGCCGATCCACAATGCGCCGCGCCTGCTGCGCCTCGACCAGGTTCACATCCAGCGCGCGTGAATGGGCCACCGCCTCGCGCACTGCGTCTTTCGTGATGGCGTGGAAAACCGCGCGGTAGACAGGCTTGTCTTTGGGCACATTTGCCAGCTTGAGCAGATGCCAGGCGATGGCTTCGCCCTCGCGATCCGGGTCAGTGGCGACATAGACCGCTTCAGCCGCCTTGATCGCCTTGAGCAGCTTCCTGACCACATTGCCTTTGCCGGGCAGCACTTCATAGGTGGGGCGGAAGTCAGCCGCGACTTCCACGCCCAGTTCCGCTTCCGGCAGGTCACGGACGTGTCCCAGACACGCTTCCACCCGCCAGCCGTCCCCCAGAAAGCCGGCGATCTTTTTGGACTTCGCCGGAGATTCGACGATGACCAGTTTCATGTGTTACTTGCCTCCTTGATCCAGCGCCGGATGGCGGCGCTGCTGCTCAGGTGGTGCGCCAGCGTTCGCAGCTGCTGGCGGGCGCTGCGCCGCGAGATGGGCCTCCAGTTCGCGCTGTCTGAGAACCAGCCACAAGGGCCATTCCCGGAAGGCGTGGTAAGCCTCTTCTTCGAGCGCCTGAAAGGGATGGGTTTCTCCCGTGCCTCGTCTGGACATGTCATTTCCTTTGGCTTTCAGCCGTCAGCTTCTAGCGATCAGCCTTGTTGTCAGTGTCTGGCTGAGTGCTGACCGCTGATAACTGACCGCTATGTCGTCTGGAAGCGAGCAATCTCCCCCGCCGCCGGGCGGTTGTACAGATACCAGAGACCTTCGTCCTGGATATCGAGCACAAAATGAAAGCGCGGCAGCGCGGCGATGATGTCGCGGTGCTGCTGGTTGAGGTGCTGGAAAGCCGCGTCCTCGTGGAAGATGTTCATGCCCTGCCGCTGACTGAAGACCACTCGAATGGGGCAGTTCTCGAACACCAGCCGCGCTTTTCCCTCCAGGAAAATGCTCATCTGCTGATCCACCATGAGTACCTTTTTTCTCCGGGTGCGGAAGGTTTTGGCCGCCTCGATCAGGAAGTCGAGCAGCGACGGATGCCGCATCAGCCGGTAGACCTCGTCCACCGCGATGACGCGCGGCTGCTCGTCAATCAGGCTGTCGCGCCGGATGGCAGAAAGCACCTGGGTGTAGGCCAGCGCCTGCAGGATCGGGTCGCTTTCTAACTCGTGGAAGCTGAACACGCGCGGCTCAATCTGCTGTCTGCCGCCGCGTGACAAATCCACGTTGGTCGCGCCGTTGAGGAATTCCGCCCACGGCCCCGACCCGGTGCACAGCCCGGCGATCTCGTCCGCCAGATTCCTGGCGATCGGTTTAGTCGCTTCCTTGTCGCCCAGTCCCGACAGAACATCACACACCACGTCGCACGTGGGCGCGAGTTCCGGCGTGATCCGGTTCAGGTCGGGAAAGCCGCGATACAGCACTTCCAGCGCCTCGCCCAGCAGCCCGCGCTCCAGGTTCTCGCGCTGCGCCCCCGACAGGATGCGTCCCAGCACCGTTTCGTAGATGCGCGTGACATGCGACACCTGTTCAATGAGCGTGGGGAACATCACATCCTGCGGGTTGAGTTTGGTCGCTTTGGCGCTCATGACGTACCAGGGCAGGCCGAAGGCAGCCGCGATGTGCCGCCCGTGTCCCATCGGTTCGAGCAGGTCGAAGGGGATGCCGTTTTCGGCGTATTCCCGCGTCAGGTAGCAGTTGAGGCCAAACGTCTTGCCGAAACCCGACACGCCGACCCAGATTTCGTGGGTGGCCCGTTTGTCGCGCCAGGAGTTGTGGAAGACGGGGTAGGAAGCCCCGACCGCTTCGCCGCGCAGCACACCGTCGGTGGCCGACAGCTTGCGGTAGCCGAGTGGGGAGAACATCAGCGCCAGCTCGCGCGA
>CAZBBO010000063.1:0-2466 GCA_964490345.1 uncultured Ferruginibacter sp.
AACAAAAACCCTATTTAATCGGAAGCGTTCTTCGTTTTATTGGATTTTGGATTGCTTACATTAAAAAAGAGAAAAGAGTCATTTCCAACGATTTGATAAAATTTATTAGAAAAGAGCAGATATATAGAATAATTAATTTTTAGTTTAAACATATGAATTTTAAAGTACTCATTGATTGTTTCGACATAACGTTGTGGGAAAATTATGGATCATTTTTTTTGATTACAATATCTATCAAACTTGGGCATACCAACAGATTAGAGCTGAAACAGATGCCACAAAATTAAGTAGGTTTATTGTTGTAGGTGATGATAATATTCCTTTTATAATGGGCCAAATCAGAATTAAATCTTTAATAAATTTTAAGATTGGCTATATTCAATTAGGTCCGATTTTTCAAAGAAGAGAAATGATGTTAGAGGAATTACCTGAAGCAATTAAGATTTTAATCCAAAATTTAATAGAAAAGTTAGGACTTGATATAATAAGAATCAATTTAAATTTATGGAAAGGTCAAAATGACTTTGCTGAACTTTTCAAGAGAGTTGGATTTACAGAAGCGAAATATTATAGAACATACAAAACATTTGTAGTTTCACTTGAACGGAGTGAACAAGAAATATTTAAAGATATTGACAGTGAAAATAGAAGACTCATACGTAAAGCTGAAAAGCTAGGATTAGAATTCGGGATCTCTTACAATGAAGAATATCAACCATATTGGATAAAATGTAACTTGAAGCAAAACATAGAAAGGGATTTACTGATATTGATTTTAATGGTCTCGAAAAACACAAATAAAACTTTACTCAAAGAATCACTTTCAAGTGAATTTGAAAATATTCTGCTTGATGAAAGTTCACATACGTATGAATTTCTAAAACCGAACGAAGTACAATCTTTGTATAAAGATCATACTGATGGAAAAACTTATAACCACAAAATTCTTTTTAGTTTGATTGTACTAGAAGAGTGGATTAGGGATAATTCTGTATAGAATATCTGATAAAAAATCCATTCTTAGGAAATACTTTGTTTCAAAGTGAAAATAACAAATAAAAAGTATAATTCTCTAATTTTAATCACGGATATTATTTTATGTTGAAGACTTATTTAAAGCGAACTCCTCTAGGAATAAAAATATTGTATAGCAACCTATATCAAAGAATTAAACACCCTGATGAATTTCAGAAACAGTTGGAAGAATATAACTTTTACAAAGACCTGATTCATAATATTAATTACCAGAAGGATTTGATTATTGATGTTGGAGCAAATGTCGGTAACAAAAGTGAATTATTTTCTAAACTAGCTAAAAAAGTCTTAGCTTTCGAACCTTCCACTGCAATGTTTCACATTCTTAAACATCGAAATAAAGGTTCTAATGTGGAGGTTTTTAATAATGCTTTAGGTAGTAGTAATACAACCTTAGATTTTTACGAGTTAGAAGGGAAAGAAGCTTATAGTTCACTAAGTAAAAAGCATATTGAAACAACCGTGATGGAAAGAAAAGTTGCTGATACGAACTCGCTGAAAAATAAGAAAGTGACTGTTGAAAAAATTGAGAACTATATTAAGAAATATGGGGTACCAATTTACATAAAGATTGATGTTGAAGGTTATGAATATGAGGTAATCCAAGGGCTGGAAACAGCAGTTCCCTTAATAAGTCTGGAAGCGAATTTACCAGAGTTTAAACAAGAATCAGTTAATTGCATTACATATTTGTCTAACATTTCAAAAGATAAATATGTATTTAATTTTACTACAAATAATTCCTTCATATTGATAAATTTTGTACCTATGAATGAAGCTGTTAAGTTTATAACGACAACAGAATTAAGATATTTAGAAATATATGCTAAATTAGTTAAATGAACTTTTGTGAAAACAATATTCTTAATAGTTGTGTTATATTGTATTTGAATGGTAAAACTTATTTGAAGTTATTTTTTATACTGAGCCTTGTATTATTCTTGCTTCATTTTTGAAACGATTGTTGTTTGAACTTATAAGAAAAATAGTTAGAGATTTATGTTGATTAAAGAATGTTTAGAAAACTAACTTTTTATTATCAAGGTTTCATTAGAGTAAGATTAATTCTTTTTAATAACATATTTTTTTGTTAATACGTTGGGTTTGATTTGTGAAACCTCTGGATTAGATAATTAAAGAATTGTAATGATCAGATAAAGTAAAATTGTTTTAATTCATGTTGCTATTAAATGTTAAATCTATTAGAAAAACTTAAGGAACCTATTAATTTAATTGATCTGTTGGTCAAAATTAATTCATTTGTACTTATTTATGTTACATTTTTTACTACAAACATTCCCTTTGACCCTGCTAATTATGCTGATACTTTTGGAGCAGAAACTAGTAACATTAAAAATCAGGTTGTTTATTTATTCCTGTTTTTTTCATCATTGATTATTTTATCGAAAAGGTTTGATAAAATAGTATCAC
>CAZBBO010000064.1:0-2420 GCA_964490345.1 uncultured Ferruginibacter sp.
CTACCTCACGTTCACGGTCACGACCGACTCCACGCTCGAGTCGCCACGGAACGCGACCACGCGGAGCTCGGCTGCCCCGCCGGGCATGCCCTCCGGGATGAGCACGGTGGCAACCCAGCGGCCACCCTGATTCGTCAAGGGCACCTCCTGCCCTCCGAACCTGGCGACCACGCGTTCCGGGTCGCCACTGACTAGGGCGAAGACCGCTAGTTCGCCGCCCGGGTCGACCGACGTGCCCGCGGTCCGGGCCACGACCGCCAGCTTCGCGCCGCTGAACGTCGTGACGACCTCACGTGGGGGCGGCGCCGCTCCAACCGACACGGGCGGAAGTCGCTCGCCCGCGCGCAGCACGACGTCCACCGGCTCCGTCGTGGGCCGGTAGCGCGGCGGAAGCCCGGCGGGGTCGGGAGCTACGGTATAGGTGCCCGGCACGAGACCACTTACCACGGCGTTGCCACGGGCGTCCACCATGACGACCTCTTCAGCTGGCCCGCTGATGATGACGCGCCCGAACGAGATGCCGCGCTCGTCGGTGCCGCGCACCCCGTCGTTATCGACGTCATCGAACAGGTGCACCTCGAGGGTGGCGACGGGCGACAACCTCAGGTCCACCCGCTCCGTGCTGTCGTCCTCCACCCTGACCACGCCCTCGCCGAGTAACTGCACATCGGCAGGTAGGCCGGCCCCGAACCGCCAGGCGTAACTACCGGCCCTGACGCGCACAGAGAAGGCACCCGTCTCGTCCGTGGTCGCCCTGGCGCCACCCAACATGACCTCGAGGCCTCCGAGGCGCTCGTCGCCCGCGCTGAGCATGCCATCTAGATCACGGTCGACATACGCCACGCCCGAGACTACGCCCCCCTTGCGACCACCGAACAGGCCGACCACCGCGTCGGGCGTGTCGAACGAGAAGCGCAGCGTGTAGCCTGCGCGGAGACTCAGGTCGTGAGTGATGGGCGCGCCCGTGAAGAGGCCTCCTGATGAGGTCAGGGCATAGCCCGCTGCCAGGTCGAGTCCTTCGATCCCGGCGTCCCGGAACTCGCCGATCAGCGCGATCCTGTCGTGTTGACTCGGCACGCCGCCGCCGAGGCTGCCGACGAACGACTTGTCGTAGCTTAGTGACGTCGAGGCGTACCTCGACCACCGCTGCTTCCAGACCACCCCGAACTCCATGCCACCCGACCCCTTGGAGGTGTCGGACTCGTAGCTCCACCGTCCCGTGATCGTCGTGGCGGTCGCCGGCCGGTACTCGGCCGCCACGGCCACGGCGAACCTGGCGGCGCCCGGGTCGGCCGCCGGCTGCTCGTACTCGTAGACGGCGCTGCTCGTCACCCGGAACGGTCCAGCGCCCAGGTTCGCGGTCGCCGAGTAGCTGCTGGCAGGCGCGACGTCCCCCCGAACCACTCCGGTGTACGCGTACCCGACCGTGAGGCCGAAGCTCAGGTCGCGCCGGCCGTAGGAGATGGAAAGCCGCGGCGCCACGCTCCAGGTGGCGTCCGCCGTCGACGTCTGGTAGGTCCCCGTGACGCCGAGGCCGATGCCGGGCGCCAACCTCCCGCTGACGCTCACTGCGTTGCGCCACGTCTGCGATGCGGGGCTGATGAGCAGCGAGGTCGAAGCACGCAGGCCCACGGCACCGGCCGACCGCAGCCCTCCCGTGAGCCCGATCGCGTGGAAGCCGCTCTGAGGCACCGCCGAGTAGGTCTGAGTCACGTCGAAGGTCTGCGACTGGTAGCCGAGGCTCTCGTTGAACCCGGCCACCACCTGGTACCCGCCCTGCTTCCCGAAGCCGCTGAGACTACCTCCCAGGCCCAGCACCACGCCCTCGCTTATGGGCGTGCGGTAACTCGCCGCCAGTGAGTCGGCGCGACCGGAGGACGAGGCGTTCGTGGCGGCCGAGAACTGCAAGTCCAACCCGGGGAGTTGGCTCACCGCGAAGCCGGTGGCGCCGAACGACGGGCCCTGTTCCCCGGGGACGTACGTGCCGGATCCGCCGAGCCGCCACCCGCCTACCGTCCCGCCGCCCCCCACGCCGTAGGCGCCGGGGGCGAGCGACGCTCGGGCGTCCCAACCATCACCGGTGAGGGCCGCGTCGAAGCGAGAGGGTATCTCGGAGAACGGGTCCACGAGGTCGCCGGCCAGGCGCCCGACGCCGGCGGAGACCGTCGTGTAGTCCGATAGCTGGCCGCTAAGCGCGGGCACGACCCCGTACCCGAACCTGAGGTCCGTACCCTCCGGGCCGAACGACGCGCCCGCGCCCACGCCCAGGCCGGTGCTGACGGTCAGCCGCGGGGCCCGGTTGCCACCTGCCGCGCCTTCCACCACGCCTGCGGAACGGAAGGTCGATCGCGTGTACGCCTTGGCGCTGACGCTCGGATCGTTACGCGAAGTGACGGTCACGATCAGCAGGTTCTGGTAGC
>CAZBBO010000065.1:0-2386 GCA_964490345.1 uncultured Ferruginibacter sp.
TACGGGCACGTACGCGCAAAGGAAGGCCGGTCTGGCGAGGCGGGACACCCCCCCCCCGGCAGTTACCAGAGTTCTCAATGCAACGCAGTTTCGGGGTACGCGCGAGAGCGTTCCTTTCGTCTGACACACCCCAAAATGGAACTGTCCTAGCTTGTCCTACCTATGAAAAAACCCCAACGAACAACCGACCGCCAACTGGCGGAGGCGCATTCAACAACCATGCGGAGCATCAGGCGTTGGCGATCACAAGGCGCACCGCTTGACAACGAGCGGGCACTAACAGCGTGGATTGCCTCGCGCCGGTCCGCGCCTCGCGCCGGCGGTCCGACACCGCCCCCGCCGCCAAGCAAACCCACCGCCCCCGCCTCGCCGCCCGCCGGCGGACTCGAAGGCCTTCGAGGCTCGGTTGCCCGCCTCGCCGCCGCCGAAGTTGAAGCGCGCGAGGACTACCGCCGCGCCCGACTGGCCGGCGACGCCTCGGAAAAACGCCTCGCCGAACGCGCTTGGCTCGAAATTTCTGAGGCCTTGCGCCGCGCCCATCTGAGCCTGACCGAAACCGAACGCGAGGCCGGCGACTTCGTGGCGCGTGTGGAGGTCGAAAGACTGCTTACGAATGCCGGGCGCGCCCTTGGCTTGCTGGGCTTCGAGCTTACCCAAGGTTTGGCCGGCGAGGTTGCCCGGCAGACCGAACCCGGCGCCATTATTCACTTGCTGCGAACCGCTTTCGACAGCCGCATTCGCCTCGCCTTGGCAAACCCGGCGGACGCCCCGCCCTGGCTCCGTCGGGCGTTTGTGATGGGCGCCGCCCTTGGCCCCGGCGCCGAGGACTGGACCGAAAACTTCGCCACGCTGGCCCGCGCCTTCGTTCGGACGCATGACGCGAGCGTTTTGGAAGCCGCCCGGCGCGCGGAGCTTGAACACGAAATGCGCGCGCGGATATGGGCCGACAGCCTGACCGCGTTGCGGCGAGGAGACCTTGACGAAGTGGCGAGCATCAGTTTGGGCGCGTGGAACCAAATGCGCGCCGACCTTGGCCTTCCGCCTCGCCCGCGAGGACCGACCGGCGCGGAGATAACGCGCGCCCGCGAAATGCGCCTCGCCGGGACGTTGGCGCCCGAGGCTGACGTTCCTTTGGACCCTTGAAACGGCTGGTGTGTTCCTATCCGCCGCCCCGCAAAACGCGCCTACCGGCATTCTAGGCCGCAAGTTTTCACGCCGGCGCCGCTGAAACGCCGGTTTTGACGGTCCGGCGCCGAAAAGGCCCTTACGCCCGGCGGAACAAAACGCCGCACCGAGGCGCACAAAGGCACAGGAACGCGCCCGCCGACGGTCCGCACCTCTGGACACCCCAACCGCCTCGAATGTCACGCCCCGAGGCTCCGGCGCGCCCCCGTGGCCACCCTGGCGCAACGTCAACGCGAGTGTGACCCGAGGTTGACGCTGAGGCCCGCGCCGCCGCCCGCCGCCGCAACCGTTGGCCACCCGCCCGCCGGACGTGGCAACCGTTCGCGTCCCGAGGCGAAGAAACCGGCGGTCCGGCGCGAACCGAAGGCCGCCCTGGCCCGGCGGACGCAACGCCCGACGCGAAAGCGCCGGCCCCGAGACCGCCGCCCGCGGAAGGAAGGCCCCGACCGGCCCGAGGCCCGAGGCGATCATGGCCGGCGCGGCGCCACCCGTCCCGACGCCGAGGCCGGACGCCCGACCGGCCCCGAGAGGAAGGCGCCTTCCTGGCCCCAAGGCGATCCGCGCCCCGACCGGCAAGACCGGCCCCGAGACACCCCGAAGCGAGACCCGACCGGCGGGAAGGCGATCCGCGCCCGGCGATCACAGAGACCCTTTCAAGGCCCCGGACCCCGACCGCCGCCCAGGCACCCGGACGCCGAGGCCTTCGAGCTTCGAGGCCCAAACCGATCCGCCCCCGGCGATCCGCGCGAAGCCTGACCCTAGCCCGAGGCCCAGGTTCCAACGGTTGGAACCTGCCGCAGACTGGCAACGGCGATCCGCGCGAAGCCTGACCCTAGCCCGAGGCCCTGCCCCGCGGAAGGCGATCCGCAACGAAACCGGTAACGTGCGGTGACCGGTTTTGGCTGGCCGGCGAGGCGATCACCGGACCGCGAGGCTGTGACTCCCGACCGGCCCGCCGCAATTCTTGCCCGCCGGAAGGTTGGAATGACGCCGCAAAACCCCCGGCAGCGAGGCCCGAAGGCGGGCGACTTCGAGCGCGAGAGTCTGCAAAAGTGCAAAAGGAATGCAAAAGTGGCTTTTTGAACTGGCCTTGGAAATTCTCTGTAAGTCCTTGCTGCTGAAGTGGCGCACCCATCAGGAGTTGAACCTGAAACCTTCTGATCCGTAGTCAGATGCTCTATCCAATTGAGCTATGGGTGCG
>CAZBBO010000066.1:0-2384 GCA_964490345.1 uncultured Ferruginibacter sp.
TGAGGCGCGTGGCGGTGCGCGTGAAGCGCGCGGCTTCCTCGGGGCTGTCCGTGAAGGCGCGGTCTAGGGCGGTGGTGAGGGCGGCGCCGGCGTTGGTGGCGAGGGTCTGCGCGGCTTCGCCGGCGCTGCGGATCGCCTCGCGGATGGCGTGCTCTTGGTTGAGTCGGGCGTTGAGGGCGTCGCGGTCGGCGGCCTGCTGCGCGATGGTGAGCGCGTCCGCGGCGGTGCGGAGGTCGTCGCGGCGCCGGTCGGCGTTCTGGAGGAAGCGCTCGACCTCGGCGGCCGTGTCGGTGTTGAGCGCGTCGATCGCGGCGCGCGCCGCGGTGGCGAGGGTTCCCGTCCAGGTCGTGATGGCCGCCTGGATGCCGGGGGTGGCGTCGCGGAGGGCCTGCGCGATGAGGTGCCGGACGCGGTTCCCGAGGAGCGCGTCGCGGGTCGCGTAGATGCGCGGGGTGGTCGTCAGGCCGGCGGGCGGCGGTGGCGCGGTGGTGGTGGCGGGTGGTGGCGCGGTGATGGTGGCGGGTGGTGGTGGGGTGGTGGTGATGGGTGGGGGGGTGGTGAGGAGCGTGTTGAGGTGCGTGAGGGCGGCGGCTAGTTCCTCCCCGCGTTCCTTGGTGAGGCTGCGGTCCTGCACGGCGCGCGCGACTTCGAGGATCGGCTGGCTGAGCTCGCGCATGGCGGCCTCGATCGCGGCCATGTTGAGCGCGCCGGCCTCCACGATCGCGCGGTCCGTGAACTCGAACTGGCCGGCGGCGTTGAGGCGGATGAAGTCCATGACCCATCCCTCGCCCATGGCGTTGAGGCGTTGGGCGAGCAGGTCAGTCTGCCTCGCGGCGTCGAAGACCAGGTCGCCGGCGGCGGTGGTGGCGCGGCCGGCGGCGGTGAAGGTGTCTTCGAGGGCGATGGCGTCCGCGAGGGCGGCGCGGGCCTCGGTGACGCGGCGCTGCGCCGCGATGATCTCCTCCTGGTGCGCGAGGAGGTGGGCGATGCGTCGCGTCTGCGTCTCGGTCGTGTCGCCGGTCGCTACGAGGTCGTCGCGGAGGCCCTGCAGGGCGGTCTTGAGGGGCCCGTCGACCTTGTCTATGACCTCCTGCAGGGCCGTGACGAGCGCGGGTTGGTCCTTGGCGGTGAGGGCGTCGTTGACCTTGGCGATGGCGGCGTCGAGCGGGTCGGGGCCGCTGGTTAGGTGCATGACGAGCGCGGCGATGCCGGCGCCGAGCAGGGCGAGGAGCCCGGCGGGGCCGGTTAGGGCCGTGAGGACCGTCACGAGGGCGCGGGTGGCCGTGACGATGGTGGGGATGATGCGCGCGAGGCTGCCGAGGCCGACGAGGACGGGCCCGGTCGCGGCGAGGCCGGCGCCGATCGTGACGATCCATTGTTTCGTGCGCGCGTCTAGGGAGTCGATCCAGTCGGCGGCGCGCTGCGCCCAGTCGACCAGTTTGGCGACGACGGGTAGCAGCGTCTCGCCGATCGTGAGGCTGAGCTGCGCGAGCGTGTCCTTCAGGTTACTGATGCGGCCGCTAACCGTGCGGGACTGCTCCTCCATCATGCCCTGGAACTTCCCGCCTTCGCTGGTGAGGCGCCGGAACAGCTCCTGCATCTCGGGGAAGCCGATCTTCCCCTCGCTCACGAGGGCGCGCACGTTCCCGGTGGTCGTGTTGAGGATGTCCGCGAGCTCGCTGTACACGGGGATGCCGCGGTCGGCGAGGCGGTTGATCTCCTGCATGTCCGCCCGGCCGGTGGTGAGCGTGCGGCCGTAGATCTGCGCCAGGTCGGCGATGTTACTGCCGGTGCCGGCGGCGACGTCGCCTAGTTGGCGGAGGGTGCCGACGACGTTGTCGCTCTCCACGCCGAACGCGATGAGGGTGCGCACGGCGCCTTGTAGTTCGGTGAACTCGAACGGCGTCTTGGCGGCGAAGTCGCGGAGGTCCTTGATTAGGGCGGTGGCGCGGTCGGCGCTGCCGAGCATGGTGGTGAGGGCCGTCTCGAACTGTTCGATGCTGAGCGCGGCGTTGACGCTTACCGTGCCGAGGATGGTGAGGGGTGCCGTGAGGCCGAGGCTTAGGCGCGCGCCGGTGCGCGTCATGCGGTCGCCAAGTTGGCTCCATGCCGTGCCGGTGTCGCGGAGCTCCGTGGTGGTGTTTCGCAGCTCGCGGCGTACCTTGACGAGCTCGGCGACGGTCTCGCGGTACTCGGCGGTGGTGCGGTCCTGCGTTTCGAGGGCCTGCTTGAGGGCGCGCTCGTGCTCCTTGAGCTCGTCGCGGTGCTGCCGTAGGGGTCGGAGGCCGGCCTCGATCTCCTCGCGCATGTCGCCGAGGCCGCGCGTGAAGGCGCGTGTTTCGTCGAGGGGGATGCTGCGCCCGAGGTTGGTGGCGGCGGTGCCG
>CAZBBO010000067.1:0-2374 GCA_964490345.1 uncultured Ferruginibacter sp.
TTTCATTTTATTCTGTTTTATAAAATTTAATAAATTAGTTGCAATGGGTATGTTTGATAGTTCCGTCTGGCTCTTTTTCTACTTTGGTAAAACTATCAAAATTGGTATTGGCTTCAAATAATGTTATGCCTAAATCCGCCTCATAGGTTTGCTAAATATTTGTAGATGTGTATATACTAAAATCTCGCTAATCTGCTATCGCCTCTTTCTTGCTTAATCCTTCATAAGTTAATTCAATATAAAAGGTATTTCCATTCCTAAATAAAGTTACATTCCAAATTCTATTTAGATCTGTAGTCTCCTTTTTTAGTACCAACAATTGTCAGTGTTTTCAAATGTTTTTCTCATTCTCGTATTTGTATATCTGCTATTATACCCGTTGCGTAAAAATTTGCAACGGCTGTTGCCCATCCTCCATTATTATTTCGCCAAAAGATGTTGGATTGATTTGCATCCAATGTATTAACTCATGAAATTCTTAATAATAGATAAAGTGAATAATAACCTCCCTGATTTTTGATACAAAAGGAAAATGAAGTAGAGGTTTCTTTGGTCTTATCGTGAGGAATGCTAGCAAAAGGAATGAAATTCATTATTTGAATTTGTAAGTCATTCATCAATGCAGAGAATGGTTGACCAATGTAATTAGACTTATTATCGACTATTGTTTGTAAATATGCTAAGGTGTCTGGTACTCCGTTTTGAGCATACGTATCTTTTGCAGATATGGTTATTATTAAAATCAGTATAATAAATATTTTCTTCATTCTCGTATCTGAATATCCTTTATGATTCCATTCTTATAGAAGTTATATACAGCGGTATTCCACCCACCCCCGTCATTAGAATTATACAGAAGCAACGATTGATTTATACTTAAATAAGGCTGCCAATATATTTCTAACATGGGATATGTCAAATATAAATCATCGGCGGTTTGCGGAAAATAAAAGCCAAAAGAAGTAGAGGTTTCTTTGTTATTATCATAATGAATTGCGGCAAAAGGAGAAAAGAATTTAATTTGAATTTGCATGGTATCAGCAAGTTCATGAAATGAATGTCCGATATACTGAGCCTTGTTGGCAACAATACTCTGTAAGTATGCCAACGTATCAGGGACACCTGTTTGGGCATTAACACTCCTTGAAAGAGTCGTTATTATTATAATTAAAAATATTTTTTTCACTCTCGTATCTGTATATCCTTAATGATAGCATTTTTATAAAAATTATTCACAGCAGCACTCCACCCACCCCCATTATTAGCTCCCCATAAAGCGTCTGACTGAGTAGCGTTTAATGGGATTTGCCATGATACTTTTAATTTAGGATAAGTTAAGTAAAAATCATCAAAGCCATCCTGGGGAAGATAAAAAGAAAATGATGTAGAGGTTTCTTTGGTCTTATCGTGAGGGATACTGGCAAATGGTGAAAAAAACTTGATTTGAATTTGCAAACTATCTAGCAGAACTGAAAAGGGTTGACCAATGTAATTAGATTTATTATCTACTATTGTTTGTAAATAGGCAAGGGTATCTGGTACTCCATTTTGGGCCTTTGTATCTTTTGCAGATATGGCTATTATTAAAACCAGTATTAAAAATAATTTCTTCAATTCCTCACTTTTATATCTGCAATTATACCATTAACATAAAAATTAGCAACGGCAGTAGTCCATCCGCCACCCGTATTCCCAAATAAAACATCTGATTGTGCAGCATTTAGATACGGTTGCCAATAGATTTCTAAGCTTGGATATGTCAGATATATTTCGCCTTCGTTTTGCGGAAAATAAAAACAAAATTCTGTTGATGTTTCTTTGTTCTTATCATAGTGAATAGCCGAAAAAGGAGAAAAATATTTTATTTGAATTTGAAGGTTGTTATACAAAACTGAAAACGATTGACCTATATAGTTACTTTTATTTGTAACAATAGTGTTTAAATAGGCTAATGTATCTAGTACACCTTGAGCCTTAGTTTCTTTTGTTGAAACCATGGATATAAGAAAAAGTATTATAAATATTTTTTTCATTGTTATTTTGGTTGTAAGGTTAAAAAATTATAAGCAGTCCTGCTCATATTGTTTCTTTTTGGGTTTATTGGGATTGCGTACGACAGTTTTAACCACTAACGGTTTAAACTCACTGTTTGCAGAGTCTTTTTTATGTAGTGTAACGCCTGTATTAAATTGAGTCAATACCGATGCCATTGCCATTTCATAAGCAAGGTTTCTTCGTGTAGTAGTATCATAGTTTATATATTTTTCTTTAAAATACTTGGATGCATCTTTAAACGCTTTTTCAATCTCTGAATCTTCCTTCCATTTATCTCCATCCAGAAATTGATCTTGTGTATAAAAAAAGCTTCTTGCCT
>CAZBBO010000068.1:0-2249 GCA_964490345.1 uncultured Ferruginibacter sp.
TTGATGATAGTATCATTATTGCAGAAAATATGCACCGACACTTTAAAATGCGACGGTTACCGTTTAGAGAAGCGGCGATTTATGCGATTAACGAAGTAGGCAACCCTACGATTCTGGCAACGTTCACGGTTATTGCAGCCATCCTTCCAATGGCTTTTGTGTCGGGCATGATGGGCCCCTACATGAGCCCAATGCCTATTGGTGCTTCAATAGCGATGTTACTGTCTTTATTTATTGCATTAACTATCACCCCTTATCTTGGCTACCATCTGCTGCGTGAAAAAGACAAACAAAAGGAACATGCAAAAAATGGGGAGCATACAAACTGGATTTATCGTTTTTTTAATACCGTTGAAAAACCACTGCTGAATAGTGCAGCTAAACGATGGGTGATGCTTGGGTCTATTTTTGTTTTATTATTGGCATCAATAGCTACCTTTTTTACAAAAACAGTAGCCGTGAAAATGTTACCCTTTGATAATAAGAATGAATTTCAGGTAGTGATAGATATGCCCGAAGGAACAACCCTTGAACGCACATCAGCGGTAACGCGTGAAATATCACAATATCTGATTGCCGTTCCGGAGGTGGTTAATTATCAAAATTATGTAGGCACGTCTGCACCTATAACCTTTAATGGATTGGTAAGACATTATGATATGCGTGGCGGAAGCAACATGGCAGATATTCAAGTTAATCTTTTGCGTAAGGAAGAAAGAAAAATGCAAAGCCACGACTTAGCAAAAAAGATTCGTCCGGGAATTTTAAAAATTGCTGAAAAATATGGAGCCAACGTAAAAGTGGTTGAAGTTCCTCCCGGCCCTCCGGTGTTATCAACTATTGTGGCAGAAGTGTACGGTCCCAATCATAAAGAGCAAATTAATATTGCCCATCGTGTGAAAGAAATACTGTCTAATACCGATGATGTAGTGGATATTGATTGGAGCGTAGAAGGAGTTCAAACAGAGTATCGCCTTGAGGTGGATAAAGAAAAGGCTATGTTGAATGGAATTGCCCCACAACAAATTGTTGGAAACCTAACCTACCTGCTGAGAGAGATGCCGATATCAAATTTATACGATGATAAATCAGCAAACCCGATTGGGATAGTGATGGCTTTGGATGATAAGGATAAAACAAGCATAGAAGATATCACCGGTATGAATATAAAAGGACAACGAGGTAATATGGTGCCGATAAAAGACATGATAAAAATAGTTGAGGATACTTTGCAGAAGTCTATCAGTCGCAAAGACCAACAACGAGTAGTATATGTTTTGGCAGATATGGCAGGAGCTCTGGAAAGCCCGGCGTATGTGATTTTAAGTATGGAGAAGAAATTGAAAACGATTGAAATGCCTAAAGGATATTCTTTAAATGAAATTTATATGGGACAGCCGGATGACGACCACAACTTTACAGTTAAGTGGGATGGAGAATGGCAAATTACATTGGAAGTGTTTCGTGATTTAGGGATTGCATTTATGGTAGTTATCATTGTTATCTATATGCTGATTGTAGGCTGGTTTCAAAACTTTAAAACACCAATTATAATGATGACGGCAATTCCGCTTTCTCTTATAGGTATTGTATTAGGACATTGGATATTGGGTGCCTATTTTACAGCTACATCCTTTATTGGTATGATTGCGCTGGCAGGTGTCATGGTCCGAAATTCGGTATTGCTCATAGATTTTATTGAAATAAGACTCAAAGACGGTGTGCCGATGAAGCAGGCAATTATTGATGCAGGAGCGGTAAGAACAACACCCATTTTACTTACTACAGGAGCAGTGGTTATTGGTGCGTCTATTATTTTGTTTGATCCAATTTTTCAGGGACTGGCGATATCATTGGTAGCAGGCGCAATCGTATCTACACTATTAACCTTGCTTGTAGTGCCGGTTATTTATTATATCGTAGAACATAAAAAATGGGAAAAAGCAGGGTCAAAATCACAACCGGGTAACGCATAAAATTTTCAGCTATGAAACTATTAATTATTACTGCAGTAAAATCATTTGAAAAGAAAGTGAGAGGTATTTTGGAAGAGAACAAGGTCTTAACTTTTTCATATACTCCTGTTGTTGGTTATCGAGATAGCACGTTAGATGCAATAAGTAAAAACTGGTTTGCTACGGAAATGAATAAGGTAGATTCACTACTGTTTTTTGCTTTTGTTCCTTCTGAAGTTGCAGAAAATGTTTTTAATGCTATTGAAAAAACTAACGAAACTTGTAATCAGGAAT
>CAZBBO010000069.1:0-2248 GCA_964490345.1 uncultured Ferruginibacter sp.
CCTCAACAGAAGCCTTGTGCCTTTACGAACCCGCCGGGTTAGTTTATATGCTAACCGTACCCGAAACAGGTGGTGGTGGTTCTACCGGCGAACCAGGGAGCAGCACACCGGGTACTACAAATACAGGTGATGAAGAATGTAAAAGGGGATTTGTTGGCGTTACAGAATTTGATGAACAGGGAGAGCCGATTTTGCCTTGTGAGATAACACGCGATACTACAATTTTAAGAAAATTACATGATGATCAAGTAGCTATTAAAAATATAAGGGATTCTGTTTGGAATTTAGCAAGATCTCATAATTGGGAGTATTATTTCTTCGGTATCAAAAATGGGAATGGAGCTATTGATACCTTAGGTGTGAGAACTGATGAAGACCCAAATAATGTTAAACCAAATAGAAGAGTTCTTCAAGGCCGGCAGCCAATTTTTGATTGGCACAGTCATCAAGATTCCTTACCAAGAGATCGCCATCCGCATGATCCCCAAGACATAGCGGCCGGTAATTCAAGAAACTTTTATCAGGATTTTAGGTCATACGTGGATTGTGGAGACACTTTATATGCAATTGTTAATGAGGATTTATTAAAAATAAAGAGCTTTCTTAGAACGAGAAATCTTCAAAGTACTTATAATTCATGGGTGGGGCAGATTAATAGTGGTATAAACCGAAGAACGCAAGGAATGTATCTATTGCTACAATTTATAGGCAGTAGTTCCACAAGTGGTTTTGGATTGTATAAAACTATTGATACCGAAAAAACTAAATTCATTAAAATAAATTAACTACAGTAAACATCATTATATGAAAAAGAACATTTTCCTTCTCACGGTTTTAATTTTATTAACTATAAGACATACAAATGCTCAGGTTGATAGTAATTATTATTATCTTAATAATTTAGATTTTAATTACTATCTGAATAAACCAATAGACAGCCTGTTATCAGCAGTTCCTCTTTTTGTTTCTTCACAATTAAAGATTTATGGAGAACTAACGACAAACAAAGCCAGAGTTCTTGAACTTACTTACCCCAATCAGGTTAGACTTTATATTTATACCAAGAACTTTCAGTTTATGAATCCGGATGATCCAAATAGGATTTGGGATGTAACTTTGTTTAGGAAAGAAAGTGCCTTTTATATTGAATTAACTTATGAAGGATTAAGCAAGAAAGAGGCAATAGCAGATTAGCTGGATTTTAGTATATACAGCCCTGTAAATATTTGGCAGACCTATGAGGTCGATTCTGGAATAACGTTGTTTGAAACCGATTCCAATTTTGATAGTTTTACCAAAGTAGAAAAAGACCAAAATGGAACTATCAAACGTACCCATTGCAACTAATTTATTAAATTTTATAAAACAGAATAAAATGAAACATTTCATCATCATACTATTTTCATTTGTTTGCCTTGCTTCTTTTAAAACGGCAGATTCTCTTTTAATGAAAGAACACTATCAACAGCAGGATATGTTTGCCGGGACTTGGAAGTATCAAAACGCCAATGAAGTGTTTATTGTAACACTTTGGAGAATAGCAGATGGCTATAAAGGGCATTACAAAAAAATCATTGTAGATGCCAATGGAAATCAGGTAAGCATTGTATATGATTCAAACAAGGAAATTGGTGATACGGGCAAAACTGGCCTTTTGCAATTGGCACAGGTGATATAACTCAGGATTACAGGATTGGTGGGACAGTATATGATAACACCGTAACCAATACATCCAATGCAGGTGGATTTATTGATGGTAAAATTACAATGCAGGTTTTAAATCCTAATTGTTTTCTTATACCAACCGTTAATTGTTCTTTACAAGCGCAATGGACAGTTAAGAAAGGACAAGGACTATACAATCCAGACGATCCTGATTTTAATATACCGACAAATATTATCCTGACAAAGCAATAAGGGCATTTTGAAACGTACATTCCAAATATCCTGAAGAAGGCTAAGAAATATTCTTTCGGCCTCTATAAAAAATTATTTCGTGTATCCGTATTAGTTATACTCCATAAATACCGATTATAGGGTATTGTTTGATGTTCTTAAAATTTCGAACTTTGCACCGGGGTGGGAAACGCAGTTTCCCCTTTTTTGAAATATCCCCCATAAAGTACCAAGCCGAGGTATTGTTCCCTGTTTACATAATTCCGAAATTTGTTAAGGGCGGGAACGCCAGTTCCCCATCTGTTTGGGGTAGTACCTATAAAGTACCGTGATGAGGCATTGTTCTGTGTTT
>CAZBBO010000070.1:0-2224 GCA_964490345.1 uncultured Ferruginibacter sp.
GCACCAAATCAAGTCCGGTAATCATTTCTGTAACCGGATGCTCCACCTGCAAACGGGTATTCATCTCCAAGAAATAGAAATTCATATTTGCGTCTAAAAGAAACTCAACCGTACCTGCTCCTTGATAATTACAAGCTTTGGCAACGTTTACTGCAGCCTCCCCCATTTTATTTCTTAGTTCAGGTGTAAGGATTCCTGACGGTGCTTCTTCTACAAGTTTTTGGTGTCTGCGCTGAATTGAACATTCGCGCTCAAAAAGGTGTATGCCATTTCCTTTGGAATCAGCTATAACTTGAATTTCAATATGCCGAGGTTTTAGAACATATTTTTCAATAAACACATCATCATTTCCAAAAGAATTGCGAGCTTCACTTTGAGCCATATTCAAAGCAGTCATAAATTCATCTCTGTTATTCACAACTCTCATACCTTTACCTCCACCACCAGCAGAGGCTTTTATAAGGACAGGAAAGCCAATTTCAACAGCAGTTTGCTCGGCAGCCTTAGGGTCTGTGATAGCTGCATTAATTCCGGGAACCAAAGGTACACCAAAATTTGCGACCGCTTGTTTGCTGGCAATTTTGCTCCCCATCAGTTCTATACTTTCAGCAGAGGGACCTATAAACACAATACCTGCTTCTTTTAATGCACGTGCAAAGACAGCATTTTCACTTAAAAATCCATAACCGGGATGCACTGCTTCTGCACCCGATTTTTTGCAAACGTCAATAATCTTATCCATTCTCAGATAAGAATCTGCAGAAGCAGCAGTTCCTATGCAATAACTTTCGTCTGCCATTCTAACATGCATCGCATCTGCATCTGCTTCGGAATAAACCGCAACAGTTTTAATACCCATTTCACGACAGGTTCGGATTACTCTTACTGCAATCTCGCCTCTGTTTGCAATTAAGATTTTTGAAAACATTATTTAAAATCAGGTTTTACAAATTCTAATAAATAAGCCACCTTTTCGGAACGGCTCACATTGTCATATCCAAAAATACCTCCGGAGGCAAGAGCAACATAAACGCCTACATTTTTCAGACTACGGAACAATGCTTGTGCAAATGATTTATCAATATTTTCAAGTGTGCTTTTTAATATTAAAAGATGTTCTTTTACAAGTGCTTTATCGGATTCAATATCACCGGACAATGTCATCATTAATTCGGCTAATCTATTGCCTGGATTTTGAACTTTTTGGTAAAGTACACTTACGTCCGGAGATTCTGAAAAAGCTTTAATTTCAATAGTCTGAATTGCAGCTATTTGCTCTTTTTTGTTAAAATGTCCGTCTGCGAGTCCAACCCACATGGTTACCCAAAAAGGTGCATCTTTGAGAATAGCTTGGTGCGTGTCTGATAAATTTTCGAAGGGAGTAATCATAAAAGTATTTCTATTATTTTGCAAGGCGCAAATTAAGGCAAAAAATCACATTGAAAACCCTTGAAAATTATACTAAATGGCTTTCCCTTGAAATTTCTCTCGAACTTAATTCGCGCAGACTTATACTTACGTCTGTTATGCAGGCTTTTGCGTTTGTTCTTGTATTTTATTATGGTATTGAACATCCGCAAGGTCAAGATTGGTCTGTCTTTTACTGGCTCATCACGTTGATGGCGTCTGTGAGCGGGCTGAGTCGTAGTTTCTTGCAGACTCAAAAAGGGTTAAATTTGTATATTTATCAAATCATTGCACCAAAAGATTTCTTTGTGTTGCGCACTTTTAGCAATTTTATTTATATCCTAATGGTTAGTTTATTTGGAGCGATATTTTTGATTTTGTTATATGGATTTACGCCTATTCCATTACTTCCGCTATTTACTTTGTCCATAGTGTGTTCTCTTGGTTTTGCAGCTATTTTCACTTTTACAGGCGCCATTGCATCGGCAAGTAATAATGCTGCCGTCTTATTGCCATTACTTTCTATACCATTGTTAATTCCGTTATTGATGGTTGTATTTACAGCTTCCAATGAGTTATTGACTGCTAATGCCGATTTAACTAATATTTTACAAGAATTAGCATTGATTACGGTTTTAGATATTCTTTACCTTTTGTCAGGACTCTTTCTCTTTCCGCATTTGTGGGGTGAATAGATAAGACACTATCTAAGCAAAGTAACAGTACCAGAGGTAACAACAGGTTGATCTTCAAGACTTGTGTATCGAACTATATACATGTACACACCTTCCTGACACGGAATTCCACTGTTGGTCCC
>CAZBBO010000071.1:0-2222 GCA_964490345.1 uncultured Ferruginibacter sp.
TAAAATGTGTTTTTTCATTGTAAATATTTTAGGGCCTGTTTTATAGCAGCCAACGCCCGGCAGCTTGGCGCTGGTGCGGACTTAATAACCAAAATGTTCAAGTTTGCACCAATACAAGCCGAAGCTGCTTTTTTTTTGCTAATTTATTCCTTTTAAAGCAAACAAAAAGCAGCGAAGGCGATTATAATAACAAAAAACTTTTGGCGAAAACAAAAAAACGCACTTGCGCCAAACTGCCTGTTTGCAGATGGCCGCAATCTAACAGTCCAAAAGCACTTACAAAACCTCAACACAGTAGGGTAGAAGAAGATTTGATAAGGTATAAAATAAACTATTCATAATACCCTAAAACGTAACTCAACAAAATATAAGTGCGTTAACTAAAAACATTAAAGAACTCCGCCGTGCCTTCGAAGTTTTAAAAAACCGCTAACAAGGCGTATTGAAAAATGAACTTACAGCGTCTGACACATAAACAATCCCAAAAACAATTTTAGGGCGTCAAACAACGCCGATTAGATGAGTAAAAATATTTTAAAATTTTTACCAACTGTCTTGGAAATAACACAGATGCAGCACCATAAACCCAAAAAGGCCTCAGTCAATACAAAATACCGTCCGATGCATTAGCAGCTGCAAAAATTAGCATGAAACGGTTTCATAACAATTGACTCTGTCTAATACAATACTTAAACAGATAACATAGGTGCGCACTCACTTTTTCAAACTAATGCAAATCCAAAAACTCCAACCTAATAAACTAAGATGTCAATACACGCACCGGCTACTTTTAAAAAACGCTTAAAAAAACATAAACATCCAAAAACTTACACGGCGGAAACTTAAAAGATTTTGCAACAGAAAAACGCACGAAATAAAAACAAAAAATAAAATGCGGCTTGCTGCAAACGCTGACGGCTTTGCGATGTGCGGGGAGCTTGAAAACGTGACCACACATAACTTGGCTGTAAATTAGCGTAGCTACAGCCAAGTTAATCGAAATTATCTTAGCACCCAAAACTTCACTTGAACGAAATGCCCCGCATTTTGCAAAGCCGATGTTGGCAGAAGTTAGCAAATGAACCCTGCACTAAGCTTAGAATATAGCTACTCTAACTCAATGCAGGATTTATAATTTAGGATTTTCTTCTACTTCTATTATATTTTCGTACGATAAGAGAAAGGTAAAATAATAATGGGATTAATAATGAAAGAAAAATTAAAGGATATTTTCTTATTGAGATACTTCCAACTAACATTAATAACGAAATGATTAAAATGAATAAATTTAGAAAAAGATTTTTATATTTCATATGATTACAAGTTTAATTTCCTGGTAACAAATCTAAATTTCGGTTTTTTATGCATACGGTACCACAGGCAACACCAATACTAAAAGTTCCTAATCCAGCAGCAGATGTAAAGGCTCCAAGGTTGTTAGCAATAAATAACATTGTCATACAATGCTCATCACCATAACAAGCTATATGCGCATCTTTGACGCATTCTTTTGTACAACGCCACCATGATCTCGCTTGGTCAGCAGCAGTTTGTTCAATTTCCTCGTCTCCAATAACTTCTGCATTTATGACTTGATCCTCTTTGATTTCATAGTTGCCAATATGCTCACCATCTATATAATAAACATCAACTAAAAATTTATTTCCTTCTTCAACTATGGTTGGAATCGTAACAATATTTAAAATTCGGCCATTATCAGTAGTAAATCCAATAATACCAGAACTCAATTCTCCATCGCGATAAATTGGAGTTACAAATACACTATCAAGTTCTCCTGCTTCGAAAAATTCCATGATAAATGTGTTATGATTCAACACTTCTTCTTCAGTTGGGAAACTTGGTAACTCCACTCCCTTTGCTTGGTAAGAATTCATAGAATTCAAAGTGATTTTTTTATACGATTCTATACTTCTACTCTCTAATTCTTCTGTATTGGAAGTTTTACCGCATGCAGTCAATGCAATAGCAATAACAATTAAGATTTTTTTAAAATTGAAATAATTCATAACGGCTATTTTAAAAAATTTAATCCTACCTTCAGTTATGGCACTGTGTCAGAATTTTCAGCCATTAGCAGCTTTAAGTTATCATATTCGCCTACCTGTTTTAACGCACTCATGGCTTGGTAGTGTTTCTGCTTATTTCTGCCAACGGGCCGGCGATAAAACAAGTTGCCGAAGGCAATTTGCCCGAAGGGCGTA
>CAZBBO010000072.1:0-2219 GCA_964490345.1 uncultured Ferruginibacter sp.
TTGTCAAAGTCCACAATGCCGATGGTGCCTACGCCTGCAGCAGCGAGATACAACAAGGCAGGGCTTCCCAATCCTCCCGCACCGATAACCAAAACCCTGGATGCCTTCAGTTTTTTCTGTCCTTCAATTCCCAGTTGGGGAATGATCAGGTGACGGTCGTAGAGGGACAATTCTTCTTTACTGAAGGTGACATCTTCCCATCCACTACCACCTGCAATTGCCGGAATGATGCTAAGTTTTGTTGCTGCCTGTACAGGTGTATTGCCCTGTTGCAGGCTGCGGATATCATCTTCACCTACATAGATGTTTACAAACCCTCGTATGTCGCCCTTTTCGTCGAGAAGGTTTTTCTTTAAGTCAGGAAAATTGAGCACCAGGTCGTCGATACTCTCTTTTACGGTAGTGCCTGTTACTTCTAATTTCGATTGTCCACCGGTAAACTTTCTGAGCGGTGTCGGAATAATAATCGTTGCCATTGTGTTTGATTTGTTATGATTAAAAAATTCTTTTTTGTGTTATTCTTTTACCGGTTGGTGTCCTCACCGACCGGTAAATTACTTTCGGATGATATCGCTCCAACCGGAATTTTGGACTTAGAAAAAGTTGCCAATCGGACATCCTGCACCTGCTCTTCTTCAAACTGAAAATCATCATTCAGTCTCCATGATTGCAGATTGGCAAATTCACCTTGCTGCACAGACACAATGATATAAGAGAAATAAGACTGTGCCACTACCCGATCGTGTTCACTGGGTACGGACGGGTGGTTGGGATGGGAGTGATACACACCCAGCAAAATCAGATGGTGATCTTCAGCGTACCGTTCTGCATTGAGATAATCCAAAGGGGAAATTTCAAAGCGCCTTCTCTTATCACCTTCCTTTGCGTTGTTGACAACAATGATTTTATCGATGATGCGATCTTCATTTTCTTCACGTCCCAATAAGAACCCGCAGCACTCGTCCGGAAATGTGTGGACAGCATCTTCAATAATCTTTTGTGTAGCATCCTGTGTGAGATATAACATGACTGTTTAAATTATTTGGTTAATGACTTCACTGTATTTGTCCGCATTGTCGGGCAACACCGTTACAATAATTCCTTTCTCTATTTCATTGGCAATCTGCAGAGCGCCACTGATGTTGGCTGCAGAAGAGGGACTGATCAACAATCCGCTTTCCTGGTAAAACTGTTTTAAAACATCATACGCTTCCACTGTGCTTACTTCAATATTTCTGTCTGCGACTTTGGGATCATAAATTTTAGGTACAATGGCAGTTGCCAGATGTTTCCAGCCTTCCAGTCCGTGCAGCGCCAGATCGGGTTGTAATGAAATGACCTGAATGCCGTGATTGAATTCTTTTAATCTTCTCGACGTACCAATGAATGTGCCTGTTGTTCCAAGTCCGGCTGTGAAATGCGTGATATCCGGAAGTTCGGAAATGATTTCTTCGGCAGTGCCATGATAATGCGCTCTCCAATTGTTCTCATTGGTATATTGGCTTGCATAAAAATATTTTTCAGGATATTTTAAAGCCAGATTACGAGCGGTCTCCTGTGCTTCATCCGTACCTCCGAAAGGAGAAGTGTAAATAACTTTGGCTCCCAGCGAAGTCAAAATTTCTTTTCGTTCCTTGCTGGCATTTTCCGGCAGCAGAAGGGTTACGCTTATTCCCAAAGCCTTGCCGATGGTGGCATACGCAATTCCCGTATTGCCGCTGGTAGCATCTAAAAGTATTTTTTTTTCATCAAGTTCTCCTTCAAGAATTGCCTGCTTAATGATGTTGAATGCTGCTCGTGCTTTCACACTTCCCGATGGCTGCAACCATTCTGCCTTTGCAAATATTTTCACATCGGGATTGTTGTGGAGATTCAGCACAGGCAATAAGGGTGTATTCCCTATCCGGGCTTCCACTGCTCTGAGTTTTCTCTTCAGAGGATTTCTTGTTCTCAATAATGTCGGCATACTGTATTTGTTTGATGTTTTGAAAGGTTGCAAGAGGTAAACAAAAAAGGCTTTGCGATTGCCGCAAAGCCTTTTTCAGAATTTATTTTCGAAAAGATCACCTACGGCAACATCGGGTTACGGGCATACAACAACACATCATCTTTTCGCTGATGTTGATTTTATTGATATTTTTTATTTCTGTGTTCATTTTCGTTTTTGTGAGGTTGTTTCAAAAAAAAATCCACCGGTTGTGTACCGGTGGATTCTATCT
>CAZBBO010000073.1:0-1976 GCA_964490345.1 uncultured Ferruginibacter sp.
GGCGCCGCGCGACCAGGAAGCCATTCGCGCTTTTTATGTGGGCAACAGCACGTTGTACACATGGGCGCACATTCGCGCATGGATTCCACCGCTTCTGGTCTGGGGTGGGTTCCTGCTGCTGATTCTTTTTATGATGTTGTGCTTCGCCGCAATTCTCCGGCGGCAGTGGATTGAAAATGAGCGCCTGACTTTTCCTATCACTTACGTACCAGTCGCCATGACCATGTCACCGGGAGGATTCGGAGAGCTGATGCGTGGCCGCGCAATGTTGATAGGATTTTTGATTCCGGTGGTGCTGCAGTCTATCAACAGCCTGAACTGGCTGTTTCCGCAGATTCCCGCGATTCCGCTCAAACCCACAGCCGGCGGGCCGCTGGATCTCGGTCCGTTCTTCAGGACACCACCCTGGAATGCGCTTGGCTATTTCCCTCTGGCGTTTCACCCGAACACCATCGGCCTGTCCTATATTCTCACCACAGACGTCTCGTTCAGTTGCTGGTTTTTCTATCTGGTGCGCAAGTTCTCTGAAGTCTGGTGCGTTGCGCTCGGTTGGCGCACTGGCTCGGGAAGCTCGGCCTTTGCCAGAATGCCGTTTTCGTCTGAGCAAGGCGTTGGAGCCTGGCTGGCGCTGGCGGCTCTGGCTCTCTGGATTGCGCGAAAACACCTGGCTGCGGTCTGGCGCGGCGCTATGCGACCGTCTGAAGCCAACGACGCAGATGAGGGTATGTCCTATAGAACGGCAGTATTTGGCGCGATAGCCTGCTTTGCAGGAGCCATTGCGTTTGCGTGCTGGGGCGGGCTGCCGCTGATTGCGTCTGCGCTGTTGTTTGGGATATTCGGCGCTTACATGCTTGCGCTCACACGCATCCGGGCGGAAGTAGGCACGGCGTGGAACTTCGGCCCGTGGGTGAATCCACCGGAGATGGTGGTGCGCACTCTCGGGCCTATGAACGTCAGCACTCACGCTCTGGCTGCGCTGGCCTACCACGGATGGTACAACATGGACTACCGCTCCATGACAGCGCCTCACCTATTTGAAGGCTACAAAATCGGAGAGCAGGGACGTCTGCGCACGCGAAGGCTGACGCTGGCCATGGTAGCGGCCGTTGTTGTGGGCATCCTCTGCGCGTCCTGGACTGTGCTGCATCTGTACTATACGTACGGCGCAGGCACAGCCAAGGTGAACCCGTGGCGCATTGAGATGGGCCAGATCCCCTATACCAGGGCGGCCTCGCACATTCTGGAGCGCGACGTGGGCCCAGACTTTCCCGGGCTGACCGCTGCGGGCGTGGGCGCCGCCATCACAGTGTTACTCAGCATAGCCCGGACGCAGTTTGTGTCGTGGCCCTTCCACCCGGCCGGCTACGCTGTCGCCAACACCTATATCACCGACCTCCTCTGGTTCCCTTTCTTTCTGGGGTGGCTGGCCAAGCTCTTGACGCTGAAGTTTGGCGGGATGAAGTTCTACCGCAAAGCGCTGCCCTTTTTCATTGGGTTGATCCTGGGCGACTATGTGATCGCAAGCCTGTGGACCTTTGTCGGCATCATCCTGAACAGCGATATGTACCGCTGTTTCCCGAACTAGCCAGCGGGCTGACGCAGGTCTCCGGGTGTCAAGAACGCGACTCCGAGTGAGGCTTGAGGGGCTCGACTTCGTAGCTGCCCAGTCCGCCGAGTTATCTCCTGCGTACAAAAAATGCACGGCGGCAAACTGAGAAGGGAAAGAAGTAACTAAGAAACCTTCAAGTTCACCGCCGTGCTTCAGTGTAAGCGCGAAGGAAACTGCATGGCGCGATACGTCAAAGACCGATAGGTACGAATCGCACCTGAAGTTGTCACTCAGACCGCTTTGTCAGGCGACAGGCGCGGCTGAGTTCAGATCCTGCTCGAGCACGATAGACTTGGGGAACAGAATGTTGTTCTCCAGATGAATGTGCCGGAAAAGGTCATCTTCGAACTCCTTGAGAAGTGAGTAC
>CAZBBO010000074.1:0-1974 GCA_964490345.1 uncultured Ferruginibacter sp.
AGTTGACTCTTAATCAATTGGTTGAAGGTTCAAGTCCTTCCGGAGTCACCATTTCAGCGGCGAACAGCCCGCGTCAGCGCCAGAAGCCCCTCGCAGACCCGCTGCGAGGGGTTTTTTGTGCAATTTTGGCCCGATTCAGCCGGTTTTCAGCGGTTTTTGAGCCGTCTCAAAAAGTAAGGTAAATCACCCTCGAATCAATTGGTCTTGTTTTCGCCCCTTTCAGCGCCTTCTACGCCGCTTAATGGGCTGTATCGTTCATGACTGCTGGCAAGCTCACTTTCAGCAAAAACGGCGTAGTAATCGGCTGTAACCTTCACGTCACTGTGCCCCATAAGCCGCGCCAGTGTCGCCAGGTCGCCACCATTGCGCAGGTATTCCCGTGCGTAAGCGTGTCTGAAAGCGTGAGGATTGCACGGCCCGGTGACGCCAGCCGCCGCTGCGCGGCGCTTCAGCATCCGGTTAAGCACCGTTGGGGTTAGCGGCCCGCTGAAATTGCGCTGATGCGCTACGATACAGAATACCGTCCGTGCTTCAACCGGGCGCACGGCCAGCCATGCGGACAGCAGCGCTGCTGTTCGTTCGGTGAAGAACGCCGGGCGCGTGCCTTGACCTTTCTCCTGGACAAACACGCGCCGACGTTCCATGTCCAGTTGTGCCAGCCTGAGTTCAAATACCGACTGCGCCCGGACGCCAGTGTCCAGCAGGAAAGCGATAAGCGCTTTGTCCCGCTGCCCTTCGAGGTCATCGCCGCAAACAGCCAGCAACCGCGCTACATCGCCCAAACTGATTCCTTTCGGTTGCCCGGCTTTTCGTTTCGGCTGCCTGATGTTTTCCATCGGATTGACCGCTAACCGGTATTCTCTGGCGCTCCACGACCAGAAGCCGCGCAGCGCCCGCACATGCGCTCGTACCGTTTCATCGCTTACGCCGCCGCTGATTTCAGGTCGCTGTGCCGCATCACAGTACCGGCTTTCGCGCCGTCGCAGGTCAACGACGTACTGGCGCAGCATGGCCGCCGTGATTGATTCCACCTCTACACCGTCAAAGTGCCGATGAAAGGATGTCAGCATGGATACGTACCATTTCAGAGTCGCAGGCCGTGCGCCGTCTGCTTCGAGTGATGTCAGGTAATCGGCAATGGCCGTGTTAACATGCATGTCGTTCCTCAATTCGTGTTACACTGAGACCGGACGCCCGGCCTACTTCCGTTTGTGTCTGGGTAGTGTCCTGCTGTGCCGATGTTCGCAGCATCGGCACAGCGCCCGGCTCAAACCGTTTCGCGCTCATCGGTTAACCCCTTATTTCGTCTATGTGACCGTTGACGCCGCGCCCATGCCCGTTTGCGTGCGCGGTCGTCAGCATGGACTCGTGGGCGGCCAGTTCGTGGGCTGTATTCCCAAAAGGGACATGGGCGCGCCCGGCCTTCAGACGGCGCTTGTATTCCAGATGCTCAGTCAGCAGCGCCGCGCCTTCCTCTGTTTCGAGCGGGTTGGCGTACACTTCGCGCCAGGCGGCCAGGTCACGCTCATACGCCAGGCGGCCCGCCTGTGACCGTTGGGCAATTTCCGCCGCGTAGCGCGCGGTAAGGTGTCCGGCTGCATAAGCAACCAGCGGCGCAAAGAGCGCCAGCACCAGATCAACCGCGAACGTCATTTGCAGCGCAGCAGGCGCAGACCACAAACCGGCCAGGAACGTCTGTAAGCTGTCAGCACCGATTTCATGGGTAATGGCCTGCATACCCAAAAACAGGTTCGTAGACAGCGCCGCCGCCAGCGCCAGCGCCACCACGATTCCGACTCGGCCTGATGATTCGGGCATTTCGTCCCAGCGCAGCGCCGGGCGCAGGCCGATACGTACCAGCACGGCGTAGCCCAGCCCGCGCAGACTGCCCACATGGCGCGGCGTGCGTTCGGCGCGCCGCCGCATGGCTTCGCCCTCTTGGGCCAGCGCCAGCACGAACAGCGTTCCTTCTAT
>CAZBBO010000075.1:0-1963 GCA_964490345.1 uncultured Ferruginibacter sp.
GCCCAGGGCTCTCGCCAGGTACTCCGCATGAGGGAGCGCGATCCTGGAAACCTCCGACCCGTCGAGGGTGACCATGACGCGGCGCATCCGTTGGTCTCCGCCAGCCTCGCGCGCGGGTGAGAGCAGGATGGCGGTCTCGCGCGCCTCGCGGATCAGTTGTTCTGCGACCGATCCGAGCACTGCTCGTCGGAGGCCACTCTCGCCGCGTGAGCTGATGACGAGGAGATCGGCCTCAAATTCGTCAGCCGCCTCGATGAGCGCGTCTGCCGGATTACCGTGCAGCACGAGCGAGCCGACCTGCGGGACGCCCCCTGCCTGCAGTGCGACCACTACCTCGCTGAGGTGTGGCTCCGCTTCCAGTGGCGCAACGACCGCATCGGCACGGCCTTCCGGGCTGACGTACCGTCGCCACTCATCCTCATCGAGGTCTTCGGGTCGCACCCCGGCGTCGCGGGAGACTCGCACGACGAGCACCTCGGATCCGCAGGCCGTGGCCAGCGCCGCCGTCCTCGGAATCGCCGAGCGAGCCAGGGCTGAACCGTCATCGGCCAGGATCACACGTGAGTACATCGGTGCCTCCTCGGGCGTGTCTATCCGATCGGGTGCTTCTCACGGTAGCGATCGGGGTGACGATGCCGTCGACTGCGGCAACGGGGATGCGCCTTCACGGTGGGAGGATGCCTGAGGCCTCTGGGCGGATCGCTCTCGGGTGGACAGCGTCAGCGTGCCCTGCCCGTCATCGTCGGCGGCCTGAAGGAACGAGGGTTCCGGGCGGCCCACCTGGTCGAGCTGCTGGGCGTCCCCGCCCACCTCGCTGACGGCGCTCTTGGAGGCCGCGCGCCCTGACGCGTCGTCATTCCACCGGACGGCGCACGAGGAGCACCGGGACCTGTTCCGAGTGCCGGACGACATGGTCGCTCACTGAGCCGAGGACGGCGCGCCGCCATCCCGAGCGGCCGTTCGTGGTCATGACGACCAGGTCACAGCCGCGCTCCTCGGCGGTACGTACGATCGCCGGCCCGGGCTCGCCCGTCATGATCACGGTCTCTCCGACGCGGCCGCCGGCGGTCCGGATCGCCGCTGCCGCCTGCTCGAGGTGGGCGCTCGCCTCTCGGCGGTATGCCTCCAGCGACTGCGTTGCCAGTTCGTCGCTCACGGAGACACGGCGTCCCGCGGCGCCCGCGCTCGCCGTCGCCGCGATCAACTGCTCGATCGACGGGATCACCGTGAGCACGACGATCACTCCGTCCGGGAGTGTCGCCCGCACCGCCGTCTCGACGGCTGCGAGCGCGACAGCAGATCCGTCGATGGTGAGCAGCGCGCGGTGGAACATCAGACACCTCCCAGGAGGATGACCTTGGCCGCCGTGAAGTAGATCACCAGACCGGTGACGTCCACCATCGTCGCGACGAACGGCGCCGAAGCGGTGGCAGGGTCGAACCCGAAGCGGCGCAGCACGAACGGGAGCGTCGCGCCGGAGAGCGTCCCCCAGGTGACCACGCCGACCACGCTGACGGCGACGGTCAGCATCACCTGGACCCAGGGCTCCCCATAGGAGCCGAACAGCATCTCGAAGCTGAAGATGCGGAGCGCGCCCAGTGTCGCCAGGATCACCCCCAGCACGAACCCGAACCCGAGTTCTCGATGGACGACGCGCCACCAGTCGCCCAGCCTCACTTCGCCCAGCGCCATGGCGCGGATCACCAGCGTCGACGCCTGCGATCCGGAGTTGCCGCCACTGGAGATGATGAGCGGGACGAAGACCGCGAGCACCACCGCCTGTTCGATCTCGTGCTCGAAAAACCCCATCGCCGTGGCGGTGAGCATCTCGCCGATGAAGAGGATCGACAGCCAGCCTGCGCGCTTGCGCAGCATCGGCACCGGTCCCGTCCGGAAGTACGGCAGGTCCAGCGCCTCCAGGCCGCCGAGCTTCTGGATGTCCTCCGTCGCTTCCTCGCGGACC
>CAZBBO010000076.1:0-640 GCA_964490345.1 uncultured Ferruginibacter sp.
ATCCTGGGCAACGAGCCATGAGCGCTGACCCGATGACCGAAACTGCCCCACCAACGAAACCCCGGCCGGTCGTTCAACCGTGGGCGCGGCCGTTCTGGGATGCGACGCGCGAGGGTCGCCTGGCGCTGCAGTACTGTCCGGCGTGCCACGTGCACGTTCACTACCCGCGCATCGCCTGCCCGCACTGCGGCGGCGATCGCATGGAGTGGCGCACGGCGAGCGGTCGCGGGACGATCTACAGCTACACCGTCGTGGTCAGCAACGCGCCGTCGGCGTTCACCGCCGACATGCCGTACGTCGTCGCGATCATTCATCTCGACGAAGGCGTGCGGATGCTGAGCAATGTCGTCGGCTGCGACCCCGACGCGCTTCGCTGCGACATGCCGGTCGAAGTCGTGTTCGAGCGGATCGACGACGAGTTCACGCTGCCCAAGTTCAGGCCGATCGAGGCATAGCCATGGCACAGCAGAAATACGGCGACGACTTTCAGGTGGGCGATGTCCATCGCACCGCCCGCATCACGGTGACCGAGACACACGTCGTGACGTGGGCGGGGCTCACCGGCGACTTCTATCCGTTGCACATGGACGAGGTGTATGCCGCACGGACCGAATTCGGCACGCGGCTCGTCCACGGCCCG
>CAZBBO010000076.1:650-1954 GCA_964490345.1 uncultured Ferruginibacter sp.
GGTTGCGCAGGCCGGATTCGGCGGCGACGCCGCGATCGCGTGGCTTGGCGTCGAGCGGATGCGCATGCTGGCGCCGGTACGCATCGGCGACACCATCGACGTCGAAGTGACGGTCAAGGAGCGGCGAACGACCCGCGATCCCCGCAAGGGCGTGCAGACGTGGACCTACCGCGTGCGCAATCAACGCGACGAGCCCGTGCTCGAGTTCGACTACGTGCTGATGATGCACATGAGGGAGGCATAGCGCACCATGATGCCGCTGAACGTGGCGCAACTCTACGACCGTGCCGTGCTGCACGGCGGATCGCGCGTTGCGATCGTCGAGGGGGAGCGCAGGACGAGCTACGCCGATCTGGGTGCGATGGGTGCACGCATCGCGGGCGCGTTCGCCGCGCTCGGCCTCGAACCGGGCGACCGCGTCGCGTTCCTGATGGCGAACTGCACGGAGTACGTGGGCTGCGAGTATGCGGTCGCAAGACTCGGCGCGACTCGCGTGCCGCTCGCGGTGCTGCTGGGCGACGACGACCACGTCTACATGATGAACTTCGCGCGTTGCCGCTTTCTCGTCTACCACGCGCGCTTCGCGCAGCGCGTGCAGGGCATGGCGGCGCGACTGTCGACGATCGAGCGGTTCGTGTGCGTCGGCGCGGCGGCGGACATCGCATTGCCGGCGGGGCACCTGCGGCTCGAGGACCTGCTCGTCACGGCGCCGCCACCGCCGGCAACGCCGCCGATCGATCCGGAGGACATCGCCGGCATCTACTTCACCGGCGGGACGACGGGTCGGCCCAAGGGCGTGATGCTTTCGCACCGCTCGTGGTTCCAGACCTACTTCATGGAAATGCTGGACTTCGGCATCGGCATGCACGAGGTGTTCGTGTTCGCCACACCGATGACGCACGCCGGAGGCTGCCTCATCCTTCCCGTTCTGCTACGGCAGGGAACGTGCGTGATCCTCTCGCACTTCGAGCCGGAACTGCTTCTCGGGACGATCGCGCGCGAGAAGGCGACCGGGATTCCCTTCCTGCCGGGGACGACGCTCAAAGGCGTGTTCAGGGATGCCGCAACCCCAGATTCTGATACAGCCGTAGCAAAAGAATTACGAAAACATGTATTTGGCCCAGACCCCAAAACAGATGACCCAAGCGAACACGCTGGCTCAGTAACATTCACTGATGCGCGCCTGCTGTTGATGCCGATCCGCAGTTTGCGCGGGGTGTTCGCATGGGCGACCTCGCCCCTGCTGTTGCGCCGTTTGGCGCGGGATGCGGAGGGAAATGCGGATCTTCCCCAAAATATACCAG
>CAZBBO010000077.1:0-1903 GCA_964490345.1 uncultured Ferruginibacter sp.
TTCGGGCGTAAGGACAAGCTCGATGAGGAAGCCCTGGTGCGCTTGGTCGGCAGCGTCCTCAGGTACGTGGGTGAGGATCGTGTGGGCGCCCTGAAGTTGGGGGCGGGCGGCGAGCCGCCGTTCAGTTTCCTGCGCGCCAAGGAACTGGGCGGCACGCACCTGCTGGACGGCCTGTGGCGCCGCCTGGGGATCGATAAGGCCATCCAGAAAGCCGCCGCTGGGCGGGAGTTCAGCGTTCCGGTCGAGCGCCTGTTGTTCGCGCTGGTGGCCAACCGGGCGTTGGCGCCGAGCAGCAAGCTGGCCGCCGAGGCGTGGGTTGAGGACGTGGCGTTCATCGATGGCCTGCCTATGGTGGAGGTGCAGCAGCTCTACCGGGCCATGGACTTCCTGCTGGACGCCAAGGGTGCGGTGGAGCGCGGGGTGTTCGACAGCGTCAGTCACCTCTTCAACCTGGAGGTCGACCTCATCTTCGTGGACACCACGAGCACCTACTTCGAGATCGAAGAGGCTGATGAGGACGTGTTGGACGAGGCGACCGGCGAGGTTGTTCCTGGTCTGCGGAAGCGTAGTAAGAACTCGAAGGATAAGCGCCCTGACCTGCCGCAGGCGGTGATGGGTTTCGCGGTGACGCGCGACGGGATCCCCGTCAAGAGCTGGGTATGGCCCGGTAACACGGTGGACGTCAGCGTCGTCGAGGAGATCAAGAAAAACCTCAACGACTGGCGCTTATCGCGCATGGTGCTGGTGATGGACACGGGCTTCAACAGCGAAGCCAACCGCCGCGTGCTGCAGGGCGCCGGGGATCACTTCATCATCGGGGAGAAGATGCGTGGCGGCGATAAGAGCCAGGCGGCGCAGGCCCTCAAGCGCGCCGGCCGGTACCAGGCCATCAGCGACAACCTGAGCGCCAAGGAAGTCATCGTGAATGCGGGCAGCGTGACGGCCGAGCGTTTCATCATCGTGCACAACCAACAGGAAGCCGAACGCGACGCCGCGAAACGGGCTGACATCGTGGCTGAGGCTGAGCGCCGCATCCTTGAGCTCGGCGACCTCACGGGTAAGGAGCACACCAAGCGCGTGTGCGCCTTGAAGGCCAGCCCGACGTTCGGGAAGTACCTGCGGGAACTAAAGAACGGCCAACTCAAGCTGGACAAGGGCAAGATCGCGAGCGAGGCGAAGCTGGACGGCAAGTACCTGATCCGCACCAGCGACCCGCACTTAAGCGTCAAGGACGTGGTGCTGGGTTACAAGCAGCTGTTCGAGATAGAGCGCGTGAACCGCGACCTGAAGCACACGATCGACGTGCGGCCCGTCTACCACCGCAAGGAGGAGCGCATCCGCGCGCACGTGCTGCTCTGCTGGTTGGCGCTGCTGCTCATCCGCATCGCGGAGACCGAGTCCGGTGATTCCTGGCATCAACTCAAGAAGATCTTCCGTTCATTACAAGCCGCCGATCACGCCACCCCACACGGCACCATCACGCAGACGAACCAACCGACGAGTGAGCAGAAGCGCGTGCTGCACGCTATCAACGTGAAACCACCGAAGCGCTTCCTGGACATCCCGACCCGCGAGAAGCCCGAGAACACCTAGTCACACCACCCCCGCTCACCCCATGCCCTGGAACCCACGTCCAGGACGGAGTAATCATGGCGTTGCTGTGCCTAGCCACTGTCGAACGTCAGTCTGGGTGCGGAACGCCTTCTCCACCTCCGCCAGGTCCTTGTACGCCGTGACGGCGTCAACGGCGCTGAGTTCCTCTTCCTTCACGCTCGTGCGGATGACGTAGATGCCGTCCATGGCAGTCTCGGCGGTCACGCTGGCCTGGTCGATCTTGAAGGTGAAGGCGTCGTCTTGGATGGTGAGCTTCAGGTGCTTACCCATGCGGTACTTCGCCAGCTTC
>CAZBBO010000078.1:0-1893 GCA_964490345.1 uncultured Ferruginibacter sp.
GATTCATTCCGCTGTTCAGAACTGATGCTCAGCGCTGTACCATCCAGTTCAATTTTGAAATCTTCTTTTTTCTTACCTGGCGCAGCCATTTCGACCACAAAGGCATCTTTATTCTCTTTTATATTTACTGCAGGTAAACTTTGTCCTTCACCAGTAATAAAAGAGTCCCAACCAAAAATGTCGCGGTTGAAAAAATTGTCCCACAGGCTGGGCAATGCAGAACGATTTGAATTTCTTTTAACGAGTGTCATAAGTACCTCCTGTTTTAAAATTATTAATTAATTACAACAGTTAGCTCAAACTGTGTACCAGCCCGCATTTCAAGACAAAATGTTAGAAAAATAATGACAATCTGGCGAAGAAATAAACCTGTGCTGACTTTATGCTAGAACTAAAGATACACGTCAAAAAAACAGAAGAAAAACAGGACCTTTTTTCCAAAAAAATACCGGTTACTTCAGTTCCCAATCTACTATCTGATTGGTAAGTTCCTCATTAAAGGGCACTGACACTTTAATATAGTTATCTGTATAACCTTCCATCATACCGTTATGATGCATACCCTCGAAAAGAACTTTTCGGGTAGTACCCGCATGTGCTCTTTCGAAGTTTTTCGTTTTCCTAAACGATAACGCACGTAACATTTTAGTCCGGTTATGGCGTTCATGCACCGGCACTACCGGTTCGATATCCAGGGCTACAGTGTTGGCTCTTTCAGAATATGTAAACACATGAAAATAAGAAACATTGAGTGATGAAAGGAAGGAGTAAGTCTCCATAAAATCTTCCTCCGTTTCACCCGGGAAACCAGTAATTACATCTACCCCGATTCCGCAGTGAGGAATGAGTTCTTTAATCATCTCTACCTTTTGCTGATACAGTTCTCTTCGATACCTGCGTCTCATCAGTCCCAGAATCTTGTTACTGCCGCTTTGCAGTGGGATATGAAAATGAGGCATCACTTTGCTACTCTGCGCTACCAGTCTGATAATATCATCTGACAACAGATTGGGTTCGATAGAGGAAATCCGGTAACGGGCCGCCCCGTTATGATTTTCGAGAGCCCGAAGCAGTTTAAAGAAGTCTTCGTCAGTTTTGTCTCCATGCCCGTCCCTGCCAAAATCGCCCAGATTAATACCTGTAAACACGATTTCCTTCACCCCCTGCGAAACGATATAATCGATTTCCTTTAACACCTCTTCAATCTTCTGGCTGCGGCTTCTTCCTCTGGCCATTGGGATGGTGCAGTATGAGCAATTATAATCGCATCCCTCCTGAATCTTCATAAAAGTACGGGTACGGTCGGTCAGTGAATAGGAACTCGTAAATCCCGTTACATCATCTATTTCACAGCTATGAATTTTAGTAGTGTCACCATCCAGCAAATTGCGCACATGTTGGTGAATTTTAAATTTTTCAGCTGCCCCGAGTACAAGATCCACCCCTTGTATAGCAGCTACCTCTTCCGGTTTTAATTGCGCATAACACCCGGTAATGACTACCATTGCCTCAGGTGCTTTGCGATGTACACGCCTTACCAACTGGCGACATTCCTTATCTGCATTATCTGTAACAGAGCAGGTATTAATCACATATATATCAGCGACCTCTTCGAACGAAGTTGTCTGAAAACCATCTTTCTCCAAAAGGCGCCCCATTGTGGAGGTTTCTGAAAAATTCAGTTTACAGCCCAGAGTGTGCAGCGCCACTGTTTTAGCATTTATCATAGAGTGCAAAAATAAGGTTTTAGAGAGTTTGCTCAGGGCATGGGATATTTCTACAAAAAAAGCACATCTCACTGTCTGCAAACCACTGAATCCTTTACATTTACCAGATGAAAAGAATGCTTAATAAGAGCAGTAAATGGCGGGCTTTGGTGATAATTATTGTAAG
>CAZBBO010000079.1:0-1823 GCA_964490345.1 uncultured Ferruginibacter sp.
GAAAACCATTTACTCGGTCACTTGCAAAGGGAGTCCATACACGAATTGTTAGCGCGCAGTTCTTGCTGCACGAAAACGGCCTGTCATCTTGAAGCCGTCACGGATGTTAAGGCCCATCAGTACAAGATTGGTTGCACCGGCCAACAGTTCAAGCGCCTGCACGGAGTAGAACATGGTGTCGAACGCGCCGGCCGCCGCCCAGCGGTAGAGGAAAATAGCGCAGGGAATAAGTAATAGCAGGCCGTTTGCGGCAATGAATGGCATCCGCTTCTTTTTTGTGTCAACGAGGCGGCCTTTACGAGACTTTGAGAGGTAGAACCCGCTGCCGCCCGTGGCTGCAATGGCCGGTACAAGGATGAAGAGACCGGGAAATACGATCAGGCGCTTCACCGTTGCCACGGCCTCGTGTGAGCCGAATAGCTCAACGAGGGCTGTGGACAGGAAGAATGTTGCGATTGTCAGCGTGGCGACGATGCTGGCAATGAGATGTGCACGTTTGACCATGAATCTGCTCCTGCGCGCTAACGCCCGAAATCAGCGGCGCGCGCAGCGCGTCCGCTGGATTGAGTTGTTAGGCAATTGGCTCGATGTCTTGAGGAAACTCACCTGCTGCCTCCCACTCTGTGTCAGTGAAGTCCGAAGATACTAGGCGCCGCCGCCATGCACGATTTAGGTGTGCATAGACATGCCCTAGGTCAACACGAAGCTCTGGCTCGCCGTAGTCGGTGTCGGCTTTCATGTCTTTGAGCAAGTTCGCTAGATGCTCATGGGCGTCCTGCAACTCTTGGACGAACATAGCCCAACCAACAGGATCGTCGTTGCGATTGATCATGATCCAGTTGCCTAACGCCTGAACTCAGCCGCCGAAAAGCGCGAAGCGGTTTTTGGTCGGCTGCAGTGAACTGTTAGGGCGCATGCTGGAACCTGCGAGCGCCGATGGCAAGCCAGACAGCCAAGCCGATGGCGAACAAGGTTGTTGCCGCGAGTATAAGCAGAGCCATCTCTGGGTGGCGGAACGAAACAACGCCAGCGATCGCGAAACCAAGAGGTAGGAGCAGCAGGCGATTACCGGCCCAGCGGTGCAGGGCAGCTGGATCTCGAACACGGGAGTAGTCAACGATGTTCAACGGCTTGGCGGAGCCAGCGAAACGGACAGCCAGTGCGATCACCAGCAGAACCGGCACCGCAATAAATTGGACAATCGCCAGAAACTGAAGGTTGTTCATGCGGCCTAACGCTCGGGTTCAGGCGCGGCGGCGCGTCAGCGCCGACGTCGCCTGGAACCCGTTGTTAGCCATCTTAGATGTCAGCAACCGCATCGTGGAAGTCGTTTTCGTGTACAAGAAGCAAACGTGCTCCTGACTTTCTCAGCTCGACCGCTTTCTCAACTTTTCTGCCGTAACACGCATAGGCCCAACACGGGTTACCATCGGCGCCAATTATCAGGTAGTCGAGTTTCGGGGAAACGGAATTTACTACCTCACCACCAAGTTTCTTAATGAGCCTTGAGAACTCGGTACGAGTGTACTTGTATGAGGTGCCGGTGAAGCAAAAACGGCGGTCGGAAAATGATATTTCTGGGCAGACTGCACACAAGCCAACAACGTTTCCGCCAATGGTCAGTTTCGGGCTGACGATTGTTCGACTGTCTAAGATGGACGTGAACTCGGTGAAGAATTCTTTGAGTAGTTTCTGTTCTGTGCTGTCAATCTTCTTGTCGGAGAGAACGCCAGTAATCAAACTCCCCACTTCTTCATAGGGCCAACAGGTTGTCAGGTGTTCGTGATCGGTAAGCCATTCAGACAGTCCCCTTAGCTCTGCTT
>CAZBBO010000080.1:0-1807 GCA_964490345.1 uncultured Ferruginibacter sp.
AGGGCCACGCCAGTTCTCCGAGGTCAGTGTGAAGTGTGGGCATTGTAACGGGAACAGTACAGCCTCACAAGCTTTGTGGCGCGCAGCCCCGCCGAGCACAACCGTTGGCGACAGACCCCGCTGACATCTGGGCTAACCTATCGTTTGTTCTTCCCACTCCAGCGCGGCCAGCACGCTGTCAAAACGCGGCCCTTTCGCCTTCCGATATGCGCGGATTGCCTGCTGCAGCCACACGTAATCAACCCGGTTGCCCAGCGTGAGCGCGTATCTGCGCGCATACGGCACAATACCCGCCCTGACCTCCGCCTGTATGTCCGGCGGTTGCTCGCTGAGCGCCGCCTCCCACGCGCGCAGATCATCTCCGGTTTTGACGCCCACCAGCTCATACAGGCGAATATCCGCATAAACCTGCACGAAATAGTCCACCGGCGACAGCGGGAAGGCCGCCAGCTTTTCCGGCAAAAGGGCCTGCATGTTGAGGAAATCGTTGAGCAGCATGTTCTGCGTCAGCACCGCTTTCACCGGCACGCGGTTATAGAAGTTGGCTGTGCCGGTGTCGCGGACAAACGTCGCGCCAGCGCTGCCCGCCTTCGTGCGGAACTCGCGCCCGTTGCTGTCGCCGCTGCATGAGATATTGAGCGTCTCGTCCAGGTAGACTATGGTGTCGCTGTAGGCCAACTGCGCGAAAGCCATCGTGTAATCCGGCGAGACCGGCGGGCACAGACGGCCCAACGGCCCGTCAACGATTTCCTTCACCAGCGAACGGTGACACGCTGAATTGATGCCGCGCGGCAGCAGGTCAAAGATCGGCCTGCGACCCTCACGCAGAAAACGCCTGAGCAGCACCCCGCTGTCCAGCTTGCGGCAGGTTCGTGTTCGCGCCGGTTGTTTGTAGAGCAGCTTGAAAAATGCCGCCTGCGGGTCACTGTCGTCAATGTCGCCGGTGCGCCAGCTTATCGCCGGCGTCTTTTCTTGCTCGACAATCTGATGCACTTTTTCGAGCGCCCAGCCTTTCAGCAGGTGGCGGTCTGGCAGAATCTTCAGGTACTCACCGCGCGCTTCCTGCCGCCCGCGCTCCCAGTTATCGGCCATCGACAGGCCGCCAGTGCGCACATAACGGATGCGCGGGTCCGTAAACTGGCGCACAACATCGGCCGTTGCGGCGGTGTCATCGTTATCGACCACAATAATCTCGTAGCTGGAGAATGTCTGGCGCAGTACACTGCGCAGCGCGCTGGCGACCCGGTAGCTGCGATTCTTTGTGGGAATAATGACTGAGAAAAACGGGGTGTCCGGCACCGCAATAGCCCTCACTGACCTACGCCTGTCGCGCGCGTTCAAGCCCGCGCCCCGCAACTATAGCAATCCTCACAGCTTTTTGGAAGCTTGCGCTGCTCACACGGATGGGCGGCGGCCCAGGCTTGTGCCCGGCTGAGGGGTTGCTATAATGCGCCGGGTAGCGCCTGCCGTTGTCTGCCGCACCGGGATACAACCAACCCCATGCTCGAGTCAGTAAAATTCGCGCTTATTTCTGCCACGCTCCCCTTCGTGCCCGCCATCCCACTCCGCGACCGGTCAGGCCAGGCAGTTGTGATGGGCAAGCTGCTGCGCGCTGTGGCTCCGCAGCACTACTGCCTGATCTCGACACAGAAACTGCCAGCAGGCACGTTCGCGGCCAGCTACTACCATTTACAGTCGCAGAACAGGGCGCTTTTTTCTGTCGAACGATCCCTCGCTGGATCGGTGAGTTCGCGCCAGACCAACGCCTTCCAGCCGCTGTATCGCGGGCTGCGCAGCGTCTATCGCG
>CAZBBO010000081.1:0-1716 GCA_964490345.1 uncultured Ferruginibacter sp.
ACGTGGCTGCTGATGACGTAATCCTGCGAGTTGTCCTCGAAGGGCAGGGCGCTGGCGTCAGCGAATACATCCACCTGAGCGTAACGGCCACACATCTCGATCTGTTCGGCCTTGTAATGTTCAAAGTCCGACTGTGGAGCGACATTGATTGAGCGCGGCAGGCCGAAGGGATTCTGCGATCCTGCCCCAATTTCCAGGCCGTGAAGCTTGCCGAGCAGCTCGTGGGCCAGATCGTGCTGGCGGAACGTGAGGCCACGATTCTTTGCGCCAGGGACTTCGATGATTCCAATAGCCATGTGTCAATCTCCTTGTGGATAGGTTAGGCGCTGATTTCGAGTTCGCGGCGGCGGACAGAGGGCAGCGTTTCGCCAATGCCGCCGGTGAACGGGCTGTATTCGTACAGGCCGCCAAGCTCCTGCTGCCAGTCCGTGCCCCACACATGCAGATGGGTGAAATAGCCGCCTTTCATTCGCAGGAATGACGGCGACCACTGGTGATGTTTGTTTTGCGCAGTGGACTTGTACTGCGTCCGGGCCGGTTCGCGGCATGTGCCGATGGCGTGCATCTCAAACACGCCGTCCTTGCTGTAGCCGGACTGGTCAATGTGGGTGTGCGAGACCACGAAGTGGCATTTCTGGATAGATTCAAACGGGCGCAGCGGGTCGAAATATGGGCCGCGCTCGGCGTCGTAGAAGGACTGCGCCAGCGCTACGGGCGTGGATGAGAAGGACTCCGGGTGAACGCACTTGACCAGCCCGCGCCTGGACGTTTGCAGGTAGAGATAGGGATAGCGGCTGTACCGCACCTGCGTCAGGTCGCGCGGGATGAACATCCCCAGGTGAACCTCGCCGCCGGTGGCTTTGGCGATGCGGTAGTCGTGGTTGCCCTCGATGATAATGATCTTGGTGAACCACTTCGCCATCTCATCGAGGATGTGGACGACCAGATCGCGCGACTGTTCGTAGGTGGCTTCCTTGTCATCCTTCCAGCGCGTTTTCCAGGTGTTGAGCGCCGTCTGGTCGGTGGCGATGAAATCGCCGTTGACGATCAGCGTCCTGATGTTGTTGGCAATCCCATCCAGCAGCGCTAAGTAAAGCACCGTCGGGCTGTGGTCAGGAACCTCAACATCGCCGATGATGATGGCGTCGTCGCAGTCTACCACCAGGAAGTCGAGCCACTCGCGCGAAGGCGAGGCGGGGATGTCAACATTCAGGGCAACGCCGCCGAGAAGGGCGGTGCGGTAGGCGCGATACTCGCGCAGCTTGCGTTCGATTGTGCTGCGCGATTCGTTTTGAGAGGACGCGCGTGTCGGACAATCAGGTCGTGGGAGGGGGCAAGGAGGCGGCACTTAAGCCCCAGCCCATCGCATACTGCAAACGGTTATCGGTTCTGGGCCGAAAACGCGCTAATTTGTGCAGGTTGCATCCAACACGCGCTATCAAATCACTGTGCTTACCAACGGTGTGAGCCACCAACGCTGAATTTGAGACCTGCTTGAAAAGTCTTTGCCTTAACCGATTTTACGCACGTGTACCGACCCCCTGAGATTGGACACGGTGCTAAATGCAGTAACATAGTCCATGAAAGGGAGCAGTCAGATGAGCAAGCGACGCAAGTTTAGTGCAGAGTTCAAGAGCCGGGTGGTGCTGCAACTGTTGTCGGGCGAGAAGCGCATGGCGGAGCTGTGCCGCGAGCATCAGCTCACGTCGCAGATGG
>CAZBBO010000082.1:0-1701 GCA_964490345.1 uncultured Ferruginibacter sp.
AATGCAAACAGAACAAGAAATCAAAGAAATGGTAAAGCAAAAATACAGTGAAATTGCTTTACAAGACAAAGGAAGTAACGCTTCTTCCTGCTGTGGTGCAGGTAGTTGTAGCACCGAAGTATATAACATCATGAGCGAAGAATACAACGAGCTGGATGGTTATAATCCCGATGCAGATTTAGGTTTGGGTTGTGGCTTGCCTACACAATTTGCCAAAATCAAAAAAGGCGATACCGTTATTGATTTAGGAAGCGGAGCGGGTAATGATTGTTTCGTTGCCAGAGCAGAAACAGGCGAAACTGGAAAAGTTATCGGAATTGATTTTACAGAAGCGATGATTGATAAAGCTCGGCAAAATGCAGAAAAATTGGGTTTTAATAATGTTGAATTTAGACAAGGTGATATTGAAAATATGCCTGTAGCCGCGAATACGGCAGATGTCATTGTGAGCAATTGTGTCTTAAACCTTGTACCGAATAAACAAGCGGTTTTTGCCGAAATGTTCCGCGTATTAAAACCAGGCGGACATTTCAGTATTTCAGATATTGTTTTAACAGGAGAACTACCCGAAAAAATTAAAAATGCGGCTGAAATGTATGCAGGATGTGTGGCAAGTGCGATTGATAAAGAAGAATATTTGAGCTTTGTAAGCAAAGTTGGATTTGCAAATATGATTATTCAAAAAGACAAACCGATTATTGTTCCTGACGATATTTTGAAGGATTATCTAAATGAAGAAGAAATTACGCAATACAAAGCAAACGATACGGTAATTAGAAGCATAACGGTTTATGCCGAAAAGCCAGCGGATTGTTGTTCACCAAGTTCGAAATGTTGCTAAAAAAATAATTATGGAATATCAAATTAAGGCTTCATCTGTTTCAACAAAAGATGCGATACTACAAATAAAGCAAAATGAGATAGCTTTTGGAACGACTTCAAATTCAGCAGAAATTTTACCTAATCCTGCCGAACTTTTTTTAGGAGCTTTTGCTGCGTGTATGCTAAAAAATGTAGAACGATTTTCTGCTATGATGAATTTCACTTATGCAAAAGCCGTAGTAAATGTGTCCGCTATTCGCACGGAAAAACCTGTGAAAATGGATAATATAAATTACAAGTTAATTATTTACAGTGCTGATGAAAATATAAATACCGTATTGCTAAAGAAGAATATTGAAAAATTTGGCACAATCTACAATACCGTAAAGTTATCGTGCACTATAAATGGAGAAATTATTCAAGTAAAAAACGATGAATATTAAAATGAAGTTCTTAGACCGTTATCTGACGGTCTGGATATTTTTAGCAATGGCAATTGGTGTTGGTTTGGGATATTTTTTTCCAAATATTCCTACTAATATCAATGCCGTTTCAATCGGAACAACTAATATTCCATTGGCAATCGGATTAATTTTAATGATGTATCCACCATTAGCAAAAGTGGATTATTCCTTATTGCCCAAAGCGTTACAAGATAGAAAAGTAATTGCCATTTCTTTGTTACTCAATTGGGTAATCGGTACTTTGTTGATGTTCGGATTAGCCGTTTTGTTTTTGCGAAACGAACCGGAATATATGACAGGACTTATCTTGATTGGTTTGGCAAGATGTATCGCAATGGTTATAGTTTGGAGTGATTTAGCCAAAGCGAACAGAGAATACACCGCTTTACTTGTTGCTTTGAATAGTATTTTTCAA
>CAZBBO010000083.1:0-1693 GCA_964490345.1 uncultured Ferruginibacter sp.
CCTCGCCGACGGCGATTCTGCCGCCGCGCGCCACCCAGCCCAACCCGCCGCCGACAAAAGCGGGAGGGTGAGCATTGAGCGAAAAATCATACGGCCCAGTCAAAGGTCCATATCTTCTGCCCAGTGTAAAAAGGCGTATTGAGGCGCTGTTTCTCGATAATATTGGCAAAGTGCTCACACGTGAGCAGATTCTGGAGGCAGCACGAGACCCATACAGCGGCCAGGAGCCAGAGAACTGGCACCAGCGCCTTTCGGAATTGCGCACCGATGACGGTTATACGATTCTGTCCTGGCGCAATCGCGGTGACCTCAGGGTGCAGGAATATTTAATGCCTCATGCCGAAAGGCGGCAAACTGCGCGCCGACGTGTGCGGCCAACAGCGCAAACCTGGCAGGCGGTGTTAAAACGTGCCGATTACTGCTGTGAGTGGCAGGAAGAGGGCGTAAGCTGTGGACTTCACGAAGGCGATGTTGATCCTGTTGGCGGCGGTAGAGTACACCTGACGCCGGATCACAAACGTCCTCATGCGCTCAATCCTGATGCAGACCCCGATGACATGGGCCAGTGGCAGGCGCTTTGTGGACGGCATCAGATTGTCAAGAAGAATTATTGGGATAACAACACAGGCAAACTTAATGTGTATGCTATTGTGCAGGCGGCGTCTGAACCCGAAAAACGGCGGATATTTGAGTTTCTGTGGGAGTACTTTGGGAACAAGCCAGAAGAATGATACGATTGCCGTTAGCCGTGAGCAGTTGTCAAAGGGAAGCCTGTGAATGTTAGTGAGTTAAGAGAAGCGGTGCAGCAGTCACTGCGAAAACATAAAGCAGCTATTCTGCCGCCAATGGATGTTAAAGACAGTATCGCCGCTGTCAGCGCAATGGGTTTTGTGCCCCAGGTCACAATGCTCGATCCCTGGTACAACAAGGGCGCGGGGGGTGTGCGCGACGATTATCAGATGTTTATGCTTGAACTGCTGCGGCTGTCCGCAGAAATTTCCAATCACGTATTTCTGTGGGGTTTCCCGGAAATCATCGCCCCGTTGGTGGACAAGATTCCTTCATCCTTATCTCTGGCTGCCTGGCTAACCTGGTATTATAAGAATAATCCATCGGTGATTCGTGGCTGGCGCTCCAGCCAGAACGCATGCTTACATCTGATGACGCCAGATGCTCGCATGTATCCTGAGAACTTCCTTAACGAAGCTCAGAAAGCGCTTCAGGCACAAGGTAAACTGCGCTATATGCCAGGGCCAACCAGTGTGATTGAAGCTCCTTTAATGGTTGGATTTGTCGGCAAAAAAGAGCGCACAGGCCACCCGGCGCAAAAACCCGTTTCTGTATTTGAACAGTTGTATCTCATGGCAACTCAACCTGGTGATCTGCTGTTTGACCCCATGTGCGGCTCTGGAACTACGGGTGAGGCAGCGCGCCGCCTGAACCGCCTCGCTATCATTGCGGACATGTCTGAAGACTACATCAGCATGTGCGAACACCGGCTCGGCATTGACCGCGTGCTTGGCCAGCCTGCGAAGACTGTACCGGCAGCAAAAAACAACGTGTCAGCAGAATCTGAACTGAGGCAGTTAGATCTGCTTCTTGTCAGCAATAACGAGCAGGAATAATGGCACCTAAAACCCGCAACACCTACTACCTGCTCAACCTGGGCTGCTCGAAGAACGAAGTGGACGCG
>CAZBBO010000084.1:0-1679 GCA_964490345.1 uncultured Ferruginibacter sp.
AAAAATAACCCCACACAATCACAAACAAATTCTTCAACAAACCCCACCTAAACAAAATTGAAAATGAAAACAAAAATCATAGCCCTGATTGTTACAGCACTGTTGCTGTCTGGCATTCAAACACAGGCTCAATACATCAGTGATATTGAAGCGCGGCCCAGCATCTCATTAGAGTTAAAACCTCTCAGGAACTTGTCTATTTCAGGTACCTACTACGTTTATCTGAACGACAACATGAGCAGATACAAGAAATCTGTTATTGCAGGAGAAATCGGATACAAGATTAACTCCTGGCTTAAAACCGGTGGTGAATATCGTTATGGAATGAGCGATAATGGTACCCACTACAACGAGATAAGATATGACCTGACTTTCAAAGGGGATATTTCAAAAAGGCTCGAGATAAAATACAGGCCCATGCTACAGCTGGAGTTTGGCTCGCTCAACAAAGACCACCTTGCAGTAAACCCAATGGAATACTTCTGGGCAAACCGTGTAACCCTCAGCTATCAAATTTCAAAGAAGGCAGACATATATGTGTTCTCAGAGAATTATCAGGAAATCGATCATGGCAGAATGGGTTTTGACAAGCAAAAGAGCGCCATTGGCACAAAACTAAAAGTAGGAAACCGTAGCAAAATTGACTTCCGGGTAGATCTGATTAACAAGAAAAAGGGAAAAAATGAACTACGCCCCTGCCTGAACTATGCCATCACAATCGGAGGTAAAAAGAAGAAATAAATATCGAAACAACCAGCAGGGTTCCAGGCGCTTCAAGCCAAAAACAGAAAAATGCACATCTGCCGGGAGTTGATCAAATTAAAATAACTACGCTAATTGATAAACATGAAATTATTCACCCTGAAAAATATAATTTTGACTGAAAGCAGATTACCGATAAGCGCAGTATGCCCGAGGTTAACGAATCATTATATCAGCACTTTCAGAAGGTCTTTGAACAACACTATAATGCATTGTGTAATTATGCACTTAGCTTCACCAAAGACCCTGCTACCAGTGAGGATATTGTCCAGGAGGTATTCATCAGAATATGGGAGAAGAAGAAGGAGATGATTCATTCTGAAACTATACGGTTCTATCTCTTCACAGCAGTTAGGAATAATTGCCTGACCTACCTTCAGAAAGAAAAAAAATCAGCTACAGTAGCGCTTAATGAAAATAGTGTTCCGGAGGAAACCACAGGGGTAGCGGAACATAACGAAAACTCAAAGGACTATAAGAAGCACCTGCGCCATGCAATAGCACAATTGCCTCCAAAATGCAGGGAAGTGTTTTTGCTCAGCCGCCTGAGTCAACAATCTTATAAAGAGATTGCAGAAAGTCTGGACATTTCGGTAAAGACGGTTGAAAACCAAATAGGTAAAGCGCTTAAAATTATCAGAGAATACGTGAAAGATCAAAAAGTACTACTACTTGCCATAGCGATATTAATAAACCTGCTAACAGGCTAAAATAAAAACTGTCTAATGCAATAGTAAAAAAATACAAGCGGTACAATGGAGTTGAACGAAAACATAATGCAATTAATAATCAGGTCGCTAAACCGGGAGGCCTCTGCAGAAGAACATGCTGAATTAGAAGCATGGATCAATGAGAGTGCATCCAACAGGCAGGAGTATGAAGTGTACCGTAAATTATGGGAAGATAGTGCGACAATG
>CAZBBO010000085.1:0-1679 GCA_964490345.1 uncultured Ferruginibacter sp.
GGTAAACCCTTTGTAATATTTGATTTTATCACTAAATCTATAATCAGATGCCCTAATATTTATTTTGTCTTCTAGTAAGGATTTGTTACCTAGAGCTTCCAATAGTTTTGAGTTGCTTAGTGACTTGTCATTTTCTTGGCGTTTCCTTGCGAAAATGTGTTCAATGTCAAAATTTGTATTAAGGTTGGGAATTTCTTGATTATCATCTTTAAACGCCCACCAAGTCAACATTGACCTTGTTATCGGTCTGCCATTTTTAAACTCAAAATTATTGATTGCTGTACGCAATGTGTGTTCATCAAATTTATGTTCTTCAAAGTTTACTAATTTGTCTGTTACGATATTTATCATCTCAGCATAAACGGGTGTTCTCAATGCGTTAACACCAGGATTAGTAAAGGCAAATGCCCAAACAAAGCCAATTGTTTTATTTAGAAATTCGTCTAATTTGTTTTCTTCCAATTGCTCGTTACCATTTTTGTTTTGTAGAAAGTACACCGACAAAAAATATGTCCACATGCCATTAGGTGCGGAATTAAGGATAAATAGTTTTCTTAGAATATTTGGTGAAAATCTTTCAGGATTTTGATTATACACATCATGCCAAAAATCAACAAGTATTTTGAGATTTGGTAAAGTTTCATCTTGCTTTAGAATAGAGTATTTGCCTTTTTCATAAAACTTGCGTAATGCTTCTGTCGTACTTGATTTTATACCCTGTTTCGCACGAATAAAATACATATACCTTGTAAAAAGTTCGTCCATTGGGGTTCCGTTCAATGGCTTGAAAATTCTACCAGTAATTTCTTCAAGTTCTTTCCATTGCTCAATGAATTTGTCCTTTTGGTTTTTGGTTGAATAATGCTTATAGAATTGTGCTTTAAAAATGTCTGCATCCGACAATGGTAGCCCTCTGTCGTTAAGTGTTGAAAATATTCTCAAAGCAGTATCTTGTGATTCCGCCTCAATTGGTAAAAGAATGCAGTTACCTAAAATTCTTGCTGGTAAGTATGCGAAATATGACGGGTATTCACTTAAAAAAGTATCTATCTTTTCTTGAAAAAAGCGATAGTTTTTCGCATAGTTGCTCTTTTGGTCTTTGTTTACAATGCCTGTTTTAAGTATTTCTAAAAACTCTTCCTTGTCATTGTCGGTTGCTACTTCCGAATCAATTTTTAGTATGTTTAGATTAGGTTGTCCAAACTCATTAGTTTTCCATAAACATTGTGCAATTCTTTCACGAGTGCTTTTTGAGTTCTCGTCTTGCATATTTCCAAATTTTGCGTAGAAAGCTCTTAGTAACAACATCAATGTTGTTAGGCGTTGTTGTCCGTCAATTACTTCTTTTTTGTTTCTGTCGTTTTCAAAAGTCACAATTGAACCTAAGAAATATTCTTCATTACTGTCGAACTTGTCGCTGTTGTTGTCTGGAAAAGCAAAAGTGAAAATATCATCCCAAAGAGTTTGGCATTGTCCTTCTTCCCAAGCGTAAGGTCTTTGGTAGTCGGGGATTAGGAAGTCAGATTTTTTGTCTGAAAAGAGTAACATTATTGTTTTTTGGTCAACATTAAGTTTTGACATATTGCTGTTTATTTTTAATTGTTCGCTTTTTGTTTGTTGTGTTGTCGTCCTACCATTGCCGCTAACTCGCTTATACATGCAATAATACTGCATAAATA
>CAZBBO010000086.1:0-1660 GCA_964490345.1 uncultured Ferruginibacter sp.
CAATATTATTATCGACTTTCCAGCACTGGTAATTATGAGACAACTTATGCTTTGACGGAAGGTGAGTTTACTACCCTATCAGTTGGTGTACCACTTCCTGCTGATTACCTTGCATACCGTGGTTGGTTCTATTCAACGAAGGGCGTTCATTTCTTGAAAACAAACAACCTCTGGTTGTTATTCTTGAAGAATATGAGATCGAGTGCAGAATGGAAGGCTTTACTAGACAACCCCAGCGAATATCTGGCAAATATGAATTGATTATTTTCTGTGAAGTTCTTCTATTTTATCCTTAGCAAGTATGTCTAAAATAGCTTCGACATTTTTTAATCTATTTTCAAGCTCTATTAATTTTTGGTTGTTCTCGTGACATGCTCCCCATGTCTAAAGCCAGGGGTATTACGGCGCTTTTTTGATAACCTTAACGTAATCTTCAGAAAATGTACTAGTCTTAAAAATAATATGATTTTCTATAGTAATCCAATGCATTTTCTCGTTTGTAGGTTTTGGTTCTATTATTTTAATTCTACCCACAAATGGATCATCTTTGTCAAAAGGACAGTCTGCAACTACAAAATCACCAATCTGAAAATTTAGACAATGATATTTTTGATACGGTATTTCCTGAGCCATAGCGCGTTCATCAAGCTTGCAGTAAACAAATACAGCAATCAATAATACAACCATTAATCCTATCTTATTAATTAAATTCACTATTCTTCCTCCTTCTGGTTTTCCTTTTTATAATCCCGTTGACACCTATCACTACAAAACAATTCCCAACCACTATTTTCAGAACATTCAATACAATACTGCTGGCCACAGTACACACAGGTATTAATATGTGTATTAATCATAGTTACTCCTCATTTAAATATTTCATTTCTTTGTTTCGTAGGCATCCATGGTGGTTCCAATGATGTTAATTTTACCTCATCCATCGCAGCCCAAATTGTTTCAACAAGCTCGTTGGTTAGGTGTTTCCCAAAATCAAAATTATTCAATATTATATCAGTTAAACACTCTTTCGATATTTGTTTATACATACCTACTCTCCAAATCCAGAAATCTCAAATTTGCAACCATCTCTTAAAGTTCTGCCACCATCCCTTGCTCTTACCGATACTGTCATTGAATACCTTCCCGGTTCAAGCTCTGGTGGATGAAAACACTTATTATAAATCCCCGGTGATAATTCTCCTAATTCATCTTCTGTGTTATGGTCAGTGGATATGGCATAAAATCTGATTATTCCATCCTCACCGATAATCTTCCATCTGATCTTAACAACAGTGGATTCGGTTATCCTGAACGACACACACAGATGGGCTTTATTCGGGTGCATCATTGCATTGTAATCAGTAAGACTTGGGTAATCAGCCGTGTATGCTGCAAACACATCCGATATCTTACCAGCATCAACACTACCCATAAATCCCATCACTGCTATCAATACACCCGTTACTATTTTCAACATTTTTATTTCTCCTGTTAAATAAGCTCAAAAATTAAATCAATCTATGCAAATTTAAGTTCTTTTTCTGTCATTTTCACATCTCCAAAATTTCTCTACATCCTGGGCAATATTCTAACTCAATGCTACAGTACAAATCGTTTCTGTCATAAAACTCAACCGGGATATACTCTTTGCTTTCCTCAT
>CAZBBO010000087.1:0-1649 GCA_964490345.1 uncultured Ferruginibacter sp.
TTGATGATGGTGATGTTCCTATTCTAAGAATTTGTCAACACGGGCGATAAATCACCCCTGGACAGTCTGAAGACAGATGAGACCATAGACAGCTCGGTGGACCAGGCCCTCAGCGACTACGACACGGCGCTGGGCAACCTTGAGGGAGTTTACGATTCCCTGAACTCCATCAAGGCTGAGGTGGCGGCCGTGAAAACCGACAGCGCGAAAAAAGGCGGCCGCGTCCTCAAATGATCCTCAAACCCGGCGACCTCATCCGCAACTACCGCGTGCTGGACTATATCGGCGAAGGCGGCATGGGCAAGGTTTACGCCGCCGAGGAAGAGCTGCTAGGTCGCAAGGTCGCCATCAAGATGCTCGATCCGGCCGTGACCCATCAGGAGCATTTCCGCCAGCGCTTCATCAATGAAGCCCGCATCCTGTCTCAACTTCAGCATCCCCACATCGTTGGCCTCTTCACCTTTTTCCTGGAGCAGGAAAGCTATTTCATGGTGATGGAATATGCCGAAGGGCAAACTCTGCGCGACCTCATCGCCACCATCGGCCCCGTGCCGGAACAGCGCACCCGCCGCATCCTCCGCCAGATCCTGGCCGCCCTGGATTACGCCCAAACCAAGGGTGTGGTTCACCGCGACATCAAGCCCTCGAACATCATGATCGGCGACCGCGATGATCTCAAGATCCTGGATTTCGGCGTGGCCCGCATTCTGGCCAACCCGCAGTCCACCCTCACCGGCTCGCGGCTGGGCACCATCTATTACATGAGCCCGGAGCAGGTGCGCTCGCCGCGCGATGTGGACAGCCGTTCGGACATCTATTCCACCGGCGTGGTCCTCTACGAAATGCTTACCGGGCGCCTACCCTTCAACACCCAGACCGAGAGCGACTTCCTCATCGAAAAAGAGATCGTGGAGCGCCCCTTGCCCCACCCAAGGGAGCATTACCCCTACATGTCGGACCTCATCGTGGACCTGATGAACGCCATGACCGCCAAGGAACCTTCGCTGCGCCCCAGCGCTGCCGATGCCATCAAAGCCCTGGACACCGGTTCCCTGGGTTCCATCACCACCGCCCTGCCCTTTACCGATAAACCTGTTCCCATCGCGCCTGTGGCCCCCACACCCATTCCTCCGGCCCCTAAAAAGAAAATGCCGGCCGGCCTGCGCGCCTTCCTCGTCATCCTCATCATCGCCATCATCCTGGCCACACTCGGTTTCACGCTCAAAGCATTGCTGGATATCAATCCCAACCTCGTCCAACCCAGAGCTGAAGAAACGGTGGCAGAGGAAACCGCCGAAGAAGTGGTTTCCGCAGAGGAAGCGCTCAGCGAGGAGGAGATCGAGGCCAACATAGCCGCCCAGCAGCTCAGGGAGGCTGAAAACGCCGTCCGCGCGATCCGGCCCCGCTTCAGCACCATCGCCAGAAAAGCCCGCGAATACCGGGAGCAGGATGACTACGGCGACTGGCCCATGAGCCTGGACACGTTCATGGACCCCGCGGAGGCCGACACCGACCAATTCAGCTTCGAATGGTCGAACGACGGCACCATCACCGCCATCAGCAACCGCGCCTTTGGCAAGGCTGGGATCGAGATCTACTATGTGCTCGACACCGAACATTTTGAGATCTACGACCCTGATCCCGAAAGC
>CAZBBO010000088.1:0-1632 GCA_964490345.1 uncultured Ferruginibacter sp.
GGAAATGGCTCAATGCCAATTACTACGACGATCCGAAACTATTTAACTATGTAGAGGACTTTATGATTGATTCGCTGAAAAAACATGTGTCGTTGGGACTGATTACAGACAGAGTGTTTTCACTCGGAGTAAAAAATACTGAATTCCTCAATCGGCTAAATGAAAAAGCGCGGCTCTTCGGAGAAATCATTCCGCTCGAACACCCAAGATTTATCCAACAGTACAAATCGAAACAGAAGGACCATTATATCGCAAAATATCTGGAGCTACTTCATCCAGACGGTTCCGGCATCTGAACAACCGGGAAGCACAGTTTTTGTTTACATTTAAGGACACCCATCCCGATACTTCCTGGCACTTCCTGGCGCAAGCATCTCGCTTGTGCCTTCCTAAACTTCATACTTTCCCTGGCGCAAGCATCCAGCTTGTGCCTTCCTAAACTTCGTACACATCCTGGCGCAAGCATCTCGCTTGTGCCTTACAAAACTTCGTACACATTCTGGCGCAAGCATCCCGCTTGTGCCTTCCAAAAACTTCATACTCTCCCTGGCGCAAGCGTCTCGCTTGTGCCTTCCAGAACTTAGTTCTACTGGTATTAAATACAGCACAAGCGAGACGCTTGCGCTATCAGAAGAAGAGATTAAGTAAACAGACAGAACCCTGCAAATTGGGTAGGCTTTGAGCCTATAAATGCTTCAGTTTATCAGCATATTCCCTCGCAAAGCGGAAGATATTTTCCTGTCCGGCTTTGAGCGCACGAAAAAAATCACTTCTGAACTTTTGCTTATCTACCTGCTCCATTAATATTTCCTGCAGCACAGCGAAAGCCTTCTGGGCCAAAAGTTCTTTCCGGTCATCGGTAAGCTCCTTCACAGACACCTGTTTCAGGTATTCATACAACCTTTGTGTTCCCTGACGTTCAGAAGCCACTGTCCTAAAAACAGGCAGCATCTCTTCATGCTTTTTATATACAGGCCTCAGCATTTTTTTGAGATTATTATAAAAGAGATCGGCTCCCGGCCTGTCCGATTTGTTCACCACAAACAAATCTGCTATTTCCATCAATCCTGCCTTCATAGACTGAATACTGTCTCCCGACTCAGGCACCAGCACCACAATAGTGATATCCGCCAATGCGGCAATATCCACTTCGCTCTGCCCTACCCCCACTGTCTCCACCACTATATAATCAAATGCCTCCGTCTGCAGATAGGCTGTGATGCCCATAATCTGAGGGTGTAAGCCTCCTAACGAACCGCGGCTCGCCAGCGAACGGATAAATACATTCGGGTGGGTGTACCACTCACTCATCCGAATCCTGTCACCGAGTACCGCACCACGGGTAAACGGGGATGAAGGATCGACACACAATACCGCCACCCGCCGGCCATCCTGCACCATTTCGGCAATCAATGCATCTGTAAGTGTGCTCTTCCCTGAGCCGGGTGCTCCGGTGATGCCAATTACCAGTGGAGCCTGACCGGTATTGCCGGCCAGCAGTGCCTCATAACCAGGCTCTCTGTTTTCAATCAGTGAAATATTGCGTGCTATTTTTCTGTAATCGTTCAAGGCAAAAGGCAAATTGAAATAAGTATTCAAAAATAAAGATTTAATCTACCGACAGGCAGATTT
>CAZBBO010000089.1:0-1618 GCA_964490345.1 uncultured Ferruginibacter sp.
CCGTCATCCGCGCCGCTGCTCCTGCTCAGGGCGCGCGTCCACACGCTGTACAGCGTGTCAATTCCCAACGCCCGCGCCAGCGCGCGCGGCGCGTCATAGATCGCGCCGGCTCCTAATTTAGCTTCATCGCCCGTGTAGCCCGGCTGGATAGCTTCGGCCAACGGCAGCGTGTCGGCCAGCAGGGCGGTGGCGCGGCTGTCGTGGAGCAGAGCGCGGTCACCGACCTGATTCGGCACCGTCAGCTCGCCAGCGCGCAGCGCGTCCGCCAGATATTCGAGCAGCGACACGACTGTTATGCCCGCGGGCAGCTCGCTGCCCAGAACAGGGTACACGCAGCGCAGCGCCCACAGCGTTTGCGGGCCGTCGGCGATCACCGTCCGCGCGCCGCTGTCGCGAATCAGCGCTGCCACCTGCGCTGCCTGTTCCCGCGCCTTGTCATGCGCGCCCAGCGTGTAGGCCAGCGCGCCGCTGTGGGCGAAAGCCGGCCTGGCCACCGCCCCGGCCCGCTGAAGCGCGCTCAGCGCCGGCGCGGCCAGCGCTTCGTCGCCCCATTCCGCGATCTCGCCAGCCAGCAGCAGCGCATCGCACGGGCCGCCGGTCGCGGCGGGCGCGCTGACCGCCAGTGCTCGCCGCACCGCCTCCGGGGCCAGCCCGGCAGCATAGACTTCGGCCCGCGCCGCCAGCACGTAGGCGCTGACCGGGTAGTGGCTGACGCACCAGGCTTCCGAGATGCTGTCCAGCGTTGACTGATACAGCAGTTCGACAGCGCGCGGCGTCCAGCCAATGGCGCCCTGCAGGATGCGCCACAGCATCATGGCGCGCGCGCGCGTGGTGTGGCTTTCGAACTGCGTCAGGTTTGCTACTTCGCCGGTCGGTTTGCACATCGGGCAGAAGCGGCAGCCGTACAGTTTGTCCTCATATTGCTTCAACATGCTGCATCCTTAGCTTGACGGCCCGAATCCCATTTTGCCGGGATTGAGAATGTTGTGTGGATCCAGGCTGTGTTTGAGTCCCTCCAGCACCTGGAAAGCCGGCCCATACTGCTCACGCACCAGCCGCGCCAGTTTGAGGCCCACGCCGTGATGCTCGTTGAGCACGCCGCCGCAGGCGATTGAAGTGCGCACCGAAACGTTCCAGATTTCATTGTGCAGCGCCAGCGCGGCCCGCGCATCGCGCGGCGGCTCCTCAATGATGAAACGGTCGTAAACCATCACGCCCCAGGGGAACCAATGTGAGAAGTGGGCGATGTACTGCAAGTTCCACTCGGCATAGCGTTCCTCAAGGGTGCGCTTCTTGGTCCAGTACAGGTTCTCGATGCGGTCGAAGGTGGTGAGCGTGTCCATCGTGCCGAACATCCAGGGGAAATCGAGCGTATAGGGCGGAAAATAGAAGTTGTAACGGTGATCCCACCAGTGCCAGCCCGCCTCTGGGCCGAAGTCCGCCCCGCCCAGCTCGGCGCAGATCGCCATTGCGCGCTGCTCCTGCAGGTCTATCATTGCTGGCTGGCCGTCAAAGCCGAAGATGACGAAGTTGCCGCCTTCGACCGACGTTCCCAGCGTGCGTCTGACGACCTTAATCGTGCTCGGCTCGTCATAGACGCGGATGACCGTGGGCTGCA
>CAZBBO010000090.1:0-1610 GCA_964490345.1 uncultured Ferruginibacter sp.
CAATTCCCATCTGCATCGCAGGATTCGCCCTGTGCCACAATTTTCAATCCGGGCTTTCTGCTTTTTGCCCAGTCTTCGTGTGCCGTTACCAGCGTATCGAGAAATATCTGTGTGGGTTGTGCACCAGATACTCCGTATTTATCATTCAGTACAAAGAAAGGTACACCGCTGATACCCAAATTTGACGCTTCCTGAATATCCTGTTTTACTTTATAAGCATACGAGTCGTCAGTGAGGGCTTTTTCAACATCATCTCTTGTCAGTCCGGCGCTCATCGCTTCCCGGGTAAGTATATTTTTATCTCCAAGATCCTTGCCTTCTGTGAAGTACCCTGCAAAGAGTATTTCCACGAGTTTATTCCCTATTCCTTTTTCTTTAGCAATTTGAATAATTCTGTGTGCATCAAAGGTGTTAAATGTGATTGCTTTTTCGAAGTGAAAATCAAGCCCTGCGGCTTTAGCTGTTTGGGTAATTTGTTGTTGCATAGCCTCTATTTCTGCAACAGGCCTTCTGTACTTTTCGGAAAGACTTTTCGTAAGATCGTGTCTTTTGCTGTGGTCTTGTACAAAATGTGGATCGAGTTGAAAACTTCTGAATTCAAGAACCACATCACCGGCATAGCTGAATTGCGAAATTGCACTTTCGTAATTCCTTTTTCCGATATAGCAAAACGGGCATACAATGTCGCTCCATACCTCTACGAGTAATTTGTCTTCAGTATTCATGGTGTCTTATTTATGCAAAGGTAAGGTGCATTGAAGAAGAGTGCAGTCGAGATGTGGTTTAACGAATTCGGCTCTGGAAAGAGTGGCCGCACTGCATTGCATATAAAAATGTGACCCTGTAGGGACTCGAACCCTAGACCCGCTGATTAAGAGTCAGCTGCTCTACCAACTGAGCTACAGAGTCATTACAACCCCGGAAGACATCGCTTCCCTTTACCTGAAGAGGATTGATATCGGGATATTACTTTATTCGGGATAGAATCTCAGGCGTCAGAGACGTTGCCAGGTGTTGTGGGCGCAAAATTAATATATTTTCAGACTACAAAAGCAAAGCGAATTGTTTCAGTCTTAAAAGGAACATGAAACCTTAAAAGGCAAAGTTCCGGTTTGCGAAACCGGTATTGCCTTATCTGTTCAGACTGGCTTGTTATTTGTGAATTGGAGTGTATTGTTTGAATATAAATACAAATTAAAAACAGGGAATGTTATGGCAAGAGTAAAATGGCAATTTGATCCGGCGCACTCCGAGATCCTTTTTAAAGTAAAACACATGATGGTATCTAATGTGTCAGGGCAGTTCAAAAAATTTGATATCCAGCTAGATACAGAAGGGCATGATTTCACTACTGCAAAGGCGTCATTCACCGCGGATATTAATTCACTCACCACAAAAGTAGAGATGAGAGATAATCACCTTAAGAGTGATGATTTTTTTGATGCAACCAATCATCCTACTTTACAGTTTGATAGCACACGAATTATTAAGAAGAATGATAATGAATATGATATGGAAGGGAATCTTACAATTCGTGGAATTACCAGGCCCATCACCTTTCATGTAGAGAATATTGGTATGGTAGTAGATCCGTCAGGAAATCACAGGGC
>CAZBBO010000091.1:0-1604 GCA_964490345.1 uncultured Ferruginibacter sp.
TTTTCGCAGGAGATTGAGTTTCAGTCCCCCGAAGGGGGCAGCCTAAGGCTGCAGGTGGAGTTCCGCAACGAGTACGGCATTCTTACCGTGGTTTCAGTCCCCCGAAGGGGGCAGCCTAAGGCTGCAGGGCGTCACCGAGTTCGAGTTCGCAAAGGGGGGCAAGTTTCAGTCCCCCGAAGGGGGCAGCCTAAGGCTGCAGGTCACGCTGGCGGTAAAGCGTATCCTCGAAGGGCGCAGTTTCAGTCCCCCGAAGGGGGCAGCCTAAGGCTGCAGGCGGATATACCTCGCAGCTTGTCCCTTCGCTGCCCAGTTTCAGTCCCCCGAAGGGGGCAGCCTAAGGCTGCAGGGCAAGCCGGTCGAGGAGGCCCGCCAACTGGCAAGGTTTCAGTCCCCCGAAGGGGGCAGCCTAAGGCTGCAGGAACAGCCCCCAGGAGGCGGCGCCGGGCGCGCAGTAAGGTTTCAGTCCCCCGAAGGGGGCAGCCTAAGGCTGCAGCCAATACGGCATTGTCACAGTCAGTACCGGCTGCTTCAGGTTTCAGTCCCCCGAAGGGGGCAGCCTAAGGCTGCAGGGATGCATCCCGGTACGCTGCCTCATTTTCCTCAAGGTTTCAGTCCCCCGAAGGGGGCAGCCTAAGGCTGCAGGGCCTGGAAGTCCCACCACTACGGGGCCGGTTGCCTGGTTTCAGTCCCCCGAAGGGGGCAGCCTAAGGCTGCAGACCAGCAGCCCGATTATCGCCTCAAGCGGCATGAGTTTCAGTCCCCCGAAGGGGGCAGCCTAAGGCTGCAGTCTATGTGGTACAGGAATCGCGAGGACTGGCTCGCAAGTTTCAGTCCCCCGAAGGGGGCAGCCTAAGGCTGCAGGAATATGACCCACGTCGGCCTCCGCGAGTCAAACATGGTTTCAGTCCCCCGAAGGGGGCAGCCTAAGGCTGCAGGCGAACTGCCGCTGATCCTCTTTTCGCAGGAGATTGAGTTTCAGTCCCCCGAAGGGGGCAGCCTAAGGCTGCAGGCGCGACATCGAGCGCCAGTAGCCATCCCCTCAAAGTTTCAGTCCCCCGAAGGGGGCAGCCTAAGGCTGCAGGGACTACAGCGACCAGCCATGCGAAAACGGCTGGTACGGTTTCAGTCCCCCGAAGGGGGCAGCCTAAGGCTGCAGGCGGGGACACGCTGATCTACAGCGGCTAGCCGCGTTAGTTTCAGTCCCCCGAAGGGGGCAGCCTAAGGCTGCAGGGTGCGGTCGGTCTTGTTACCGCTGATGCTGTGTTCGGTTTCAGTCCCCCGAAGGGGGCAGCCTAAGGCTGCAGGACACAGCAGCGCGTGTGTACGTCGCGTGCCCCTACCAGTTTCAGTCCCCCGAAGGGGGCAGCCTAAGGCTGCAGGAGGATGCGCGCGCGCGACGCATCCGTCGCGCTCTAGTTTCAGTCCCCCGAAGGGGGCAGCCTAAGGCTGCAGGCAGCAGGGGCGAGATATGGGCCTCGTGGCGCAATCTGTTTCAGTCCCCCGAAGGGGGCAGCCTAAGGCTGCAGGGGAACTCGAACCAAACTATACCGGTTTCAATTATCAACGTTTCAGTCCCCCGAAGGGGGCAGCCTAAGGCTGCAGGG
>CAZBBO010000092.1:0-1603 GCA_964490345.1 uncultured Ferruginibacter sp.
GAAAAAATAATATGGTCAAATTACGTAGGGTGCTCATTGCAATAGCAGGTAACGGAAAAGCATTGCTGAAGTGCCGGAAGTCTGAGATTCGTCTACCCCGGAACTACAGCTTAAAAAATGATTTATTGTTGAAAATATATTCTATTGCTTAATAGCATTCGGTCACGCTGGAACAAAAGGTGATTGGAAAACATATGCCGACTGCTTATTGGTCAGCCGGCATTTTGGCAATGCAATGTTGGCAGAAGTGCTATGACGATTTACATTACTGAAAATAAATTCCAAAAAGCAAAAAAGAATGCACTTATTGCAATAACCTTGAAAATCGTCTTATGTTCTTTCAAGAAAATTATACCCGCTATTGTAAAGAAGACTATACAAATAATCGTCGCTGGTTCAGGGTTTTTTGAAAAAAGGGGTTGTAACGAAGTAGAAAACCTACTAATGAATTTCTCTTTAAGTTGGGGATAGTCACTAAGGGCTAATTCTTTGTTCTTTTCCCAAAAGATAAACCAATCTACTATTTTACATATTCCAATAAGGTATAGCAGAGATGCAATTATATTTCTTAATTTCATGTCTTGGCAGTTTGGTTTAATTCATAACTAACCACCAATACCAAGAAATTGTATTTCCACTGCAACTTGTCGGAACACATCCAGAAAAACACCATGAATGCTGACACTTTTGACAAGCCATATCATGTGCCAGACAGATTTTGTTCCAGTAATAACAGGGGCCTGAATAATTCATGCAGCATCCACATTCACCACCTTGAGGCCATCTCCCAAATTGGCTCTGAAAGTATTCTTCTAATCTCACAGTTATTTCAACCATGTTAAGCTCTATAGACTTTTCATTTTTTAGAGTTTCTAAGTAGTAATCAATTCCTTTGTTTTCTTTATCCCATTTTTTTCTTTCTTCTAAATAATTTTTGAAGTCAGCAATATTAATGTAGACTTCTTCTTCACAGACAAATGAGGAGCCGACAAGAATATAACTGCTCATAACAGTAAAATCAACAGAGCCTGTATTTTTCGTATCCTTATTTGCCCCATTTAGCAAAGACTGATACATAAATAAGCCTTGATAAACAAAAGAATGCTGATTCCGTTGGCTAATAGTATCTTTTAGATTTAATACCATAGTCGAAAGGTAGCTACTGTGTCTTAAAATAGTTTCTCTTCCAAACTGCTTCCACAAGACGGCATACTTATTTTGCAACAGTCCTGACAAATAATTGCTATCGAGGACATTTCTCGAATTTAAGGATATCTCGCCGTAGTCAAATGTTTGATTTGATTGCTTATCGTTAATAGTTAAATTCAATAAAAGCGATGAGTCACCATTTTCAACGGTTAAGCGGAAGTCGTAAGTTATCAGAATCCCTTTTTTTTCATCATTATTTAACCATTGTCCATTTTGAGCATAAGAGACATTTATTAAGATTACACTTATCAATGTGATAAGTGATTTAAAGTGCAGAATCTTCATGAGTAAAAGCTTTTGAGTTGCCTATAAAGGTAAGTGAACTTCCGCATTTCTGCTAACGAACAGGGCTTTATGCAGGTTGGGAATTAGAATTCCGTTTGTCCATAACTGC
>CAZBBO010000093.1:0-1528 GCA_964490345.1 uncultured Ferruginibacter sp.
TGGATGTGATAGCAGCTGCAGGCGGACTTATAGCTTCTACTGAAGAGATGATGAAGCTCATTACATACATCGACGGTAAGAGCAACCCGACTGACATTATCAGCGCAACCGCTCGCACGCAGATGCTCACTCCATCTTCTTCCAACGGTCGATATGCATTGGGGTGGAGAGCTAATCATCCTTTCTTTCCGGGTGCATTTTACCACGGAGGCAATCTGGCCGGTACCGGTGTCTTTTGGGTAATGGGTACAGAATACAGCGTAGCTATCCTTTGCAACAGCCGATCCTACATCGATGGTTTTGATGACGAGTTTTATTATATCGCAAGGGATCTGATTGATGATGCGAAGCAGCGGTTTTAGATATTAATTTAAGGAACACTTTTATAGGAGTACAAGGAAGTAGCCATTTAGATTTGGGTACCCTATAATTTCCAAGCTCTTAATCATTTTAACATTTCATGATTGACAAAGGTTTTGAATATACCAGAAACCTATTAATCATACAATCCGAATTCGGTAACCCGCAAAGAAAACATTCAGGCAAAGGGAGATAACCTGGATTTGAAGTGAAACACAGCTATGTACAGAATGTAGCCTGATTGACTGCAATAAGAAAGGGTATTTCTTTTAGGTTATAATATTATAACCTATCTTTACTGTGAAATCGTTTGAAATGCCTACAATCTTCATCGCTTTTGGCTATAGGTTTTCGTTCTTCTCTAATGACCACGACCCCGTACATGTACATATTATGAAAGGAGAGTGCTCTGCCAGATACGATGTGGTACCACATGTTAAGCTTATTAAAAATTATAAGTTCAAACAAACAGACCTGAGACTTATTGAAAATCTTATTGAAGAAAACCGCGAAATTATCATCTACAGATGGAATGAATTTTTTAAAAAATAATAACATGAACATTACTCTAAAAAATATCAAAAAGATATGGCTCACCACAGATGCTATCCATATTGAAACACAAAGTGGCAGAAAAGCAAGAGAACTTTTTGCCGATTATCCACGCCTGAGAGATGCTACCCCAAAGCAAAGAGAAAAATATTTTACGTCTGAATTTGGAATCCACTGGAGCACTTTGGATGAAGACCTGTCATTCAACGGGTTTTTCAAACCAAAGAAAAGGCCTACAGAAATAAGTGCTCTATTTTCTCAGGTAGAAGAAATAAATGTTTCGGCCTTCGCCCGGAAAATAGGCATAGCCCAGCCGCTAATGGCTGACTATATTTCAGGTAGAAAAATACCCGGTGAGAAACAAAAGAAGAAAATAGTAAAAGGGCTTCATGACATAGGTCGCAACCTAATAAATACTTCACTCTGAGGTAACTGAAAACGTGTAATGATATGAAGAGAAATAGTTATCACCCTGCAGTGAGGAAAGGCTGGGTAATGCTATCTATTTCAGAAAACCAAAAAGGTGTAGCTTAGTTTTTTGTCTCCCCCTAAGCGCGGTATCCTTCCAACACTTTCTTACTGCCGATCCTGGCTGTGATAAAATCACGGCTCAGGC
>CAZBBO010000094.1:0-1520 GCA_964490345.1 uncultured Ferruginibacter sp.
TCTCACCAAGCGGCTGCATTAGTTTATAAGGAAAGCGAGTAGCTGCATAACGAGCCGGAATCATTGCAATTTTCTTCATAAATTAATTGTTCATCACTGAAGTGTCCGGAAGTTCTGTGGTTTCATATCCACAGCAATCACAATGATACACTTTTTCTGATACTGCATAGTTTGAAAACAACCAGGTTAGTATTGCTGTAAAAAAATTAGAAAAGCTCCGCCTGGGAACTAATTCAAGATTCCCCAACAAACATCGAGGGCATTTATTTATCTGAACCTGCTCCCTTCTAAAAAAATCTAACAATTTAATGGCAGAAGGAGCATCCTTATCAGCTACTACCAGTTTAATATTTCCAATTGCTCCTCCTAAAAACGGGCCAATGGTTACGGTGTGCTCATCTAACATATATGCCTTAATTCCACACTGATCTAACCGCGATTGCAAGATGGTGGCAGAAACATAATTATCAAAAGTTTGTAGAATTACCATAACCAATACCAAAAAATGCAATTTCCATGAAAAAAAGCATATTTCCACACCCTATAATACATCCCTTCTTTTTTCAAAATGTTATCATATTGTTAAATGATTATTTATAATTAACCATAACACGCTAATAGTCAATGTGCATGCTTTTGTACTTGTAGGAATCTTAAAATTTTATGATACTATGTATTGCACAGTACTAAGAAACTATTATACCTTTGAGTTATAATAATAAAACTTAAAGTCATGAAAACAGATATCATTAAAAACTCTGCCATCATTATTGGAAACCCTGAAGTAAAAGAATCAGTTAATAAAGTATCCGCTACTGAAAAAAGTAAAAAGATATTCAGTATTGCTGATATGTGGAACTTCCAACGCAATCGAAGAATAATCAGAGCAAGAAGGATTTGGAGTTAACCCATTAAGGTTGGGGTTGCTCTGATAGTTTGCTTTTTCGATTTCTGCTTCTTGCCTCACCTCCCTTTTTGCCGGCATCGCGTGCCTCTTGTACACTAAACTCATGTGCATGTCCTAATATATGGGCGGTTTTGCCTCCTTTTGAAGAAATTTCACGTTGCCGTGTTGCATCCATTGAAGCAAAACCTCTACGTGATTTGGTTGGTTTTACTTGAACATTTGTATCCTCTTCCATTTCTTTTAAATTTAAAATGATTTTATACCTCTTATAACATAAAAAACCCTGCCACTTTTTTAACTCTCTGATTCACAGGCAAGTAGGAAACGGTCGAGGAAAAACTTCTATAAATTGCGGAATATTTATACGCAGAATTTTTCTTTTAATTGAGCATTAATGGCATCACCAACATCATCATATTTTCTCCCGAAGCCTGTTCTGTCGGCTTTATCAACCCGGCCTTGGTGGCTGAGCTTAGCTCCATAACAATATCTTCTGTTTCGATATTATTAAGCATTTCAATTAAAAACTTAGCATTAAAGCCAATTTGTAAATCTCCTCCATCATACTGGCACTTCATTCTTTCATTTCCTTCAAAACTAAAATCAGTATCCT
>CAZBBO010000095.1:0-1506 GCA_964490345.1 uncultured Ferruginibacter sp.
ATTCTATTACGGCACTAACGCAGTTTCAATCCACGCACGCACACGGCGTGCGACTTTCAACAAAGCTACTCAATTCAATAATATGTATGTTTCAATCCACGCACGCACACGGCGTGCGACGTTGAGAAGGAGCTCCCAATTCAAATAACAGCCTGTTTCAATCCACGCACGCACACGGCGTGCGACATTTAATGTGCTGAACTTCAACTTGCAACAAAGTGTTTCAATCCACGCACGCACACGGCGTGCGACACCACTCAATCCATTCTGTTATTTCTAAGTTCGTGTTTCAATCCACGCACGCACACGGCGTGCGACAATCTCAACTCCGTTTTTATCTTTTAGTCCTGTGTTTCAATCCACGCACGCACACGGCGTGCGACCTCCCGAAGATTAGCCTTAATAAATACTATTCAGGTTTCAATCCACGCACGCACACGGCGTGCGACTTAAGGCGGGAGCGAAAGTAAAATGAAATCCTTGTTTCAATCCACGCACGCACACGGCGTGCGACACGTTTTGACGCTTGCTGTCAGTGGTGGCTTTGGTTTCAATCCACGCACGCACACGGCGTGCGACTTAATCTATTATCCTTGGGATATAGTAGATATTGTTTCAATCCACGCACGCACACGGCGTGCGACAATATTGTTGCACGAAGATTTAAGGAACAAAACTGTTTCAATCCACGCACGCACACGGCGTGCGACCTGTATATCTTCCGGCAGTTTTGCTCTAAGAAATGTTTCAATCCACGCACGCACACGGCGTGCGACCTAAAACTATGTGGAGTGCGATAAAGGGCGTTGCGTTTCAATCCACGCACGCACACGGCGTGCGACTCTTTTGCCCCGCTTACCATTTCAACACTTAACCCGTTTCAATCCACGCACGCACACGGCGTGCGACTTGAGAATATGGAACTTAAAGCGTAAGATTTTAGTTTCAATCCACGCACGCACACGGCGTGCGACTCACCGCTTCCGTGATTATTCTTTTCCCAAACCGTTTCAATCCACGCACGCACACGGCGTGCGACACGAGATTACGGAGTTGAGGGGCAACTTGGATTAGTTTCAATCCACGCACGCACACGGCGTGCGACACAACGGAATAATGATTGAAATGGATCTTGCGGGTTTCAATCCACGCACGCACACGGCGTGCGACGGAAAAGGTTATTCCTTTAATTGATGCTTATGATGTTTCAATCCACGCACGCACACGGCGTGCGACCGTCCAGCGCAGTTTAGGCGCAAATCTGTTATGCAGTTTCAATCCACGCACGCACACGGCGTGCGACCATAGCTAAAATTGTCTTTTCGATCATAGTCCCGTTTCAATCCACGCACGCACACGGCGTGCGACAATATTAACTTAGATGATATTGAGGACGAGGACGAGTTTCAATCCACGCACGCACACGGCGTGCGACAGTTTCTGGGAACATATTCTCTATAATATTATCGTTTCAATCCACGCACGCACACGGCGTGCGACATAAAA